>LBSX01000001.1 GCA_000990355.1 Candidatus Magasanikbacteria bacterium GW2011_GWC2_37_14
TATTCAAATCTTTTCGTGTTTCAGAACATCAAACAATTTAATTCATTTGACCAACGGTGTGGATAGATTTGGGGCTCATCTATTGATTGGAAAAGACTGTGTTGTCCAGTTTTAGTCAATAACATTTACCACTTACGTCTTACAGATAGCCTATACTATTTTACGCCTCGCCAATAATTTTAATATTTTTAAAACGATATTTAGAAATTAGCTCGTAAACAGTTTTTAGTAAGATTAAAATAATTGCACCAATATAAAAATTGCCCATAAAAAACATTCCAAAAAAAACCACCAAATGTAAAATAATCACTTTGGGTATTGGTTTAGAGTATTGATCAGCCGGTGAAATTAACTTATACTTTTCCTGTTTTAGATAGTCAAAATAGTATTCTAACCAGTATTCAAACATAAAAACATAAATCAACCACCAATATTCAAAAATAAAAAAATAACGTTTAAAAACAAACATAATTGAAATTCCGTAAATAAATAAAAATGCGCTATAAGTTATAATTGATTGCCAGACCAAATCACTTCGTTTATAACTACTTATTGGTTTTCCATTCAGACTGCCTTGGCCAAATATTTCTTTACCTTCTGCTCGAGATACCTTTAAAACATTAAAAAAACACAATATAACCATTTCTAACCAATAAATTGGCACAATGTCTTTGATATTCCAATTAAAAAATAATATTCCAACCAAAGGAATAAGATTGGTAATAATTATTACTGTCATGCCCAGCAGGCGATTTTTTGATGTCATAACATTGTCCATATTACTTCCAATTCAAGTACGTTACAGATAATTGTAAAACCGTAGCAAAAGACACCCAAAGCAAATATGGAATTTGTATATAAGCAATCCAGAGAATTCCTGGCTGACCAATAATAGATAATTTTAACGAAGCCAAAACAATTGCAATAATTGCCCAAATTAATGTGCCTAACACCAGTATGATATCCAGGGCAGCCAAAAGATTGTTTTGCAAACCAAATTGAATTGGCGAAAAAGCCAAATTAAAAACAATATTTAAAGCAAAAGGCAAAGCCACGAGCCAAGACAATTTACCCTTAAAAGTTTTATAAAAAACTGTGCCAAAAGAAATGGCAATTAGTACATACAACACGCTCCATACCGGCCCAAAAATCCACCCTGGTGGCGCCCAGGAGGGTTTTATTAATGTTTGATACCAAGTGTAGGTGGTCATAAGGTTATATTTGATTAAATATATCAATTTTTATTAAGATAATCCTTTATTCTTTCTCTGTCTTCATTTGTTTTATCACCCTTAAAATATAATTCAATAAAATCAATACTAATAAATTCCACTTTTTCACAATTTCTAAATTGGGCGTAAATAACTCTTAAACTATTTCCTTTTAACGCTCGGCAAAACAATCTGGCTTTAATTATCCTAAAATTATTATTTTCAGTTAGAATAGCAAAATTTTTATTTGCTTTAATATCAATTTCGACAAATCTTTTTTTAAAATTTTCTAAATCGTCAAACAAAGTCCTGTATTTACGAAACAATTTTTTAAAATCTTTCTTAAATTCTGGAGTTTCATTACAATTTATCATCATACTCTCTCACAGAATATTTATCATCACGATAAAAAACACTCTCATAATCAATTTTTTCACCATCTTTATGAGTCTTCCATGGAATATCACCGTGAGAATATTCACTTAATTCCTTGGCACTTTTGTCTGAAAGTCGATGTAAGACGTCGTCTATCAACGTAAGTTCTTGACCGGATAAACAACTCAAATCAGGTGATGTTCGAGGCAAGTATTTTCTTTGTTCATATTGAAAATATTTACTCTTAACAGCTTCCACCTGTCCTTGTTTTTCCATTTGATCAATTATTTTTTTAAACTCTATTGGAGTAGGACCATAATGATTTTTGATATAAGTGGCTCCAATCAATTGTTCTTCATATTTTTCATAATAATCAAAATCAATAAAATAGAGAAGTTTATATAAAGCTGTTTCGCCGATATTGGCTTTGGCGCCAACTTTATCTAAAATATACAACAAAACTTGCTTAAATTTTTCTAGATTCTTTTGTGGAACATTAATTCTAATATCGATTTTTTTATTTTTCTTCTTAGTTTTGTTTTTTTCTGTAAAAACTTGGTACTCCGTGGGTGAAACCATATTTAAAAAATCTTCTAAACTTAAACTAAAAATAGCGGACAATTTCTCGGCTTCACTAACAGTCAACTCGCGTTCGCCCTTTTCTATTTGCATGTAAGTAGGACGAGAAATAGTAAGTTCCTCGGCCAAATACTCTTGCGATAAAGAGTTTTCTTTTCTTAGCTTGATAATGTATTGTGATAATTGTTTAGACATAAAGTATTGCATTTTACTACATTTTACATTATATCATTGTCAAAATGTTTGTCAAGTGGATAAGTAAAAATATTTGACATTTACATAACATCTTGTGCTGAACCAAATTTCGACCATTTCGGTGACATCAACGAAATGGTTGTGGATAATTTCCCTGCTATAAAATTAATTTAAAATTTTACCCGGATTAAATTCAATTTTTCCTTCCTCGATAATTTCTTAATTTTGCTTTCGGCTTTGGATGCCAAAGACCGATTCTTAAACTTTTTGGAATACACAACTTTTACTGGCCTTCTAGCCCTGGTATATTTAGCACCCAGTTTTGACGAATTATGCTCCCCCACTCTTCGCTCCAAATCTACTGTAATACCAGTATACAATGTTTTGTCCGCACATTCTAGAATGTAGAGGTGATACATATTAAAGCTCCGAGTCTTAAAAAGTTTAATAGATTTTTGTGTTAAGAATTAAGTCCTTAATACAACTATTTTATCACACCCAACATAAAAAACAATCCCGTTTGAGACGGGATTGTTGTAATATATTTGTTGAAAATCTTAACGTTTTCTCCATTGATGACCACGACGAGCTTTGTGACGACCAAATTTCTTTCTTTCTTTGGCCCGAGAATCGCGGGTTAAAAATCCTTCGGCTTTTAAAACAGGTTTAAGTTCTTCATTCCATTTTAGCAAAGCCCGAGCAATACCATGGCAAACAGCACCAGCTTGGGAATTTACCCCACCACCTACTACTCTAACAGATACATCTAAACTTTTTTCCTTACCCACCAAAACTAATGGAGCCAAAACTGTATTTTGCCACAATTTTAAAGGAAAATATTTTTCCAAAGGTTTTTCGTTAACAACAATTTCGCCTTTGCCAAGTTGTATGCGTACCCGAGCCGCAGAAGTTTTTCTACGTCCCAAGGCTCTAATAATTGAATTGTCTACTTTTTTTCCTACCACCATATTAAGCTTTAATAGTTAATCTCTTCATCATCTCTACGCGTAATTTATTTTTTGGCAACATGCCATTTACTGCGTGACGAATTACTTTTGCTGGATCGCTTTCAAAAACCTTCTTCATTGGTGTGCGTTTTATACCACCAGCATGCATGGTATGATGATAATAATCTTTTTGTACCAATTTGCGACCAGTAAATTTTAATTTACTAGCATTTATTACCGTTACCGAAGCTCCAGCATCTATGTGAGGCACAAAACCTGGTTTGATTTTGCCACGCAAAGCCATAGCAATGGCAGTAGCCACTCGGCCACAAGCTTTGTCTGTAGCGTCAATTTCAATTTTTTGTCTTTTAATTTGATTCATATTTATACAAATTCAATCCGGGCTACCTCGGCCGCATCATTTGGTCTGCGAGCCATTTTAATAATTCTGGTATAACCACCCCGGCGGTCTTTATAATTAGGTGCAACTTCGTTGAATAAACGGTTTACAGCTTTTTCAGTATATAAAAATTTTAAAACGTTTCTGCGAGCTGCTAAATCATTTTTGATAGCTTTGGTAACCAAAGGTTCTACCACAGTGCGCAAAGCCTTGGCTTTGGCCAAAGTAGTTTTGATTGATCCATGCAAAATAAGACTCTCTGCTAATGAACGCATTAAAGCCTTACGTACTTGACTAACTCTTCCTAAGGTAATTTTTTTCTTTTTATGCCGCATATTTAATATTTATTTCTCTTACTTAGTGGCTTTTTTACTAACAGCTTTTTTTTCTTTAACTTTCTTTTCTGCTTTTTTTTCTTTAACTTTCTTTTCAACTTTTTTTTCTTCATTGTCTACTTCTGTTTCTGTTTTTTCTTCGGTAACTTCTACTAATTCTTCTTTTTTATTTTCTATACCAGTTTCAGCTACATCTAAGAGTAAAGCAAAATGATCCATTAAAATTCTAGTAGCTTGAGAAACAGCTTCGTGAGGAGTAATTGTACCATTGGTTTCAATATTTAATGTTAATTTTTCGTAATCAGTCACATCTCCCACGCGAGTTAATTCTACGTTGTAACCAATATCGCGAATAGGGCTATACAAAGAATCAATTAATACTGTGCCCAAATCTAAACTTTTGGAACTTTTTTCTTCTACTGGTTTGTAACCACGGCCACTACCAACAATAATTTCCAGGTCAATTTTTGCACTATCGGCAGTAACAGTAAACAATTTTAAATCTGGATTAACAATTTCTACATCGGAATTTTTGCCAAAATCTGCGGCAGTAACCACACCTTTGCCTTTTTTGTGCAAAGATAAAGTAACTGGTTCGGTAGAAAAAGAACGTACTGCCAATTGCTTTAAATTAAGAATCAAAGCGATCATGTCTTCTTGAACACCCTCAATAGCAGAAAATTCATGGACTACGCCACTTACTTTTACAGCTTCCACAGCTGCCCCTGGCAAAGAAGACAACAAAACCCGACGCAAAGCATTGCCTAAGGTTGTGCCATATCCTTGATGACAAGGGGTAATAACAACTTTTCCAACGTTGACGTTGTCCCCTTCCACAAATTCCACGGTTGTTGGTAAAAGTATATCCTCCATATAGAAAAGATAAATATTTAAATTAATTGCCTAAAAAGGCAAAAAAAATTAACGAGTAGAATAATATTCAGTAATTAATTTAACATCAAAAACTTTTTCAAAATCAGTTTCGGCAGGTAAATTCAAAATTTTTCCTTGTTTTTTGGCAGCATCCAAAACTAACCAACTAGCCAATTCAACCTTACTCAAACGATCTTCCACGCCCTCAAAGATTTTCTTCTTAGTTTTGGTTTCGGCCAAAGTAACTTCGTCGCCGATTTTTAATAAGTGTGAAGGAATGTTGATTTTTTTGCCATTTACTTTAAACATGCCGTGATTTACAAATTGACGTGCCTGAGAACGAGTAACAGCAAAACCCAAACGATAAATAACATTGTCTAAGCGTAATTCTAATAATCGTTGTAAATTTAAACCAGAGTCACCCTTCATGGTTCTAGACAAGTCCACATAACGACGAAATTGTCTTTCACGTAAACCATAAATAAGTTTGGCTTTTTGTTTTTCTAATAATTGTTTGCCATAACTAGAATTGGCACCTGGTCTTTTTTTAGGTCCATGTACACCTGGCATTTGGCTTAAACGACGAGCAACTTTGGTAGAATTGGTTTTTAAACCCAAATTCACCCCAAAACGGCGAGCAATTTTATTTTTTGGTCCAATATATTTAGGCATAGATTATACACGACGTCTTTTTGGAGGACGGCAACCATTATGAGGAATAGGGGTAACGTCCTTTACGGACAAAACTTGAATTCCATTATTATTTAAAGCGCGAATAGCTCCTTCGCGACCACCACCAATACCTTTTACAAAAACATGAACTTCTTTTATACCAGTAGGTGCAGTAGCATCGATAACCTTTTTTACTACCTGAGAAGCAGCATAAGGAGTAGCTTTTTTTGGTCCTTTAAAACCAACCATACCAGAAGAAGCCCAACCTAGTACATCGCCATTGGAATCAGTAATACTAACAATAGTATTGTTGAAAGTAGCCTGAATATAGGCTCGACCATGGCTTACTTGTTTTACAATCTTTTTCTTTTTTGAAACGGCAGCTTTTGCCATAAATCTACCAACTTATAAAAAAATTAATTAAGTTTTTTGAGCTGATGGTTTTTTACCAGAAGTGGCAAGATTACGTTTGTTGCCACGCACAGTACGACTGTTTGTTTTACTTCTTTGGCCACGCACTGGCAAATGTTTGGTGTGGCGTGAACCACGATAACTCTTGATATCTTTTAAACGTTTGATACTACTGGCAACTTCACGACGCAAGTCACCTTCGGTTTTGTATTGTTTTTCGACAATAGTTCGAATTTTGTCTTGTTCGGCATCGGTAAGATCTTTTACTCGAACAGTGTCTTTAATCTGGGCAGCAGACAAAATTTTCTTGGCAGAATTATCACCAATGCCATAAATATAAGTAAGAGCGATTAAAACTCTTTTTTCTTTTGGAATAGATACACCGGCTAAACGCATAAATATTATTATTAAGCTGATTTTTTTCTCATTTTAGAACCCTGACGTTGTTTGTGACGAGGATTTTCGCAAATAACATAAATAGTGCCACTTCTACGCACGGTTTTACACTTTGCACATCTTGGTTTTACAGAACCACTAACTTTCATATTTCGTATTATTTTAATTATAGAACTAAAAAATACCAACCACTGCCGCAATTTAAGCGCTCGCCTCAATGACATAACAGCCTTTTCAAGAGGACTTGAGCTACACTGCACTGGTTGATACTCCTTTATTTATAATTTTAGAAACGATAATTGATTCGACCCTTGGTAAGGTCATAAGGTGTTAATTCCACCCGGACCTCATCTCCTACTCCCAAGCGAATGTGATTCATTCGCATTTTTCCCGAGAGATGAGCAATTAGCTCATGGCCGTTTTCCAATTTAACGCGGAAAGTGCCGGCAGGTAATAATTCTTCAATTCTACCCCGCATTTCCACTACATCAATTTTTGACATGAAATTTTTATATCTGGCACTATTTTACACTAATAAATTAGGCTTGTCAAGAAGCCAATAGCACCTTAACTGTGAATAAGTATTGCTTTAATTCTACGCACCCCAGCGCTGCATGCTTCTTCTTTGGTAATTTTAAAATGCCCCATCACACCAGTATTTTGTACATGGGGCCCACCACAAAATTCAATACTAAAATCAGCAATTTTGTAAACTTTAACTACTTCACCATACTTACTTAAATCAAACGAACGCACAGTAACCAAATCTTTGGCTTGATCTTTTGGCAGTTCTTGCATTTGCACGGTAATATTTTCCGCAATTTTTTGATTAACCAAATCTTCTACTACTTTAATTTGTTCAGCAGTTAATTTATCTGGCCAATTAAAATCAAAACGTAAACGCTCAGCAGTAATATTACTGCCCTTTTGTACAATATCAGCCCCCAACACTTGTCGTAAAGAAGCAAGCAAAAGATGTGTAGCGGTATGATATTTAGTAGATTGTTCCGAAGTGTCAGCTAGTCCCCCTTTGAATTTTTGTTCAGCACCAGCGCGTGAAAGTTGTTGGTGCTTAGTCATTTCTTCATTAAAAGAATTTATATCAACCGTTAATTTATTTTCTGTTGCCAATTCAATGGTCATTTCCAAAGGGAAACCATATGATTGAAATAAATCAAAAGCTTCTTTACCAGAAATAGTTTTACCAGCTTCACTACCTAACAAAATATATTGACTAAACATTTTAATCCCCTTTTCCAAAGTCTCTCTAAATTTTGTTTCTTCTTTTTCTAATTCATTTAAAATAAAATCTTTTTTCTGTAACAATTCTGGATAAGCCTGGCTGTATTCATCAATATAAATTTTGGCAACCTCTACACAAAAATTATTATTAATTCCCAAATCTCGAGCATAACGCACCGAACGACGAATCAACCGCCGAGTAAAATAACCCTGGTCTCTGTTTGAGGGTACGGCTTGGTCACTAATCAAAAATGTTGCCGCCCGTAAATGATCCAAAATTACCCGAAAAGCATAAATAATTTTTTCGTTTTCATTATAACTATGTCCGGATAATTTTTCTAATAATTTAATTACACTTGCAAACAAATCAATTTTAAACATGTCGGGATTATTATTCAAAGCTGCGGCCATTCTTTCTAATCCTCCACCAAAGTCAATATTTTTTTGTTTTAATTCTTCAAAACCCATGCGAGTTTTTTTGTATTGCATAAAAACATTGTTGCCAATTTCCATAAAACGGCCACAATCGCAATTTACATGACAAGGTTCACTACTCCATTTGGAATTTTCATGTAATTTTAATTCTGACCCAAAATCCCAAAACATTTCACTATCTGGTCCACCCGGTTCTCCGAGTGGCATATTTTCTGGCACCCCAGCCCTGCTCCACCAATTTTTCTTAGCATCATAATAAAAAATTCTACCATCCTGCATACCATCTCGTTCGGAATTTTCTACAATCTTGGCCTCAAGGCCAACAGTTTTAAATTTTGCTTTCCACAATTCTGCTGCTTTTTCGTCTCGTGAAATAGCAAAACTGTCTGCCCCACTAAAACAAGTAACATATAATTTATTTGGGTCTAGACCAATTTCTTTAATTAAAAATTCAAACATCCACTCAATCTGTTCTTTTTTAAAATAATCTCCCAAAGACCAATTACCAAGCATTTCAAAAAAAGTTGTATGACGATTATCACCCACATCATCAATGTCCTGACTACGAAATGATTTTTGTGAATCACAAATTCTTGTTCCCAAAGGATGACGCTCACCAAGTAAATATGGCACCATTGGTTGCATACCCGAACCAGTAAACAAGGTTGTAGGATCATTTTCGGGAATTAATGATGCCGAAGGAATAATTGTATGACCTTTGCCACCAAAAAAAGATCCACCTTTTGCGGAAAAAAATTCCAAATATTTTGTACGTAGTTCATGTGAAGTGATCATAGACCAATACTATTTATACTATTTAAAGCACGTTGTGCGCCTAAATTAAAATGAGACAAAGAAATCATTTGTGAATATAGACGATTGCGCTTGTGATTTAATTCAGCACTATACCAAGGGGCTAGAGTATGGATATTACTTTTGTCAATTATCCCAGGGTCAACTACCTCTTTCCGATTAACTTCTAACGGTTCTACTTTTTTTAAACCAATATATTGATTAAGTCTTACTATTTCAGGAATAGAATCGGCTGATAAACTAAACATTAGATAGCGCAAATCCATTTTTTTATTTTCTGTTAAAAAACGATCAATATTTTTCTTGGCAATTATTGCATCAACATTTAACGAAGCCACCAATGTAAAGACTACTAGACTGAGAATTAAACCACCATAAAAAAACTTTCTAAATGAATAATTAGTAATAATCGCTAGTCCTAAAGTAAAATATACTACTCCAGCAAAATAAATAAACCATTCCACGTATAATCTTAAAGTGGTATAGCCATATTCCGCTTGATACAAATTCATGCGTTTTAAGGCCGAAAGGGCAATGACAAAAATTTGTAAAATTAACAATAGTTTTAAGGCACTAACAAAATTGTTTTTTCCGTGATGAGCTGAGGAATGATAAAAAACCAAGAGCAAAATGGCCGAAAAAATCATTACCCAAACCAATTGAAAAAATCCACTGCGAGCATATTCGGCAAAAGTTAGACCATTACTGATTACAAAATCATGTGCGCCAAACAAATATTTAATTTGAATAAATACAAATATTGCAAACAAGATATTTACTGATAACAAAACTACCGAGGCAATCGTAAAAGAAATTTTTTGTCTAATTTTTATACCATCTTTGAGTGCATTTTCGTGACTGATCAAAGTATAGAAAAAAGCACTAGCTAAAAAAGTTAAAATTATGGTTCTAATTATTTGCGCTACAAGGTGAAAATCCAGATCAATATTTATCCGAAAGATTCTTTCTAAACCACTGCTAAATACTTTGTCCGCACCAGCAAACAACAAAGTGAACAGTAAAAGTACTGGGGCCGCTACAATTAAACCCACAGCCACTTGTTTATAAATTTCACTATGTTTATCTTCTTTTTTCCAACTAAATAAATCACCAAACACTAATCCCAAATTTTTTATTCCCACAAAAACATTTTTTACAACTGGAATATTTTTAAAATAAAAAACAAATTTACTTTCGTTGCGCACGGTTAAAACAATTGCAAAAAATATTACCAAAACAAAAATAACCAAGGGTAAAAAATATACTACCAAAGCATTATTATAAAGCATTAAATCAAATGCCAAAATATAAATAGGTACCAAAAGCCATAAAGCCCAACGATTATTTAAATGATTAGTATATTTGGTTAAAGACGCAAAACCTAAACCTAAAAAAACAATCATTAAAAACACTCCCATTCCCCAACTTTCTGACTGCACGACTAATTGTTCGAATAAAATCGCCGCTAGTAATGCCAAAGCAACGTAGGCAAGACGAATAAAACGTGGGTTTTTAATAGCCATAACATTAAAATAAAATATTTATTATTTAATTACTCCCCCGCCCCAGCCTTCGCTAAAGCTACGGCCGGCAAGCACACATTTACTTTATCACCCCACCTCCCAAACACTCGTTGTTCTTATAAAAAACTGCGAATTGACCAGGAGTGACGGCGCGTTGGGGGTGGGTGAAATGAACCAATAACCCCCCTCGCCCCCCTTTATTAAGTGGGGAAACGACACAGTCTTGCAACTGTTGGCGATGACGGAGACGTACTTTACATTTTAATGGCCCGCCTTCGCTAATGCTTCGTCGGGTAAATTCATTAATCCAATTAACATTATAAATAATAATCTCTTTTTTGTACAATAAAGGGTCATTTTCAAAACCAACAATTAATATATTTTTCTTGATATTTTTATCAATTACAAAATATGGCTGGGTGTCTGTCCTTCTCTTTCCAAGAGAAGGTGGTCGAAGGCCGGAAGAGTTTGCCGGAGTCTTGGCGGGCCTCGGCAACTCCCCCTGAACCCCCTCCCTGCCTGCCGGCAAGGCAGGTTGGTAAGAGAGGGACACCCCGATGCGTTCACCAATAGTATAAAAAGGTAAGCCAGTATGTTCACCAACTGCTCCCACTCCCCCTACCCCCTCTCGGGCAGAGGGGGACAATAAAATTTTCCCTTGTTTAGCTTTTACTTTATTTTTTAAAAAATCACGCATTGGTACTTCGCCAATAAAACAAATTCCCATACTTTCTTCTTTTTCGGCCGTTGGCAATTTAAATTTCTTGGCTAATTTTCTTACTTCGGGTTTGGTATATCCACCTATTGGAAATAAAACTTGGCATAATTGTTCTTGATTAAGTTGATGAAGAAAATATGTTTGATCTTTGTTGTCGTCTTTGGCTTGTAATAAAGAAATATTAGCCTGCCCTGGCGCAGCAAAGCGAAGCCGGGCATAATGACCAGTCGCGATTTTCTCAAATCCCATTTTCTTAGCTTTCTCCAACCAAAAACCAAACTTTACAAATTTATTACATAAAATATCGGGGTTCGGAGTGCGACCAGTAGAATATTCTTTATACATGTAATCCAAAACAAATTTTTTGTACTCTTTAACAAAATCCCAGCGTATCAAAGGAATCCCCAAATGTGCGGCTACTCGCAAGGCGTCTTGATAATCTGGCACCCAACAGGGCTCCGCTACGCTGCGCCCTGTAAACTCTCCACTGCGCCCTGTAAACTCAGAACTCGAACCTGCCAGGCGCAATTCGGAAAATGGAGCCTGGTAATTTACCGCAAACATACCAGTAACATCATAACCTTGTTCAACCAAAAGAGCAGCAGCAACTGATGAATCAACACCGCCACTCATTGCTACAAGTATCCTTCGACTTTGCTCAGGATGAATTTTTTCTTTTTTTACAGTCATAATTAATCCACGCGTTCAATATTGGCACCTAATAATTTTAAACGACTAACTAAATCTTCGTATCCACGTTCAATAAAATGAATATTGTTAATCTCAGTAGTATTGTCGGCAATCAAAGCGGCTAACACTAAAGATACACCCGCTCGAATATCGGTCGCTGTTACTTTGGCGCCACTAAATTTTATTTCACCTTTAATATTAGCTACTCGCTCGTCAACCACAATTTCGGCCCCCATACGATCTAATTCTGGTACTAACATAAAACGATTAGAAAAAATTGTTTCATTTACTTCACTTGCTCCGGCAATTAAACTAAGAAGCACCATCATTTGCGGTTGCAAATCTGTGGGAAAACCAGGATGAACAGCTGTCTCTATTTTTGTATTTTTTAATTCATTAATATTGCCTCTAACAGACAACAAATTTTCTTCTTGTGTAAATTTTACACCCATCTCTTCCAATTTAGCAATAAATCCAGGTAAATCTGACAAATTAACATTTTTTATTTTTACCTTCCCGCCAGTAATAAGAGACATAATAATATAAGTGCCAGCTTCTATTCTATCGGGCATAATTTCATATTCACAAGCCTGTAATTCTTTTACACCAATAATAATTATTTTATCACTACCTAAACCTTCAATTTTGGCCCCCATTTTAATTAAAAAATTTCCCAAGTCAACTATTTCTGGTTCTTTGGCTGCATTATTTATAATCGTCTGTCCACTAGCAAGGACTGCTGCCATCATAACATTTTCGGTAGCACCTACACTTGGAATTTTTAACTTAGTAACTTCTACATCTACTTCCGCACCAGTTAAGTTGTTACCATCCAAATTTACAAAACCATGCTCAGTGTTAACTTGCACGCCCATTTTTTCAAACGCTCGCAAATGTTGGTCTACAGCTCTAGCACCAAGCGCACAACCACCAGGCATAGCGACTTTGGCTCTTTTCTCTTTACCAATAAGAGGTCCGGTAATAGTAAAAGAAGCGCGCATTTCACTCACTAATTCATATGGCGCTTCTACCGAAGTAAGGCCATTATTAATTATTTTATAAGTATCATTATTTAATTTTTCAACTTTTAAACCTAAATATTCCAAAAGTTTTACCATTGTAGAAACATCACTCAAATTTGGGACATTGTTTAAAATAAATTCACCCTTGGCTAAAATTGTGGCACACATAATCGGCAATACCGCGTTTTTCGCTCCTTTTACACTAATTTCTCCAGCTAATTCTGCCCCGCCTTTAATTATAAATTTTGCCATAAAAACTTGCTTTTATTAATAAAATACGCTATTATTCTATCGTAAAACTAGAGAAATAGCAAATTATGACCTATTTACACACTTGGCTTACTAGACAAGTACGAATTAGCATTATGCTTAGCTTATTTGCTATTTTTTTTATTGTTTCCCCTACTGTTTTAATGTATACCGCAGGCTACCGTTTTGACTGGGCCACCAAACAATTAAAACAAACTGGGGTGATTAGTATAGATATTTTACCAAAAGACGCTCAGATTTATTTAAATAATGTATTACTTGAAGAAAGTTTACCGATTCGTTTACCAAATTTGGCTCCTGGCACTTATACGGTAAGATTTTCCGCCAGTGGTTATCAAGACTGGCAAAAAGAAATCACTGTAGAAAGTAAAAAAACCAGTTACTTAAAAGATATTACTTTATTTAAACAAACTACTCCTACAAAAATTAGCGAAAATGATTTTTCTAATATTTATTTTTCTCATAATGCCGAATATGCTGTTACCACACTTAATCCCAAAAATAAAAATGAATATAATTATCAACTTAATTTACTTAATTTAAAAAATAACAATAATCAAGAATTATTAAATATAGAAAGCAATACCCAACCAACAATTTCTTGGTCTACGGAATCCAATTTGGTTTTAATTTATACTTTTTTGAAAAATAAATATAATTTAAAAATTGTTAACCCCGACTATGCCAACGAAACTCAAAACTATGAATTTAATGAGCCTATAGAAAACTGGCAATGGTCTAATAATTCTGCGCTTTATATATACAGCAATGATGGCATTATAATTTTGAACAACAATACTAGCCAAGAAATATACAATAACACCTCTAGTTTATGGTTTATAGATAGCGAAGAAAAACTTTGGACGATTAATAATAATGTTTTAAGAAAAAATAATTTGGCAGAAATAAATTTGGGTAATAATTTAGAAATTAAAAAAATCATCAACATTAATAAAGACCAAGTATTACTGCAATTGAATAATGAATTTTTAGCGATTGAATTAAATAATAAAGAATTGAAACACAATGTGCCCGCACAAAATATATATTTTAACACTGGGACCAATGAATGGTTGGTCTATTCACCATGGGAATTGTGGTCTGTATATCAAAATGGAACAACAGCACTTTTAACCCGCACTAGCGAAAGCATGGGAGAGATTTTACCCTTAGATAATTTTGGTTTACTTCTTATTCATTCCAACAACAAATTACTGGGCTTTAATCCCGGCTATTATCTTACTCACGAATTATTAAAAGATGCTGAAATAAAAGAACTAGGAGTAAATTTAAATTTGGATTTAAGAAAAATTTTCTTCTCTGGCAAATTTGCCGATCAATCTGGCCTTTTTTCTTTGGAATACTAAGTTTTATTTTTTCTGGCGAAAATAGCAAATGCTAAAAAATAATTTTCTAGCCAGCTACTAGAAGCTAAATAATGACCACTTTGAAGAAAATTATCACAAATAACTTCACGTAAACGTAGAAGTTCATTTCTTTTATTATTTTGCCAACGCGAATCAGTAATACTTAAATCCAACAATTCCAAAGTTCTCTCCAAGGCCAACAAAGCTTCGGAGTTTTTATTCTTTGTTTGCCAAGCAGTCACTCTACCAAACTCACTACCCACATTTCCTAATTGCTCGGCCAAACTTAAATTTTGCCAACGTTCGGCAGTGTTTTGATGCCACATAATCAAACGATTAAACTTTGGATGATTTCTTTAATACTATTTTGTATTTCTTTGCTTTCTATATTCATAGAGCGATTATTTTGTGCCGGACGAATATTTATTAAAGAATGAAATTCAATAAAATTTTCTGGACTTTGCTCTGGATAAATATTAAAACCCCACAAATTTGCTTGTACCGAACCATTGGCCAAAAGAATTTCTTCGGCATCGGCGTGCATTTCTCCACCCAAGGCAATTATTTTCCGCTCAATATCTGCCACACCTTTAACCATATCTCCAAAAGTTTCGCTGGCTAATTTTTTTATTTCGGCTAAATTTATTTTTTTATTTACAATAATAATATTTTGCATATATTACAATAATACACTATCCACTTGACAAAAGCAAGAAAATGTGCTATAATATTACGTTATTGCTAGAGTGGCGAATTTGGCTTAGTTAAGCTATTTTCATCCCAAGCAATATAGAGTGAACCTTACAATTTAGTTGAGTTTACAGTGTCATCAAGCGTCATTCCCGCGAAGGCGGGAATCTATATTTCATTGTAAGATCTCCGCCTGCGCGGAGATGACGCCAAACAAACGCACCAAAGGGTGTCTAAATTCTTATCTTTGTACAGGTAAGAACCTAGATGCCCTTTGGTCGAGGGGGCTTCATTCGCTCGGAAATCCCGAGCACGAAAATTTCGACCACGAACCACCATGGGAGAGACAGATGACGAAGGGATACCAGTACCCCTACCGCACGAAATTGTGGGACCCGATGAGCGTGCGCCTGATCGAAGTGCCAACCGACGCGGTCGGCTGCGTCATTCGCGGCCGCCACGCCGAGCCGGTGCGCGTGGGCCCGGACCACGCGCGCTCCCTGACGCCCGATGGCATCGCCATGGCCATGACGGTTCAGATCCAGTACAGGGCGCTCATCGGCTTCCTGGGGAAGCACTTCGCCGAGCCGGCCTACTGGGCGTCGAACGCGGTGCGCTCAATCGTGAGCACGGCCCTGGCCACCGGGGCCGAGGTGGTGGAGCAGGACTCCCTGCTCAACTTGACGATCTCTATCGCCAAGGCGCCTGACCCCGAGGGCTGCCACGCCAACTTCCACGAGCACTGCGTGGCCAAGGGCATCAAGCTGGGCGAGATGTTCCGCTGGGTCACGGAAGATCCGGCGCGCTTCGGCGACCAGCCCGTGGAAGAGGCGCTCGCCAAGTGCAACGCCTTCAACACCAAGCTGATCGCGACCAGCGGCAACGAGGGACGATTCAAGGTCACTTTCGACCACGAACCGGCCAACTCGCTGTGGGCGAGGAGGAACGGCGTCTCGTTGGACGATCTAGGCCTGGACGTGCTCCAGGCCTACATCATCTTCCTGGGTGGACCGCACGGACACGTCCTCAGTGTCCAGAAGTTCTACCCGGACACCACCGCGACCCTGCCGGTCGTCTCCGCCACCTCGCGCTGATTCCCACCGCCACCTCTCACCTCTCTCGCCCCCTGCCACGTCGTCGTCAGACTTTACGTGGTCTCACGGGCACAACTCAACATCAAGGTTCGCTCTCAACCCCCGTGGTTCACACCCGGGGGAAGAGACTAATTCAATCATTTATAAATGATTGAATTACTTCACACAAAATCCACCAAAAAGGTGGATTTTGTGTTTTTGTCTGACCCCTCCTTACGAAGGAGGGGTGACTTCGACCTTCGCAGGTCGGAGACGGGGTGGTTAGAGTTTGTTAAGATATTTACAGGTGTTATAAATATCCTCAATAGTTTCATGTAGATATCTAAATACCTGTTCTGAAGTATATCTGTTTATGGTGAGTCCAAGTGATTTTAAATAATTTTCTTTTTTAATATCTTTTTCTTGCACTAGTTCATCTTCATGAGTACTACCATCCACTTCTATAGCTAGTTTTAGTTGTTGACAATAGAAATCTACGACTACATTGCCAACCCCACATTGACGACGAAATTTATAACCTAATTGTCTATTTGATAAGTGTTTCCACAAAACTGTTTCACTCTTGGTTGGCTGATTCCTTAAAATCTTTCTTAGTTTGGTTTTTGTTTTTTGATTGAAAATTTTTGTCATACTTAACCACCTCCCCCCGACTGCGACGTCGGGGTACTCCTCCTTCGTAAGGAGGAGTCAATGAACAAATACGTAATTTTATTTAAATAAAATTTCTCTTTTCAACTCCCCCAACTCCTTGTACAACACTGTTTTCACACCCAACTTTTTTGCCTCGGCCATATTTATTAATTGATCATCAACCATCATTACTTCATTTGCTTTTACTTTATAACGATTAAAAAGATAAAGCATGGTAACCTTGCTCGCTTTAGGTAATTTTAATTCCCAAGTATTAATAATATTTTTGCCAAAAATTTTTTTTAATTCCGGAAAAATATTATTAATGTCTTTAAATTGTGGTCGGGTATTTTTGGATAATAGCAAAGTCTTAATCCCCCGCCTGCCATGCCGGCTTAAGGCAAAATTTGTTTATTCAAACCAAAAGTTGAATAATGAATTTGTTTTAATTCTTTGCCAGTAATTGATATGTTTAAAGCTTTGACCGCTTTTTCCCAAGCAGACTTTTGACTTATCTTTCTTTCAGCAGCTTCATTAAAAAATCCATATATAATTTTATAAGCATGTTTCTCATTAATTTTAAATCTCTTGGCTACTTTTTTTGCAGTAAACGGATAACCACCAGTAATTACTACTCCGTAAGCATCAAAAATAATTAATTTGATCATAATTTGTCATCCTGAATTTACCTGCCTATCGGCAGACAGGTTTCAGGATCTTTCATAAAATAATATTTATTTAGTAAGTTAGATTAAGGGATAGATGCTGAAACAAGTTCAGCATGACAGCTTTCTCACTATCCCATGGCTTGCATCTACTTCTACCAAATCACCATCTTTTAAGACTTGAGTGGCCATTTTGGTGCCGACCACGCAAGGAATATAAAGCTCACGAGAAACAATAGCCGCATGGCAAATAATACCGCCTAAATCAGTAACAATGGCCACAGCTTTTTTTATAGCTGGCATAATATCTGGACTAGTGGCATAAGAAACCAAAACATTCCCCTTCTCCATTTTGTTAATTTCTTTTGGTGAATTAATAATTTTTACAATACCACGCACTTTGCCCACGCTAGCACAATCACCCACAAGTTGATTTACTTTTTCGGTCTTTTGCTTAATAAATTTTATTTGTTTAACAAAATCTTTGGCTTTTTTGCCTTCGTAAGTCACCCTAGTTTTAGTAGTGCTAAATTGAACTGCAAAAATTCTTTCATTTAAAATATGCTCATTTGGGCCTTTATTTTTTAACAAATTTTTTAATTCCCAAGAATATAATCTATTTATTTGGCTCATAGACAACTGTTGTCGTCTAGCCACTTCTCGTAATAATTTTTGCAACACATAACAACTGTAATATTGAACATCTTTGCGATAAGATTTTGAATAAACAAAACGCTGGGCCAATTTAAACAATTCTTGAAATTCACTGCGAATTTCCAGATCTTTAATATAATTCTTTTGCGCTCGAATAATTTCTTGTTTTTTATTGGCAATTTTCTTTAATTCTTCTTCGGGATTTGTTTTTTGTTGCAATAAGCGAATAAGGGAATCTACAAAATAATCAATCCCCCACTCTGGCCCCATATACATAAAAGGCAACCAACAATATTTTTCATAATGATTTTTTAAAGCTAACCAAGATTTTTTATCTACCAATTGCCAAGTACTTATTACTTTTTGTAAATCATTGCGAAGCAAAAAATTTACCAATTTTTTATTTTGTTTGATCTTTTGTAAAAGTTTTAACAAATCAATAGTTTCTTTTTGCGCAAAAGTTTCGGTTGTAGGAGTAGTGAGAATACTAAAAACATCACCCACTGAGATTTTTAATTTATTTGCTTGAATTTTTTGCTTAAGATAATTATTTAAATGATTGGAAAATAAGTTTTTTTCAAAATCTACTAATACTATTGGCCAACCAGCACACCAAGTATTGTGCAATCCCTTAAACCATTCTGCCCCGAGTTTGGCCAAATCCTTATCAGAAGTATTTTTTAAATTTATTTTTTCCAATTTTTGTGAAAAAACAAAAAACTTGTGAGCATTGTTTAATGTTAATTCATCCGTCTTTATTCCCCATTCAGGATTACTAATAATTTTATTAAAAATCTCATTTGTACAAACACGTAAATCTTCCAAACGATAATAATACAAAAAATCGTCATTTTCAAAAATATCCAGAGTGTCACCCGGATTAGTTTTTAAATGATGAATACTCTTAAAATATTTATTCACCAAAATAGAATCAGCCAAACAAAAATGAAAAAATGGCGCCCGTGGTATGCGCTCTAAAAGAAAAAAACTAGGTGATTTTTTTGACATAAAATTAATTAGCTTCACTAATAATATTAACTAGACCCTTGTTTGCATCTACTTCTACTTCGTCTCCATCCTTTAATATTTGCGTACCTATTTTGGTACCTATAACGCACGGGATATTTAACTCACGCGAAACAATAGCAGCGTGGCAAGTAATACCACCAACATCTGTAATAATTGCTTTGGAAATTTTCATTAGTGGCATCATGTTAGGATTGGTGGCATAGCTTACCAAAATATCATGAGCATAAAATTTTCCATAATCCTTTTGGTCTAACACAACTTTTACCACACCTCTAACCTTGCCAGGACAAGCACATTCACCAATTAGTACTTTTAAATTTTTATCTATAACCAACTTTTCTAAATTATCCCTATACTTTTGTGCTTCATCACCAGCAAATAATTTTACTTTTAAATTTTCACAAGCATAAACGGATAACTTTATTCTCTTATTAACCAAATTATAATCAACTTCTTTTTTGTTTAATAAGATTTCACTTAATTCTTCTATTGATAAGTAATGAGCTTGGTGAGCACTAAGATAATTTCTTTTACCTATTTCTGTAAGTAACAAATGATAAGAATAGTTTCCGCAATATTCAACATCTTTTCTGATCGCTTTTGAAAATCCCAATTCCCTTATTAACCAAACAAGATGCATCTCATATTTATTTAAAAGCAATTCCTTTTCCCAAAATTTCTGAATTTTGCTAAAATCTTTTTGATTTTTTCTAATATCTACTTCTAAATCAAAAGGATCCTTACGAACTAGTTCTATTGTTGATTGTATTATATCTTCTAAAGATAATAATGGCCCTTCAAAACCAAAACTTAACCATTTATATTTATCCCAATGCTTAAACAAGATTTCTTTTAATCCAATGTAATTGTCTAAATCACGACTAATTTGGGAAAAATCATTTTTAAAAAATTCATCCCATTTTTTGTTCTTAACAATTTTTTTAGCAATTAATAATAATTCATCACGTTCTTTTACTAAATAAGTTTTTTTATTATTAGTGGATAAAATTTGAAACAACTCCTCTGTACCTATTCCTAATTTTAGCTCATTTACTTTAGATTTTAACAACAGTTTTACTTTTTTGGATAAAAGTTGATGTTCATATTCAACAAACGAAATTAATACGCCCCAAGAAGCTAATTTTAAAAATAAATCTCTAAAATCAATAATTAAATTATTTAAATTACCATCTGTTTGTTTATTTAAATCCAAATTAATTACTTTTTTAGAAAAATCATAAAATCTATCAAGAAAAATAGTTGTATTTTGTAAAACTTTCTGTGAATATACTTTATCTTCCAAATGACTCAAAATATACTTACCCGCTTTATGGTAATCTTGCCAATGTATACCTTGTGTCAATTCACCATTATTCCTTAGCTCTACGAAATGATCAACTGCCGCTGTGCGACCGCAGGTTTTAGCAAAAAATGCGCCTGTAGCTTGAATATGGTAGGCATATGGAAACAAATTGGCGTTATATTGTTGATTAAGTATTTTCCATTTACGCATATTATTTTGTCATCCTGAATTTACCTGCCTATCGGCAGACAGGTTTCAGGATCTTTCTTAAAATAATATTTATTTAGTAAGTTAGATTAAGGGATAGATGCTGAAACAAGTTCAGCATGACAGCTTTATTACATCTCCATTATTACCATCAACTTTTACTAAATCATTATCTTTAAAAATCTTAGTCGCAACTTTTGAACCGACCACACAGGGTTTTTTCATCTCGCGTGCCACAATCGCTGCATGACAAGTAATGCCACCAATATCAGTGACAAAAGCACTGGCTTTTTTCATGGCTGGTAAAAAATCAGGTGAAGTTTGAACAGCTATTAAAATATCTCCCTCTGCTACTTTATCAATATCCTTGGCTGTTAAAACCACCTTGGCCTTGCCAGTTGCTTCACCAATATAGGCAACCATACCATGAACCGAAGTAGTATTAATATTAAATTCCTCTTGGGCTACGTTTTCTGCCAAATATTTTTCAGCGGCTTTTCCCGTTAAATAAAAAAACTTTTTACCTGGTTCCTCTATACAAACACAATGTTGTTTTCTTCCGGCAACTGGTAAATCCTGTATATCCAACTTACCAGCCAAAATATCCAAAAGTTCATACAAACTACAGCGATGTAAATTTACTTTGGAAATTTCTAATAGTTCTGCCGCCCTATCTAGTAATAAATCTAGGGCAAAAAACATCTTAAACTCGGTTTCAGTGCGGTATTGTTTGTTATACATCATATCTCGCGCACCTTTAAACAAATTTTGCTCTACCTCACTCAACTGCAATTTTTCAACTAATTCCTCTTGTTTGACAGCAAATAACTCAAGTTCTTTTTCCGCCTCTGCCAAACGACTTTCAATATTGCCCATAGTCAAAATCTCTTTTACCTCTTCTACATAAAATTTTTCATCATGTGAGGGGCCAACATAGCCAAAATCAAACCAAATATATTTTTCTTTTAATTTTTTTATCCGAGGATCATTTACTGCCAAATCACTCTTACCTTGACGTGAGACAATTAAAGCCAATTCAAATAAATCTAATTTTAAATCTCGGGCAAAAATATTTTTTATGGGAGTAATTAAAATACTAAAAGCCTCGTTGATATTTATATTTAACTTTAAATCCTCTACTTTTTTCTTAATAATATCTTTTAGTAAAGTGGAAAGTTTGTAATGACGCAAATCCGAAACTACGGCCACAAAACCCACTCCACACAAATCTTTGCCAGCCTGATAAAGTTTGCCAATATATTTGGCTAATTTAGCTTTGTTAAATTTTGTCAGATCTTCTTTCATTATTTTATCCGACAATTTAATCACTTTTTTACCTAAGCTTATTTCCTCTTTTAAAACTTGAGTACTGTAATTTTTGTCATTTTTTAATTTTTCAATAATAATTTCTCCCATGGCCGTAAAATTTTCCAAATCTCCATACCAATTAGTACTAGTGTCTTCATGGTGTTCCAAAAAAGAATAGTCAAATTTTAAGGGGGCAGTATGAGGGAAACTGTATTTTTCATGAAAACCCCATTGATTAAGGCTTAGGGTCAATGGCGTAACTCCTTGTTCTTGATGTAAAATTTTAGATTTTTTCATATTTTTCTCACCACTCCCTTGTCGGCATCCACCTCTACCTCATCACCATCATGCAAAACATCGGTAGCAACTTTGGTGCCAATTATACAAGGAACTTTTAGTTCACGAGCCACTATTGCCGCATGACAAGTAATGCCACCCAAATCAGTAATAATCGCCGCAGCCTTTTTCATGGCTGGCACAATACTCGGGTTAGTCATATGCGAAACCAAAATATTACCTTCATGCATTTTTGCCATTTCCTGAATTTTATTAATAATTTTTACTCTGCCAGTTACTTTACCTTTAAAAGCAGGCTGACCGGTAAGTTCTTGACTATTTTTTTGAATATTTTTTTCTTCAAAAAATTTCATTTTTGCTCGTATTTTTTTGGCTTCTTCTCCAGAATAATAAACCGTTTGTCCACGATCGGCAATATGCAAACTATATTTCATTCGCTGGCTGGCCAATTGTGACAAATCTTCACCCTTGATTAACACTCTTTCAAAATCTGTATGTGCCAAAAATCTAACCTGCTCCATGGTTAAATAAGTACGTTTGGCAACTTCTTTAAATATTTTATCCATTGAATAATATCCAAAAAACTGGGCGTCTTTACTTAAAAGACGGGTATAAAAAGAATCTTGGACAATTTTAAAAATCTTTTGGTGTGTGGGATGAATATTATAAGTAGCAAAAATTTCTTTTTGCTGTCTTAAGGTTTCTTGCATCTCTTTTTTTAGATTTTCCAAAAACTTTTTAGCGCCTTTGTCTTTCAACTTATTCAACTCTTCATTAAAATATGCTTTATCCAAAAATTTTCCTTGTAAACCATATTCCAACCATTCGTATTTTTTTGTATGCTTACTCAAAGCAGTTTCTTGTTTACTATTTTCAAGCAAAACAATTTTGGCTAATTCTTCTTTTTCTTTGGTCCAGATACTTTTTTCTTTTGGCACACAAAGAATTTGAAAAGCATCATTGGGTTCAAGCTTCACTTCATTTTTAACATCTTGATATTTTTCTTGTAAATAATCTTGTAAATATTTGCTAAGCAAATTATAGGGTGTTTCCAAAAACCACATTGGTCCGCGCGGGTCATGCACCAAAATTTGCTTTTGTTCAAACTTATTTATCCAGGTTAACAAATCTTTATTAGTAGCTTTTTTAAGATTAAGTGTTTGTAGATGCTTACCAAAAACAAACATTTCTTTGGCATACTTTTCGGTTACTTTATGTAGCCCATCCCAACGTTTGGGATTGGTAAACATCCAAGAAAAAACCTCTTTATTGGTAGCATCAAAATGTTCTTTGGTAACAAAAAGATTACAACTAGAATTAATATATTCTGCGCCTAAATAACGGCCGGGAATAAAACCCCAACGTTTTGGTAAATTGGTGGTAAAACCTTCCCAAGTAGCAGTTACAAAAAGATAATTTGCATAATCTTCTTTTTCTATTAATTGCCATTCTTTGTTGTATGGTATTTGCATAATAATCTCGAGCCACAGCGAGAGATCCCTTTTCTATGAGATTAACTCGCTATATTAAATTAGTTGTTTAGTTAAATCGAAAGGGATTCCTCACCCCGCATTTGCGGGGTTCGGAATTATGGTGACAACCCCCTTACTCGCATCCACCTCTACTATATCACCATCCTTCAACACTTTAGTAGCAATTTTAGTGCCGATCACACAAGGAATGTTTAGTTCTCTTGCTATTATCGCAGCATGACAAGTGAGCCCACCTTCATCTGTAATTACAGCTTTGGCTTTTTTCATAGCTGGCAAAAATTCTGGTTGTGTCATACAAGCCACTAAAATGTCTCCTTCCTGCATTTTTACCAATTCACTTTCTCCTCTACATACTTTCACAGTACCAGTGACTTTACCCACAGAAGCACAATTACCTTTAATTTCAGTAACATCTTCAATTTCTTTATTTTTATTTAATTTAGACCAGAATAATTCTGCGTCCTTGCCTACAAACACCTTTGGCTCTTCCTGCGGAAGAAAAACATATAGACTACTCTTTCGACGTTTTTCCAACTCTGGCACAATCTCAGGTAACTGTTCCAATTCTGCTGGAAGAATATAGTGTAAGTAACTTAAAGGAATTTTAAATTTACTAGCTATTTCTTTTAAAATTAATTCTAAATAAATGATTGACTGGGTCATGTATTCCTTACGGCGATCGTGAATAATAAATAAGGTGTCCGCGATCTCCAGAAGGTCTAATAATTCCTGATTTTCAATTTTTTTCATCAATTTTTTCTTCTCTGCCAATTTTTTTGGTAAACTCTCAAAATCATTGATAAATTTTTCAAAATCTACACCTTTATTGAACGTCTCCTTTAGCTCGGATACAAAATCTTTACTATCCAAAAATTTAGATGAAGTATAACTATTTAATTTCCAATAATACTTTTTTTGATGATGAAGAATCTTTTTAGCAATTTTTCTATTCGACAAAATTCCATCCATATCCACATCTTGCAAACCTTTCTTTTTTATCTCACGTGCAATCAAACATAAATTGTAATGTTCCCTCGATACGAACGAATGAATAACGGGGGTAGTTAATAATAGTAGATCATTTTGACCACTAAACAATTCCTTAACCAACGTTCTTATTTTTTCCTCTGTAGTTAAAGTAAAACCCTCCACAATATGTGAAACACTAAGAAGATATGCATATAATTCATTTGCTTTTCCCCAAGCAGTATAAAGTTCTTCTAGTGACGCTGTGGACCATTCCTTTTTACCTAAAATCTTAAACTGCTTTAATGTTTTTTTACAAATTTTTTCATCAGATTTTAGTAAATAAAATAAAAAATTCTTACTACTTTTAAAACGTTCTTGTAACTCATTATTAATCCTATGTAAATCATCCCAACCATACAAAAAATAACACACATCATTTGAAAAATACTCTATACAAACAGAATAGCCAAAATTTAAAAATTTTGGCATATCTCTAACCATTGACCAAGCCGGGCCATGAAGTAGAGCAGGCACACCATTGAATCCCTGAAAATACCAACTTTTTTCAGTTAAATAATTAATTTCTTTCATAAATAAATTTGTTAAATAACCCTTTTTATTATACCATTAAATGCATCCACCTCAACCACATCGCCATCATGTAA
This sequence comes from Candidatus Magasanikbacteria bacterium GW2011_GWC2_37_14, assembly GCA_000990355.1. GTDB lineage: Bacteria > Patescibacteriota > Patescibacteriia > Magasanikbacterales > UBA922 > GWC2-37-14. Next base: position 25,479 of record LBSX01000001.1, read on the forward strand.
AAACTTAGTAGCAAATTCTGTACCAACCACACAAGGTATTTGTAACTCTCGCGCTACAATGGCTGCATGGCATAACATTCCCCCTTGATTAGTTACGATTGCTTTAGCTTTGCGAATCGCTGGTAAATAATCTGGATCAGTCATAGGACAAACTAAAATTTCTCCTTCTTCCATTTTATCAACTTCATCCATAGAATGTAAAATATTTACCACTCCAGTTTCTTTTCCCTGCCAAATTGGTGTGCCTTGTAAAAATTCTATGGCCGGGACTTCCTTCTCAACAACTTGTAACAAGCTCTCGGCTTCCGAGCCAGAACAATGTAATACCTCTCGTTTGGAGCCCAAGACACAATAACTTTTGATTCTTCGATTCAATTCATCTACATCGGGTGATTGTCCATTCATTAACAACTTTTTTAACTCGCCAATGGTTAACATAAAGAGCTGATTATAAGACAAACCGTGTTCAGCGGCAATTTTTTTAAAAAAATTACGCTGGTGGGCACCGGCTATAGAAATTACATCCCAATTTTCCTCTTTCAAGTCAGCTAAATCGCGCACAATATCCAAAAATTTCCAAGCTTCGGGGTATTTAATTTTTAAATCTTCTAAGATTGTTTCTGCTTCTTGATGCTGTAACTCTTTTTTCTGAATTAATAATTTCAATTTTTCTTCTGGCTTTTCTTTACTCAACTTTTCTATTTCCTGGCGGTAATATTCTGCATTAAATGGCTCCGTCCACCAACATAGAGAATTAGTCCAGCCATAATCCGTCGCATGTTTTTTAAAATCTTCTGCAACATCCCCACCAGCTTTTAATTTTATGGCAATGTTTAATAAATTAATTTCTCCTAAAATTATTGGGAAGTCTTTTTTAGGCAAGGCCGCCTTGGCTACTAGCTCCGCTTGGCTTATTTCTCTTCCAGCTAAATTAAATTTTTGTGGCAAATCCAAAAAAATTTCTTGCAAAGCTCCATCAGCTAACATAATACCAAGCCAATAACGGGTATGATTAAAACTGGTAAGTAAATAATCTTCAATCTTCTCCCAAACCAAACTCGTTAATTGTATTCCTAAAAGTTTATCTCTGGAAGCATAAATTAATTTTTGATAATCTTTTCTAAACTGCACAGAATCATTTTTTAAAATTTCTTTTACCTCCTGCACTCCCTCTCGATAATCTTCTTCCAAAATAAATTGACCATGACCTAAAACTAAATAATATTTTGGTACATATGGCACAGTAATTTTAAAATCTCCATCAACAGCGTTGCGCGACATTCCATCTTCAAACATGCCAGTATGTTTCCATCGGCCAAACAAATGCCATTTATTATTTTTGATTATTTCTGTTTGATTCATATTATCTGTCATCCTGAATTTATTTCAGGATCTTTTTTAAGTATTTTTTATTTAATAAATCTAGATAACGAAAAGATGCTGAAACGAGTTCAGCATGACAGCTTTCTGACAATCCCCGCCTCTAGATCCACCTCCACCCGATCACCATCCTTAAAAACTTGTAATAAATGTTTAACACCAATTAAACAAGGTTTATTGAGTTCACGAGAAACAATAGCTGCGTGACAAGTAAGCCCACCAGTTTGCGTAACAATTGCCGCCGAACGACGCATGGCTGGCACATGGTCCGGTGTAGTATTACTAGAAAGTAGTATATCACCAGCCTCTACTTTGTTTATATCTTGATTAGACATGACGATTTTAACAATTCCTTGCACTTGTTTCACTCCTCCACCACAAGCAACTGTACCAGCAAATTCAGTTAGTTCCAAATCTACTTCTTCTACTTCTACATTATCCTTCATCCATTGTTTGGCTTCTTCTCCTACCAAAATTTTATCACTGTCTTTTTCGGAAATAAGTAAAGCATAATTTAAACGCTGATTTAAAATATCGGCCTTGGGCAAAGGCAATTCATTTTTTAAATAAGCTTGTAATTCCGAAACTGCACACATTCCAAATTGACGAATAGAATAACTTTCTTTTTTGGCAAAAACAGCCAATAACTTATTTATAGTAAAACAAGCTAGTGCCATAAGATTCGCTCGATAAGCTTTGGTATAACCAAAATCCTGAGCAATAGTGACAAAATATTTTTCATCTTCGCTAAAACCCAATTGCTCCATTATTTTTGTTTGTTTTTGTAATAATTCTTGAAAATTATTTTTAATAATTTTTAACTGTTCACTAGGTTTAAGATTTTGTGACAAAATATGACTTATTTCTTCTTTAGCATTATTAATGTTATATTCTGGCCCTTTGTAGCCATAAAACACCCAACCATATTTTTCTATTGCTTGTAAAATTATTTTTTTGCCATCGTCTGATAAATTATCTAACTTTTCTCCTTGTTCAAATAGCCAATCAGCTATTAAATATAATTCAACTTTTAAATCTTCGGTCCAAGTTGTGTTTCTCGGAGTAGTAAGAATAGACAAACATTCATTTGCCGACATTTCTACAACAGACAAATTTTTGTTTCTAATTATTTCGGCAATTTTATTACTCATTCCCCCACCACCTAATTCCACAAACGGCCCTACCATGCCACTGGTACAAATAGTACTAAATAATTCTAAAATTTTTAAAATACTCTCTTTAATTTTTTCCTCGGTCATTTGTCCACTTTTAAATTCACCAAGTGTTTCATTACAAAGCAAATACAAACTTTGGCCATTTTTTAACAAATGATCTTTTACTTGCTCGGCAAACTGGTGATCATTATTAATTTTTTGCCATAAATAATCACCAAAATCAAACCAACTTTCTTTTTCGGCAATGGCATTCATTACTTCACCTTCTACTTGATAAACGAAAGTTTTTAAAATACGACCAGTTAACCTTTCTAAATCCTTATGAAAAAAACCACGAATAATTGGGTGTAAACCTAAAATATTACAATTTGGTTCGGTGTTTACTATACAATATTGTTTGATCATAAACGTTTGTCATCCTGAACTTGTTTCAGGATCTTTAATAAAATAATATTTATCTAGAAAATAATCTAACGAAAAGATGCTGAAATAAATTCAGCATGACAGCTTAATCACTGTCCCACTCGTCGCATCCACTTCCACTGTATCTCCATCTTTTAAAACATAAGTAGCACTCTTGGTGCCAATTATGCAAGGAATGTGCAATTCCCGCGCCACAATGGCCGCATGACAAGTAAGACCACCTTGGTTGGTAACAAAGGCACTGGCTTTTTTCATAATTGGTAAAAGAGATGGATCAGTAACAATCGATACTAAAATGTCACCTTCACTAAATTTATTCATTTCTTCGGCTCGATTTACAATTGATACTTTTCCAATTACCTTGCCTGGATAACCACACTCCCCTTTTAATTCATTAACTTGTTCAAGTTTTGGTAAAACTTTTTTTGCTGGCTCCACACACTTAACAGCCGCTTCGCCAGTTAACAAATAAATTTTTTCACCATCAAAATATCTTACTGAGTAATTTCCTAGTTCATTGATAAAATCATGTTCAAAACATCCTTTTTCCAACATTTCAATTAATAATGGCATTGTTATATTGTATATTTGTGCCAAAGAAAAATAATTATCTTTGGCTATTCTTTTTAAAATTGGTTGTATAGCTTCGTAACTAGAAAAAAGTGCATCCATGCGATAGGTTTTCATGAATAATAATTCTTCCATTTGTCTAAACAAAATAATTTCTGGTTCAGAAAAATTTAATTTATTAATCCAAAATTCTTTATCAACTAATAATTGCTGATCTTTTTCTAAAACTTCGGCTAATTTTTCCGCTCTACCTTCTTTTAACAAACCTTTAGCCACCTCGGTAAAATATTCCAAACTTAAATTTGGACCAGTCCAACCAAAAGTAATCCAGCTAAACTTTTGCCAATGTTTGGTAATTTCTGTTTGATTATTATTTTCACTTACAATTTTTAGCATTTCTCGCTCTTCTTTTTGGGCTGCCGATAATTCCCGTGGTGTAGACAAAACTTGAAAGACTTTAATTAATTCTTCACCTATTAAACCTTTTTCTTTTAAGATGTTTTTTAAATAATCCGATAATAAAGAATTTTCTAATTCCAAAACATTAGTAATTTGTCCCAAGGTCCAAACTGTAAAATGTTTTTCTTGGTATTTTTTAAACCAACCAACAATTTCTTCTTCACTTAGTGTCCCTACTTCTAACTTTTTTAATTCACTAGACAATAGATTTAATTCATCTGCAGCTTTTCTTAAATCTGCAGAAACACTAGCCAATTTATTTGGTTCTTGTATAACTTCGGCTAACCAACGTTTACCAATTTCTGTCCATTCAGAACGAGAAAACATTATTCTTTGAACATTTTTTTCCTGTTCCACAATCATTTGGCTTATCCCATAACCCAGTCTTTCTTTAATAGTAAAAGCCAAACCATCTACATATGCAGAATGAAACCAAAAAATATCATACCACTCACCAAACAAAAACCAATCTTTTACAGTTATTTTTTTCATAATTTCTTAATTATACCATTAGTTGCGTCTACCTCAATTTGATCACCGTCTTTTAAAATCTTATCTGCTTGGGGTACGCCGACCACACAAGGAATTTTTAACTCACGGGCAACAATGGCCGTGTGACAAGTAAGGCCGCCTGACTCAGAAACCATAGCAGCCGCCTTTTTCATTGCCGGCACCAAATTAGGGTTGGTATTGTGCGCCACTAAAATATCACCTTCATTCATTTTAGACACCTGTTCTGGCAAGTTGATTATCTTAACTGTACCACGAACTTTTCCCGGACAAGCACAAGTGCCAAAAAGTTCGTTGCTTTCTTTTACTTTAATTTTTTCAAATTTAATTTTGCTCATGAATTCTTTATAAGCTTGACCTGTATACATTACATATTTTTTACCATCACAATACGCTGCACACTCTTTTAAGCGTTGGTTTAATTCATTTTCATCATATTGATGTTTTAATAATGCTGGGGCAATTTCCCAATGATTCATTGCCCTCACTTGATCGAGCGACAAACCTAACCTCTTGCCGATTTCTTTAAAAATAAAACTATAACAATACATACCATGATACAACGCCATTTTACGATATTCTTTAATATGTACCATTTGCTGTGCAAGCTTAATAAGATCTAGTTGATACTGGTTAAATTTTAATAATTTTAAAAGGTTATTTTGCTCCTGCAACATCTGACGACGATCGGTGATAATTTTTTTAAGTAATACTTCTCGTTTTTCACCCAACTCCTCTAACGATTGCCAACGCTCCAAATAGTCTTTTTTAGTATATGCTGGACCTTTAAATTGATAAGGTAACCAACAATATTTTTTACAATGTTTATCAAGTTCTTCGATATTTTTTAAACGTAAAAAAGCCATTTCTTCTTTGGTTACAATACTCTGCTGCCGCGGCGTGGAAAGTGTGCTAAACACAATTGCTGGTATCAAATTTAACTTTTTTTGCTTAATTTGTTCACTAATCATTTTTAAAATTCCTTTACTTACCCGCTCTTTTTCACAATCTGCATGCCAAGAAACAGATGGACCAATACCATGAGAATAATAATGAAATTTATATGACAAAAGAAAAACTTTAATTAAATCTTTGGCTGATAATTTTTTTAAATTATATTTTAATTGTCTGTCTGAAGCTTTAAAAAATTCAGTAGACCATTTTTCTACTTTAAGAATAATTTTTAATGCCCAATCAGGGTTGGCCAACATTTTTTTAGCCAAAAAATCTGCTTCAGCATCAAATTCTTTCCGCAGATAGCACATTCTAGAAAAATCACCCTGGTACCAAGTAAAATAATGTTTAACTTTGCCGCCCAAACCAAATTTGGGCCACAGCTTAAAGGAGCCTGTCATTGTTACACCCATTACAAATGGGGTATTCTGGGTAATTTCAGCAATTACACACCAAGAATTTTTTTTCATATTTTTTTTATTATACCATTAATGGCATCCACTTCTACCATATCGCCATCTTTTAAAACTTTAGTGGAAATTTTGGTTCCAGTGATACAAGGGATATTTAATTCACGCGCCACAATTGCTGCATGACAAGTAATACCACCTTCGTCAGTAATAATTGCCTTAGCTTTTTTCATAATCGGGATAAAAAAAGGATTTGTCATAACCGTCACAAGGACATTTCCTTCCTTAAAATTAATAATTTCATCATTTTTTAAAATAATATTGACAATTCCTTTTATTGAGGTTGATCCGGTACAAGAAACCACCCCTCTAATTTCTTGATTGATAAATTGATTAACAGGTGCGGAAAAATAAAAATCTTGTTTTTCAAAAAAAACTTCTTTTGAAATATTAGTATATACTTTATCACCTAAAAAAATATAACCTGTAGAACGATTCTCTAATTCCTCTTTATTGGGTACATAATTATTATCATCAAGCATTTTTTGAATTTCTGTAAAAGTTACAAAAGAAGCATATTTATTTTCCAGTTTTCTTTGCGATAATAAAATTCTAGCCACTGCTCGCCAATACTGTACCAATTCTTGAATGGCACCTTCTGATTTTACTCTAGCATTTATCAGGCGTTCTAAAATATCATTTGCTTCTTTAGGATATTTTTCTTTAAGCTGTGGGGCCCACTGTGCCTGTGGCAATAAATAACTTACTGTATACCAAGGGTACATTTCTCTAGAGAGTTGTTTTATTTTTTCAAATACTGCTCTGTTTGCAAAATCTTTATTTTTATTAATCTTCCCCATTAATTCACGTATTTGTTTGACCAGTAGAATATAATGATTAATTTTATTTTCACTGAAAAAACCATTTTTAGGATCGGTATTTACTACCGCTTTAAAAAAGGCTTTGGCTTCATCAACTACTCTATAAGTTTCCAACAATCGTCCATTAAAATAATATAACTGACTAGGAATGCCTATTCCAAAAACCTCCATGAGCCTTGGATTCATTTGTCCTGACCACCACTCTGCCCAAGCCAATGTATAATCGCGAGTCCAAGCTAAAAAAATTTCTTTTTTCATAATTTTCTAATTATACCATTAATTATATCTACTTCCACTATGTCACCGTCTTTAAATACTTTGGTGCCAATTTTTGTACCTACCAAACAAGGAATGCCAAGCTCACGAGAAACAATGGCTGCATGAGACAATAATCCCCCTTCGTCCGTAACAATGGCTCCTGCGCGCTCCATAGCGGGCACTAACGTGGGATTGGTAGCTGGTGCAATCAAAATATCGCCTTTGTTTACTTTTTTAGCGTCGGCATCGCAAAGCACCAACTTTACTATTCCTGTGATCACTCCAGGCGAAGCACCTTGACCACTTAACTCGATAATATTTTCATACTTTTCTATTTTCAATTCTTGTTTTTTATATTCTTCAAGTTTTTTACCAGAAAGCACAATAACTTTATTACCTTCTAAAATAATTGCACTTTCAATTACTCGTTCATTTAATTTTTCTAAAGATAAAATTAATTCTCCACGATTTAAACTGTCTAAAATTTCTACACCCCGCATTTCAATCAATTGTTTGTATGACATTCCTAAACGTCTGGCAATTTCATTAAACAATGGTTTTAAATTTACAACTGTAAAAGTAAAAACCTCGTCTACCAAACTATAAGCTGAAGCTTGAGCGCGAGCCGATTCAATATACTTAAGAATATTTTCTGGTAAATCTAATTCATTAATAAGCAATTCTCGCTTACTTAAATCATTTTCTAATTGTTTTATTTTTTGTAGTTCATTTTCAACACCATTATTCAATACTTCTTTAATTCTTTCTAAAATAATATCTTTATTATACAATTCACCGCGAAAATAATACTGCCCTAAATAAGCAAATTTACATAAATGTGTACTCACTAAATTTTCTAATTCTTGATTATAACCATTATCTTCTACAAACTTCGCTAAATTTAATAAAAAAAATTTTTCTTGCCTTGTTTCTGAAGAATCTTCTAATTGTAGTAAGATATTAAAATCTTCGTTTTGTTTATTAATATTTGGTTCTTTTTTAGCAATCTCGGCAAAAATTAAATCCGGTAAAAATTTATTAGTAATAATGGCGTTGTAAGCAAAAGCCCACATTTTACGAGTACAAGCTAAATATTCGGAAAAATTTATAAACAACACTTCTGTTTCTTGTTCAGACCAATTAAGATCTTTTATTTGTAAAACAAAATCTTTTAATTGCTTAATGCGTCTTTTATATTCATTGGCGTATTCTAGCAAAGCACCAGGATTAGCAAGTTCTTTTTTACGAAAAAAATCACAAAAATCTGCTAAATTCTCTGAACCAAACCAACGAGCCCCAGCTAATTGCCGAAAGTTTTGAGGCTTAAATTCGGGCTTATTAAAGTCTAAACCTAAAAATGCCATAAATCCCTCCATAGCAGTGTCAATCAAAAGCAAGGCATGATTTTCGCCTCTACGAGTAATTTCCTCCCAAATTAGCTTACTTTCGGCCATATATAGCTATTTTAGCCAAATAATCTATAAAAATCAAGAGAAAAACAAAAACAGTCTATTTCTTCAACAGACTGTTTTATTTCTCCAAATCACTCCACATACTCTCATCATCTTCTTTTGGTTTGTCGCTAGCAAAAAATGGTTGATTCGTATTCGGCACAGAAACTGCTCCACCAGAAGCTTTCTTTTTATGACGCTTACGTTTTTTCTTTTTAAAAGGTTCACTAGTTAAATTAGTCTGAGTATTTGTTACAACAACATTATTTATGATTGGCTTATTAAAAACTGGAGATTCTGCTATTTTTATTGGTTCTTCCTTGGGTAATAACTTTGATAAAGACAATGTTTCTTCTGGTTCACTAACAGGCACTGCTAATTTTTTAATTAATTCACTAGGAGAAATTTTTGATTCATCTACCACTACCACTGGCTCTTTATGCTCCAATTCTAATTCTTCACCATCTTCATTTTCCTCTACTTCCATACCACTCCAACGTAAAATCTTTTCTTCAATAACTTCGCGCGGTTTACCATAACGTTCACGAGAAACTCTAACTATTTTTTCGGCACTATCAGTTGGCTGGCCGATTGGTGGCATGGTAATGGCAGAAAAGGGTTGCGAAGCCACACCATCAATCATTAATTTCATAATGATGTGAAATTTAGGCAAATTTAAAATTTCTTCTGGCAAATAGGTTGGCATGTATTCTTTTTCAAAATATTCTGCATCTGGTCCACCAATTCTAAAAGTAATCATGGTACCGACGTTACCAAAAACAGCATCCGACACCAGTTCGTCTAATTGGGCTACATATTGATGTGCCATAATTAAACTTAAACGATATTTACGAGCTTCGGACAAAATATTGGCAAAACTTGGTGTAGCAAAATTTTGAAATTCGTCTACATACAAAAAGAAATCCTGACGTTCTGCTTCTGGAGTGTCTACTCGTTCCATAGCCGAAAGCTGGATTTTGGTAATAAGCATTCCACCCAAAAGACGTGAATTATCTTCGCCAATTCTACCTTTTGAAAGATTGATAATAAAAATTTTCTTTTCATCCATTATTTTACGAACATCTATGGTAGATTTGACCTGAGCTACCATATTGCGAATAACACTGGCCGATAAAAACTGGCCGATTTTATTTTGTACAGCGGCCACAGCTTCGGTAGCATATTTTTCACTATAACTGGCAAATTCCTGTTCCCAAAAAGATTTAATTACTGGGTCTTTAACTGATTTAACTACTCTTGCTCGATACTTTTTATCGGACAACATGCGATTGATACCCAGCAATGTAGAACCCGGATGTTCTAAAAGCGCCAAAATAGTATTGTTTAAAATGTACTCCATGCGAGGACTCCAAACATCGGGCCAAATCTTTTTAAAAGCTGCCATAAGACCAGCAGCTACCAAGTGCTTTTGTTCTTCAAATTGGACTTCTAGAATATTGAAACCAATTGGATAGTTAGTATCAGCAGGATTAAAATAAATTACATCATTAATCCGATTGGCAGGAATATAATTAATAATTTTTTCGGCAAAATCTCCGTGAGGATCCACTACGCCCACACCATGACCAGCATAAATATCATGAAGCACCATATTTTCCATCATCGTAGTTTTGCCCATGCCTGTTTTACCAATTACATACATGTGACGCCGGCGGTCATCTAGTTTAATACCAAAACGACGCAATTGGTTGCGATAGGCAGTTTGAGCAAAAAAACAAATATCTTCTTTTTCCTTTGGGACAACTACACCCTTGGTTGTAAGATGTTGAAGAGGCACAGTGAAGTTAAAAGTTTATAAAGTTAAAAGTTTATAAAGTTAAAAAGATCTTTGAAACTTTAAGAACTTCGGACTAGTTTAATTATAACACAAAAATATACAAATCACTAGATTTTTAGCCAAACATTAGCCAACTGGGTTTAAAGATAAGTAACAAACCCAAAAGCAACATTAATATTCCCCCAATTAAAGCTGAGTACTTGCCATATTTACCACCAACAACTTTGGACTTTAGGGTTACCATGGCAATCACAAAAACAATCATGTCATCTAGCATATAAAAAACAATGTAGCCAACCATATAAAGATACTTTTGCCACATTGGTAAACCACTTAAAGCCAATACTTGGGTATAAACTGCAGGGAAACCAGCAGAACAAGCTAATTCTACAAGATTTACCGAAAAACCAAGAAGTAAAATACCAACAATTGACCATAACAAACTTTTACGATAAACAATCGCCTTAATTTTTTCAAAAGTTTTTTTGGTATCTTTTAAATCCGAGACTTTACAAGCCAAAGCTTCGGCTTTTCTGTTTAACCACCATTCACGCAAATTAATTCCACCAGCACCAATTGCCACCAAACCAATGACAATTCTAATGGTAGCAATCATGCCTAAAAACAACAAAAGCTGAAGCCAAGCGGCCATAAAAACAAAATAAACTGCACCAGAAGCCACAATAAATAGCGATCCCAAAAGCCACATTCTTTTTCTATTTTCCATGCCCAAGAGTAATGTTATTAAAAATAACAATGCCCACATAGCGCAAGGATTAAAGCCATCTAACAAACCAATAATCACTGTTAAAAGTGGCAAAGAAAAAGTTTTAGGATTGATTTCTCCTAAAATAGGGATATTGATTTTATTAGTATTAATTGTTTCTGTAGTTTTAGTCTGTATTAACCCTTTAGTTTGTAATTTTTGTTCAATAATCTGGATTATTTCTTTCCCAGTAGTTTTGTCTGTACCATATCCAGAAACTGGTGTGCCATCGATAAAAGCAACGGGAACCGAACCTACAGCGGTAAAATATTTATTACCATACTCTTCAAATAATTTAGCATTCTTTTCACCACTTACTTCATATAAATGAAAATCTAAATATTGTCCATAAAGCGGAAAAACCTTTTCATTCAAAAATTTTATTTCTGCTTGACAATGAGTACAAGTTTCCAAATGAAATAAAGTATATTCAACTTTATTGACAGAATTTGTGGTTTGGGCCAATACAAAATTTGGTAAAACCATTAAGCCCAACAAAAATGTTATTATAAAAATATAAAATAGTTTTCTCATACTAATATAGTATATATTAATTATTTATGCATGTCAAACAATAATATGTTATAATAGTATAGTTAAATTTTAAACATTTGTCCACTATATGAAATTTGAACTACCTAAACTTTCCTACGCTTTTGAAGCGCTGGAACCACACTTAGACGCCCAAACTGTAGAAATTCACTACACCAAGCATCATCAAACATATTTAAACAATTTTCAAGCTATAGTAGATAAATATACAGAATTGGCAGAAATGACTGCCGAAGAAATTTTGACTAATTTAGAAAAATTAAAAGTTGACGACGCTGATTGGACCAAATTGAAAAATATGGGTGGTGGCTTTGTAAACCATAATCTTTACTGGTCCAACTTGGGACCAAGAAAAGAAGTAGACGAAAACCTAGTCAATAAAATTACGACTGAATTTGGTTCAATAGAAAAATTTAAAGAAGATTTTACTAATTTGGCTACTTCTCTCTTTGGTTCCGGCTGGGTATGGTTGGTAGAAGAACCAAATGGAAAACTGAATATTTATCAGCTTCCTAATCAAGACTCCCCTCTTACTCTTGGCCACAAACCAATTTTGGCCTTAGATATTTGGGAACACGCCTATTACCTTAAATACCAAAACAAACGCGCTGATTATATAAATGCTTGGTGGCAAGCAGTGAAGATCATATAGCAAATAACAAATAGCATATATCATATTAAAAAGTTCGACCATTGGCCGAACTTTTTTGTTTCATGTTATCTGAGTTAATGCTTCATGAAACTAGTAATCTCTTAATTTTCCAGCAATTCCAAAAGTTTGAATTTTTTCTAGAGCTTTGGCCTCTATTTGGCGAATACGTTCACGAGTAACATCAAATTCTTTGCCCACTTCTTCCAAAGTATGAGTAACACCATCGGTAAGACCAAAACGCATTTCTAGAATTTTTTGTTCACGAGGCGACAAATCTTTTAAAGCTTCACGAATATAATCTTTTAATAACTCCCGACCAGCCGCTTGCGAAGGACTTACTGATTTAATGTCTTCTATAAAATCAGATAAGGAAGAATCATCGTCATCATCGTCATCGCCTACTGAAGTTTCGAGTGATACAGTATCCTGGGAAATTTTGATAATGTGCTTAATTTTTTCTACTTCTTCACCCATTTCGGCAGCTAACTCTTCTGGAGTTGGATCACGACCTAAATCTTGAAGTAAACGACGTTCTACTTGTTGAAAACGGTTGATAGTTTCTACCATGTGCACTGGAATGCGAATAGTACGCGATTGATCTGCCAAAGCTCGAGTAATGGCCTGACGAATCCACCAAGTAGCATAGGTAGAAAATTTATAACCTTTACGATGATCAAACTTTTTTACAGCGCGAAATAAACCAATATTACCTTCTTGGATTAAATCTAACAAAGATAATTGTTTGCCAACAAATTTTTTGGCAATAGATACAACCAAGCGCAAGTTCGCTTCAATTAATTTTTTATCGGCTTCTTTGTCGCCTCTTTCTTTACGTTTGGCCAAAGACACTTCTTCTTCGGCAGTAAGTAAAGGAATTTTACCAATTTCACGCAAATACATTTGTATAGAATCCTGAGAAATTGCACCAAAATCAAATTCTGCGCCTTCTTTTACATCAGGTTGTTCGCCCTGAAATTCTTGTAATATTTCTCGGCGTTCGTGACGCTGTCCCAAAAGACCCTCTTTCATTTCTACTATTCCTACACCATTTTTATCCAAAATAATTTGGAAAGATTCATAAATATCTAAATAATGCTCTAATCGCGGAAAAAGAGACAAAACTTCTATTTCTGTAACAAAACCACGACTTCGTCCTTTATCTAGCAAATGCCAAATTTCTTCTTCATTTGGTGGCAAAACAATTTCTTGTACAACAGAAATAATTACCTTTTTTTTGATAGGTAACTTTCTTTTTTTATTAATTAATTTTTTGACCAACTTCTTTTTACCAACCCTTTTTAATGACTTAAGGGCAACTTTTTTATGGGCTTTCGCCTTTTTAGCAATCTTGCGGACTGCTTTAATTTTTTTGACAGATTTTTTGACTGTCTTTTGAATTTTTTTAACTTTCTTTTTCATGACTGAAAGTTAATAAATAATTATTTAACAAATTAATTGCCCAGTTCAACAAACTCTGCTGAAAGGGTTTTCATTTTCTCTTGCTCATTATTTTTTTGGGCTAATTCAATTTCTTTTTGCAATTCCCGACGACGTTTTTTAATCCATTCTTCGTGCACCATTTCACTAATATTTTCTAATTCTTTTTTAGCAGTATTTTCTGTAACTTCGGCAAACTCCCATTCTCCTTGTAATAACAAAATATCCAACAAATTATCCTTTGAATCTGTTGTAACAACTTCATTTACATTATAACTGTTTTTTACGATTTCGTAAAGAGCACTATAGGCTGTAGCTAATAAAATTTTCTGAATCCCAGAATTAACTTCATTTTTTAAAATTGGAAAACGTAATAACAAACTAAGTAAACGCTCTACTAATAATTCAAATTTACCCTTATTTTGAGGAGCTAAAACCTGTGGAATAGAGGCTAGGGATTGTCCGCTAGTAACACCTGGTTTTTTATTAGTATTAGTTTTAATTTGTGCCAAATCCTCTCTTAAAACCGAAACATCAACTCCCAATTTATCACCAAGGATTTTTAACCAATGATCACGTTCTACTGCATAAGGAATTAAAGCAATCTCTCCTAAATATTCGTTAACCACTAATTGTTTTTGGCGAGGTTCAAAAATATCACGACCACGTAAAACTTTTTCCAAATACCAATCCATTACATTTTGTGCCTGTTCTACAGCTTTAAACCAAACTTCTGGACTCTTTTTTAAACATTCATCTGGATCTTTTCCAGCACCATCGGGAATACGGATAACCTTTACACTAAGTCCTTCGGCCAAAGCAATACTAATTCCTCTTTTGGCAGCATTTTGCCCAGCTTCATCTGCATCAAAAGCCATATTTATTACACTAGCATAGCGTTTTAATAATTTAACTTGTTCTTCGGTTAAAGCTGTGCCCGATGAGGCCACAACATTTTTCATACCTGCTTGATGACAAGCAATCACATCCATTTGCCCTTCAACCATGACAATTAAATTTTTTGCTTTTATTGTCTGTTTGGCTTTGTTTAAGCCAAAGATTACTCGTGATTTGTCATAAACACCGGTTTGTGGAGTATTTACATATTTACCTGGCGTAAAATTTTCCTTGCCCGGCGTAGCCTTAGCGGAGTCGGGTTTTTCTACCAAAATTCTACCAGTAAAACCCACGACTTCATCATGTACATTCCAAATTGGAAACATTATTCGTCCTCGAAAACGATCATAAAATCCCCTGCCTGTTTGTTCATCAGCACCTTCACGTTTAATGGTAATACCAGCAGCAACCAAATCATCAATCGCAAAACCCTTTTTTAATAAATATTGGGTAAGCAAATCCCATTGTTCGGGAATAAACCCAATTTGCCATTCTTCTATGGTTTCTATTTTTAAACCTCTATTTAATAAATAATCCATAGCCAATTTGGCTGTGGGCATTTTGAGCAAAAAATTATGAAAAAATCTAGCAGTTTCACTGTTAATATTTTTTATACGATTTTTTTGACTAGAATCTGCTTCATTTTTATAAGAAGAAGTAAGTGTCACACCAGCTTTATCGGCCAAATATTTTAAAGATTCTTTAAATTCCATGCCCTCTATTTCTTGAATAAAACTAAAAATATCTCCACCCTTGGCACAACCAAAACAATGCCAACTACCACGTTCGGAACTGACCATAAAAGAAGGGCTTTTTTCATGATGAAAAGGACAAAGCCCTTTTTTGTTGGTTCCTGCTGGTTTTAGCTGTACATATTCCCCCACTAGCTCTGCAACATCAATCTTATTTTTGATTAATTGTACCTCGTCCGACATAATATCAATTTTACTTGCCCGGTCGTAGCTTTAGCGAAGACGGGTCTTTTATTTGTTGTACTTCATCCGACATATCTCTTATAGACTATACTATTTGCCATAATTTGGCAAGCATTGTAAAATACTCACATCTCTATTTATAGTGAGTTTACCGAACTATGAAAATTTCCTTTATTATACCCGCTTACAACGAAGAAAAATATATTGGTAAATGTTTGGAAAGTATTATAAAACATGGTCCACCTGACGCAGAAATTATTGTTATTAATAATAATTCCACTGATCAGACAACTGGAATTGTAAATTCTTTTCCCAGAGTAAAATTATTATTTGAACCAACTAGGGGTACTACTCATACTCGCCAAAAAGGCCTAGAAAATGCTAGTGGAGAATTAGTTGCCTTTATTGATGCTGACTGTCGTCTTACACCAGAATGGATGAACATTGTGGCAAAAAAATTTACAGAAAATAAAAAATTAGTTTGTCTTAGTGGACCTTATTTTTTTTATGATAATACTAAAATAAAAAATTTTCTAATTGCTCGTCCTTATAATTATTTAGCCAGTTTATCAAACAAACTTACAAATTCAGTTATTTATGGTGGTAATACGATTATTAAAAAAGAAATAATTAATAAAATTGGTGGCTGGGATAAAAGCATTAACTTTTATGGTGATGATGTAATACTCGCAAAAAAAATATCTACCTTGGGAAAAATAGATTTTGATTTAAAATTTTTTGTGCATTCTTCTTCTCGCCGATTTAATCACGAAGGTATTCCCACTATGATTCTTAAATACTTTATAAATTTTATTTGGGTAAGACTTTTTAATAAACCTTATCATCAGACTTATTTGAATCATCGTTAAAAAATAACTTCATAAAATATGAGGTTATTTTTTTAAGCAAAAGGTAAATTGTCGTCGTAATTTATATGTCCAGCATCGGTGGTATAACCAATTTTTGGAGATTTTCCTTCTTCGATTTTTTTTGTTCTATTTTCTCCACTAGCCCAAACTGGATTTAAAAGCGATTCGACTGGTAAGCCTGTTGGAGGTTCTGATTGTTTGGCAGCCGCTTTTTGCAATAACGGAGTTTTTACATGCGACATTGGAAAATGCCAAAGTGTGGCTAATTCCATTATATTTAAAACATAAGGATTGGAACCAGCTTTGATTTTTCTTTTTTTGTAAGCTTTCATTAATAAATTTTTACGATAATTAATAATACTTTTGGCAAAAAATGAGGTAGCGGCTGTTTTGTAAACTGCAGCCAAAGAATTAGCGTTGGGAATGTTGAATTGGGAAACCGCACCCATAAGAGCATGAACCCCACGTTCTTTTCTAAATACTTCTTTACGAGCTACATAGAGCCCACGCATTTTGGTTTTAAAACCAGTTTTTTGAATTTTATTTTCCATGCCCTCAATTAATTTGCCCTGCCCTGGGGATAATTCCTTTTTCTCTTCTTTTTCGTGTTCTTCTGCTTCTCCACCTTCGCGACCAAAAACTTGATCGCCAATAAATTCCAATGTTTTTAAAGTTGCGTCTGGTAATTTATCCAAAGCGCCAGACAAACCTCCGCCATGAGCATGCCCAACACCAGCAATTTCTTCAATTTTTTCTATAACTTCTTCTTTCCAATGATTGGAAATGGGCTCGACAATTATTTGAAACCACATTTGTTCACCAGAATTTAAACGAGCAAAACTTTCCAAAAAAGTACCCATGGGATCTTTTAAAACAGTATCCTTGGAAATTTTATGTTCAAATTCCTCGTAAGTACGTATAGGATATGCCCAATTTTCTGTGGGTCCAAAATCCGCAGCCCACATTTCGTATTCTTCGTTGGGAAATACATCCGGCAAATTTTTTACATAATCCTCTACTTCAACAATTTCGGCATCAGGGTATTGGGCGTAAACTGCAGTTTCTACCAAATCACGGAATGTTTTTTCGGTACGTACCAAAAATTGAATATAACCTTCAATACTAATAACCTCAAAACTAAACCACTGTTGTTTAAAACCATGCCAATACTTTTCGGTAATATCCACATGATTAAAAGCTCCGGAAATTTGACTGAACATTTGCTCTACTGCCATTGGCGTTTGGATATTTAAGGCTGGGATATCTATGGCCAAGACTTGCCATTCCCAATTATGGGTAAATTTTTCTTGACGATAATTTACCCATAGAAGTATTCCCGCATTGATAACGAAATAACCAAGAATAACCCAGCCACCAATTATAAATAAATCAAAAATTACTTTTGCTGGTGCTTGAGCAAAAAAGATAGACAAAAAATTAAAATCCCAATTAACTGAATAAAAACCAAGATCCATAGTTTAGTAAGTTCACTACAAGTTAATTTAATGATGCCCGCCAGCATCTACAAACTTAAACATGGCTACATAAATAATTATCAAGCCAAGAGCTGTCCACCACCAACCAACTTTTCCAGAAAAATACCCAGAAATATATGCCAAAAATGTAACCAAAGTAGCAGCCGAAGCTATTAAATGTCTTAAAATAGAATCTGTCATAATGTTTTGTCATTCCTGCACCCGTCTACACGAGTGTAAACTCCAGCAGAAAATTAGTTATTTATTATATGGATCCCCGCCTTCGCGAGGATGACAATGAGTAGTATACCACAAAAAATAAGCCCTGGAAACCAGGGCTTATTAATTTTTATTTTTTAGCGACTGCGACGATCAAATCTAAACCATTCTACCAAGAGTGGCGAAGCCACAAAAATTGAAGAATAAGCACCTAAGAAAATACCTACAAGCAAAGCTAGAGTAAAGTTTTTAATAGTTTCACCACCAATAAAATATAATACTGCCAATGTAAGTAAAGTGGTTAAAGTAGTATTAATTGAACGAGCAAAAGTTTGATTTATAGCTACATTTACAGTATCAGGAAAATTTTCCGCACTATGACGAATTAAATTTTCACGAATACGGTCAAAAACTACAATCGTATCATTTACTGAATAACCCAAAATTGTTAACAAGGCCACTACAAATGGTATGTCCACTTCTATACCGGCAAAATGACCCAAAAAAGCAAAAACACCAGCGGTAATTGTAACGTCATGAAATAAAGCTACAACAGCTACTAATCCATACTTCCATGAAGCTACTGGACGAGAAACTTTTCTAAATGAATAAGCAATATACAAAATAATACCCACAACTACTACAAACAATGCATAAAGTGAACGAGACTTTAATTCTTTACTTACTGCAGGACCAATAGTTTCAAAACGTACTTCTAAGACTTTGTTATTATCTTTTTCAAAATCAGTGCGTATTTTATTTAATACTTTGGTATGATCAGCATCACTTAAAAATGGCATTTTTACAATTAACCCTTTTTCATTGGTTTCTTGTACAGAAATACTACCCAAAGACAAACTTTCAATACTAGCTTTAACTTCGGTAACTACTGGTACATTTTCTGTAAAACGTGTTTCTAACAATGAGCCACCTTTGAAATCATTACCAGTTTTTAAGCCAAAAACCAAAAGAGCAACCACACTTACCACAAACAAGGCTCCGGACAAAGCCAAATTAATATAACGATGTTTAATAATATTTACCATATAATTATTGATCAATTTTCTTAGAGCCTAAAAATAAACGATTACCAAATTCACCAAACCAAGGAATAATAAAACGCACCAAAGTTCGAGAAACAGTAATAGCTGTAAACATGCTTGTTAACACGCCAATAGTCAAGGTAACCGCGAAACCTTGGACAAAACTAGATCCAAACCAAATTAAAATTACACAGGTAATAAGTGTAGAAATGTTACTATCACGTATAGAAGGCCAGGCGCGTAAAAATCCTTCTTCGGCTGCTGCTTTTAGACTCTTACCGCTACGCAATTCTTCTTTCATGCGTTCAAAAATTAAAACATTTGCATCTACCGCCATACCAATAGACATAATAAAACCAGCAATACCAGACAATGTAAGTGTGGCCCCAATTAATTTGGTTACTGCCAAAACAAGCATGGCATATAATGATAAAGCAAAAACTGACAAAAGCCCTGGCAAACGATAATAAATAATCATGAAAATTGCTACCAAAATTATACCAACTAAACCAGCTTTTAAACTTTTGTCTAAGGATTCACTGCCTAAACTAGCACCAATAGTTTGTTGGGAAATTAATTCTACTGGTACAGGCAAAGCCCCAGCATTAAGTCGTTGGGATAACAATTTAGCTTCTTGTAAATCAAAAGCACCAGTAATCACTGCTTGACCATCGCGAATTGGAGTGTTTACAGTAGGCACAGAAATTGCCACACCATCCAAAAATATTGCTACTGGTTTACCAACATTACGTTCGGTAACATCTTTAAACAATTCTTTGCCTTCGTCATTAAATTGTAAGGACACTTGAACCTCTCCAGTATTTTGATCAGTAACAACTTCGGAACGTTTTAATTGTTTACCCGAAAGACCGGTGCTTTTCCATTGATCTTGTGGAGGAATAATATCGACCTCGGTCTTAGTTTTAATTAACACACGATAAAGTTCATATTCCTTACTTTGACGTTCATTAACTTTGTAAATTACATGATAACCAAATTCTGTTTCTACTGGTCCAATAATTTCACCTACTTTGGCTTTAAAAACAGCTTCACCAAATGCCGGAACCATTACCTCTTTGGTAAAATAACCCAAATCACCACCAATAACTTTGGAACCAGGATCACTAGAATTTTGTTTAGCTAAATCAGCAAAATTTTGAGCATTAGCTTGGTTATACAATTCTTGTGCTTTTTTAAAAGCCTCTTCTTTACTATATATTGGATTTTCACAATTTTTGGCTCCTAAATAACAAATTAAAATATGGCTAGCTTGTACTTCGGTTACCCCATTTTGTTCTTTACCTCTTTTTAAAACATTATAGCCAACCAAAGATTCAATTGGCTCTTTGCTAATGGTATTTTCTAAATTTTTACTAGCCCATTCATATAAAGCACTATCAGGATTATTTTTTGCTACAAAACCCAAATAGCCACCATTATTTTTACTAGTTGTATCTTCGGAATAATCAGTAACCACTTTTGCAAAATCTGTGCCAGCTTTAATCTTGTTCAAAGCTTCGGTAGCTTTAACTTTAGCATTTTTGTTATAAGTTTCTAACTCCTTTTTTTCTTCGGCAGTTAAAGTACGAGCTGGTTCATTATTTTGTTCTTTAAACTCCAAAATTGGTGTACCACCAATCATTTGAATAGCTTTTTTAACATCATTAATACCTGGTAATTCCACCATTACTCGATAATTTTCACCCACTTTGGTAGTTTGCACAACTGGTTCTGATACTCCCAAGCCATTTACCCGACGTTCAATTACATCACGTACACCTTCTACAGCTGTAGATCTTTCGGCCTGAGCAATATTTGCCACATCGGCTTGGTACAACAAATGAGCACCACCTTGTAAATCCAAGCCTAAATTAAAACCTTTTTCCGGAACTTTTGGCAAACCCAGGGCAGTTTTGGTATTTACCCAATTTACACCTTTATT
Organism: Candidatus Magasanikbacteria bacterium GW2011_GWC2_37_14; assembly: GCA_000990355.1. Lineage (GTDB taxonomy): Bacteria > Patescibacteriota > Patescibacteriia > Magasanikbacterales > UBA922 > GWC2-37-14. Next base: position 46,535 of record LBSX01000001.1, read on the forward strand.
AAAATAGGCGGGAAAGTCAAAAACACCACTTATAAAAAAGAGAGCAATAATTCCCACTATACCCCAACGAATTTTAGCTCGTAGGTTTGTTTTGTTTTGTTTAATAACCATAAATAAAAATAGCTAATAAGTAATGGGCCTATTTTATATTAACTTGGCTTTTCCGTCAAGTGATTTAGTCACAAGAAAAAACCGGCATTTAGCCGGTCTTTTCATTTATTCTATCTAACGGGGATTGCTTTGAGATCATTTGTTACTGGCTTATACAATTCCGGATCAATGGTGCGACTAAAACAAACTCGGCCAGATACGTGAATCCAGTTTTGTGAATAAGCACTATCGTAAGGCTGGGTATAAAAATTAGGCGCCGCGGCAATACCATAATCTTTATCGGCTGTGGCAAAGTTAGCACAAAGTTCAAAAGCTAAAGCACTAATAATATTGTATTCATAATCAACTTTTGTGTTTGGATCAGTAGGAATAAGCAACCCAGAAATACTATCATTTAAATCAACTAGTTTGACTGGTAATTTTTGTTTTTTGGTCCAATAATCTACAATTTGATTTTGTAAAATTTGTAAATCATTGATTCTTTTTTCATCAAAACGACGATTACGTTGTGCACCTGGAGTACCCACAATAAAAAAACCAATAATAATACTAGCTAAAACAACTACCGAAACAACTACAGTTAAAATTAAAGGAATTTTTGATAGTGATTCTTTGCGTTTTAAATCCCAGAGGTAATAGGCAAAAACCGCAACGGCTACCAAGAGTACAACCAAAACTTTTAGGAAAAAACGCAGGCTTAATTCACCATTCAAAAAATTATAAACAAAAATCATTAAGTCAACAATAATAGTAATTGCTGAAATAAACAAAGTAAAATACGTAAGCCACTTGCGTAATTTTAAATCTCGTTTTTCGGGAGTAATTTTTAAATCCTTTTCTAAAAACCAGGTAGTTAACAAATAAGCAGGCACAGCTACAAAAAGAATTGAACTGGACCAGCGCACGCCATCGGAAATACCGCTAAAATAATAATTTAGGGCATCTGGGAACTTGGCATTGATGTAATTTACGTAAAGGGTAATAAAACCAATGACACTTAAATAAAACGTAACAATATTAAACAAATGCAAAAACACATCTTTGGGTGTGCTTTTTAAATGATTTTCCATATTCCTTAAGTTTAATAATTAAGATATTTATTATAGCATCTAACTGTGTAGATTACAAAAAACAAAAAACCGCCTTTTCTCCTTGCTCAAATTATTATTTTTAATAAGCTGAATAGGGTGGCGGTTTTTGTCACCCATTTTTGCTTGGGTGCGCCCGGAAGTGGGCGAAGGTGCGAGAGGTGGGCGCTGCTAAACAGCGAAAGGCGACGACGAATCCAGGAAGGTGCGGAAGGTAGCACAATGAACTTCTCGTTCACGTCTGGTGATCCGAGAACGCTTCAGAAAATCGGCCAGCTCCACAGCAACCTGTGTAAGTGGCACTTCCGCCGCAAAGGCCCGAACGTTGACACGAAGGGGGAAAGCATCGATCAGGACACCAGGGGCACTCTTGCCATCTGGTTCGGCGTGCTTGAAGTTCACTCGGTACTTCATCACTCACTCCATGTCCTAGTTGTTGAGCACAAGTCCCACAACATAATGCCAGAAAAAAACAAAAAAGTCAAGGATAAAAAAATGACCCTACCATATAATAGGGCCATTTTAAATTATTAAAATTATTTTTTGAGTAAATCAGCCGGTAAAACCCATTTACTAATTGTCATAGCATTACAGGCCTGAGCTTGGTAACCTGCTTCTTCGGCAGAAATTGGCTGTCCGCCATAATTATATGACCAGGCAATACTTTCAGAAACAGTACCTGGAGTAGCTTGGCAACCACCCAAGTCTGAGTAAGGACAGCCATCTAGAGAAAATTTTCCTTCTTCGCAAGACAATCTCATACGATCTTCTGTAAATATTTCACCAATAAAATCAAAACAAGTACTTTTACTTTCAATCATATTACAACTACCACGTACTTTACTTTCGGTTTTGGTTTCTAATAGTGGCAAAACATCATTTTCATAATTAATTTCTTGGTCTTTTGGCACTTCGCTACAACCTCCACCAACCAACAATACTGCCATGACACTTGTTAATAGAATTTTATAATTATTCAAAATTTTCATAATATTATAATAATATTTAATTATTACTCCTCAATAATTTCTACTTCGTTTATTATTACCGGTTCTACAGGTGTAGAAGCTTCACCCATTAAACTATAAGTAACCGGAGAAGTAGCAATTACATCAACTATTTCTAGGCCATTTACGACTTTGCCAAAGATTGTATAATTTGGTGGCAAAGGTACATCGGCATGCATAATAAAAAATTGACTGCCATTGGTATGAGCGCCGGCATTGGCCATTGCCAAAACTCCTCGTTCGTAGGTGCCAGAAAATTTTTCATCTTTAAATTTGTAACCCGGGCCACCAGCACCAGTGCCACTAGGATCACCACCTTGAATCATAAAACCATCAATTACACGGTGAAAAATTACTTGATTATAGAAATCAGTACTAGCTAAATATACAAAATTATTTACCGTAACAGGCACAGCTTCGTGATTTAGTTCTGCTAAAATTTCGCCTTTGCTAGTTTTTATTTTGGCTTTATATTTTTTACCACTACTTAAAACCGAATGTTTTTCTGGATGAAAATCTGCTATTTTTTCTTTTTTCATAAAAATTAATTATTAAGCGCCATGACACTTTTTGTATTTTTTTCCACTCCCACAAGGACAAGGATCATTTCTGCCAATTTTTTCTCCGGTTTCTTCGTTCCGAGGTTTACTCTCTGTTTGTCCACTAGCCAATTCTACCGAATCACTACCTTTTAAAACCATTTTTTCCGAAGCCATAATTGACGGTGCCAACTGAATACCCAAACCAATTTTGAAAAATGAATATACTACTTCTTTTTGAATTCCACTAAGCAATTCATTAAACATTTGATAGGTTTCTTTTTTGTATTCTACCAGTGGATCACGTTGGCCATAACCACGGAGTCCTATACCAGTACGCAAATAATCAATCGCTACCAAGTGATCTACCCAAAAACTATCTATGGAACGAAGCAAAATATTTTTTTCTAATTCATGCATCGCACGCTCTCCTTCTTCTGACGTTCCAAAATTAGACATTACCTTTTCTTTAAAAACCTCATATTCTTTTTCGGCCTTATTCATTAAAAACTTTACAATTTCATCACGCACCACCACGTCTTCTAATTTGGAATTGCCATTTTTGGTTAAGTGTAACAAGGTCTCACGTTCTTCGTTGGTAAAAGAAAAAATAGTATGCATGGTTTCGTAAATTTCTTTGAGATCCCATTCATTTTTGTCGGGTAAATTGGTATGAAAAGAAACGACAAAATTTATTTCTTCGGCAATTAAATCCATGATTGTTTCTTGTAAACTAAGATATTTCTTATCAAAGTCATGAGAATTTTCGTCTTTAATAACTTCTTCTTGATTTACTTTAAAATTTGCAGCTAAATTTAAAATCTGACGTCGTTTTTTGTAAATTACATCGCGATGTTTGTTTAAGACATCATCATATTCCAACAAATGTTTACGAGAATCAAAATGAAAACCTTCAACTTTCTTTTGTGCGCCTTCCAACATGCGAGTAATCATGCGTTGTTCAATTGGCATGTCTTCGGGCACTTTTAATGTGGTCATGACACTCTTAATTCGGTCGCCAGCAAAAATTCGCATTAAGTCATCTTCGGTAGACACAAAAAATTGGGTTTCACCAGGATCACCTTGACGAGCACTACGACCACGAAGTTGATTATCAATACGACGTGCTTCGTGGCGTTCGGTACCAAGCACAAACAAACCACCAGCTTGGCAAACAATCTCTGCCTCTTCTTTATTTATTGGGTTGCCACCAAGCTTAATGTCTACACCACGACCAGCCATATTAGTGGCCAAGGTAATTGCGCCTGGTCTACCTGCTTGGGCAATAATTTCCGCTTCACGTTCGTGATTTTTGGCATTTAAAATTTCATGTTTAATGCCTTCTACTGTTAAGTAAGCACTTAATTCTTCATTTTTTTCTACCGAAATAGTACCAATCAACATTGGCTGATTTTTGGCTCGACATTCTTTGATTTTTTCAATGATTGCTTTGTTTTTGGCGCGTTCATGACGATAAATACGATCGGGATGATCAACTCGTTGATCACCCTTGTTGGTAGGAATAGTAATAACATCCAAATTATATATTTTACCAAATTCTTCTTTTTCGGTTTCGGCCGTACCAGTCATACCCGATAACTTGCGGTACATGCGAAATAAATTTTGGAAAGTAATTGTGGCCAAAGTTTGACTTTCGCGTTGGATTTTAACATTTTCTTTGGCTTCAATAGCTTGATGAAGTCCTTCGGAATAACGACGGCCTGGCATTTTGCGTCCCGTAAATTCGTCGATAATAATAATTTCACCGTTATCGACAATATAATCACGATCACGTTTGAATAATACTTCGGCTTTTAAAGCTTGTTCGATATGATGGACTAATTTTATACCACCTTCTTCGTAAATATTGGCCACATTTAACCATTTTTCAAATTTGGCAATGCCTTGTTCGGTAAGAGTGGCCGAACGCATTTTTTCGTCCAAATTATAATCTCCCAAATCGTCGGGATTAACTGGAGTATTGTCGTTTTTACTAAGCATGCCAAAACCAGTGGTATCTTTTACAGTTTTATCTTCTTTTAATTGACGAACTAATTTGGCAAATTGATAATACTGATCTGTGGCTTCTTCGGCTGGGGCAGAAATAATTAGCGGAGTACGAGCTTCATCAATTAGAATAGAATCTACTTCGTCGACAATTGCATAATGCATTTCATCACCAGGGCGCATTACCATTTCTTCCAAACTCTGTACCATGTTGTCGCGCAAATAATCAAAACCAAATTCATTGTTGGTACCATAAGTAATATCACAACGATAAGTTTCTTGGCGTGAACAAGGAACAAGAAATTCATCTTCAATTTTAAAACTTTCTATTTCACTTTCTTTTTCTAATTCTTCAACTTTGCGGATTTCCTCCCCTTGGAAAGGGGAGGTTGGGAGGGGTTGATTTTTATTAGCATTATATTTATACGACACGCGCATGTTTTGAATAATACCCACACTCATGCCCAAAAAATCATAAATTTTACTCATCCATACAGCATCGCGTTTGGCCAAATAATCATTGACAGTTACTACATGCACACCTTTGCCTTCCAAAGCATTTAAATAAACCGGCAAAGTGGCTACCAAAGTTTTACCTTCACCAGTACGCATTTCGGCAATACTACCTTTGTGCAACATGGTGCCACCAATAAGTTGTACATCGTAGTGACGCATACCTAAAACACGGTGTGCAGTTTCGCGCACCGTAGCAAAAGCTTCTGGTAAAATATCATCCAATGTTTCGCCTTTAACCAGACGTTCTTTAAATTCAATAGTTTTGTGTTTTAGTTCATCATCAGTTAATTTTTGCCAAGCAGGTTCTAAACTATTAACTTTTTCAACAATCGGCTGAACTGCACGAACAAATTTTTTACTAGGATCGCCAAATATTTTTTCAAGAAATTGCATAAAATAATAATATTCCCCTCCCCCTTGTAGGGGGAGGAAAATTTAAAAGTCCATCAAATTATATCAAAGAGCAGGACTTTTGTCTACCCCTTGACCCTTCAAATCAGGGTCAAGCCTGAGTACACAGCCGAAGGCTTGACAAAAGGGCTAAAATATGCTATAATTGTGGCATAAAACTGCCCTAGAGGCATTTGATGATCTATTGCGCCGTGTTCCTAACCGAAAACAACGAACTAACCCTCAACCCTACTGGAACCAACTGGGAGGCGGTAGGCATCGCCACCATAGGATACGAGGGCCTCACGCGCTTCATCGCCTTCGGCCAGGGCTAATCAGCCCAGCCTCGCTCCTTCCCCCGCCCACTTCCGGGCACACCCAAGCAAAAATGGGTGACAAAAAACCGCCACCCTGCTCAGTTTATTAAATCTAATAATTTGAACAAGGAGAAGAGGCGGTTTTTTGTTTGTTTCCCTCCCCTACAAGGGGAGGGTTAGCCTGCCTGCCGGTAGGCAGGGGTGGGGTCTGGCAAACAGCGAAACCTCCTCCTCGCCTCCCCCTTATAGGGGGAGGAAAATTGTTATCCCTGATATTCTTTTTCACCACGCAAAACTTTTTTATCTTTGGCGCGCATTTTTTCTTTCATTTTTTCTAGTTCTACTTTTAAATGATCTTTTACTTTGTCAATCGCTTTGTACAAATCTGGTTCTTCTTTTACCACACGCAATAATTTTCCAGGTACTGCCAAATTTACTTCGGCATAAAAAATATCGCCTTTTTGATGATGATGCGAAGTCATGCCCACATCAATATCCGCACTTTGAATATTGTCAAAAAATTTTTCTAAAGTACTAATTTTTTCTTCGGCATAATTTTTTATAGCTTCAGTTAATTCAATGTTTGTACCTTTAATATTTATATTCATAAATTTTATTTTAATTAATTATTTCCACTTCGGGAATTAATTCAACCCCAAATTTATTATATACTTTTTCCTTTAGAGTTTCAATTAAAGTCAAGATGTCTGTTTGGGTGGCATTCTTATAATTAATAATAAAATTACCATGCTCATCGGAGATCTTGGCGCCACCTACAGCAAAGCCTTTCATGTCTAATTGTTCTACTAGCCAACCAATTGGTACTTTTTTACGCTCCACAAATATTTCGGGCAATGCTTTTAAATCTCCTGGCCACTTGGCAATGTCTATATTTTGAAAAAAACTTCCGGCCGATGGATATGCTGGGTAGCGCCCACTGCGCTGTTTTAAATATCCAGTCATGGCAGTCATAATAGTTTGTTTTTCTGCCGGTACCAATTTAAAATAAGCTTTTAAAATTACTCCCCCTTTATTTTTTATACAACTGTCGCGATAAGAAAATTTCAATTCTTCTTTGGTCATTTCAATTACTTCTCCATCTTGCCACATTTCTATCTTTTCCAAACAATTGGCAGCTTCTCGGCCCATAGCACCAGCATTACCGCGCACGGCTCCACCAACTGTTCCCGGAATCCCTACGCCCCATTCCAAACCCGATAAACTATTTTTTGAGGCTTCAACAACAATTTTTGATAATAAAACCCCAGCCTCGGCCATAATAATATTATTTTCCGTAATTAATTTTCTAGTTCTTACTTTAATTACCACTCCTTTAAAACCCTGATCATTAAAAAGCATGTTACTACCACCACCCAAAATAAAATAATCAATTCCAGCGCCATTTACAAAATTCAAAAGCTCAATTAATTTTTGATTATCGATAATTTCTATAAAAAAATCCGCCGGCCCGCCAATTTTAAAAGTGGTGTGCTTGGCCAGCGACTCATTTATTTTTACATGACCAAATTCCTTTAATTGTTTGTATAATTCCTGCATAATTGATTTTTTTCTGGATTTTTAATATAATTACCCTCGTTATGTTGAACTTAACAGACAACCCAACTATCTACGTAACCCGCGATATTGAACGCGCACTCGGAATTCCGGTTAACACCAAGGGTTATTTTATTATCTCAAATTATTCCGACTTTGCCAAGAGTTATAAAAAAAATAGAAATATACTTTTGATTAAAGCAAAGCCCCGTACCGACCGAGGGTCTGGTACTGGGGAAAAAGAACAATTAGATACATGGGAGTTGTTGCAAAATAAAAAAGTAAAAAAGTTTATTGGCACACTGTCATCCCGAGCACACCCCGCAAATGCGGGGGAAGCCGAGGGATCCCTTAAACAAAGTAAAAGGGATTCCTCCACGGGAGCCTGCCCCGAGCGGACTAGCCGAGGGGGTCGGAATGACACACACGCCAAAATCCTAGTTTTTAAAAACACTCTACAAATAGAAAAAACCTGTGCCGAAAACGGTTGGGAATTATTAAATCCACCAGCAAAAATTTCCAATGCAGTAGAAGAAAAAATTTCGCAAATTACTTGGCTTGGACCATTAAAAAAATATTTACCCAAATACCAAGTTTTAAAATGCAAAGATATTGATCTAGAAAAAGAATCGCAGAGGAATTATTTTTCCGAAGTGAGGACCAAGCAGAGCGAACCCGCAACGAGGGAAAATAATTCCTCGAAATTCTTTAAACCATTTATCTTACAATTTAATCGTTCACATACTGGTAACGGAACATTTTTAATTACTAATGAACAACAATTAGTGGAATTGCAACAAAAATTTCCTGAACGAGAAGTACGAATTGCCGAATATATTCCCGGTCCGCTTTTTACCAACAATAATGTGGTAACCAAAAATGCTATTTTGCTTGGCAACCTAAATTATCAAATCACTGGTCTTAAACCTTTTACAGATTTATCTCTTTCTACCATTGGTAATGATTGGGCTCTGCCACACAAAATTTTGAACAAAAAACAAATTGCCGAGTACAATAAAATTGCCAATGAGGTTGGTTTACGCTTGCAAAAAGCAGGATGGTGCGGACTTTTTGGGATTGATGTAGTACAAAACGAACATACTAAAAAATTATACTTACTAGAAATTAATTGTCGACAGCCCGCAAGTACGACTTATGAATCACAGTTGCAACTCTCTGTCATCCCGAGCGAAGTAAAACGAAGTCGAGGGATCCCTTACACAACAACCAAGGGATTCCTCCACTCGTCGCGAGACTCGGTCGGAATGACAGATGAGGTTACTACTTTTGAAGCACATTTACTTTCGTTAACAAATTTTGATTTAAAAAACAAAAAATTAATAAAAATAAATAATGGTGCACAAATAATTCAACGCGTTACGCAACACACGCCGGTAATTAATATTCCGAAAATTACCAAAAAACAATTCTTTAATTACTTTGTTTACAACAACAGCAAAGACAATGCCGACTTGCTTCGTTTACAAACCACTGTTGGCATAATGAAAGAACACAACATATTAAATGATTATGGAAGAATTCTGCAATACTTTGTAATTGGCGCGAAAGATGGCAAACCCTGGTGTGCTGACCGAGCGGCGGGAATAATTATTAAGGACAATAAAATCTTAGTAATAAAAAGGAATAAATATGGTGAAGAATTTTATATTTTTCCCGGAGGAACTGTGGAAAAAGGAGAAAAACTAAAAGAAACAGCAATTAGAGAAATAAAAGAAGAAACCAATTTAACCTGTACTCTACAAAAAACAAAGCCACTATTTTACGAAGATAAAATTGATGGCAAAAAAATCTATCACTATTTTATCGATAAATGTACTGGAACTGCTAAAATCAAAAGCAATTCCGAAGAATTTATCCGTAACAAAGAAGGCAATACTTATGAATTGGTCTGGATTGATTTGTTAGAATTAAAAAATATTGAATTACACCCAATTGAAATTAAAAAAGAATTATTAAAAAAATATGTCTAGTTTGTCTACTCAAGCTCTGGAAGTTATTCAAAATTATCTTCACCTCCCCTTTCCTGGGCATAATATTTCTTGCCCTTATTTTAACAACCGCCGGGCCCGACTTCGTGGAGGTTTGCGGGCATTAATTGGCAAAGGTAGTCCCGCAGATATTGTGGAAGAAGCAACCATAATTTCCTTGCGTGAAAAAATTAATTTAAACAAAATAACTGACGAAGAATTAAAAAAGTTTTTAATTGATAAAAAAATTGGCATTGATTGTTCGGGCTTGGTTTACCACATTCTTGATGCCGAAATGAAAGCACAAGGCAAAGGATCTTTACAAAAAATTCTTAAACGTCCGTGGTTTAAAAATCCCATTAGAAAATTATTAGTAAAATTACGACCAATTGAAAATACTGGTGTGGGAACTTTTAATCATGAAATAAACAGCATGGAAATAAATTTAAAAGACCTTGCTCCAGGTGATTTGATTATTATTATGGGTGCTGGGGTAAAACAGGATTATAACCACATATTACTCATAAATCAGATAGCAGATAACAAAATTCAATATACTCACTCGTTTCAGTATCCAAATGATGGCCTTTATAATCATGGTGTACGACAAGAAACAATCACTATTACCGATCCTAACAAATCTTTGTTAGACCAAACCTGGTCCGAACCGCAAATGCAGGATTACGCGAAAAAAGCCAAGGAATGTAAAATTGCAAGACTTAGGACATAAGATTTATGACATAAAACCCTGTACCGTTCTGGTACAGGGTTTTAATATTTTCAAGACCCAATCTTAATTAACAAATAATTACTAATTAAGATTGCTGGGGCCTTGAACGACCACCAGCCAGAGGCGGGTTGGTCGAGGGATAAGAAAGAACGGAGGGAAGGAACAGACGCTATCTAGCCGCTGGTGGGCCAGAGGCGCTTGTTGGTGGCGATGGCCATGTCGTAATTGGCGGTGATCTGGAAGACCTTGTGGGCCATGAGCTTCTGGAAATGCAATCTCATGGTGGCATGACCACCCACTTCCAAGAACAGGGTGTAGTCGGTCGGGTCGCAGAGGACAGTGACCGACTTGTGGTTCTTGGCCCCAGCGCGCAACATGGCGGGGCCACCGATGTCGATGTTCTCGACCAGTTCGTCGCGCGTGACGTCGGGGTTGGCCGCCACCAGCTCGAAAGGGTAGAGGTTCACGACAACCAGATCGATACCCTGGATGCCGTGCTTCTCCAGGAAGTTCAGGTGTACCCGGTTGTCGCGCTTGTAGAGGATGCCCGCATGGATCTGCGGGCAGAGGGTTTTTACCCTACCATCCAGACCCTCGGGGAAGCCCGTGACCTCGGCCACGTCGGTGACCGCGATGTCCTGCTCACGCAGGAACTTGGCGGTACCGCCCGTACTGAGGATCTCCCAGCCGAAGTCCACCAAGGCCTTGGCCAGTTCCACTACACCGGTCTTGTCGAACACACTGATCAACGCTCGGGGCATGGGCACCTCCTGATTACTGGCTAAACCGGAAAGACGTTAATTTCAATTTAACACAAATAATGCAAATTAGCAAGAGTGTGATGTTTCGATACAAAAACTTGATTTTTTATTGATTTTTTGCTAAGCTATACGGGCTTATGAATGTACCGCTAGAGACAATCAACGAGCTTAAAACTGCCATTAGCTTTGGTATTTTTTCGTGTATTATTGCTTTTCTTTGGGCACCTGCCTTAACCAAAATTTTATACAAATTTAAACTTACTCGCCAAGCCGAATACGACGCTACCATGGGCGTGACTAGTAAGGCTGGCACCCCAATTATGGGCGGGCTCTTGGTAATTATTACCGTAGCTTTAATTACCATTTTATTTAACTGGGAAAGAAAATTTACTTGGGTGCCAATTGGCGTAATGTTGCTTTCTGCGCTCTTGGGTGGCATTGATGATGTAATGCACATTTACGGCCACGAAAGACGCAACCGCAAGTTAAAACAAATTTTTACGCTTATTCGTGTTCATTCTGATCGGAAATACCGTGTTTGGCTAGTTATTACTTTACCTTGGTCAATTTTTAAACGCTTGGCTTTGATTTTGGGTTCTCATCCTGGCAAAGGCGTACATGTTCACGAAAAATTATTATTACAATTTGCCGCCGGCGGGATTACTGCTTGGTGGGTTTATTTCAAATTAGGCGAACACTGGCAATTAATTAGTGTGCCTTTTGATGGACTTGTAAATATTGGTTTTTGGATAATTCCTTTAATTATTTTTTTTGTAATGTTTACTGCCAATGCCGTAAATGTAGCCGATGGTATGGATGGCTTGGCCGGCGGATCACTTATTCTTACTTTTTCCACGCTTACAATTTTAAGCTGGCTTACCGGGTATCAAGAAATTACTCTTTTAAATGCTACTGCGTCGGGCGCTTTAATTACTTATACTTATTTCAATGTTAAACCCGCACGCTTTCAAATGGGCGATGTTGGTTCACTAGGTTTGGGTGCGCTCTTGGCAATTAATACGATTGTCATGAACAAAATGCTCTTACTCCCCTTTTTGGCTTTTATTTTTTACGTAGAATTATTTAGCGTAATTATTCAAATTATTGGTCGCTATACTTTGGGCCGAAGAATTTTTAAAATGGCGCCACTACACCATCATTTTGAATTAAAAGGTTGGAGTGAAGAAAAAACTGTAATGCGTTTTTGGATTGCTCATGGCGCCATGGTGCTTTTGGGATTGTGGATTGCTTTGTACTAATGATCAATAATCAATTTTCAATTTACAATAAATAACCAATTTCCAATTACCAAACACACTTGAAAATTGGTTTATTGAAAATTTACTGAAAATTGTAAATTGATAATTGAAAATTATTTATGTATCTAAACTGGAACGCACTTACAATTGATGTATTTTCAGATAATAAAATCAACTCTCTTTACAACGAGGGTTATCTTTTTACCCGCACAGGCAAAGGTGATATGTACCAGACGCGAAGTATTCGCATTGATTTAAGTAAGTTTGAATTGAGTAGTGAAAATAAACGAGTGTTGAAAAAGACTGAGGACATAGGATTTAAAGTATATGATATTCCATACGAAAAATATGATTGGTCAATTGGCAAAATGGCCAAGGATTTTTATGAAACAAGGTTTGGTAGAGGAACGCCTGCACTGAACCGAGCCAAAGGCTCTGGTTTAGTGTTTTCGGCAAATAAAATAAAAGAATTATTAACAACTAAACATAATTTTAATAAGTTATTTGTTTACAGTCTGTCATTGCGAGAAGCCCCCGAGGGCGACGAAGCAATCCCCAGTAAGAATGGGATTGCCACGCCCTCCACTTCGTTACGGGCTCGCAATGACAGTGTCGGCTACGTAATCTGTCACGAAACAAACGAACTACTTCACTACTCTTACCCATTTTATAACTTAGATCTTAAATCCTATGTCTTAAGTCCTAACACGGGCATGGGTATGATGCTCCAAGCAATTATCTACGCTCAAAAACAAGGCAAAAAATATGTTTATCTAGGTTCTGCCAAAGACGCCAAAGCGAAATACAAATTACAATTTGCAGGACTAGAATGGTTTGATGGAAAAACTTGGCAAACAGATTTGGAAGAATTGAAACAGCAAATTATGCAAAATAAGCAACAAGCAGATTAAGTATTTTATGACAGTAATAAAAACTTTTAAAGAATTACTAGTCTGGCAAAAATCACATCAGCTAACTTTAATAATTTATAAAATAACCAATGATTATCCAAAATACGAAATATTTGCTTTAACAAGTCAAACAAGACGAGCTTCCTCCTCAATACCTGCAAACATAGTTGAAGGTTTTAGAAGACAAAGTCTAAAAGATAGCATAAACTTTTACAATACTGCTGATGCTTCTCTAGAAGAATTAAAATATCATTTACTACTAGCAAAAGACTTAAATTATATTAGTATTGAACGATATAACTACGTTCTTGAAAAAGCAGAAGAAGTTGGCAAATTACTTACTGGATGGTTACAAAGTCAAAGAAAATTTTTAAATACTAAATAATCTGATATGGAGTCATTTGAAGAATTTTTAAAAAGAAAAGGAAACAAATTAATAAAAATGAAAGATATTAGCCGAAAAGGATATTATTATTTTCAAAGAGAAGCTTTAACATACATGCAACAGTTTAATCTCAAAGAAAAATATTATATTCTTGAGAGATTAAAAATTGTTAAAATGGAAGGTGAAATTACTAACAAAAATAATAAAATTGGTAATGTCGAATATCGTATAGGTTATTATATTATAGGAAAAATAAGAAAAGCAAAAGACCGCTGGATTTGGGGACAATTTTGTCCAATGATTCCATCTAGTGATTTCACAAAATTAATTAAAAAAGCAAAAAAAGAAAAGACTATAATCAATACTTAATCTGCTTATTCTGCTTACAAACTTATTCTACTTATGAGAATCCATTTCATCGGTATCTGTGGTGTGGCTATGTCGGCCTTGGCAATAGCTTTTAAAAAAGCTGGACACGAAAAACTGCCTGATGGCAGTCTCGTGCCATGCTTTGAGGTATCGGGGAGTGATGTGGGATTTTTTCCACCGGTTTCTACAAATTTGGAAAAACATAATATAAAATTTTATCCTGGCTGGCATCCAGAAAAAATGGGAACGCCTGATTTAGTGGTAGTTGGCAATGTCGCTAGTTCCACCAATCCCGAATGGCAATACGTGCAAGAAAAAAAATTAAATTACAAATCTTACCCAGAAGCAATTGAAGAATTTTTTATTAAAGAAAATTCCATTGTTTGTGCTGGTACTTATGGTAAAACCACTACTTCGGCGTTGTTGGCTTTTGTTTTAAGTGAATGCGGATACAACCCAAGTTATATGTTTGGCGGGATTGCTGTGGATGAGGGGTTTGACAGTGCCAGCTTAGGAAATGAGCCACGTAAAGTTCAGACTTCGTCTGAACCACGTGGCGGTTACTCCGTAACCGAAGGGGATGAGTACAAGAGCGCACGCTGGGACAATGGAGCAAAATTTTTTCATTATCACCCCACTCACCTACTCTTAACTGCCATACAGTGGGATCATGCTGATGTTTATCCAACAGAAGAAAGTTATTTTGAGGCATTTGAAAAATTAGTTAAGTCTGTTCCAGAAAATGGATTGCTTGTAATGAGTGAACAGATATCAGATAGCAAATATCAGATAGCAAATAGCATACGATATGGTCAATCCGAAAAAAATGATTACGTATATTTTGACATCCACCAAACAAAAGACGGAATTAAATTTCAAATTAAACATAATGCTATTTGTTATTTGTTATCTGCCAATATGTTCGGTTCTTACAACGCCGAAAACATAACTGGAGTATTCGCATTGGCAAATGAGATCGGTTTAGAACCAGAAAAAATTATTTCTGCAATAAATAAATTTAAAGGCTTAAAAAGAAGATTGGAAAAACGTTATGAAAATAAAATAACAATTTTTGATGATATTGCTCATTCACCTGCCAAAGCAAATAGTGTTTTACAAACTTTAGCCAAAATATATAAGCGTCATCCCCGCGAAGGCGGGGATCTTACGGAGATTCAAGATTCCCGCCTTCGCGGGAATGACGAACCAAAACTATTTTGTGTTTTTGAACCAAACACTGGAAACCGTCAAGCACAATCTGCGCCAAGCTATAGCAATGCTTTCAAAGATGCCGATGAAGTTATTATTCCCAAACTTACTAAATTAAAAACTTCCGAAGAATTAAAACATTGGGAAGGAAAAGAATTAGCCGAGATTATCTCCCAAATCCATAACAACGTAAAATATCTTGAAAATGATAATGAATTAATAAATTATTTAATTAATAATACAAGCGAAGGCGATGTGATTGTTTTTTGTGGCAGTCACGGCTTTCGTGGCATGATTGATGAATTAATTTTGTCATTCCGAACCCACAGGTGAGGAATCCCTTTCAATTTAACTAAACAACTAATTTAATATAGCGAGTTTATTCCACAGAAAAGGGATCTCTCGCTGTGGCTCGAGATTTTTATGAAAATACCTAAACAAGCAAAAAAAGTTTTTGATGGTGTTGTTTTTGATGTTTATCAATGGCCTCAAGAATTATTTGATAAATCAATCGCCACTTATGAAATGCTTAAGCGAAAAAACACAGTGGAAATTATTCCTATAATGGATGATAAAATTTGTCTTATTTATGAAGAACAACCAACTTTACCAGTTGCTTATAGTGTAGTTGGTGGACAGCAAGATTTTGATGAAACACCATTAGATTGTGCTAAACGAGAATTATTAGAAGAAACTGGTTTAGCTTCTAATGATTGGGAATTAATTAAGGAATTTGACCCTTACAATAAAATTGAATGGACAATTTCACGCTTTATTGCTCGAAATTGCCAAAAAGTTGCTGAACAAAATTTGGATCCAGGCGAAAAAATAGAGTTAAGACCAGTTGCTTTTGATGAATTTATGAAAATCATGGTTAGTGATAGATTTCGTTCCCAAGATGTAACTGCTGATATTTTGAAAATGATTCATTTTGGAAAATTTGAAGAATTTAAAAATAAATTATTTAAAAAGTAGAGACGCAAAATTTTGCGTCTCTACTCTACAACTTTATTAACTTTAAAAACTTTATAACTTTACAAACTATCACTTCCCTTCATCCACCACCTCGGCTACAACATTTTCACCCTCAATTGCCGAAATCAACAAAGAAATTCCACAAACATTACATTCAATTACCTGACCAACTGCCAAATCAGTATAAGAAGACAAATCTACTTCATTTTTACATTCTGGACAAATTAACTTCATATTGCTAAGATTAATAATATTAAACTTCAATAATTGTAACACAGTTATGAAAACTATTCAACAGTCCTACCCCGAACTAGCACAAGCACTTGACACAACTGAGGTATATTTAAAACGCGAAGACCAACACAAATATGGCTCACACAAAGGACGTTCAATTCCCTTAATGATCAAAAAATATTCTAAAGAAGGACCACACACTGCCACGATTGGTGGGCCATTTTCTGATTTTGTAATTTCTTCTTCGGGAAATGCCGCTTTGGCAGCCATTCATGCTATTCAAGCTCATAATCGCAATAACGATAATAAACTCACTTTAAAAATTTTTATCGGAGAAAATATTAATGCGGAAAAATTAAAATTATTAATTAATTTAATTGAAGATCCTAACATCACTTTAACTCAGGTAGAAAATCCCAAACAAACTGCTTTTTTGGTAGATAAGGAAGGACAAGCAAAAAATCTTCGCCAATCAACCGATGAATTGGCTTTGGAAGGTTACACAGAACTTGCTGAAGAATTAAATAAAATTCCCAATTTACAAGCAGTATTTATTCCTACTTCAAGTGGCACTACAGCCGAAGGTTTGGGTTTGGCTTTTGCTAAACTTAATTACCAAGCACAAATCCACATTGTACAAACCACTGCTTGTCATCCGATAGTGGATGTCATTGCGAGGACTCCGCACACTACGGAGGACGAAGCAATCCCAGTGGATATTGATGAAACAAAGGGATTGCCACGCCCCGCTCGAGCGGGGCTCGCAATGACAGCCACTTCACTCGCCGATGCAATTGTCGACCAAGTTGGTCACAGAAAAGAAAAAGTTACAGATATAATTAAAAATTCCAAAGGCGCTGGCTGGATTGGCACGGACGATGAAATTTTGAATGCAATTGAACTACTAAAAAATACTTGTAAAATAAAAATTTCTCCAAATTCAGCATTAGCAATTGTCGGATTAAAAAAAGCCATTGCTAATGGCTTTAAATTCTCTGGACCAGTGGTTTGTTTAATTACGGGGCAATAATAATACTAACAATATTTCCTGGATCGTCCTTGGTTCCATTACCACCTTTGGTTGTATAATACTGGTCTACTAATTGTAAGCCAGTTTTTTTAAATAAATTTGCCAATTCTTCCAAACTAAATCCATGATAATACCTTTCACCTAAAATTTCTCTTTGTGAATTTCTCCAAGTAACCAAATAGTCGCCAGCTGAAATCTCTTTAAACTTTCCTTTTTCAATTAATTTCTGAGCACTTTTAGAATACATATTCCAATTTGTCATTAAAATATAACTACCTGACTTTACCACTCGCCTCATTTCTTGCAATGATTTTATTCTTGATTTCTCATCTGGCAAATGATGAAAAGTAGCAATACAATAAACAACATCAAACTCATTATCTTTAAAAGGTAAAGTTGTCATTTCGCCAATTCTGAAATCTATATTAGGAAATTTTTCTTTGGCAATTTTTATTTGTTCTTCGCTCTGATCCAGCCCAATATACTCTAAGCCTTGAAAATCTTGAAAAAGATGATATAATCTGCCTGATCCACAACCAAGGTCAAGAACTTTAAAACCATCTTTAGTATACTTTTTTAAAGGTTTTAAATCATCCCAAATAAACTTACGTGTTTCGGCAAATAGCCGGGCAATTTTATTATAAGTGTCTTTGTTTAATTGAACCAAATCTTTGGACATAAATACTTTTTTATGGAAGGACTAGAAGAAATTTTACTAAAAATTATCCTGCAAAACCCCGCAAATGGCGAGGTGTTTTATAATTTACTCCGTAAAGAAACCAATAAATTAAAAACTTCTATTCCTCCCAAACGCGAGTTGATTATAGCTTATCAAAAATTAATAAAAAATAAAAGGGCTGTACCCAACAAGCATTTTGAATTTTTGCTACGCAAAGCGCAAATTCGCACTCTTTCGGGGGTAGCAGTTATTACTTCCCTAGTTAAACCCTATAATTGCCCGGGAAACTGCGTATATTGCCCTAGCGAGGCCAGAATGCCCAAAAGTTATCTTGCAAGCGAACCAGCCGCTGCCCGCGCTCTAGGGCTTAAATTTAACCCCTATGAGCAAATGCGCCAGAGGATCTTGATGCTGGAACAAAATGGCCATCCAACCGACAAAATTGAGTATATTATCAAAGGTGGTTCTTGGAATGCCTATCCATTAAAATATCAGTATTGGTTTATTTTGGAATCGTTTAGAGCGTGTAACGAATTGTCATCGCGAACCCTACGAAGTAAAGGGTGTGGCGATCCCAAGGATTCACAAAAAAAGACTGGGATTGCTTCATCTCGCTCGAGCGAGACTCGCAATGACAGCTTGGAACAATTACGCCAGCAA
This sequence comes from Candidatus Magasanikbacteria bacterium GW2011_GWC2_37_14, assembly GCA_000990355.1. Taxonomy (GTDB): domain Bacteria; phylum Patescibacteriota; class Patescibacteriia; order Magasanikbacterales; family UBA922; genus GWC2-37-14. The sequence goes on from LBSX01000001.1 coordinate 65,254, forward strand.
TTAAAAATCGAACAACGAAAAAACGAAACTTCCAAACACCGAATTATTGGCTTAACTTTGGAAACACGACCTGACTGTGTAACACCAACCACCATTGTCCACATGCGAGAACAAGGTTGCACCAGAATTGAGCTTGGACTACAAGCACCAGATGATAAAATTTTAAAATTAGTTGATCGCGGACACACAGTACAACAATTTAAAGATGCAATGCTGCTGCTCCGTCAAGCTGGTTTTAAAGTTGATCTACATTTTATGCCCGACTTACCCGGCACCACTGCCAAGCATGATGTAGAAATGTATAAATTATTATTTTCTGACCCGGGCCTTAAACCAGACATGGTAAAAATTTATCCCTGTACAGTAATTAAATCTGCTCCACTTTATAAATGGTACAAAGCTGGTAAATACAAACCCTATTCTGAGCATAAACTTTTTGAAGCTTTAATTGCCATGAAATTAGCTACTCCACGCTATTGTCGTATTTCACGACTAATTCGTGATATTCCAGAAAATGAAATAAGTGGTGGAAATATTATTACCAATTTGCGACAACATTTGGCAACAGAAATGAAAAATCGAGGATTAAAATGCCAGTGTCTTCGTTGTCGAGAAATAGGACATCAACAAGACTTAAGACTTAAGACTGAAGACTTAAGACTATTTACAGACAAATATGAAACCACTGGTGGTACAGAATATTTCCTTTCTTATGAAGATAAAAATAGACAAGTGGTGTTTGCTTTTTTACGTCTTAGACTTCCCACTGTCATTGCGAGCCCTGCCCGAGCAGGGCGTGGCAATCCCAATGTTTTAAATACTTCCATGGGGATTGCTTCGTCGCCCTCGGGGGCTTCTCGCAATGACACCGCCTTTATCCGCGAACTCCATACTTATGGACAACTAATGACATTAAAACATGAACACATCAAAGCATTAAAACAAAAAAATGATGTACAACATACAGGTTTTGGGAAAAAGTTAGTATTAGAAGCCGAAAAAATTGCCAAGAAAAATCATTATCAAAAACTCTCAATTATTTCTGGAGTTGGAGTACGGGGATATTACCGCAAACTTGGTTATAAATTAGAAAAAACTTATATGACTAAAAAAATCTCCACATAGTGTGGAGATTTTTTATCTGTGTGATCTTTTGTAAATCTGTGTAATCAATGCTAAGTCTTTTTAAACTTTACCGAGAATATTGGTTCGTAAACATTATCATATTCATCTTTTACTTCTACAGTCTCCCCTTTCATCAATTTAGTCATGGCAATGTCGGAAAGAATTTCCATATCTGATTCCAAATCAATTTTCAAATCATCCAGCTTGGTAAAATCACTGGCAAAATCCCCTTTTACGGTCGCCTCAATTTGTTTTTTGCGGGCCCTCATGGTGTTTAATTTTTCTCCTAACTCCAAATATTCTTGTGAAGCTCGTAGGGCATCCTTGTAAGCACCTCGCAAATCTTTTTGTTGTTTTTTAATTACTTGAATTCGTCCCCAAATTTCTTGAATGTCTTGCATAATTATTTTCTTTAAAATTTAAGTGGCAGTATTTTACCATTTTACATTTAAAACCACAATACCCACTACCATTAAAATCAAGGCCATTAATTTTAAAAGCAAATTTTTCTTATCCCATTCTTCTTTAATATATTTTGGTGCCAAGAGAGTAAGTAAAATTGCTAGTACAAAAACCATAATTGACTGTGCACCTTCTAATACATTAATAAGAGAAATATGCCCCTGGCTAATTGCCTTAATATTCAAAAATACTCCAGTGCGACTAAGCAAAGCAATAATTACTAAAAGCAACAATACTTGCCAAGTATAACTTTTCTTTTCCAGAGCAAATTGCCTGCGAAACTTTTTGAAAAAGAAAAATAGTCCGGCTAGAACTGGCAAAATAAATAATTGATAACCAGCCATTTGCAAGGCAACTACACCATGCTTTGTTACATAACGTGTTACTACATCACAACCAACAAAAAAGAGCGTACTAATTAACATCAACCAAAAACCACTGGTTAATTTAATTTTTTCTTTCTGTATATTTAAATGTAACCCAGCCAAAATACTACCAACTAACAAAATAAACAAAGCCACTAACTGTTTTGGCTCCAAAACTTCACCCAAAAATATCCATGAAAGCCAAAGCCCATGTAAAGGCATTAGATTCCAAAGCAAATTAATCCGTGAAACTTCTTCACGTTGCATGGCCAAAATATAAAAAAAAGTCGCTATGAAAAATAAAATCGAAGCCAAAACAATCAACCAAAAATTTAACCAACCATACCAAAAAAAATCAAAGAAAAACCAAATAGGAATTAAAACTCCGTCGACCAAAAAACCCATAACCAAATATACCAAAGGATTTTTTACTTTATTGGTCAAAATATACTTATCGGCAATATTGGTCCAAGCCCACAAAAAACGTGCTCCCAAGGCATAAAATATCCACGACATAACAATTTGAATGATGAATAAGAATATGATACTATAAACAGGTTAAATTATCAAAATATGGAGATAATTGTGGCCTCTGGCCCAGTAATTATTGAAAACAACAAAGTTTTACTCGATAAAGAACAAAAAGAATATGGAATAACCCCCTGGTTTTTTCCTGGCGGCCGATTAAATAGCCCAAATGAAAGTCCAGAAGATGCTTGTAAACGTGAAGTAAATGAAGAATTAGGAATTAATATTAAAATTATAAAACAGCTTAGAACTTTAGAAAAAGTGATGCCTGATAACAAAAAAAGTGTTTTATATCATTTTCTTGCAGAAAGAACTGGTGAAATTAAAATTGGTGACGATGTTGTAGAATATGGCTGGTTTGATATTAATAATTTACCAAATGATTGTGCTTGGAATGTTTACGAAATAATTGCTGAATATAAAAATATGGTGTAAAAAATGTTAAAACGTTAGGATGTTAAAAAATTATTTATAATTACTTATTATGAACAAACAAACACTTGCTGATTTTGATCCACAAATCAAAGAAGCAATCAAACACGAACTCAATCGTCAAGAACAAGGTTTGGAAATGATCCCTAGTGAAAACTTTGTTTCATTGGCTGTTTTAGAAGCCCTTGGTTCTATTTTAACCAACAAATATTCCGAAGGCTATGTTGGAAAACGTTATTATGGCGGTTGCGAATATATTGATGTTGCCGAACAACTGGCAATTGATCGCGCTAAACAGCTTTTTGGAGCTGAACATGTAAATGTACAACCCTTGTCTGGAGCTCCAGCGAATATTGCCGTTTATTTTGCCTTATTACAACCTGGCGACACAGTGCTTGGTATGGATTTATCACATGGCGGGCACTTAACTCATGGACATCCAGTTACTTACATGGCAAAGATTTTTAATTTTGTACGTTACAAAACCAATGAGATCGGAAAAATTGATTTGGATAATTTACGAGCCATGGCACTTGAGCACAAACCAAAAATTATTTTGGTTGGCTATAGTGCTTATTCGCGCGAAATTGAATATGAAAAAATCAAAGCCATTGCCGACGAAGTTGGCGCGATTACCATGGCCGACATTGCCCACATTGCTGGCTTGATTGCCGCCGGTGAAATGAACAACCCAGTACCAATTTTTGATATAGTCACTACCACTACGCACAAAACTTTGCGCGGGCCACGTGGTGGTATGATTATGTGTAAGGAAAAATTTGCCAAGGATATTGATAAAGCAGTATTTCCTGGTTTTCAAGGTGGACCACACGAAAATAATATTGCTGCCAAAGCCATTGCTTTTAAAGAAGCACTCGAACCAAGCTTTAAAGAATATGCCAAGCAAATTAAGGCCAATGCCAAAACTCTAGAAGCCAAATTTTTGGCCTCTGGCTACAAATTGATGTTTGGGGGCACAGATAACCACTTATTGCTTGTAGACGTTACTGGCAAGGGTTTAAGTGGCAAGCAGGCCCAAATAGCCCTAGACATTGCCGGGATAACTGTGAATAAAAACATGATTCCCGATGACCCCCGTAGCCCTATGGATCCTTCAGGGATTCGCTTTGGCACACCAGCTTTAACCACCCGCGGTATGAAAGAAACAGAAATGAATTTAATTGCTGATTGGATGGATGAAGCAATAATGAATTGGCAAAACGAAGAAAAATTAATTGAAATAAAAAACAGAGTAATTGAATTAACTAAAAAATTTCCTCTTTACCCAGAATTACAATAATATGCAACACAAAACTTTTAAAAAACTTTGGACAATTATTGCCATTATTGGAATATTAGCAATGCTTTTCTTTACGATTATGCCCGCGTTTCAATAAAATTGTCATTGCGAGAAGCCCTCGAGGGCGACGAAGCAATCCCAAGGTTTTTATGTATCTCTCTCACAAGTCACTTAATCTTACTACACACCAACATTACCAATATACGACATTGTTTCTTTTTGTCTTTGGTTTTTTCTTGTTTTTTCCCTTTTACATATTTGTTACTGAATTTGCCGTAGATACAAATTTATGGCAATGGTTTTTCTTTTTTCCTTGGATGAGCTTTTATATTTTTTGGTGTTTAAAAGAAAGGAATAAAGTTGATTTGAATGAAAAAATTGATCCTTTACACCGACCAATAATTCACTGGCTTTTGTTTGCTCTTTGTATTTTAGTTCTTACTTTACAACCAAATGATTTAAGGGAAATGCAAAGTTTAGATTTGGCTTTCATAATCTTTTCTTTTTTTATTGCTGACGGTTTTTGGGATTTTAAAACTATGAAAGTAAAATAAGTATTTATACTGAATTTTTATTGAAGTATGCAAAAAATTTGGAAACTACTAGACCCTGCACCAGCAACATTTTTGGAAGAACACCCGGAACTTCCCAATATTGTGGCCAATTTGTTGTATCACCGCGGAATTATTACTCAATCTCAAATCGATGAATTTTTAGATCCAGATTATTCCCAAAACGTACATGATCCTTATTTATTTAAAGACATGGAGAAAACTGTTACGGAAATATTTTTGGCTATTAAGAACAAAGATAAAATTGTCGTGCATGGCGATTACGATGCCGACGGCGTTTCCGCATCAGTAATTTTGGTTTCTACTTTAAAAATTTTGGGCTGTGAAAATTGTGAAGTCTTTTTACCTCATCGCGAAACCGATGGTTATGGCTTAAATGTAAATACAATAAATAAATTATCCGAAAACGGTACAAAATTAATTATTACTTGTGATTGTGGTGTAAGTAATGCAACGGAAATCGAACTAGCTAATAGTCTGGGCATGAAAGTAATTGTTACCGACCACCATGCTGTACCAGAAATCTTGCCACCAGCGTTTAGTATTATTCACCCCAAAGTTCCAGGCGAAACTTACCCCGACAAAGGTTTGGCAGGTGGAGGTGTGGCTTTTAAGGTAATGCAAGGATTATTAAAAAAATATCACGAAAATTATGTAGTTGAAAGTGGGCCAACTTTAGGCTGGGAGAAATGGTTACTTGATATGGTAGCCATTGCTAGTGTGGCTGACATGGTACCGCTCTTAGGTGAATCGCGCACCCTTACCAAATATGGCTTAATTGTTTTAAATAAAACCAAACGTATTGGCTTACAAAAATTATTATTGGAAGCTAGACTTATTGAAGAAGACGGCACAACCAAATACGATCTCTCAGCCGACACAATTGGCTTTCAAATTGCTCCACGGATCAATGCTGCTGGCAGAATGAACCACGCCAATGTAGCCTACAATTTAATGATGACCGAAAACCCCGAAGAAGCAACCGAGTTAGCTCATGATTTAGATAAAAATAATCAAGACCGCCAAAAAGTTACCGAGGATTTGGTAAAAGAAGCTGTGCGACAAGCCGAAATACAAAAAGATCAACCAATTTTATTTATTTTAGGAGCTGGCTGGTCCACAGGAATTGTGGGTTTAATTGCCAGTAAAATAAAAGAACGCTACTACAAACCAACAATCGTTATGGCCGAAAATGCGAAGCCATGTACCGAGCAAAGCTCTGGTACTGTGGAAGAAATCACTGGTTCGGGGCGTAGTATCCCTGGCTTTGATTTAATTGGGGCTATTCAAAAAATACCGGAATTTTTTTATAAATTTGGTGGTCACCCTATGGCCTGTGGCTTTACTTTAAAAAATAAAGAAGAATTGGAAAATTTTAAAACTGCTTTAATAAATATTTTTAATGACACAACTGCAAGACTAGATTTAAAACCTTCATTGGCAATTGACGCGGAAATTGATTTGGACCAGGTAACCTGGGAATTATATGATGTACTAGATAAATTTAAACCTTTTGGCCAAGCCAATGAAAAACCAAAATACATTGCAAAAGAATTAACCGTTGCTGGCTTGGAACCTGTTGGTAAAACCGCCAAACATTTGCGAATTATGGTAAAACACAATTCACACAAAATTCGCAAAACTATTGGTTGGAATTTGTGTACGGAAAATAATGATCAAGGAATTGACTGGGGTAAAGAATTGAAAGTTGGTGATAAAATTGATTTAGTCTTTGAAATTGAGGTGAATCAGTGGAATGGTAATCGAGAATTACAATTAACTATTGTTGATCTAAAAAAATTATGAAATTAATTACTTTTACCGACGGTGGTTCACGAGGCAATCCCGGGCCCGCGGCCACTGGCATTGTAATAAAAGATGAGAATGGAAAAACTGTTTGTGCTTATGGAGAATTTTTGGGCACACAAACCAACAACTATGCCGAATACAAAGCCATTATTTCGGCACTAAAAAAAGTTAAAAGTTTGGGTGCTACCGAAGTGTCTTGTTTTGCCGATAGCAAACTAGTTGTTGAGCAATTAAACCAAAATTGGAAAGTACGTGAGCCTAGTATACAAAAACTTTTTGTAGAAGCTTACAATATTTCGCAACAATTCAAAAAAATTACTTATAAGCATGTCCTGCGCGAAAAGAATAAAGAAGCCGACGCCGAAGTAAATAATATTTTAGATAACAATTAATATTTATAATGAACTTGTTGAATTATGAATTTTATAGAATTATTTAGCAGTATTAATTCTTCTTGGGTAACTTTTTTTATTGCCATGTTACCCATTGCCGAATTAAGAGTAGCTATACCAGTAGCAATTGAAATTTACAAATTAAATCCTTGGTGGGTGTTTTTTGTTTCTATTATTGGCAACATGGTGCCAGTAACGATTATTTTGTTGTTAGTGCCAAAAATTCACAATTGGCTTTTAAAGCAAAAAGTTATTGGCAAAATGTTTGATTATTTTTTAACCAGAGCAGAAAATAAATTTAAAAATGATTTTAATAAATGGGGCTTAGTTGGTTTGGCAATTTTTGTAGGCATTCCCCTACCTATGACTGGTGTCTGGACTGGAGCTTTGGCAGCTTTTGTTTTTAATATTCCTTTTAAAAAATCTTGGCCAACAATTTTTGCTGGGGTAATTATTGCCGGAATTGCTGTACTCTTAATCACTTTATTTGCTGGCGCCTCGCTAAGATGGTTGTTTGGAATTTAATAATATGAAAATTGCCCTTTGCCACAGCATGCAATTTGCTGAAAAAGCTAGAGAAGTTGAAAAATGGTTTAAAGATAACGGTCACCAAGCTCAAGGTTCAATTTTTATTGATGGTTTTTTAGGTTTAAATAATGAAGAAAAAGAAACACTAAAACTTAAACAAAAATATGAGCACGATGCTATTCGTGAACATTGGAGAGTTATTCAAGAGTCAGAGGTAGTCTTAATTTTAAATTACGATAAAAACAATATTCCCAATTATATTGGGGGAAATTCTTTTTTGGAAATGGGTTTTGCTTACATACTCAACAAACCAATATATTTGCTCAATCCTATTCCAGCAATGCCTTTTTATGAAACAGAAATAATTGCTATGAAACCAGTAATATTAGATGGTGACTTAACAAAAATAATCCCGTTTTAAACGTGATTATTTTATTTTTATTTTTTATTCTTTAAAAAGTGATTCAATTTTTTGAGATGCTGAGCTTTCTATTCTTTCACCTGGTTTTGTCCATTTTACAACACCAAAAGAACCAGTACTAAGATCTTTTTTGGGGTCATTAGGTCTATGTTGGGTATTCCAATCTACATACTCAAAAATAAAATGTGCATCAATTTTATGTTTTCTGTATAACCCAATCAATCTCTCCAGATAATCTGCTTGTGCTTCTTCATCTCTAACTACAGGCAAAAGCCCAAGCATATTACCTATTTCACCTTTCTCCCAATCAATCACTGAGTGGGCAGCACCCCCAAACCTATCTGCCCCCTTATATGGGGCAGTACCATATTCAGTAATAGCCACTGGTTTACCGTGTTGTTTATAATCTTCCAATTTTTGTTCATATTCATCTTTATTAGAAATATCTTCATAAAGATTAACCCCAACAATATCAAAAGAATTCCAATCAACATTTTCATCCGGCAAAGATGCATAAGTAATTTTTCCTTTAAATTCTTTTTTTGCTGCCAAAGCTAAATTTCTCGTAAATTCTCTAACTCGCTCTTGAAATTTTTGTACGTCCGGTGAAGAAGTCTTCATTTTTAAAAAATTTAAATAACCTTTTGCCATTTCTAGCGCCTTAAATTTTTTAAAACGACTAATTCTATCAGCATAACCTTTTTCTTCAAAAATAGCTGTTGAATCAAGCATAAGTTCGTTTCCCACAACAAAAACAATTTTATCTCCATATTTTTGACGTAATTTTTCTGCTTCCTGGGCCATATTGACAACTAAATTTAGAGTTTCTTCTTTGTTACCATTTATTAAACGTGGAGAAAACCAAACTTTAAGATCTTTTTGTAAAGCAATTTCGGCTGCTTTAATTAAATTAGCTGAGTTGTCACCATACACACGCACTGAAGTACAACCCATTTCTTTAATAGATTCTAAATCTTTTTCAGTTTCGCTGTTTATCGCCTCATAATCAACCTTATGTTCGGGATGAAATTTCATGCCAGTGGAATAATTTATACCTTTTTCTTGTTCTTGTTCCTTTTCACAACTGTCGGAAACAACACCAGTAAAAGCTAAACTCGCAGTAGCACCGACTGCCAATTTTAAAAATTTTCTACGACTAATTTTTTCCCCTCCTCCGGATGATTCTGATGAATACATAAATATAATCTTACAAAATTATTCAATCCATCCACGTCTAGTTTTAAACCGATAAGCAAAAGCCAAAATAATTGGTACAAAAAACCAACATATCAAAGCTGTAAAAGTTCCAAAAACTGCTCGGGTAAGTAATCCAAGTTGAGACAAATATGTGCCTGGTAAAAAATATAAAACAGTAGTAAAAATTAAACCAACAACGCCTATTCTATACACCAAAGACAAAACAAAACTAGTTGGGGCAACACGACTAGAAAAATCATTTAAATTGCTAAAATGAAACACAAAACCAAGTAAAATATATAATCCCAAAAACGCCACTGCTCTTACCCAATAATAAGTAGCGAGCCAAGTAGCAACTTGAGGAATAAATAAAGGCAAAATAATTACTAAAGCAAAACTAATATAGAGTGCCACAAAATTGATAAACAATTTTGTTTTTTTTACAAACAATAAATGTAAAAATATCACCACCACAAATAAAAATAAAACAAATATACTAAAACTGGGAAAAAGAGAGATGAAGGACATATTTAAAATTTACAATTATCAATTTACAATTTTCATTAAATTTACAATCAAACAATTTTCAAACTTTATTGACAAATGAAAATTGATAATTCATTGTAAATTGAAAATTAGAAAATTGAAAATTAAATTAGATTTTATTATACCACTTTATAACTCTTTTTTTAATTCCTCAATCAATTTCTTCGCACCCCGACTCACTTTCTTTGGCACATCGACAACTACGGTTACAAAGTGATCACCCCGACCACGGCCGTGTAAAAGTGGCACACCAAGTTCTTTTAAACGAATTTGTTGACCCGATTGTGTACCTTCGGGAATAACTAATTTTTTTAAACCATCCAAAGTTTCGATTTCAATTTTATCACCCAATACAGCTTGGGGATAACTAATATTAATTTCTGTAAAAATATTTTCACCTTCACGTTTTAAATTTTTATCGTCTTTTACATGTACTCGTACATACAAATCTCCACTTTCGCCATGCACACCAGCACTTTCACCTTTTCCGGTTAAACGAATTGCTTCGCCGTTATCAATACCTGCAGGAATTTTTACATTATATTTTGATTCACTTTTTACAGTGCCTCGCCCACTACAATGTTTACAATGTTTTTCTGCTTTTTGTCCACGACCATTACAAGTTGGACAAGTACTTACAGTTTGCATTGCTCCCAAAATTGTTTGTTGTACTCTACGTACTTGGCCTTGTCCCTTACAATCCGAGCAAGTGGTCATTTTACTGCCAGGTTCTACACCACTACCACTACAAACTTCACAAGCATTATTTTTATTAAGTCTAATTTCTTTTTCTACACCAAAAATAGCTTCTTTAAATTCTAATTGTAAATCTACTTGTATATCATTGCCACGCGACTGACGAGATCGTGAACGTGAACCACCACCGAAGATGTCTCCGAAAATGTCACCCATATCAAAACCACCAAAATCGAAATTACTATTTTGATAGCCACCGCCGCCACCACGGGCCGCACGCATAAAATCTTCCCAGCCAGCTCCACCACCAAAACCACCTTGTTGCGCAAAATCAGAACCAAATTGATCATATTTGGCCCGTTTTTCGGCATTACCTACCACTTGAAAAGCTTCATTTACTTCTTTAAATTTAGCTTCATCACCACCTTCTTTATCAGGGTGGTATTGATGAGCCATTTTTCTAAAAGCCTTTTTAATTTCTTCTGCCGAAGCACTCTTGTCTACCCCCAATATTTTGTAATAATCTTTGGACATAACAAACAAATTTTCAATTATCAATTACCAATTCCCAATCAATGACCAATTTCACAATGAAACAAACTTGAAAATTGAATCATTGAAAATTCATTGTAAATTGAAAATTGTAAATTGTTTATTTTACAACCTCTCCCTCAATAGGACCTTGTTCATCCTTCTTCTCATCAGCAGCCTTGTCCGCCGAAGCTCCATTTTGTGGAGCGGAGGCGGAGTACATCTTTTGTCCTACTACTTGAGCAACTTTGGATAATTCCTCACTGGCTTTTTTAATTGCTTCTACATCATCTTTATCTTTTACTTCTTTTACGGCTTTTACCGCTTCCTCAACATTTTTCTTTTCTTCATCAGTAATTGAAATTTTATGCTGAGCATCAGCCGAAGCATTCTTTTCTTCCACATCCTTCATCATTTTTTCGCTAGTATAAACCATGGTATCAGCCAAATTGCGCACTTCAATTAATTCACGTTTCTTTTTGTCTTCATCGGCATGAGCTTCGGCATCCTTTTTCATTTTTTCAATTTCTTCTTTGGAAAGTCCAGAAGAAGCTTCAATACGAATTGATTGTTCTTTGTTGGTAGCTTTATCTTTGGCTTTGACACTTACAATACCATTAGCATCAATATCAAAAGTTACTTCGATTTGTGGCACGCCACGAGGGGAGGGTGGAATTCCATCAAGCATAAAGCGACCAAGTGTTTTATTATCGACTGCCATAGGACGATCACCTTGCAACACATTTATTTCTACACTTGGTTGATTATCGGCTGCTGTAGAAAATACTTGCGATTTGCTTGTAGGAATTGTGGTATTTCGTTCAATTAAAGGAGTCATTACACTACCAAGAGTTTCCAAACCCAAAGAAAGTGGAGTTACATCCAAGAGTAAAATTTCTTTGCCTAAATCACCTTGTAATTGTCCACCTTGAATACCAGCGCCAATAGCTACTACTTCGTCTGGGTTTACCGATACATTTGGTTTTTTGCCAAAAAATTCTTCTACTTTCTTTAATACTAATGGCATACGAGTCATACCACCTACCATAATTACTTCATCAATTTCACTTAGTTTAAAACCAGAATCCTCAACCGCTTTTTTAACTGGACCAAAAGTTTTTTCTACCAAATCCCCTACTAATTCTTCCAATTTAGCGCGGGACAATTTCATATTTAAATGTTTTGGACCATCGGCAGTAGAAGTAATAAAAGGTTCATTAATTTCAATTTCTGGTGTAGAAGACAATTCAATTTTGGCCTTTTCTGCCGCATCTTTTACCCGTTGAAGTGATAATGGATCTTTACTTAAATCTACTCCTTCAACTTTTTTAAATTCTGCTAAAATCCATTCAATAATCTTTTGATCAAAATCATCACCACCCAAATGAGTGTCACCATTGGTTGATTTTACTTCTACCGTAGATTGACCTTCAACTGCATCATGACCAATTTCCAAAATAGAAATATCAAAAGTACCGCCACCTAAATCGTAGACAGCAATCTTTTGATCTTTGGTTTTATCAAAACCATAAGCAAAAGCGGCAGCAGTAGGTTCGTTGATAATCCGACTTACTTTTAAGCCAGCAATTTCTCCGGCGTCTTTGGTAGCTTTGCGTTGAGCATCATCAAAATAGGCGGGTACGGTAATTACGGCTTCGGTAATTTTTTCACCAATTCTTTCTTCGGCATCAGCTTTTAATTTTTGCAGTACCATGGCCGAAATTTCTTGTGGACTATATTCTTTACCTTGCATTTCAATTTTTACACCCTCACCAGCTTTTACAATGCCAAATGGCATTAGTTTTTGATCACGTTGTACTTCTTCGTCTTCGTAGCGACGACCAATTAAACGTTTAATAGAATACAAAGTATTCTTGGGGTTGGTAATTGATTGACGTTTCGCCAATTGACCAACTAATCTTTCACCAGTTTTTGACACGGCAATAATGGAAGGTGTGGTACGAAAACCTTCTTTGTTTTCCAACACTTTTGGTTGGCCACCTTCGATAATAGCCATACAACTATTTGTTGTTCCTAAATCGATTCCTAATATTTTACTCATATTATTTATTGTCATGCTGAATTTATTTCAGCATCTTTCTTAATTATTAAATTTTTTATTTAAAATTATTTAGTTTTAGCTACAATCACCTTCGCAACCTTAATTACTTTCCCTTTCATTATATAGCCAGCTTCCACTTCTTTAACTATCACACCTTCCTGCCACTCCTTACCCTGAACTGAACCCTCAGGTTCTGGTTCATGGGCTTCGGCAACGGCTTCGTGTAAATTTGGATCAAACAATTCACCAACAGTTTTTATTTCTTCTACATTATGATCTTGCATTACTTTCCAAAACTGTTTCATTATATATTCAATGCCTTTTTTCCAATTGTCATTTTGTAGAGACGCAAGATTTTGCGTCTCTACGGCGAATGCCTTTTTAAAATTATCATACACGGGAATAAAATCTTCCAAAATTTGCTGTTCACTATAACGCACCCATTCACCTCGCATATCCTCTATTTCTTTTTTTAAATTTTGATAATCTGCCTGAGCTCTCTGCCACCCGGCTTTGTAATTTTCAAGAGCTTCTTTTTCGTTTTTATTGTTAAAATATATTCCTAAAGTCTCTTTTGTTAATTTTTCTATATTTTTACTTTCTTTAATCTGATTTTCTGTTAGCCAAGTATATTCAAAACCTTCACGATTATCCAACTTAACATTATCTTCAGCATCATCGGTTTTTACCACAAAATCAATAGCAATTATATGTCTTTCAGGATTATATGTTTTATCGAATATAAATTCTACTGGTCTAATAAATTCTGGATTATATACATTTAAATTCGTTTCTTCTTTTACTTCACGAATTACACAATCTGTCATTTTTTCTCCCCATTCTTCATGTCCACCAGGAATATGCCATTTTTTTTCAAATCTTTCACCCTTCATTAAAAAAACTTTATCTTGATTATTAATAATGATTACCCCCGAACAAATTTTTGGATACTTTTTATTTTCATCTGGCATATTATAACAATTCTTTAATAAATTTAACTAAATCTACGCTTTCGCCATAGTTCATTCTTGTTGGCCCAATAATAACTAGCAAACCTTGTTTACCAAATTTGGTAGCTACCAAGCCACAAGAATTTCCAAAAGGATTTTTTTGACCAATTAAAATGCCAATTTCTTGGCCAATAGCTTTGGACATTTCACCCATATTATCTTCACAATTATCAAAAATATTGGAAATGGATTTGTCGGTAGCCGAATCGCGAAATTCTGGCTGAGCAAACAAACCAGAAATACCGGTATAATAAATATTGTTTACATCAAAAGACACAATTACCGCTTCGCCAGTTTCTTCAGAAATTAATTTTGCAAAGCCTTTAATTTTTTTTACATTGTCTGGTTCTTCTTTTACCAAATTTTCAAATTTGGATTTGGTTTTTGCTTTTATTTTATCGGCCTCCATTAAATTTTCTACATAATATTGGTAACCCAATTCTGTAGGAATTCGGCCAGCCGAAGTATGAGGATGAGTTAGAAACCCAAGTTCTTCTAATTCCCGCATTTCATTACGAATTGTAGGGGCAGAAATATCCAGACCAGATTTTAAAACCAAAAAATTAGAACCCACTGGTTCGGCGGTCTTGATATAACTTTCAACAATTAGTTTTAATAATAATTCTTGACGTTTTTCCATATTTGTAAGCCTTTGGCTTATTAGCACTCAAGTCTAACGAGTGATAATATACCATTATCACTCAAACCCGTCAATTGCTAAAACTGTGGATAAATAAAAAACCGCCAAAAGGGCGGTTTTTTATTTATTTATTTTACTTATCTGCTGTTTTACTATATTCCCCTACATCAGCAATTTCACTTAAAAGTACATTTTCTACGTAAATACCACGGGAGTAGAAAATACGTTCTAATTCATTTTTTAATTCGGTTTCTACAGCATCACGTTTAATGCCAATAATATCTTGCTTATCAAAACGACTCATTACCATACGAATACGACTGCGTACAGTTGGACGCACAATCTTGGCCACAAAGTCTTCACCAATTGATTGCCAAATGGCAGGAATTTGGTGAATATCTAAACGAAGCAAAATTGCCCCTTCGGTGCCAATTCTCTTGCCATCTTGAGTAATAGCGGCAATTGGGATATCTCCCATGGCTTTTTCATTTTCTGGGTTAAAATCACGAGAAATTCTGTATTCCAAAGTTTGGGTATTAAACAATTTGGCTTTTTGCCAAAAAGGAATTTTTAAATGAAGCCCGGGAGTAAGTACTTTTTTTAAAACACCTCTGCCTAGATCGTATACACAAGCTACATACCCTGGTGGTACATAAATAAAAATGCCTTTTAACACATCCTCCATTACAAATGAATACATTAACTTGTCCAATGAATCTGCCATATTGTAGTTTTAAGTTTTAAGTTTTAAGTCCTAAAATTACTTACGACTTATAACTTATGACTTATGGCTTTATTTAGCCAAAATTAGTGATGTTTAGCTACAGTTTTCTTTTCTTTAAAGAGTACTTTACTAAACTGACTAATTATAACAGAAAAAGTCATAGTTGTCAAGATAAACAATGACTTTACCATTGGCAAGAACCAAAGGGCTAAAAAGGAAAAAGCAGGGAAAAGAATAAAATAAGCCAGGTCAGATTTGGTTAAATTAAACTTTTGTTTACGATAATCTAGATAAATTTCTAATAATAAATACAAAGCAGTAATTCCTGGCCAAATAATTGTACGAGTTTCACCCAAATTAAAACCATAAAACATCACATTAATTTGCCCAGGAAAATCCATAAAAGGATAAAGAATTCTTAAAATCTTTTCTCCGGTAATTCCCCGTAAAAATACCTGATACAACAATACTAACACCAAAATTTGTACCCCCAATACTACTACGGTGCTCCAAGGACTAGTTTTTCTTTTTTTAAACAAACGACGCAATTCTTCTTTTTTCTTTACTGGGTCATCACGGTGATCTTTTTCTATTTGTTTTACTTGGGCATCAATTTCATCATTCTTAGTCTTAGTTTTTTCGGTAACCAAAGTAAAAGGCAATAAAACCATACGCAAAACAATGGTAAGGTACACCACGGCCCAACCTAAATTTTGGTCTGTCCAATTATTGTATATCCAAATTAGAAAATTGAATACCGGCTGATACAAAAAGTCGTTCCAAAGATTTATAAACATACTAGCTACAAGTATAGCAAAAAACCCAAAAAACAACAAGAGAAGCTTAAGTTTAGTCTTTTCTTAACGCTACAATAGGATCTAAATTAGCAGCTTTTTTGGCTGGGTAAATTCCAAAAATCAAACCAATAACCACTGAAAAACCCACAGCAACAACAATTGACATGAGTGAAATTGAATATGTCCAAGCAAAACCATAGGCAACAGCCACTAACATTATTAAGTAAGCTAAAATCGCTCCTAAAACAATCCCAGTTACTCCCCCACTTAAAGTAACAATAACAGCTTCGGTCAAAAATTGCCACAAAATATCTTTACGTTTGGCACCGACTGCTTTGCGCAAACCAATTTCAAAAGTACGTTCAGCAACTGACACATACATAATATTCATAATGCCAATCCCGCCTACCACCAAAGAAATACAAACCAAAGTCACTAATAAAATAGTTACCGTACCAACGATATTACCAAGCATGCTTTGTGCTTCATCCATAGTATTTACGGCAAAATCATCTTTATTTGGGTCAGTAATATTGTGCTCCTCGCGCATAATAAAAGTTAAATCCTCCTGAGTCTGTTTGGATAAACTAGAATCTTTCATTTTGGCCACAGCAAAAGAAATATAATCAATGCCCAAAACTCTTTTTTGCATGGTTTTTAAAGGCAAATAAAGATTATCATCCAAATTCATAAAAAATGCCGATCCCCGCTCAGCCGCCACACCTACCACTTTGTATTTATTGCCTTTTATAGAAATACTCTTGCCAACTGGATCTTCATCGCCAAAAAATTTTTGCCAAACACTGTACCCCAAAACTACTACTTGTTGCAAACTTTCTTCTTCATCTTTGGTAAAAAACCTACCTTGGTCTATTTGTGTGCTATCTACTTCTGGAGCTTCATAACTAACTCCCTGCAAAAAAACTTTTTTTTCTACATCTTGATAAGTAACAACCTCTTGGCCCATAACTGCTCCATAAATATGAGTAATATTTTGATGTTTTTTAATTGCCTCTAAATCTTTATTTTTAAAAGTGGTAATCACAATACCCAAGGCTTGACCTTGACCATTTTCTGAGGAAGTTTTGCCAACATTTGGCACTTTAGTTTCTAGTTCAATAATACCCGTGCCAAAAGTGTCTAATTGGCCTTTAATCAAACCGTCCAAACCTCGACCAGCTGCAAAAACTACAATTACTGCCGAAATACCAATAGAAATTGCGAGAATTGTAAGAATACTCCGACTTTTTTGTAAAAGTAGTGCTTTAAAGGCTAAAATTGTGGAAGAAAAAATTTTATTCATAGCGCAAAGCATCAATTGGATCTAATTTACTTGCTCGTCGAGCTGGAATTAAACCAAAAATTAAACCAATGACCGAAGAAACAAACACTCCTAAAAATATTGAAAAAAATGAAATAGAAAATTCCCATTTATAACCCAAAGCATTGGCCACTACCGCTACCAAAAACGAAACTAGTACGCCAAATAAAATTCCTACTATACCAGCAATAGAAGTTAAGACAATGGTTTCAATTAAAAATTGAATCATAATCTGGCGATTTTTGGCACCCACAGCTTTCCGCAAACCAATTTCGCGAATCCGTTCTTGAACCGACACTAGCATAATATTCATAATGCCAATCCCGCCTACCACCAAAGCCAAACCCGCAATGGCTGCCAAGAAAAATTTTAAAGCATTGGTAATTTGTAATAAAACATCTAAAGATTCTTTTTGGGTACGCACATCAAAGTCATCTGGTTGGCCTGGCAAAATATCATGACGATCGCGCAAAATTTGTTTTACTTCTTCACGCACTAAGTCCAATTTATTTTCATCACTAACTTTTAAACGGGCATAACTTAGATGATTAATACCAAGCATCAACTTTTGTCCGACAGTTATTGGAATATAAATTTGATTATCTTGATTGGAAAATCCCGAAGTTCCACGTTCGCGCATTACCCCAATTACCCGAAAACTTTGCTTACCAATTTTTACCAATTCCCCTACTGGATTTTGATCACCAAATAAATTTTTCCAAGTGTCGGAACCTAAAACTGCCACTTTTTGCATTGATTTTTCTTCCTCTTCGGTAAAAAAATTACCAATTTGTGTATCAGTATCTTCAACTGTCGGCAAATATGAAGAAACACCAATAAAAGTAGTATCAGTTTTATTACCTTGCCAGACTGCGGTTTCGCTCCCCCGTACATAGCCAGTATAAGCAGTAATTTCGGGAATTCTTGACTGGTCATAAAGAGCCTTAACATCATCATATTTTAAAGTAGTGATCACAATACCCATTACCGAGGCCGGTGGCCCCTCTTTGTCTGTACTACCTGGGAATATGGCCATTAGGTTTGAACCTTGGCTTTTTATTTGATTAAAAATCAAACTCTGGGCACCATTACCAACCGAAATAATCATAATCACCGAAGCAATGCCAATAATAATTCCAAGCATAGTTAAAAACGAACGAATTTTATTTTGTTTGATGAGGTGGAATGAATTGTTAACGTTTTCAATGAAGTTCATAAAGCATTGTCATTCCCGCCCCCATTTACACGAGGGTAAACTCCGGCGGGAATCTAGAAATTGTAAAACTTTGTCTGGATCCCCGCCTTCGCGAGGATGACAGTTGTTACTTAAGTTCCCCTACGCGCTCGGCAATTAAACGATTTTTTACTGCTTCATCACTTTCAATTAAGCCATCTCTCATTTTAATAATTCTTTCAGCATGTTCGGCAGTATATTTTTCATGCGTTACCAAAATAATTGTATGCCCTTGTTTAAGATTTAATTCTTGTAAAATTTTCATAATTTGTAAACCTGATTTAGAATCCAAGTTTCCTGTAGGTTCATCGGCAAAAATTACTGATGGATCATTGACCAAGGCTCGAGCAATGGCTACGCGTTGTTTTTCTCCGCCCGACAATTGATTGGATAAATTGTTAATCCTGTGCGTAAGCCCAACAGCTTCAATAGCTTTTTTAGCTTTTTCTACTCGTTCGGCTTGCGATAATTTGGTATATACCAAAGGCAACATTACATTTTCCAAAACACTGGTGCGTGGTAATAAATTAAATGATTGAAATACAAAACCAATTTTGTGCCCACGCATTTCGGCTAATTGTTCATCATCAAGACCACTTACATCCACATCTTCAAATAAATATTTGCCAGTGCTTAATTTATCCAAAAAACCCAAAATATGCATGAGAGTGGATTTACCAGATCCCGAAGGACCCATAATGGCCACAAACTCCCCTTTTTTAATGACAAAATCCAAACCAAAAAGCACAGGGGTAACTACTTCTTCGTTTTCATATTGTTTTTTTAAATTTTCTATTTTGATAATGGCATTGGACATAAGAGTATTGACATTTTTATTAGATTTGATAATATTATTATCGTGGGGCGTAGCGCAGCATGGTCAGCGCACTTGGTTCGGGACCAAGGAGTCGCCGGTTCAAATCCGGTCGCCCCCTCTTCAATTGTGGGCGGGTGTAACTCAGTCTGCGCAGAGTACCAGGCCACTGGTCTGGAAGTCGCTGGTTCGAATCCAGCCACCTGCTCCTTTAATGAGGGCGAGTAACTCAGCGGTCAGAGTGCCACCTTGCCAAGGTGGAAGCCGTTGGTTCGAATCCAACCTTGCCCTCCTGTTCTTTCCTCGGGAACATCGCCAAGTATTGGTGGGTCAAATCCACCTGTTCCCGAACGGGGAGACTTAGTAAAGTGCAGGACGTCATGTCGCCCAGCACGAGAAAGGTCTCCCAAATCGGAGAAGGAGTGGCGGTTGATGTTGGTTGTTAGTAGTCGCGGTTTACCGCACGAAAACATCTATAGGTATTGGGCCCTGGAGCCCAGCTAACAACATCGACCGTTGCTCCCTCCGGTTCCCCTTCAATTTTTAAAGAATTCCTTAATAAGAGGGATTTTATTTTTTATAAAAATAAATCTTTACCTTAAACTTTCCTCCAGGATTAGATTCTATTACTTTGGTTGGTACCAAACCTGGCACTTGATCTGCCAAACAAATTATTTCTGCCCCTGGTTTTGCTTCCTTGATTATTTTTACTGCCAATTTATTAATTACTGCCTGAACAAGAAAAAGATAAATAATGTCTGCTTTGACAATGTCTACATTAAAAAAATTTTTTCTTTTAATTTCCACTTTTGAATTTTTAATCTTTGCTTTAAATTTCCCCCACCAAACTAACAAAGGTGATAATTCAAAACCAACTAACTTAGCCGGACCAAATTTTTCCAAAGAAAAAAGAAAATCACCTTTCCCACAACCCAAATCATAAATTATTTTGTTTTTAACATCCAAATTTTCTAAAATAGTTTTTATTTTACTAATGGGAGTAATAACATGTGGCACACGAGTAAAGCAATAAATCACTAAACCATACAACAAAAAAATTAGTCCCAAAAACGCCGTAACAATTAAAATAATATTCATATTTTAAAGTTTCTCCCACTCTTCCACACCAACCATCATTTCGTCTTTAAGCTTCAAAAAATATTTCTTCGTGGCTTCGTAATCATTCGGGATAATACCTTCCAAAATCGCTTCTTCCAAAGCCTTTTTTATTTTACCCACAGTTGGCCCGGGCTTAAGTCCACATTCTGTCATAATTTCATCTCCCCTAAACGGCGATTGAAAAGCGCGTAAATTATCTTTTTCAATTACTTCCTTAATTCTATTTTCCAAATAATCATAATTTTTTAAACGCTTAGTTTTTTTTAAAGGATTGCCAGTGGTGATATCACTGCGACAAAGATTTAACAAGTCAGTTAATTCGTCACCCAAATTTACAATCAATCTGCGCACCGCACTATCGGTTACGCCGTCGTCCATAAGAGCAATGGGATGTTGGTGCCAACGCACTAATTTGGCCAAGTATTTTGATTCATCAGTACTAAATTTTAAACGCTTGCCAATTACTTGAACCATTTTTTTACCCAAATGTTCATGCATATCAAAAGTCCAACCCCGACCACGTTCAAATTTTTTGGTTTGTGGCTTGGCAATATCGTGAAACAACGCTGATACCCGAAGTAAAACATTATCGGTACGTTCGGCTAAATTATCAATTACTTTAAAAGTATGTTCCAAAACATCTTTGTGTTGTTGCCCAAAAATTTCATCTACGCCTTTTAAATTACCAACCTCGGGCATAAAAACATCCATTAAACCTGTATCGTACAAAATCCGCAAACCAATTGAAGGCTTGGTAGTGGTAAAAATTTTAAATAATTCTTCTTTTATTCTTTCGGCAGAAATAATTTTTAGTCTACTAGCATTCCGTTCCATGGCCGAATAAGTGTTGGCTTCAATAATAAAACCAAGTTGCGAAGCAAAACGTGCCGCCCGCATCATGCGAAGTGGATCATCAGAAAAAGTACTATCTGGATCAAGCGGGGTGCGTAATAATTTTTTCTTCAAGTCCACTTGTCCACCAAGAGGGTCAATCACCACTTCACTTAATTTCGAATTTTCGAAATATTTCGCATTTCGTACATCTACTGCCATTGTATTTACTGTGAAGTCTCTTCTTTTTAAATCTTCTTCCAAAGTCGTAGCTTCAACTTTTGGTTTGCGAGATTTTTCGTCGTATTTTTCTGTTCTTGCACCGGCAAATTCAAGTTCAATTTGGCCAACATCCCCCCTGCCCCCCTTAATAAGGGGGGGTGTTATAATATAACGTGCAGTATCAAAATCCGGAAATTCAATCAAACTGCCGGTTTGTTTAACAGCCTCGTCAAACTTTTTAGCAAATTCCAGACCACTGCCAACCCGCCTGCCATGCAAGTCAGTAAGGCGTTGCGGGCAGGTAACTACGAAATCAAGATCTTTCTTGCCCTGAGCATTAGCCGAAGGGTTTTCCTTACCAAGTAATTCATCGCGCACAAAACCACCAACTACATACACGTCAACTTTTTCTTTTTTCGCAACTTGATAAATTGTTTTAAAGATTTTTTGCTGATCCATATTTTAGCTTATTTTAGCACTTTTTTAACTAAACACTTGACAAAAGTTATAAAATGTGCTAGTATTAAAGTACGATCTTTCCAAGTTAGTTGGTGATAGTAATTCTTTAGTGGAGCAATCCGCCATGACTTTCGTCCCCGACTTTCTGATATAGCTCCCTGGGGCATTAGGAGCACCGCCAGGGCTCCCAGTCTCGTTTTCGCCAGACAACAATTGCCTTCGGGCGCTATTCAATCTCGGTAGGGGGAGTGCTTCGTGCCTCCCCCTCCAGACCAAATTATAATGAAAATGATACCCACTAATGGGTGTTTTTTATTTTACGCCGTTACTGCACTCACCACTACTTCTTGATCTTCGCTTAAACCTTCAGTAATTTCTACCAATCCCCCATCACCACGCAAACCGGTTTTGATATTAAGCTCTTTTAAAACTTTGTTTTCCAAAATTCTTACATACTTAGAACCGTCTTCGTTGGTGCGCACGGCGCGTTGTGGTAAAAACAAGATCCCATCTTTTTTCTCGGTTGAAAAAACTACATTGGCAGTCATGCCACTTAAAATTTGCTTATTTTGATTATCTTCCAGTGAGATAGTTACTCGATAATACACCACATCTTGAATTACTGTTTGGCCTTTTTCTATTTGTGTCACCAAACCACTAAACTTAAGATCGTCACCATAAGCATCTAGTTTGATTTCCGCAACATCGCCATTTTTAATTTTAATAATATCTGTTTCAGGAATATCTACTTTTACTTCAAAATGTTGACTAACCAAATTAATCACCTCGCCTTGAGCACTTACATATTCACCAACTTGAGGTACAATCTTACCAATCATTCCAACTACTGGCGCCACAATTCGGGCTTTATTACGATTGGCGACTGCCTGAGACAAACCAGCTTCGGCACTATTTACAGCCGCGCGATAGGCCGCTACATCAACTTCGCGAGGCGGATTTTGAGCGTCATTTAAAGAGGCTTGGGCCTTATCTACCGCGGCCAAATAGGCATTATAACTATTACGAGCAGTATCAATAGCTTGGTTGTAAGTTAAAATTTCACTATATTTATTTACCACACTAGTACGCGCCGTTTGAATCCCAGTTTTTAAGGTATCCAAAGAAGTTTGCGTAAGGGTACCAATCGGTGCAGTTTTGTCTAGCATATTAGCAATCGCAAACAAAAGACTTTTCATATCTTGCAAAGCATCTTTGCTCTTGATTACAGCATTATCAATTTTTAAATGATCAGAACTTTTGTTTAAACTATTAACCAACACATCAAAATTTGTTTTAGAAATTTTTGCTAGTCGATAGTTACTCTCAGCCGAGGCTAAAGCGGTATCATCCAAATTAGACAATATTTTCTCAAAACTATCATTAGCTAAAACATTATCAATACCCAAAATATTGTCGGTAGTCGTTAAACTACTAGCCAAAGTATTTTGTACTACCTGCAAAGAAACTAACATATCTTCATAGGCTTTTTCTACAAGTTTGCTAGTTTCTACACCCGGAGTTAAACCTTGAGCTTGAATCAAATCCGCCTCTGCCTTGGTTAATGATGCCTGCAAATTTGCTAAATAGTCCGGAGTATTACCGGCTAATTGCTTGTCCAAATCCGCTTCTGCCCGGCTTAAACTTGCACTAGCCTGAGCGACACTGGCGTTGTGTTCACTCAAATCCAATTCTGCCAACACTTCACCCTTTTTTACGGAATCATTTACTTTTTTATAAAGTCTTGCCAAACGACCAGAAGCTTCAAAACGCAAACTCAAATCATTGGCCGATTCTACACTGCCAGTAGCATCAACAGTTTGTACCAAAGTACCTTTGACTACTTTTACCGTTTCATATTGTGGAGTTTTGTTACTAGAACTAATTTTGCTATAAACAAAACCACCTACCAACAAAACTGCTACTAGAATAATATAGAATGTTTTTTTCTTGTACCATTTTTTCTTTTTGCTAATTATTTCTTGTTCCATATATATAAAATTATTTTTTAGCTTTTTTGTTTAAATTTAAAACTTTGGTAACTTGAGAAACCATTTTGCTCATGATTTTTTCAGGAATCAGAATTAAAAAACCGTCGTGCTCAAATACAATAAATTGATCTCCAGTCTTGGTTTTTAAAGCTTCACGAGCTTCTTTGGGAATTACTAACTGACCGCGTTCACCCAAACTAGTAGCCCCACACATATTGCCAAAAGGATGACGATTGTGACTCTGTTTCATATAAAAAATAATAAGTATGAATTATCATACTTATCATACCACGTTTGATTTTAAGCGTCAAACCGCGCTGTGGCTAAATAATTTTTTAGTAACTCCTTGGCCTGGCCATTACCAACCACAGCTTCGTAAACCATAAAAGCAAAAGGCATTTTTAATTTGTGACGAGTAGCCAAGATTCTAAGGCAGTACACTGCTTCTACCCCCTCTACAGTTTGGCCCACTTTTTTAAGAGCCGCTTTTGTAGAAAGTCCTTTGCCTAAATATTCGCCAAACAAACGATTACGACTTTCGTCACACAAAGCTGTGCCCACCAAATCGCCGAGTCCCGAGAGTTGATAGGCAGTATGCCGTTTACCACCCAAAGCTTGAATTAAATCAGCCATTTCTTTGATTGCCGAAACTACCAAAGCCGCCTTGGTATTTAAACCATAATTTAAGGCATCAGCAATACCCATGGCAATAGCATAAACATTTTTAAATGATCCCCCCAATTCTACACCAACCAAATCATTAGTCTCTACCAAACGTAAATTTTTGTTTTCTAAAACTTCTTTTACTCTTTTTATTGCCGAATGACTTTTACTGGCCGCGCTCATGGCGGTAAAGACATGCTCAGAAATTTGTTTGGCAATCGCTGGACCAGAAATACAAACAATATTCTTTTTTAATTCTTTGGTAACATGTTTAATCATCATTTCGGAAATTAAAGCACAAGAATGATGGTTAATACCCTTGGAAAGATTCACCAAAACTGCATTATGTTTTATATTTCTAGATGCAAAAGAAATAGTATGTTCCATTACCCCGCTTGGTACCACAAAAAAAATAACGCTCGCGTCTTGAACAGCCTCTGCAATTTTAAAACAAGGTACAATATTATGCGACAATTTTACCCCAGGTAAATATTTTTTATTTACATGAAATTTTTTTATTTGTTCTAGTGGTTCAATATCCCCTTCCCAATTCCACAATTGAACCACATGGCCGTTTTCTGCCAAAACTTGGGCAATTGCAGTACCCATATTTCCTGCTCCCAACACGGCCACAATTTTTTGTTTGATCATAAAAAATTTAATTCACTTTTGTTATTTATATTATAGCACAAATTTGTCTTGCCAAAAAGGGTAAAATAGGATAAAATAGGCAAAAATCTATGAATATCCGTAATTTCTGCATTATTGCTCACATTGATCACGGTAAATCCACCCTAGCGGATCGTTTTTTGGAATTAACCAATACTGTAGATAAACGCCACATGCACAACCAAATGCTCGATCAAATGGATTTGGAACAAGAACGCGGGATTACCATTAAACTCGCACCAGTGCGCATGCTGTGGTCTCCCCCTTATCAAAGGGGGAATGAGGGGGATATTGGTCAAGATACAACAACCCCCCAACCCCCCTTTATTAAGGGGGGAAACGAATACACTTTAAATTTAATTGACACTCCTGGCCATGTGGATTTTACTTACGAAGTTTCTCGTTCTTTAGCAGCTGTAGAGGGGGCTGTTTTGTTGGTAGATGCTACCCAAGGCGTACAAGCTCAAACCATTGCTAATTTGTATTTAGCCTTGGAACAAGATTTAAAAATTATTCCGGCAATCAACAAAATTGATATGCCTAGTGCGGATATTAAAAAAACTACTGAAGAAATTATTCATTTATTGGGTTGCGGGCCCGAAGAAATTTTACATGTGTCGGGAAAAACTGGCCAAGGCGTACCAGAATTATTAAAAAATGTTATTGAACAAGTACCGGCACCAAAAAATACCAGCACTGAGCCAGCTCGAGCTTTGATTTTTGATTCTTTTTATGATGATTATCGCGGAGTGGTAGCTTCGGTAAGAATTGTGGATGGAGAATTGAAAAAAGGCAACAAAATCAAATTTATGCGCACCGAGGCTTTGGCCGAAATTTTGGAAGTCGGACATTTTGCCCCAAAAATGGTTTCCCGTGATTTATTGGAAAATGGCCAAGTAGGTTATGTGGTAACAGGTATGAAGGATTTAAAAGATGTGCGTGTGGGCGACACAATTACTTATGCCAACAATCAAGCAACAGAAGCTTTGCCTGGCTACAAAGACATCAAACCCATGGTCTACGCAGGAATCTTTCCTCAAGAAGGCGATGATTATGGCGCCTTACGCGATGCCATGGACAAATTAAAATTAAATGATTCTTCTTTGTTTTACGAACCAGAACATTCGCAAGCTCTGGGCTTTGGTTTTCGCTGTGGATTTTTAGGCATGTTACATTTAGATATTTTTCAAGAAAGACTTCGTCGCGAATTTGGCTTATCAATTGTTGCCACTGTACCAAGCGTTGCTTATAAAATAGAAAAAACTAATCACGAAAAAATTAGTATTAAGAGCCCACAAGAATTGCCTGAACAAAATTATATTGAACTTATTGAAGAACCTTGGATGATGCTGGATATTATTACACCCGACGAATTTTTGGGTAATGTAATGACTTTGATTGCCGAGCGCAAAGGCCGTTATTTAAATACCGAATATTTGAGTACTGGTGCCGGTCATCATGCACTGCTCCATTACGAAATTCCTCTTTCGGCTTTGATCACTGATTTTTATGATAAATTAAAAACTGTTACCAGTGGTTATGCTTCCATGAATTATGAATTAAAAGATTTTGAAAAAACCGACGTGGTGCGACTAGATATTTTGGTTTCCGATGAAAAAATCGAAGCCTTGTCTACGTTGGTTTGGCGTGAAGATGCTCACAAAGTTGGTAAAAAAATTGTTGAATCTTTAAAAGACACTCTACCACGCCAACAATTTGTTTTAAAAATTCAAGCCGCGATTGGTGGCAAAATTGTCGCTGGTGAAAGAATCTCCGCACTTCGCAAAGATGTAACTGCCACCATGTCGGGTGGTGACGTAACCCGTAAAAACAAATTATTAGATAAACAGAAAAAAGGCAAGAAAAAAATGTTGGCCTTAGGTAAAGGTAAAGTGGATATTCCCAGTGAAGCTTATTTGGCAGTTTTAAAAAGATAATTATGGAATATTTTACTCATTCGGAAAAAGACCTGATTACTTTGGGTAAAAAATTAGCAGCTAATTTTAAAGCTGGTGATGTTGTTTTATTATCCGGCAATTTGGGTGCTGGCAAAACAACATTTACTAAAGGTGTAGCACAATATTTTGGTATTAAAAAAAATATTACATCACCTACTTTTTCTCTCATGAACGTTTACCCTGTTAAATCGGCCGGAGGCCGTGCCCTTAAAGGGCAATTTAACAGGGTGAACCAACTTGGAACTAACAACTTGGAAATAAGAACTCTAGTGCACATTGACACCTACCGTTTAGAAAATGAAGAAAAATTACTAGAAATCGGAGCTGAAGATTATCTAGGAAGTACGGATACAGTATGTTTGATTGAATGGCCGGAAAAGCTAAAAAAACTTTTAAAAAATAAAAAAATAGTTAAAATTAATATTGAACACTTAGATGCTGGAAGGAAAGTAATAATAAATGACTAATTTCTAATATCTAATTACTAATGAAATTTTTAATGTCCAAATTTTAAACATTTGTTATTTCATTTGAAATTAGGTGAATTAGGAATTAGAAATTCTGGACTTATTTTGTAATGAATACGCACAACCACAATAACCTTGTCTGTATATATTTCTTTCATCAATCATCTTCCTCCCCTTTTCTTGTCTTCCTTCTTTTTTCCAATCAGTTTCAAAAAACTTTACGCCATATTTTTCACCAAGCATTTTGCCGATTGTATTTATTACTTCGGCTTTTTTATTACGCCCGCTTGTTAAGGTAGTACAAAATATTTCAAAATTATTTTCTTTTGCATATTGGGCAGTTTTTTCTAAACGTAATTTAAAACACTTAGCACAACGCGCTCCACCTTCTGGTTCATTTTCCAAGCCACGTACCTCGGTTTGCCATTTGTCTTGGTCGTAATTTATCCCCCTCTTACCAAGAGGGGGTACAGGGGGAGTTGCCGAGGCATCGTCCCTATCAACCATTTCCACACCCCACTCTTTACAAACTTTCACTACTTCATTTTTTCTTTTTAAATATTCGACTTCTGGGTAAATATTTGGATTATAAAAAAATACAGTGAGTTGATACTTACTTTTTAATTCATCAATCACTGCAATACTACACGGTGCGCAACAAGTGTGTAAGAGAAATTTCATATTAAAGGTTTCCTCCCCTTATAGGGGAGGTAAGGTGGGGTCTTTAGTAATAATTAGTTTTATTTTAAAGCAGACCCCTTCATACCTGCCTGCCGGTAGGCAGGCTCCCCCTCGTAGGGGGAGACTTAAAACCAAAATTAGCAATCACAAAATAAATAGTCGCAATCAAAGCTACTACTAATCCAAACACAAAACCATAAACAAAACTAAAATAGGTAATGATTAACCCAACAATAAATGGCCCACTGGAATGCCCAACATCCATTAAAGAACTTAAAGCTCCCATCGAAGGACCAAGTTCTTCTTTTTTTATTATTTCTGGTACGTATGAATTTGTGGCCACTGTAGAAATAGACATTCCCAAACCAAAAATAATACTTAGAATTAAAATTAACCAATAATTATTTAAAAATGGGATAAAAACAAAGGACATTGCGAAAATAAACATCCCAAAAACAATTTGTGTACGTTTATTCACTCTGTCGGCCAATCGTCCAAACAATGGCTTGGTAAGAGCAATGGCCAAAATTTGTATAGAAAAAATTAAACCGATTTTACTCGCACCAAAACCCAAATTATGTAAGTAAAGTGGTAAAAAAGTTTCTAAAACACCAAATATAAAGTATATAGACATTTCTACCAAAGCAGTAGAAACTAATTTTGCTTGTCTAAAAATATTTTTCAAAGCTTGCCAAAAAATTTTAAAACTTAAATCATGACCTTGGGGTTTAACTTCTTCTTCTATGTCTTTATACAATAAAGACAAAAATAATACAGGTAACGCAAGAACAAAAACCGCAAAATATACTGCTCGATAATTTGCTAAACCATTAAAAAAAGTAAAATAAGAAATAATCAAACCACCGAAAAGTGGCGCCAAAGTACGGCCAATTAATGTGGCGGATGAATAGGTACCAAGTTTTTCACCTTTATTACTTTCGTATGAATTAAAAATTATTGTGGCTGAAAGTGGACCCAAAATTGCTGTTGCCAAACCATGAAAAAATCTAATTGGAATAAGCCACCAAGCATTGGTAACAAAAATATACATGAGTGGTGCTAAAACAAATACCAAAGAAGATAATATTAATAATTTCTTTTTTCCCCAATGATTAATCAAAAGTCCTACAGGAAAACTAAAAATAATTCCTGCCAATGGAGAAATTGCTGAAATTAAACCGAGCACTGCTTCGCCTTGCCCTAAAGCATTTACATATAAAGGCAACACCGGATTCTTGGCCATGGTAGTGGAAAAAATTCCAAAAAAACCAATTGCAGAAAGTAAATAAATTATCTGGTTATTTTTTTTCATAGTCCAATAAATACTCACTATAAATAATTACTTAAGCAAAAAATTAAATAAATAACCCACTACAACAATCCCCACAAACATCACACTTGCAAAAATTACCAGTAATTTATTTTTCATAATTCTTTTTAAAATCATAAACTCTGGTAATGACAAGGCAGTAACTGCCATCATTAAGGCCAAGGCCGTACCAACACCAACCCCTTTTTCCACCAAAACTGAAACTAACGGTACCACACCGGCAGCGTTAGAATATAATGGAATACCAATTAAAGTAGCCAGAGGTACTGCATACCAAACATTTACTCCAGCGTATTGTGCCAAAAAATTAGTTGGCACATAGCCGTGAATCCAAGCACCTAAACCAACACCAATAATAATATATAACCAAACTTTTTTAACAATTTTTTTGGTATAACTTAGAGCATAAAAAAAACGTTCTTTCCAAGTTGGTTCTTGTTTATTAGTACAATCACATGATTTATTATCATTATTTAAACTTTCCAATAATGTTTCGGCTTTAAATTTACCAATTATCCAACCAGCCAAAATAGCCACAATTAAACCACTAATTACATAGAGCAAAGCAATTTTTATACCAAACATACTCCAAAGCAAGGCAATAGCAATTTCGTTGATCATTGGTGAAGCGATAAGAAAGGTAAAAGTAGCACTAAGCGGAATACCCGCCTCTACAAAACCCAAAAATAACGGCACTGCACTACAAGAACAAAAAGGGGTGATTATACCAAACAAGCCAGCTAGCAAATGGCTCCAAAAAGGATGGCGTTTGGCTAAAATATTTTTAATTTTTTCTTTAGGTAAAAACGTTCGCAAAACAGAAACCACAAAAATCATTACTGCCAGTAGCAATAAAATTTTTATAACGTCGTAAATAAAATAACTCACGACTTCGTATAGACGAGTGTCTGTGGTGATAAATAGGCTGGTGATAAAATTAGAGAATAATTTTAACATACTTTTCTATTTCTGAGTTCCCGCTGGAGTTTACCCCGTACCGAGATACGGGGCAAAAACGACACTCCGTGTCACTTTTTCAAATAATTTCTATTTTTTAATTCTTCTGGCAAGTAGTCTTGTTTTACATCTTCACCTATAAAATCCGGTGTGTATTTATAATCTTTACCATAACCAATCTTTTTCATAAACTTTGTCGGAGCATTTCGCAAATGAATTGGCACACCAAGATGCGAAGTATTTTTAGCGTCCTCAGCTGCTTGAAGATAGGCAGTGTATAATAAATTTGATTTTTTCGCCATTGCACAATAGACCACGGCTTCGGCCAAATGTACATTACATTCTGGATATCCCAATTTATGACAAGCGTCATAGGCTGCATTAGCTACCAGCAAAGCCCGAGAATCAGCCACCCCAATATCTTCGGCGGCAAAACGCAAAACCCGGCGAGCAATATATAGTGGCTCACAGCCACCTTCAACCATTCGCGCCAACCAATACAGACTAGCATTAGCATCACTCCCACGCATTGATTTATGCAATGCCGAAATTAAATTATAAAATTCCTCGCCCTTTTTATCAAAAATTAAATGAGTTTTTTGTAAAGCTTCTTTTATATCGCTCACTTCAATTACAATTATGTCCTCCTCTTTCCAAGAGGAGGTGGCCCGACGCAGGGCCAGTGGAGTTTGCCGGTGTTTTAGCTCAACTTCGGCAACTCCCCCCTGCCCCCTCTTGGTAAGAGGGGGATAACGAACTTTAGCCTTAAAAGCCAACTCCAACCCATTCAATGCCACTCGCGCATCACCTGCACTCAAACCAGCCAACAATTCTATTGCTTCTTCTTTAATTTCAATTTTAAATTTGCCCAATCCCCGCTCTTCATCTTTTAAAGACTGATTAATAATTTTTATAATATCTTCATCGGCTAATTTTTTTAAAATAAATACTCGCGAACGCGACAAGAGCGGGCCAATTATTTCAAACGAAGGATTTTCTGTAGTCGCCCCAATTAAAACAATCTCCCCTTTTTCTACCAAGGGTAAGAGTGCATCTTGTTGAGCTTTATTCCAACGATGAATTTCGTCAATAAACAAAATTGTTCTTTGTGAATTATCACCCAACAAGCGTTCTTTGGCTTCTTTTACTACCCGGCGCAAATCATCTTTACCACTTTCTACTGCCGACAAGACCACAAAAAATGATTTGGTTTGTTCGGCCACAATTTGTGCCAAAGTAGTTTTGCCAACTCCGGGTGGACCCCAAAAAACCAAAGATGACAATTCATCATTTTCAATTAATTTGCGCAATAATTTTCCTTTACCAACAATTTCTTCTTGACCAAAAAATTCCTCAAAATTTTGAGGGCGCATTCTGTCTGCCAAGGGATTTTGTAAATTATTTATTACCATGCCAAATTCTATATAACTTTAGCGCAATCCATTCTTTTAATTTTTGCATTGTTCCCCTCTTTTTCCACTCTTCATCTGTTATATTTTTGGACTCTTCTATCCATTTTTCTAAAGTATCTTTTAATTTTCTTACAATCTTTTTTTCATTTATTTTTATATTTGCTTCATACAAATCATAAAAACCTGTGTATTCCAAATTAGTACTTCCGATCATAGCCCAATCATCGTCCACAATCACTCCTTTACCGTGCATCATTTTGGAAGACAGGTGTATATTTACACCCAATTTTCTCATAATACTAAACCATGCATATGAAGCCAAGGTCATAATCCTTAAATCACTACGAAAAGGTATTAATAAATCAATTCTAATACCACGTTTTTTTGCCAACCACAAGGCATGAAGAAAACGTTTATCTGGAAAATAATAAGGAGAAAATAAAATTACTCTTTCTCTAGCACGCATTAATGCTTCGGTATATTTGCTTCTGGCAAAAGACTTTCTACTGTTTGGTTCATCCAAAACCAATTCCGCTTCATCATGCAAAACACGAAAATCGTATTTTAATAAATGATGCACATTTTTTTTGTTACCTCCAGCAATAATATAATTTTTAGCAAAGGCCCGCAAAAGTGAATGTACTACTTTGCCCTGAAAAGCCACTTGAATATCCAACCAATCTTGCATTTCTTCACCAACATTCACCCCGCCCAAAAATCCAATTTCTTCATCAATAATTAAAATTTTACGGTGAGTGCGAGCCCAAAATCTTTTCCACCAACCACGATAACGTTTTTTCCTCTCATTAAAAAATATTAATTCTCCACCTGCTTTAAGTAAACTCTCTGCTCTAGTCTTAGAAAACCAAAAATTCCCCCAATTATCAATTACTAATCTAACTACAACTCCTTCTTTGGCTTTTTTTTCTAATAAATCAAAAAATGGCTTACCTATTTCGTCATCCAAGAAAATATACAATTCCCAATAAATAGACTTTTTGGCAACCGAAATTGCCTGGTACATTGCCTCCCAAGCTTCTTTGGAAGAAGAATATATTTTAAAACTTGTTGTTTTCATAACAACCTTTAATATAATCAAAAAACTGCCTTTTGGCAAGGCAGTATTTATTACTCAATAATTGTGCCTTTAAAGGGCTTACAATTTAAAGCCTTCTCTACTTCTTTTAAATTGTTACCATTTAAGACTGAAACTTTTAATCCCAACTCTTGCGCCAAATCACTGGCAATGGGATCAAATGGGGAATTTTTACCTGGTAGCCATTTATAGCCCACAATTTTTTTTCTAAATTCTTGCCAACCAATTTTTTCTATTTTCTTAGCATCTTTAAATTTTCGTGGGTCTTTATCATAAACATAATCAATGTTCGACAAATTTAACAATTCTTTGGCACCAAATTGTTTGGCTAAAATTACCGAATCTGTATCCGTAGAGAAACCAGGCTCCCAACCACCAGCAATTACAATTGGCTTTTTTGTTTTAATTTTTTGTGTAGGGTCTTTAATAACTTTGTCATGAGCCCAATTACCAAACATTAATCTTACGAATTCGGCATTGTACCAAGTAGTATAAATACCAAGCCAATGCAAATCGGTATTGGGTAGTTTTACTACACTAGTTAAAGCTTCTTGATAAACCCGACAAGTAGCTCCCCCGCCAATCACCAAAACAAATTTCTCGCCTTTTTTAACTCGCCCTAAAATTAACTGGCGAAATTTCTTAAGAAACTTAATATCAAAACCAGTTTTGGGAATAATAATTGAACCACCGACTGAGATAATTTTGTAATTATTCATACTTTTTTTATAAAATATTTAAGTATACAATATTTCAGTTTTACCTTTTTTAAGATTTACTAATTTATAATGTATACGTAACTGTAACCACAGAAGTGCTATAAAAACAAACGCATTAAAAAATATTGACAACGAACCTAAAACAGCCGGGTACTTTGCAACATGGGAATCATATTTTTCTATATTTAAAAAACGAGCTACAAAGTATACATAAATTGTAATTATAATAAGCGAAATAAACGTTAAATGCACTGTTGTAACTTTTGGTAAAATTAATTTAATAAACAGATATATAAAGCCATACGACAACATGGCAATAAAAATAGAAGTAAAGAAAAGTAATAAACTTTTAATATTACTAATAGATGTTTTTCTTACCAGGTAAAACAATATAAAAATATTTCCACCTAAAAATAAAAGTACAAATAAATCATTCCACCTATCATTTATTTCATCTGGTTCTCCTAAAAAAGAAAAAACTACCGCAAGTACAATAAGCAAGAAAAAGCTCAATAAAATCCAATAAAATACACCTTTATAATGCTTAATTTTCATAAATTATTTTTTTAATAAACTACTCACCAACCAACTCACCACACTCATAATTAACGCACCCCAAAAGGCTGACCAAAAACCCACCACTAAAAATCCTTGAACCACTGTGCCCACAAACCAAAACAGCAAAGCATTAATTACTAAAGTAAAAAGTCCCAGAGTTAAAATATTAACCGGCAAAGTTAACAAAATAAACAATGGACGAATAAGGGCGTTGACTAAACCTAATACCAAAGCCGCAATCAGAGCTGAATACCAACCAGAGACTTGAATACCGGGCAAATAATTAGCCAAAAGTAATAAAGTTCCTGCATTAATTAACCAACGCAAAATTAATTTCATAAAATTTAAATTAATAATTTTTGTCATCCCGACCGAGTCTCGCGACGAGTGGAGCCTGCCTGCCGGCAGAGGCAGGGGATCTCTTAAACAATACGTAAGGGATTCCTCGATTCCGCTTCACTACACTCGGAATGACAGTGAGTAAATCTATTCTAGCAAAAACAATTCAAAAAGTCCATTATTACTTATTGGCAGTACAATTAATTTCCCGTCCAATTTTACACTCAATATCACCATTCAAATCTGTGCGAAAAATTTTGGACTTTAATCTTTCTAGTTTTTTTAACACTCGAAGCGAAGGATGACCAAAAGTGTTATCTTTACCAACCGAAATAACAGCAAATTCCGGACTAACAGCTTCCAAAAATAATATTCCCGAGGATCCAGCACTACCATGATGACCCACTTTTAAAATATTGCTGGTTAATTTAGCTTGATAATTATTTAACAAATACTGTTCTAGTTCATTTTCTGCATCACCAACAAATAATACACTCTTACTCGCATAATTTAATTTAAATATTAAAGAAGTATTATTATCTTTTTTTCTTAAGACCGAATTTATTTGATTAAGTTCTTTATCTGGGTATAGCCATTCTATAGTTGACGAACTTATTTCCCAAACTTCTGGTTTATTTATTTCTAAATATTTGGCTCCCGAGGTTTGAATTTTTTGCCAAAATTCTTGCCAAAAAGGGTCTGTTGATTTTTGCAAACCATTATAAACAATATTTTTTATGTTGTAACGATTTAATACATCTATACACCCACCATAATGGTCACTATCGGGATGAGTAATTACAAGATAATCAATTGTCTTTTCTGAAAAACTCATTACCCTGCCCAAGGCCGACAAAATACGTGAATCAATTGAACAATCAACCAGCATTTTTTCATTGTTAGGAAATTTTATAAGTGTAGCATCGCCTTGCCCCACATCCAAAAAATTTACAATTAGAGACGCAGTGTTAGGCGTCTCTAAAACTTCTGTTTTTAAATTAATTTTAAACAATGTTTGTAAATGCCAATACCAACCAAAAACAGAAAATAATAAAAAAATTACCAACAAATATTTTAACCTCATAATTAAAAAACATTTATTTTTTGGCCAAAATTATTTGATTAATCCAAACGTCTTCTTCTTTCACAAATTTTTCTTGTTCAACACTAAAAGCTAATTCTTCTAAATCTTCAATCACTTGTTCAGGTCGATGATAATAAGATTCTACTTCAATTAAATCTTTATTAACTTTAATTTCTGGAGCTTTTCGTTGATTAATATTGGTGACCAAAAATAAACCACCAGGTTTTAATACTCGATAAACTTCATTAAAAAACATCCTTAAATCTTTTAAATGAACAATCAAAAATGTAGCAACTACTATATCAAATGAATCGTTATCAAAAAGTAAATTCTCTGCCTCACCAATCACTGTGGTAATTTTTAATTTTAATTTTTTAATTTTTAATTTATTTAACATTTCATTGGAAACATCAAGCGAGGTAACCTCTGCTCCCAGCTTAGCTAATTTTAGACTTAGACGTCCATTTCCAGCTCCCACATCCAAAATCTGTTTATTTTTAACTTCACCAAGCAAAGGCAAAACTTGATCTTTTTCAAAACTATCCCAATATTTTTCTTTTTTTGCATAATAATCTGCCAAAATATTATATCCGTCTTTTGAATTTAAAACTTTAACTTTAACCATATAATTATTAGATACATTAAAATAACCACCCACCAACTAATACTCATCTCCACGGCAGCAAATTTGAAACTTGCAAACCAGGTTATCACAATTATAACATATTTTAAGCCAAGATAACTTATAAACGCCACAAACTGGGCTAAAGGCCAATAAATAAAGCTTAAAAATACTGCCACAAAGCTAAAAAACATTAAAAATGGAACAAGCCACAATACCAAAATATTAACAATTGGTGCTACTATTGAAAAACGGCCAAAATAATACAGAATTAATGGCAAAGTGGCAATGATTGCTGACAAGGTTGACACAAATGAATCTTTTAAAAATGATATTATTTTGTCATCCTGAACTTGCATTCGACCTGAGCTCACGCCGAAGGGTTTCAGGATCTTTTGTAAATATGAAAGATGCTGAAATGGTACTTGTCCTGAATTTATTTCAGGATTCAGCATGACAATTTTGTTCATAAAACTTACAATGACCGGTGTTAAATACACCAATCCCAAAGTCGCGGCTAGTGACAATTGGAAACCTGCATCCCAAAACAAAATCAAAGGATTAAACAAACACAAAAGCACCACTGTAAAAACTACTACATTCGTTATTTTTGACAATCTGCCAATTTGCCCAGCAATCAACACTAGACCGCCCATTACCACGGCCCGCAATACACTACCAGCAAAACCCACAAAAATTACAAAAATTAGCAAACCAATAATTATTAGCCAAAAAGCCTTTTTACGGGGGATTAATAAATAAGTAAAAAATATTGATAAAATTGCCACAATAATACTAATGTTGTAACCAGAAATGGCAATAATATGCGTTAAACCGGTGCGATTAAAAGCCTCACTTAAATCTCCTACTCCCCCACGATAACCATACAATAAACCAGCTACCAAACTTGCACTTGGTTCGGGCCAAAGTTTATTTATTTTTTCGGCTACCAATTTTTTACCAACAAAAATTATTTGTAAAAATTTATTCCCCGCATTTTCACCAATTTTATGTACCTCAGGATTTTTACAAACAACTCGCACACCTTTTACTGCCAAATACATATCATAGCGAAAACCACTGTCTAATTCTTCTGGTTTTTCCAAATCACAATGTAGTTTTAAAATATCACCATAATTATAACGTGGATAAAGATTTTGTTTTAAATATATTTTTCCATATAGAGACGCAAAATTTTGTGTTTCTAAAATATAACGCACCCCGTCTTGACGTATGTCTGGTTCAGCAATAACTATTCCCTGAAACGCCAAACTTTGACCAACAAAATTTATTAAATGATTTTTGTTTACAAATAATTTTAATTCATAACGAAAAACACCTAAAAAAATAACAAATAAGCAAAATACAATAAAAACAACTTTTTTATTAGTCCAAAAAATAATTAGGAAAAATAAAAAAATAAAGAGTATAATATAAAAATATATTAAATTTATTGACTGATATATTATTGAAGCAATACTTATACCAATTAAAAAACAAAAGCAAAACATCAAAAATGTTTTGCTTTTGGAGTTTATTACTTCCGCCAACATATTTAATACTCAGTAATCACCA
Organism: Candidatus Magasanikbacteria bacterium GW2011_GWC2_37_14; assembly: GCA_000990355.1. Taxonomy (GTDB): domain Bacteria; phylum Patescibacteriota; class Patescibacteriia; order Magasanikbacterales; family UBA922; genus GWC2-37-14. The sequence continues at coordinate 103,509 of LBSX01000001.1, forward strand.
ATTAAAATACTTACCCTTAATAAACCTTAATATTTTATCCAATGACAAAGCCACTAAAGTTAACAATAGCAAAGAAGCAAAAACTTCATCACTCCTTTGCAAACGACCCGCAATACTTATCATATAACCCAAACCATTACGAGCGTTGATTATTTCCGCTAAGACCATATAAGTCCAACCAATACCATTCACTACAATTATACTATCCCAAATTTGAGGGAGGGATGCTGGCCAAATCACTTTTAAAATCATTTCTTTTGTACTTAAACAAAAATCTCTGGCCACCAAAAGATATTCTTTTTTTATTTGCTGGACCGAATTAGAAACCATTGAAATTAAATAAAATACTATACCGACAACTAAAAAAATTATTTTCATTGGTTCACCTATGCCTAACCACAAAATTAATAAGGGGATAAGAGCGGTAATTGGTAAATAACGCATTGGTTCTGTAACCACTAACATTAGCTTTCTAAGATTAAATGAATAACCAATTAAAATACCCAACGGTACACCTATTAAAACGGAAATTAGTGTAGCCAGAAAAATTCTTACAAAACTATATAAAAAATTAATAAAAAATTTTCCACTCACAATCAAATTCCACAAAGATAGTGATACCTCCAGAGGAGTAGGCAAAAAAATACGATTAATTTTTATTATATAAGACAAAACAAACCAAACAATTAACAACACCAAAAAACCAACCGCCACCATTATTTTCCCATACATTTTTTCCTTGTCATTTATTAGCATAAATTTATAAAATAAATCTCTTATCAAAATATTCATCTGTAATAATTTTGTAATTATGCTCTTCATTGGTTTTAATTACTTCTTCCAATTCCTTTTTAATTTTTTCCAAAACAGAAATACTATTTTTTTTATTTTCTAAATAAGAAAAATTATCTTTTTTATCAAAAAATAATACTTTTTTAAGCTGTTCCGTGGCTTCTTGTTTTGTAATACCTAAATAAGTACTTATAATATCGGCACTTTGTTTTACATTATTATTTATAATTTCCTTAACCTCAAAAAGTACTTCTGTTATTTTTTTAATTTCACTTTCTTTGTCTTCCAAAAATTCTTTTGAGCCTACCAGTACGTCTACTATAACGGACTCTTTTTCTGTGGAAGCTAGGATGTGAGCTGGGGAAAGTTTTATTACTCGTGACAACCACGGTTCCCACATTACCGCGCCATCTATTTTGTTCTGTAACATCAACATTCCACCATCACTTTCATCTAAGTTAACTAATTCAACATCTTTTAAATCAATATTATTTTTATTTAACAAATATTCTAAAAAAGTTTGATTAACCCAATTTTTTTCTACACCTATTCTTTTACCCACTAGATTTTTAATATTTTTAATATCGTTTCTCACAACAAGAGCATCGCCACCATTGGAACGATTCAATAGACTAATTATTTTTAATTGATCATTTTTTTGTCTGTCTAGAAGAAATCTATCAAATGTCGTATCCAACAAATCAACATCACCATTATTAAGGGCTTTACTCCGGTCATCGTTTTTTTCTATCTGCACCAGAGTAATGTCTAATCCCTTTTTCTTAAAAAGATTTAGTTCTTTGGCTATGTAAAAAGGCGCCACGCCTATCCAAGTAAAAACACCTATTTTTATTGACTTTGGATTTAAGTCGGCAATTCTAATCTGAGAAGCTTTAATAACCTCTCTCTCCGTAGCAAAATTTAAAAATTTTTCCAATCTTATAAATTCTTCAGTAAATTTAATTTCCGGCCGACGTGGACGAGGCAAATCCACCTTAACCATTGCTTTCACTTCGGCTGGCCGAGCACTTAAAACATAAATTTTATCGGCAATAAATAAAGCTTCTTGTATATCGTGAGTAATCAAAACTATAGTTTTTTTATGTTCCTCCCAAATATCTAAAACCAACATATGCATCAATTCCTTGGTTTGTTCGTCTAGACCAACAAAAGGTTCATCCATAAGTATGAGAGGAGCTTCCGAAACCATTGTACGAGCCAAGGAAACTCTCTGTTGCATTCCTCCAGAAACCTGTGAAGGAAAATATTCACCATAATCTGCCAAACCAACTCTTTTTAGTGCTTCGCTAGTTTTTTTTTCAATTTCTTTTTTATCCTTTATTTTCCAATTGCCATGTTCAAGTGGAAATTTAATATTATCTTTTAGATTCAACCAATTATAACAAGAGCTACGTTGAAAAACCGTGACTGAATATTTATTTTTGCCTTTTAATACCTGATTTCTAATTTTTATACAACCACTAGTGGGTAACAAAAAACCACTTAAAATATTTAAAATAGTAGATTTACCACAACCAGAAGGGCCAAGAAGAGCAATAATCTCATTTTCATGTACATCAAAACTAACATCCTTAATTATTTCAACCTTTTGGTAACTTTTATTAAGATGTTTTACCTCCAAAAGCACTTTGTTTTCACAATCAACAGAACCTGCTATTTTATTATTCTTGGCTCTCGCCATATATTTTCCTCAAAAAAGTGTCATCTTTAGAGTCTTCTGGATTTAGGACAACCTCAACAGCACCTTGTTCTAACCAAAATTTATTCGCTTCTGTAAAAATTTTATCATAAACTGATTGTTTGCCATCTAAACCAAAAATTCTTACATTGTCCTCTAATTTTGTCCATTTAACCCAATCTAAACTTTGTTTAGTAATGTCGGCACCCAATTCATTAAACAATGGTTCATTTTCCATTAATAATTTAACTGCCAAATCTTTATTATCTTTAGCTTTGTCTACACCATCAAACCAGCCTCTAATAAAAGCCTCAATTGTTTGTGGATTTTTCTTTATAAAATCAGCTTTTGCAACCATTATATCAGCTATTAATTCTTTATTTTGATTACTGCTAGCTAAAATATGTGCACCTTTTTTAACCAAAGCAGCCGAAACATCTGGTTCCCAAACCACAGCAGCGTCTGCTTGGCCAGCAATAAAAGCTGCTCGTGCGGTTGGCACATCTTGAGAAAAAATTAAATTTTTTCTAATTTCTGCTTTATCGATACCAGACAAAGAAGAATTATTTAATAAATTTTCCAAAAGCCAGTGACTTGGGGTATATTGAACCAAAGCAATTTTCTTTCCTTTCAGATCATTTATAGTTTTTATATCCTGATTTGCTACGATAGCATCACCACCTTGACTCCAATCCACTTGCATCAAAGCTTTGGCTTCTCCACCAGCCAAAAAATTTGGCAGTTCACTAGCCCAAAAATCTATTGTAGACCACATCACATCTACTCCATCAGGTCCACCCTTCATAAAAGATTTACCTCGAGCATCCATATCCTCAATTAAAACAAAACGCACTTGTAAGCCATATTTTTTATAAAACAATGATTCAATATTTGGTTCAAAACCATTGTTAGCTACAATGCCACCAGCATAACCTGGCCAAGAGACAACACCTACTACTAAGGGCCTTTTTAACTCTAAAGAAGTTTCCACTACCTCTATTTTATTAAACCAAACAAAATATACACTAATTACAACTACTACCAAAATTATTATACTCCAAATAAATTTTTTCATAAATAAAAATTAGATAAATTATATTATTTGAATTAATTTAAACTACTTAAATATTATACAATACAATTAGAAATTAAACAACATAATAAATAAAAAACGCCTAATAATTAATTAGCGTTTTTTATTTACCTACATTATTTACTTTTAAATAACAAAGGGAATTGTGCCGGCGACTGCTTGGAAAAGCAGTGCCGGCTAAGGAGCGGGGCGGCCGAAGAGAAATGCGACGTAGTGGGATCGTCGTTGAGTACAAGCTGGTACGACCGATCGTCGCAACTGCTTGTTATGCCCTATCGTTATCTCGTAGAGAAACATCAGTAGGGCAAGCCCGACGCCACCGAACAGGGCGAATAGAATGTGCTGGACTGGGTCCACTAGTCGTCCTCCTCGGACTTTCGTCCGGTCAAGCGACCGATGGTCCTCAAGGCGAGGATCGCCAAGCCCAGGAACTGCCAGGCGGCCCGGCGACGCAACGTAGCCTCGAACGGATGTGCCAAGATTTCCCCCTTGGGAAAAAGTCATTGGGCTATAGTTTATACTAAAAAACATAATTTGTCAAGACCTAACAAAAAATAAATAAAAAACACCTTATTCTGCATTTGCAAAACAAGGTGTTTAAATCTAAATTAATTTAGATTACAATACTCAACAACTTTCCTTTTATATAAATTATTTTCTTTGGTTCTTTATCTTCTAACCATTTTTTAATTTTTTCCAATTCTAATGCTTGTTTTATAACTTCCTCTTCTAAAATGTCTGCTGGTAATTCTAAAGTATCACGTAATTTCCCGTTAATTTGTATTGCCAAAGTAAAAGTATCTGACTTAGCAAGTTCTGGATCATATTTTGGCCACTCGGATTTTGAGATTGATTCTTTATTCCCTAATTTGTTCCATATTTCTTCACAAAGATGCGGGGCAAACGGGGATAATAATTGCAGACATAAGCCATAAGACTTAAGACTTAAGACTTCCAACTTGGACATTTCATTTACCAAAATCATCAATTGCGAAATAGCTGTATTAAAACGCATTGCTTCAATATCCTCAGTAACTTTTTTGATTGTTTGATGTAAAAGTGTAGTTAATTTGTCATTGCGAGGAAGCCGATTCGCATCGGCTGACGTGGCAATCCCCTGGGATTGCTTCGCTCCGCTCGCAATGACACGTTCCTGCAACGTCCAAACCTTTTCCAAAAATCTTCGTACACCCACAACTCCATTTGTATCCCACGCCACAGCCTGGTCAAATGGCCCCATAAACATAATATAGGTACGAAAAGCATCTGTACCAAATTTTTCTACCATTTCATCTGGGTTAATTACATTGCCCCGACTCTTGCTCATTTTTTCACCATCAGCCGCCAAAATCATGCCATGAGAAGTGCGTTTTTTATATGGTTCGCTCGTTGGTACAACTCCAATATCATATAAAAATTGATTCCAAAATCTGGAATATAATAAATGCAAAACTGTATGTTCCATTCCCCCATTGTACCAATTCACAGGATTCCAATAATCCATTTTTTTTCTATCCCAAACATATTCACCATTTTTTTCTTTCATCATGGTGTAAGCTAAGAAATACCAAGAACTACCAGCCCAATTTGGCATAGTATCGGTTTCCCGTCTTGCGGGCGAACCGCAAGCCGGGCAGGCTACGTTTATCCAATCGGTTATATGCGCCAAAGGAGATTCGCCGGTGTCGGTTGGTTCATATTTTTCTACTTTTGGAAGTTCTAAAGGTAGTTCTGATTCGGGAAGTGAAATCCAGCCATTGTTTTCTAGTTGTTTCAAAACTTCAGGCTCTTCTTTGGCACGGAAATGTGTTTCAATTGGGTTGGCAATAATCAGTTTACCATTAAACAAATCAGCCATTTCTCTATCTTGCCCTTTATTAATTACTCCGTAGCTTGAATCAGCTAAAATAATAAATTCATCACTTAATTTTTTTAATTTTTTAAAATCAAATTTCCAATCACAACTTTTTTCCACATCAGGCCTTGGACGATCAACAAACTCTGGACGTATAAAACAATCTACAAATACTACTTTGGCAACTTTTTTATTTATTTTTTCTAGTAATTTCATAACCACAGCCCCACCCATACTATGTCCAACCAAAACAATATTCTCGTCAATTTTAACTTTGTCTAAAAGAAAATCAACTTGTTCATTAACATTTGGAGTTTTGTAATTTGGTAAATCCAAAGCATCAACTGTATGGCCTTGTTTTTCTAATTCATTCTTGGCCCACATTAACCAAGCAAAATTAGTTGGATCATAATATCCATGTACAAGTACGTAATGATATTTTTTATTTTTACAATTCTCACAATAAACCAATGGAATTGGTTCGCCCCAATAACGCTGGCGAGAAAACACCCAATCGCGAAGTTTATAATTGACTGCTCGCTTACCTAAGTTATTATTTACAATATATTCTATAACATCTTGTCTCACTTCATTCCACTTTCGTCCTTTAAAATCAATTGGTTCTTCTAAAACTCCGTCTGGTTCACGATAAAATATTTCTGTACCACGCACTTTTTCTGCTAATTCTTTATTCTTTGGAAACAAAACCGGATGCAAAGGTAAATTATACATTTTAGCAAACTTATAATCACGTTCATCATGAACTGAACAACCAACAATGCCAGTGCCGTAATCCATAAGGGCAAAACTTGCGACCCAAATTGGTAAATCGCGACCAATACCTAAATAATTTTCTGAATAACGGCCAGTAAAAATGCCTTCCATATCACTATCTATATCAAACTTATCACCAGCTTTTTTCTTTTTAATTTTTTCCACAAATTCCATTACCTTTTTTTCATGTTCAGTACCTCTCACCATTTCATAAACATAAGGATGTTCTGGAGCAATAATCACAAAAGTCTGAGCCAAAAAAGTTTGTGGAATTGAATCATAAACTTCAAACTCCAAATTCATGTCTTTAACTCTGTGTTTAAAATTAATACCTTCGGAACGTCCAATCCAATTCTGTTGTTGAATCTTGGCTTGGGGAATGTAATCTACATTTTCTAAACCTTGCAATAATTTATCCGCGTATTTTGTAATGGCAAGCATCCATTGTTCTTTATTTCTTTTTTCTGCGACTGTACCACAACGTTCACACTTACCATCTACCACTTCTTCATTGGCCAAACCAATTTTACATGAGGGGCACCAATTTATGGGCATGGCTTTTTTGTAAGCAAGCCCGTGTTTAAATAATTGCAAAAATATCCACTGGGTCCATTTGTAATATTTTGGATCAGTCGTATCCACTACTCTATCCCAAGCAAAACTATAACCAAGCATTTTTAATTGACGAGTAAAATTAGAAATATTCTCGGCTGTAACTTCGGCTGGTTGACGCCCAGTTTTAATAGCAAAATTTTCTGTAGGTAGTCCAAAGGCATCAAAACCAATGGGAAACAAAACATTTTTTCCTTCCATTCTTTTTTTACGACAAATGACATCCATGGCAGTAAAAGGACGTGGATGGCCAACATGAAGGCCGGCCCCAGAGGGATAAGGAAATTCTATTAAACCATAAAACTTTTCCCTGCCCTGAGTTTTTACTGAAGGGTCTTCTGTAACTTCAAAAAGTTTATTGTCTTCCCAATATTTTTGCCATTTTGGCTCAATTTCATTTGGAGCGTATTTATTCATAAAATAATATTTAGTCTTTAAACTATTCTAGCTAAAAATCACTAAAAACACAAGCCCTAGTCTTGTACAATACAACATGAGCCCCAAATGGAAACCCATTCCAATACAAAATGAGCCCCTAAAGGCCCATTGAGTAGAGGTGTGGAATAGTTCATA
>LBSX01000002.1 GCA_000990355.1 Candidatus Magasanikbacteria bacterium GW2011_GWC2_37_14
ATGAACACTGATTCACCTAGCTGTTCATCTGGTTGTTCACCTAGTAGAAGTCAGTAATTGTCCTTAAAAAACGTCCGAACTTTTTCGTAAATACAGCTCAAATGAAAAATGAATTAAACAAAATTTTAGCCAGCCAACCAAAATACCGTTTAAAACAAATTATTCAGGCTTGGTTTGATGTAGACAAAAATAGTTACGAAGAAATTACTACTTTACCTTTAGAATTACGTGAAGAACTAAAATCATTTCCTTGGTTGACTGTTAAATTGCATTCAATATATAAAAGTAAAATTGATGATACAGAAAAGGCCTTATTAGAATTAGCCGATGGTAATTTAATTGAAACCGTGCTCATGGGTCGGCAAAATTTAAAAGAAGATTCCGAAGCTGGTGATCGTTATACAATTTGTATTTCATCACAAGTTGGCTGTGCCATGAATTGTAGTTTTTGTGCGACTGGTAAAACTGGATTTAAGAGAAATCTTACAGCCGAAGAAATTATTGATCAATATCGTTTTTGGCAACGTTATGTTTCCCCCTCTTACCAAGAGGGGGTAGCCTTCGCCATGAGCTCAGGCCGAATGGGGGGAGTTGCCGAAGCTAGGCAAATCTCGAACATTGTGGTAATGGGGCAGGGTGAGCCTTTGCTTAATTATGATAATTTAAAGCAAGCACTAAATATTATTTTACAAAATACCGAGATTGGTCCTACCAAAATTACTGTTTCTACTTGTGGTATACCTAAGTTTATGGACAAAATTTTGGAAGACAAGGAGTTTCCACAAGTACGTTTGGCAATTTCATTGCACTCGGCAATAGAAGAAACCAGAAAAAAAATTATGCCTTCACATACATCAGGGTTTTTGGAGTATTTAGTAGAATGGGCCAAAAAATACAGCGAAGTTATCACTAGTCGTTCGCATTTTATTGGCTTGGAATATTTGATGTTGGAAAATTTTAATGATGATGAGAAACATTTAAAGGCTTTAAAGAAATTGGCCAGTAATTTTTCTCGGGTGCGAATAAATTTAATTCCCTACAATGATATTAGTACTGGTAAATTAAAAACTACAGCCAGAGAAAAAATTGAACATTGGCATGAAGAATTAATGAAATCAAGTTTTGTTTGTACAATTAGACATTCGCAAGGTCAAGATATTGCCGCGGCCTGTGGTCAACTTTGTAATAAAGTTTTGGAAAAGTAAACGCCGACCTAGCTCAATTGGCAGAGCAATGGTATCGTAAACCGTAGGTTGTGGGTTCAATTCCCACGGTCGGCTCAAGTCCAACTTCAAGCAAGAAGCTGGATTTTTGTTTTAATGCTATTTGTTTTAATGTTTTCATGATTTATGCTATAATGAAAAAGTATGATTTCTTTAAAAGGAGTTTCAAAAATTTATTGTAAAGATGGTATTGGTTTAGAACAAATTGATTTACAAATTGAACCAGGTGAATTTGTTTCGGTAGTTGGTCAAAGTGGTACGGGAAAAACCACTTTGGTAAAATTGATTATTGCCGAAGAAAAGCCAACCACTGGTGAAATTAATGTTGGGGGTTGGGATATTACCAATATTAAAGAAAAAGATATTCCATTTTTGCGTCGCCAAATTGGCGTGGTTTTTCAGGATTTTAAATTACTTTCCAAAAAGACTGTCTACGAAAATGTTGCTTTTGCCTTAGAAGTAGCCGGAGAAACATATGATCGTATTACTCAAGTAGTGCCCAAGGTTTTGGATATTGTAAATTTAAAACAAAAAGGTGATCGTTACCCACATCAATTGTCTGGTGGAGAACAACAACGGGTGGTAATTGCTCGTTCTTTGGTGCATCGCCCCAAAATTTTGGTAGCCGACGAACCTACTGGTAATTTGGATGCTGTAAATACTCAGGAAGTAATAGAAATTTTAAAAAGAATTAATGAATTTGGCACAACGATTCTTTTGGTTACACACAATAAAGATATTGTTAACCAACTTCGTCGGCGAGTAATAACTTTGCACAATGGCAGAGTAATTGCTGATGAAAAAGAAGGAAAATATCGACTTTAATCTGTCATGCTGAATCCTGAAATAAATTCAGGACAAGTACCATTTCAGCATCTCTCCGTTATTTATACTTTCTAAATAAATTAAATTTATGAAAGATCCCGAAACTAGTTCAGGATGACAAAACACTATGTTAGCACTAATTCGCATTATAAAATTCGCTTTTCAGGATATTGGTCGCAATTTAGGCTTGTCTTTTATGACAATACTAATTTTGGTATTAATGCTATTGTCAGTCAATACTTTAATTATTATTAATGTATTAACTAGTCAAGCAATTACTAGTGTCAAAGGGCAAATTGATGTAAGTGTTTTTTTTCAACCTGATGCGACTGACAAAAATATTAAAGAAATTACCAGTTATTTAAATGCTTTTCCAGAAGTTATAGAGATTACTTTTTTAACTAAAGAGCAAGTTTTGGAGAATTTTAAAAATTTACATAAAAACAATGCTGATATTATGTCTTCTTTAGATGAATTAGGCGAAAATCCTTTGGGAGCTACTTTAATTGTAAAAACTCGCGAACCAGAGGATTATACAAAAATTGTTCAGGCTTTAAGTTTGCCAGAATATGAAAATTTAATTGAAACTAAAACTTTTGCCGATAGTGAAGTTGCAATTCAAAAAATTGAAAAAATAACCAAACAAGTGGAAAAATTTACTGCTGGGGTGAGTGCTTTATTTGCCATAATTGCTTTTTTAATTATTTTTAATACTATTCGTGTGGCAATTTATACCCAGAGAATTGAAATTAGTATAAAAAAGTTGGTGGGTGCAAGTAATTGGTTTGTGCGTGGGCCATATTTAATAGAATCTACAATCTTTGCTCTTTTGGCGATTATTTTTACCTCTGCTTTTGTAGGTTTAGCTCTCAAGCTAATTGACCCTTATCTAATGATTGTTTTTGGTGGTCAACCAGTATTGACAAATTATTATTTATCGCATATTATTTTGCTTACATCAGCGCAGTTTTTAGGGGTATGGCTTCTGACTATGTTTTCTAGTTTATTGGCTATGCGACGTCATTTGCGGGTGTAAAAAAATATTTTTCAATGCTTTAATTGGTGTTGTCATTATACTTTCAGCCTATAGTATAGTTTATTTTGTAATAAATACATTAACAAAAACTACAAATTAAAATTATCCTAAAACTATAAAGTTTATGAAAAAAATATTATTATTAACAATTTTTGTTTTTATAATCGCTTATCTGGCAGGTTGTGGTATACTTCCGGCTTCAAAAAATATAGATGTTCCTTTTACGTCCCAGGCACCAGCTGGTAACTGGTCTGAACCATGGAAAAATGCGTGTGAAGAAACTTCGATTTATATGGTGAGTAGTTTTTATGCCGATGATACAATTAAACGTGATGAAGCTATTAAGCATATTAAAGAAATATTGGCCGCCAAAAATAAAGAATTTCAAATTAGCAAGGATGAATCTCTTGAAAAAATTTCTGAATTAATTGCTTTATTGGGTTTACCTTGGAAGACAGAAATAGTAGTCAATCCTTCTTTGGAAGATATAAAAAAACAGCTGGTTGACAATCAACCGATCATTGCTCCGGTTTTTGCACCAGCCTTGCACTATACTGCCGGTGGTCCCGATTATCATGTTATGGTTATTACTGGCTATGATGATAGCACTAATGAATTTATTGTAAACGATCCAGCGCTCAAAAATGGTAAAGGAATTCGCTTTGACTATGATGTCTTTATGAAAGAGATCCATGATTTAAATCAAACAAATTATAAAGCGGGTAAAAATGCTTTGCTTTTTACTAAACAAGAAGAGGGGATTAGTTGGTTTTAGTAGATAATTGGCTTAATATCTTGACAAATTATTAAAATTCTCATATAATCTTGTTAGTCTAAGTATAGTTTTTGGTAATAAAAATATATATTCGGGGATCTCCGCCTCATCGGCGGATGTGCCGATGAGGCACAGTCTAATGCTTAAAACACAAACTAAGAAAGTTAAATTTACCTTTCTATATTCGGGGATCGTCTAATGGTAGGACAGCAGCCTTTGAAGCTGTTTATCGTGGTTCGAATCCACGTCCCCGAGCCAGGTATCAAAAACACGCTTTTAGACGTGTTTTGTGTTATAATTGCCTAGTTATGACAGAAACTCTAAAAAAACCTTTACCAAGTTTTCCGGCTTGTCAAGCACGGGCCAAAAAGCTAATTAATGAACGTTTAAAGTTTTATAACCAGTTTTATAATTTTAAATACAATCGTTTGGCTATTCGTCGGCAAAAAACTAGGTGGGGAAGTTGTTCTAGTAAAAAACATTTGAATTTTAATTATAAATTATTTTTTTTACCTTTGGAATTAGTAGATTATGTAGTAGTGCACGAACTTTGTCATTTGGCCGAAATGAATCATGGTAAAAAGTTTTGGCAATTAGTAGCCCAAACAATTCCCGATCATAAAATACGTAAGAAAATTTTAAATAAAAGTTTTATTAAATTTTAGTTATTTATGCGAATTGCAATTATTGGTGGGGGAGCGGCAGGTATGATGTGCGCCGCTACTATCTGTGAAGAAAATCCAGAGGTGGAAGTTTTTTTGATTGAAAAGAATTCTACCTTAGGAAAAAAGGTTTTGCTTACTGGTGGCGGGCGTTGCAATTTAACCACGGGAATTTCGGATTTAAAACTTGTTCTAAAAAATTATCCTCGTGGGGAAAAATTTTTACAGTCAGCCATGCATAATTTTTCACCCGAAGCTGTTTATGAATGGTTTGAAAATCATGGTTTGTCATTAAAATGTGAAAAAGATAATCGAGTATTTCCACAGTCCAACAATAGTCAGGATGTAGTAAAAGTTTTTACTAATATTTTTACCAAACATCAGACCAATTTAATCTTAAATAGCGAAGTTAAAAAAGTAGTAAAAAAGGCTGGTGAATTTAAAATTACCTTTAGAAGTGGTAAAGAGTTGTTAGTTGATAAAGTTGTTTTAACTACCGGAGGTTTTGCTTATCACCAAACCGGTTCTACTGGTGATGGTTATACCTTGGCCGAATCTTTGGGGCACTCTGTAAGCCCTTTAGCACCTAGTTTAAGCTCTTTTGTCACTCAAGAGCCATGGTCGCACACTTTGGCTGGTTTGTCGTTTTCTGAGGCAATTTTAAAGGTTAGTAATCTAAAAACACAAACAGTTAGTGGTCCATTTATTTTTACCCACAAAGGTCTTAGTGGTCCGGCAGTTTTTGCTTTGTCTTCACTTTTAGCTTTTCAAGACTGTAACCAAAAATCACCAATAAAGATCACTCTGGATTTGTTCCCCAATGAAAAATTAGAAATATTAATAAAAAAGATTAAAGAAATTATGATGAAAAATCCTAAAAAAAGTTTTAAAAATAATTTAACCAATCTAATTCCTTCATCTTTGATTGAAGTTATTGGTAAAGAATTAAAATTACCTTTAGAAAAAAAGAGTGCGGAAATTAGTAAAGAACAAATACAAGTTGTGGTAAATTTTGTTAAGGGTTTTTTATTAACAATTGTTGGTAAAACTACTGGTGAGGAATTTGTTACAGCGGGCGGGGTAGAATTAAGCGAAGTTAATCAACGAACTATGGAATCAAAAATAGTTCCTGGCTTGTATTTTGCCGGTGAGATTTTGAATATTGATGGTTTTACTGGTGGTTTTAATTTACAAGCCGCTTGGACTACTGGGCGTTCCGCCGGATTTGGTGTGTTGCTTTGAGTGATTTTTTGTTGTAAGATAGTCTAGCTAATCTAATAATTTAAATATGTCTGAATATTACAAAGTACCACGTTCAGCTAATTGGAATTTTATACCTGGTAAAAAAAATAACTGGAAATTAAGTCGTTCCAAAATAGAGCTTTTTACCGAATGCCCACGTTGTTTTTATTTAGATAATCGTTTGGGTGTAAAAAGACCACCGGGGTTTCCTTTTAATTTAAACTCAGCTGTCGATACTTTGTTAAAAAAAGAATTCGATATTCATCGAGCCAAAAATCAACAACATCCTTTGCAAGAAAAATATGGCATAGATGCTGTACCAGCACAACACGAAAAATTAAATGAATGGCGCGAGAATTTTGTAGGTATTCAGTATGAACATCCGGAATTAGGAATCACTATTACTGGGGCAATTGATGATTTATGGGTAAATTCAGCTGGTGAATATATTGTGGTAGATTATAAATCTACTTCCAAGGCCGAAAAAATTGAAGCCTTGGATCAAGAGTGGCAAAATGGTTACAAAAGACAAATGGAAGTTTACCAATGGCTTTTGCGAAAAAATGGTTACCAGGTTTCTAATACTGGATATTTTGTGTATTGTAATGGCGATACCGACAAAGAAGCTTTTGATGGTAAATTAGAATTTGAAATTACTTTAATTGTTCACGAAGGTAATGATAGTTGGGTAGAACAAAGAATTAAAGAAGCTCATGAATGTTTAAAAATTGATAGTTTGCCTAACCCGGGCAAAGCTTGTGATTATTGCGCTTATCGCCAGGGAGTGAAAGAAGTTTTGAGTGTTTAATTATGCAGTTACCATATAGAAAACCAGGAAAATATAGTCAAATAAAAATTGATCTTCTTTTAACAGAAGAGAAATTTAATGAACTTAAAAAAGATTTAGAAAAATTAAAAAGAAAACAACCTCAGGCAGCTGCCGAAGTGGTTCGTTTGGCGGAGCTTGGTGATTTTTCGGAAAATGTAGAGTACCAATTAGCCAAGGGTAAGTTAAGGGGGATAAATAATGCTATTCTAAAATTGGAATATCAAATAGATCATGCAGAAATAATTAAACCAGAAAAACAAAAAAATACAGTGCAAATTGGTCACGAGGTTTGGGTGCTCGTGAGTGGCCAAGAAAAAAGATTCCAAATTTTGGGTTCAAGCGAGACTAATCCCGAAAAAGGGATTGTGTCTTATTCATCACCACTTGGTTTGGCGCTTTTGGGGCATAGAGTCGGGGAGCATGTAAGAGTGAGTTTAGGTGAGCGGGAAATAGAGTACCAGATTTTAAAAATTGAGTAAATCTTGACAATTCTTTGTAAATAGTGTATACTAAAAATCTACAAAATATCCTTAGAAAACTAGTCGACCTTCTTCAGTGATATATAATTTGTATTTTATTCATTACATTTCATACTATGAAAGGTGCAATTAAGACCATCGTTGCTGAAAAGCATTTTGGTTTCATCACCCCTGAGGATGGTTCTAAAGACGTTTTCTTCCATGAATCCGGTTTAGTAGACCTTCAATTTGGTGACTTAAAAGCTGGTGATATGGTAAGTTTCGACGTTGAGCAGTCCGACAAAGGACCACGCGCTATCAACGTTGTTCGCGCTTAATCATTCAGATTAAAAACACCCCGCATTTTGCGGGGTGTTTTTTTTAATATTTTCCCTCCCCTATGAGGGGAGGGGTAGCCTGCCTGCCGGTAGGCAGGGGTGGGGTTTGTTTATTTCTTCTTTTTTGCAACAACTTTTTTTACAGCTGCTTTTGTTTTAGTTTTCTTTTCTTTTGTAGCTTCTTTTTCAACTACTTCTTTAACAACAGTTTCTTTGGTTTTTTTTGTTTCAGGTTTGCTTTCAGTAACAACTCCCAAAAACTTCATTAATTTATCAATTTTTACATGAAGTTGCTTGATTTGTTCTGTTACGTCGCCATTATCTCTACTACCTCTGTTTTCGTCTTTTTTAAAGCAATTACTACAATATACAGGTTTATCAGTTGGTCGAAAAGGCACTTGGCAATTGTCGCCACATTTAGCGCAAGTAGCATCATGCATCTGGCGATCAGCACCAAAGTTTGGTCTTTCGCGACGGTCGCTGGCAAAATTACTTGGTCTACTGCCGCCACCATTGTCTTGCTGTTTGCCAAAGCAATTACTGCAAAACACTGGACGTTCACCAGATGGTCTAAATGGTAATTCACAGTTGTCTCCACATTCACTGCAAACAGCCTTAAAACGAGCTGGTTTATCTCCATCACGGTCAAATCTACCTCCACCGCCAAATGATTTACCGCCACCAAATTTACGGCCAAAACCACCACTAGATTTTCGATCGTCTCTATTAAAATTTTTCATATTTCAATATTTTATATTAATTAAACAACAAGTGACCTAAGCTTACCACAGAATGGTATAAAAAACAAGGGGCGTGGTCTAAAAATGATTTGTTTGAGCTTCTTGATATAATTTTTCAAAAGCAAGAATAGTGGTAGAGACATCGTGTTTTTTAATAATTTCCAAACTTTCTTGGCCAAATTTTTGGCGTAAGTCACTATTTTCTAGTAATTGTTTAAGATAATTAGCCAATTCCAAATAGTTATTATCATTAAACAAAAAACCATTTTCATTAGGGTAAACTAATTCTGGTAAAGCCAAAGCATTGGCAGCTACCACAGGTAAACTAGTAGCCATAGCTTCCATTGTTACCAAACTTTGTAATTCTGCAGTGCCAGCCATTACAAAAATATTTGCCAAAGGATAAACAAAAGGTAAGTCTTCGTCACTTACATATCCCAAAAATGTTACATTATTACTAATATTTAAATTTTTAGCCAAATTTTCCAAATTTTGTCTTTCATTACCATTGCCAGCAACTATAAAATGTATATCAATATTTTTTTTCAATTCTGCAACAGCGCGTAATACTGTATCAACATGTTTTTCTGGGGATAGACGATTAACTACTAAAATAGTTGGTTTGTTTGGTAAATTATGGCGTTTTTTTAAATAATCACTATTATTATTTGGATTAAATTTTTTCATGTCTATACCACAAGAGAGAGGAATAATTTCTTGAGTTAGGCCAATTTTTTTTAAAACATTAGCTGCTGTTTTGGTAGGTGTAGTAATAATGGGTAACTTGGAAAAATTTCTTTTAAAATGCCACCAGAGTAAATTATTTAAAAGTTTTTTTATTTTTTTTGGTAAAGCCACATAATGGGTTAAATTATCTGGCATGAAGTGGTTGGTGGCCACAATTGGCAAATGATTTTTTTTGGCAATTTGTATTAAAGCATTTTCCACGAAAAAATGTCCTTGTACGTGAATTACGTCAGGTTTAAAGTTTAAGACAACTGGTTCTAGATGTTTTAACAAACCAAAGGGTAAACTAAAACAATAATCTTTATGAAAGCCCGAGGGCCAAGAACTAACCCCTAAAATATTAACTTGATTATGCGTAGAGTAAATGTCATTAAAACTTTTGCCAGGGGCAATTACTAGCACTTCGTGGCCTCGCAATACTAATTGTTCGGCCAAGCGTTGCGTAAAATAAGAAGCACCGTCGATGTTTGGATAATAAGTATCTGCGCCGATAATAATTTTCATAATTTATTTGATAAGTTTTTTCTCTAAATAATTACCAATAAATAAATAGCCAATAAAGATTAAAATAATTATAACCGAAAAAATAATTGTGCCATAAGTTAAATAAGAATTAATTTTTTCTGAAAGTTGGCCAAGGTAATATCCAATGATTAAAAAAAATAAGGTTTTGGGTATGGTAGCCATTAAATCATATAAGAAAAAAAGCCACCAGTTTATTTTAATTATACCAGCGGCTATAAGTATTGGTACTCCGGCCATGTGGGTGATTTTTCCAATGATTAGGGTTTTTCTAGGATGATTGTGAAAAATGTGTTTTAAAAAATTTAGACGTTTTTCTGACAATTTAGTAAAATTAGCATATTTTTCTGCGAGTTTTTTTCCACCCCAATAACCAGCTAAATAATAAAGACTGTCACTTACCATTTCTGCGGCTATAATAATTACAAAAGCCAATAACCAATTAAACAAATCGTGAGCTAATAAAAAACCCACAAACATAGTTATTAGTGGGCCCTCAATAATTACAAAAATAAAAACCAGCAAATAACGGTATATAGGTAAAAGTGTGGCAATTGTTGTTAGAGTTAAGAGGTCCATTTTAATGTTATACATTATATAGCAAATAAAAACCCATAACTCAAAGAAGTATAGGCCATATCTTGCCAAACAGTAAATTCATTCATATCCGGCATGCGGGCCCAAGGAGCATATTGTCGAAGGGCAGGAATATTTTTTGGGGTGGGATAAAAATTATTATACACCAAACAACCCCAAGCATCGGTAGGTTCACAATCGCCGTCATAATCTCGTGCATGGGGACCATAAATAGGTAATCCAGGGACTGGTTTTTCTTGTTGGTCATACATAGAATTCAAATGTAGTGGAAATTCGGGATTTCTAATTCCTAATCCAGTTATCCAAGAAAGACCCAAAGGATTTTCTCCTAATTGATAATCAGCATTTAAAGAAATTGCGTCGATATATTTTTGATCTTTGGTAAAATAATATGCCATTGCAGTGCCAACAATACTTCTCATAGAGTTTGATCCCGAGCCCCAAGCAATTGCGTAATTAAAATTAGTAGAATTTTTATATTTATTTTCCATAATTTGTTCTACTTCGTCATTGCCAATTTCAATAATTCTATTTTTTACTTGTTCTTGAAAATCTCTGTCAACGTTGGTGCCATTGGCATTGCTATAACCCCAAAAAGAATAAATATTTGCAAACCAAGTAGGACCACGATAGGTTGGGTACAATTGTTTAAATACATTTTGATATTTTGTTTCATTGGTTAAAGCAAATAATTCTCCGGCGGCGTACATTTTTTCTCTTTCTAGTTCATTCAGTTTGTCTTCGTTACTTCTTTCTACAGGCGCTGTCGTGCCAAGGCTAGTTTGTTTTTCTGCCCAATCCCAAGCTTTCAAGGCTTTATTTTTTAAATCAGTGGCTTTGTTTTTTCCGGCGGGATAATTTTCCAAAATTCTCGCTAAATGTGCAGCTGCTCCGGCAAATTTATAAGAAGTCCATCTGTTTGGAGCATATGTCCAGTAGGGAAGTGTGTCACCCTCACATGTAGAAGAACCTGGGTGAGCATAACTCTCAACGCCAGCTCTTACTCCGCCGTCTGATTCTTGTAAAGTTTCCCATAATTTTATTCCCCATAAAGCTTCATCCAAAACATCTGGAATTTGGTTTCCACTTTCCGGAATATTTAATTGATTGTCTGTAAATTTATTAGGAAACATTTCTTGTAAGGTTGTTAAATCTTCGACAATTAGTAAATGCATTGGTCTTAAATCAAAATCACCAGCATCAAACCAACCACCACTAATATTTATCGGGTTATTTTTGGAAGTATTTTTAGAAAATTTTTCACCAAAATCTTCCAATATATTTGTTTCAAATACTTGGTTCAGGCACATTTTATGAATCCAGTTGGTATATTTTGATTCTAGGGCTGTGCCAGCCCGTTGGTGGTACAAACCGCGAATTGCTGTATAAAAGGCTGTAAAAGCAGAATCTAGCCCTACGCTAAAGACAAGAGATCGACCAATTCCTTCTACCTCAAGATAATAATTACCTTCGTTTAAATCACTTAAATCTAATTCATATAAAATTTCTCCACTTAGATTGTCCGATCCTAAGTTTGTTGATTTTCCCGAACTGACCAATTGTTTGGAACTGGCATTATACACTTGATAATTTAATTGTGTCGGCAATATTAAAGCACCGCCAGAACCTAACCAATAACCAACATAAGCATAGCGTTCTTTTGCTTTTAAAGAAAAACCATGTTGATTAATTTTAATAGCTTTGGCAATTTGCAAATCTTTGCCAGGCATTAAATTCCAAGAAGAAAATTGTTCATTGGAAAAATAACCAATTGTTCCGTTATAAACATATTTTTTACCTGTTGGGTTAATAAGTTCTACTGTATAATTTTGATCATTTTTTAATTCTTTAGGTAAAGTTAAATACAAAGTATGTCTTAAAACAACGTCGGCTTGGTTTTGGCCGTTATAATCTCTGTCTTCAGCATCTAATACTGCCGAAAATCGATCAATTTTTGTAGGATGAACAATATTTTTGTAATTTATATCACTAGTAGAAATAATATTCCAATTGTTTGCATTCATTATAAAATTTAAATCAATTTCACCATCAAAAATTACTTCCGCTATTTTATTAGTAATTAGTCCAATTGAATTATTTTTTATTACGACTTCAGAAGTAGTAAATTCACTGTCTGGATATATTTCCGAGTTGTTTATGGTTAATATTCTGTCCCAGCGATAGCCCAAATTATTAAAAGCAGTTTCATTAGCAATGTGTTTTTTTAATAAAATTCCTTTTTCACTGTATTCTAAGCGATAAACTTTATTACTATTAGCATATTTTATAATTGTAAATTCTGGGTGATGGTCAGTGTAATTTATTTCACCGGCAGTTTCGTATTTATTTAATAATTCGACATCAATATTTTCAATCCAATTCCAAGGGTATTTTAAAGAGTTAAAAATATTTTCAGATTTTATCCAATATTTTTTATTGTTCAATAATATATACACCTTTGGGTCGTTGGGAATTTTTACCAAAGCGCCATGCAGGGTGTTATTAATAGAAAATGCTTTTGGCACAAACAATACAAAGGCAAAAACTAAGTTTAAAACAATTAAACTAAATATTTTTCTTTTATTCATATCTTTTATTTTACTCTAATAAGTGAGTAAAAACAATTTATTTATAAGATATAAAAAAATAATGGCCCAATAAAGCCATTATTTCATTTATTTTACAATTTTTGTAAAATTATGCTTGAGGTTCAACTGGAGTTTCTTCTGGGGTAGGTTCTACTGGAGTTGCTGTTTCCTCGACTGGAGTAGTGGCTGTAGTTTCGTCTGTAGTAGGTTCGTCTTGCATCATATGTGTGATACTTATGTATAAAGGCCAACTAGTGTTAGTCAGTGGAATCAATTATATCACGTTTTGATTATCTTGTCAATGATAAATTTTACCTTACACTACTTGGCTCGGGGTCACGAACGACGTTCGAACCAGCTTGTTAGAATTTTAAAAGACTGGCAATACACAAAACTACCCCAGCACCAAAAAGACAACCAGCCATTTTACCAACCGCGGATTTAAGCATTGTCCTTTCTTCAGACACAAATTGAAGTCTTAATTTTTCGGCAGAATAGCCCTCAAAGATCCCCGCTATTCCGTCTGTTATGGCATTTCCGACAACACCGCCAAGGATAGCCCCTGTTACCCCACCAAAATGACCGCCAAAGATTGCCATTATCGCTAGAATACCATTATCTATCAATCCGAAGTATATATCCGGCAAAACGGATTTTATATTTATTTTAAAAGGTAAAAGAGAGAGAAGACAAAGTATGGACAATAAAATCAACACAAGACCTATCCAGTGACCGTCGTTAACAAGATATATGCTAACCGCACCGATTATAATACAAAGTGCAAGTATGTTAACGATAGCTAAAAAGAACTTCTTATTCATATTTATTTATTAATGTTTAATCTTTTTTTGTACTTGTTTGGCTTATTAGCAACAATCTCCTTGTATATCGTCATCAATTTTGTTGTCATGTTTTTTGAACTAAATTGTTTTGAGCTTGCAAGCGCTCCTGCGGACAGTTTTTTCCGCAGAACATCATCACTTAAAATAAGCTGAATTTTTTCAACCATTTCTTTTTCAGAATTAACCAAATACCCATTAACGCCATCCTTAATGATTTCCGGAGCTACTCCGACAGGGAACGTTACGGGAATAATTCCTTGTGACATGCCTTCAACCATACTCAAACAAAACCCTTCATAACGGGAAGTAACCAATAATATACTACCACAGAGGGCACTCAATTTTTCTTTAATTTCTGGTTTATACAGGTTTGTATAAACAGTGTGAAGATTTATAGACGATCTTAACCAAGAACTAATGTTTTTATTAGCCGTCATTAGAATGCTAAGTTTGGGCACATCTCTAAACGCTCGATAAGCATAAATAAGACGATCTAGCCCTTTTAATTTGAGGGTAAACACATTTTGGCCGATACGTCCCAAATAAACAAGAAAAGGGGCTGTTGTGGTCGTTGTTGGACTGTTTTCAAACCAAAAATCTTCTATCGCATTATGGACTACATGAATTTTTGTTTCATCAATTCCGCTGTTTATCAAATCGTTCTTTACTATCTCCGAGGTTGCCACAATAGCCGTGACTCGTTTAGCGACTAAATTTTCGATATCCGCTATATCTCTTAGTGGTCTTCTGGTTTTTATATTAAGTTCATTAATAATTTTGGCTTGTTTTAATTCGTTCCAAATTTTTCTTAATTTTGGTTCAGTTTGGTTTGTGTGAGGTGTTGCGTGGATAAAACCACTCGTTGTTGAACCAAAATGAGAAACGATAGGGGTTGAAAAAGATAAGAATGCAATCGTTGTGTATGTAGTTCCTTGGATAATATCACAGCTCAAAACTTTATTTCTATGTTCTAACAAACTAAAAAAGAATAATATATTGTTGAAACCTTTCATGTGGTGTGGAGCGTCTACCAATTTTACTTTAGGATAAAAATGTATCATTTCGACGCCCTCTCCTTCTAATTTGCAAGAAATCAGGCTGTTTATACAACCTGCCCCAGTTTTTAATTTTTTATCTTGGTGAATAAAGGCGATTTTCATATGGTAAGTCTATCATAAAATATGATATACAACTAGGTACATTATGCCATGCAGTTTATTTTCCAGTTCAAACGTCTTGCCTCCACCTAAGGCAACTTGCATAAATCAATTAGCCTTGATTTCTCCCACAATCGCTTCCAAAATATCATGAAAAGTAATAATCCCCATAATTACATCTTTATTTTTACTATTTTTATCTGTAACCAGAGCCATATTTAGTGATGAACGTTTAAGACGTTCAATAGCCACTAATGCAGGAGTGTCAACATCAATTTTTATTGCGGGTTGGGATAAATTTCTAAGATTAATTTTTTCTTCCACATTGCCTTTAAAATAATGAGACAAAATATCTTTTACTTCTAAAATACCAATAAAATTGTCTAGAGTGTTTTCACACAGTAAAAAGATAGAACGGTCACTGGTGGATATTTTACGTTTAATCTCATCATAGGAATCATTGGTGTCTAACCATATTATCGCGTTTCGTAATGTCATAAAATCTTTAATCGGGCGATTACCTAAATGAAAAATACTTTCCACCATTTTTTGTTCGGCTCTTTCAAATACCCCACTTTCTGCACCCTCAGCTATTAGAAGTTTAATTTCATCTTCTGTAACAATCTGTTCAGGAGCTGGCTTAATATGAAGTAACTTAAGCAATATCGTAGTTGATGAACTTAGCAGATTCACTAAAGGGGTGGCAATTTTCATTATTATTTTTATTGGTCCAGCAACTCTTAATGATAATTTTTCAGGATTTGATAGAGCAATTTGTTTTGGCACAAGCTCGCCAATTATTAATGATAAATATGTAATAACTATAACCACTACTGCCACGCTGATTAGCTCGCTATATCCAGTAATAGGAGGAAATACTGACAAAAATTTTTCCAAGTGTTCAGCCACAGTCGCCCCGCCAAAAGCACCAGCGAATATTCCGATAACTGTAATGCCTATTTGGATTGTAGAAAGCATTTCAGGAGATTTACGTGTCAAAAATAATGCATTTTGTGCTTTTTTGCTTCCTTGTTTAGACAAGTGTCTAAGACGGCTTTTTTTAACGCTTAACAAGGCTATTTCTGACATGGAGAAATAACCATTTAAAATAATCAAAGCAATTATTAAGAGAATTTCAATTAAGACATTTGGCATATTAATAAGTTTACCATTTACAACAAAATATAACAATTGATTTTATATTGTATCGAACTTAATGAATTAATTTGAATCTCAGCTGTAGTCAACAAAAATAAGGCTTTAATTAGGCCTTATTTTATAAGCTCGGGAGGTGGGGATCGAACCCACGACCATCACGTTAACAGCGTGCCGCTCTACCGCTGAGCTACTCCCGAATATAAAATGTCTGTGTATTCACAGAAACTATGAACACATTAAATACCTTATACTTAAAGTGCGAAGCGGTACCACTGCCTGCCCGCCAAGCTTGCTGGTGATTGCGCCGGATGGTTGTGGTGTGAACCGAGAGGCGGGGGCTACTCCCGAATATAAATTGTTGGTATACTGTAAAATTGTGGTGAAATTATAACAAATAAAAAAACCAGTGTCAATAAGGATTATTAACAAGACGGCCAAAATTTTTGATTTATTTAAATTTAATGCTAAAATATATCTACTATGTCAGACAATAAATATTTAAACATCGTAAACGAAGCTGGCCAAATTATTGGTGAAGATTCTCGGGAAAATATTCATAAAAATGGTTTGCTACATCGCGAAGTTCATGTTTGGTTTTATACCCCTCAAGGTGAGATTATTTTGCAACACCGTGGTAAAAATGCCGAGACTTTTCCTGATTTGTTATATGTTACTGTGGGTGGTCATGTAGAAATAGGAGAGGATTTCGAGCAAGCCGCTCTAAAAGAAGTACAAGAAGAAACAGGTGTAAAATTAAAAATTAGTGATTTAGTTTTGGTATATAAAGCTCACGCGCCAATTGATACTGACACTGTTACTCATAAAATAAATAATACCATAAGAGCAGTTTACGTTTATTGTTATCGAGGAGCAATCAAAGATTTACAAACAGAAAAAGGTGTAGGGCAAGGTTTTGAAGTATGGCCTTTGACAAGAATATTAAATATTTCAAATGAAGACCGAATAAAATTAATTTTTAGTATTTTAAAAGAACCAGCTTTGGGAATTTTAAAAAAGATTCAAACAATGATAAAATAGATTTAATTTAATTCATAAGTATAAAACTATGAAAGGCTACAAAAACAATATCGAAAAATTAACTCTAGAAAATGAAAATTTTCGCCAAGTGCTTTATACTGGCAAAAATTGTCAATTAGTCTTAATGACTTTAAAACCAAATGAGGAAATTGGTATGGAAGTGCATAGTGAAAACGACCAGTTTTTTCGTTTTGAAAGTGGAACTGGTAAAGTAGTAATTGATGGCAATGAACAAGTAGTGGGCGATGGTGACGCGGTAATTGTACCAATGGGTGCAGAACACAATATTATAAATACCTCAACGACAGAAGCCTTAAAACTTTACACTATTTATGCTCCACCACACCATGCCGATGGTACAATACACCCTACCAAAGAAATAGCTTTGGCCGATGATGAAGAATTTGACGGTGTTACAACTGAGTAGTTATGAATGGACAAAATCGTGCTGACATAAAAATTGGCTTGGCAGTGGAAATAGTTTTGAAAGCTGATCAAAGAACTGGTAAACTGACCAAGGGGATTGTTGCAGAAATTTTAACGAGTTCAAGTTTTCACCCACATGGCATAAAAGTGAGATTGGCAGACGGTCAAGTGGGTAGGGTGGCCAAGATAATTGATTAATAATATTTATGATTTATTTAATTGGCGCACCGCCCAGATGTGGCAAGACCACTTTGGCCAAAAAAATGTCTAAGCAAATGAGAATTCCTTGGCTGTCTTCTGATACTCTGGATTCCATAACCCAAGTATTAACAACAAAAGGAAAATTTGCTAAAAAATTTCCTTATTCTTTTTTGCGAAAAAAAGGCAGTGCCAAAAACAATGATTCGTTTTATAATGTCTACTCACCAGAAAAAATAGTTAGTGTTTTAAAAAAAGAAGCCGAGGCAGTTCATTTAGCGATTGATACTGTAATTGCTTGTGAAATAGCCGACGGCAATGATTATATTATTGAAGGTTATCATTTATTGCCTGGTTTTGTTAATAAAATGATTAAAAAGTATGGTAAACAAAATATTCGGGCAGTTTTCTTAACTAAGTTTGATGCGAATAAATTTGCCGTAGATGTTCACAAAAGTACCACGCCCAATGATTGGTTACTGGTTTTAACTAAAAAGCCAGAAACTTTTATTAAAGTTGGCAAAATGGTTTCTGCTTTTAGTAAATATTTTGAGCAGGAGGCAAAAAAGTTTGGTTTACAGACTTTTAATACTGATATAAATTTTATTAGACAGATTTTTGAAGCTATAAAATGTTTAAAAGCTTAATGTATGAGCGATATTATATATTCAACAATGAAAAATTCAGAAGAAATTGAATTTTTACGAGACAGAAGATCATTTAATTATTCATTCAACAAAGTTACAATGGATTCGCTAGAAAAGCATTTTAGACTAAAAGACAGCTTGTATTTGTTGGCTAAAAAAGAAGAAAGATTTGTGGCTTTTTGCTCTATTGATCGAGGGTGGTGGGAAGAAAATTTCTTTTTTATTCGTGAAATTTTGGTAGATCCAGACTTCCATAAGAGAGGAATAGGTGAAAAATTAATGAGTATGTGTATAGAACATGCAAAAAACTGTGGTACCGTGGGCGTTGTGACTGAAACAGATTTTGTAAATATTCCCATGCAAAAACTTTGTGAAAAACTAGGTTTTACGAAATGGGAAAATCCGCAATGGAAAGAGGGGATAACTTATAAATTGATTTTTTAGTATGAAAATGAACAGCAATACAATAAAAATTATCAAAGCCGAACCAAAAGATGTGTTGGGTATTGCAGAAGTAAAAAAAGTTACCTGGCTTGCAACATATCCCAATAAAAAAGCTGGGATAACAATTGAGGATTTACAAAAAAGTAATTTTTTTGATATAGAAAAAATTAAACGGCGACAAAAAGAGATAAGAGAAAATATAAATCGTCAATTTTGGGTTGCCAAAGATGATAAAAAGACAGTTGGTTTTTGTGGGGCAATGAGAGAAAAAGAAAAATATGAAATTGGTGCTATCTATGTTTTACCAGAATATCAGGGTCAGGGGATTGGTAAGATGTTCATTGATAAGGCATTTGTCTGGCTTGGTGGTAATAGAGATATTATCGTTAAAGTGGTAAGCTATAATAAACAGGCGATTAATTTTTATAAAACAGTAGGCTTTAAGTTGGCTAAAGGAGTTAAAAAGTCTGAATGGCATAAATTGGCGTGTGGCAAATTACTTCCCGAGATTGAGATGTTAAGAAAGGGTGTAAAATGCAAACTTGCAACAATAAATGATACAAAAATACTTTTGAAACTAAACAGCCTTCTTGACCTAGAAGAAAAAAATAAAAAGGAAAAAATAAGTGAAGCAGTTAAAAAGAAATTAATTTGGGTTGCTGAGTGTGATAAAAAAATTGTCGGGTATGTTCTTGTTAGACTGTTTGATAAAATGCACGAACAACTACCAAATTCTGTTTTTCTTTCTGATTTGTGTGTGCTAGATAACTATCGCGGGCAGGGTATTGGTAGAATGTTGGTACAGAAAACATTGGATAAAAAATATCCTAAACAATATCATTATTTTTCATTAACACACGATCCAAAAGAAAAAGATTTAACTAATTTTTATAAAACTTTTGGTTTTAAAGTGAAAGGAAAAACTAAAGCTGGGAATGTTAAGTTGGTTAAAAATATAATTGTATGAAAAATAATTACGACTGGGAAAGTGTTGGTTTGGATTTTGGAAATTGGGATGAAGAAAAAATATGGGCGTTAAATTTGACTGTTGTAGAAATAGACATTAATGAATTGTTGTGGCATTTTGATGCTCCTTGGTGGCCAAATGATACCGATGAACGGTGGACTGTTACTCCTTGGGATGTGTTGAATAAAACAGTAGATAGTAAAAAACAACAAGATATTACAGATCAAGTTGATCTTTCTTATCCTATTGATATCTTTAAGAATAAAGGTAAGTGGCTTATTTTGGATGGGATTCACCGTCTGGTAAAATCATATAAACAGGGTTTAAAGAAAGTTAAGGTACATATCATTCCACCAGAGAGGCTTCCTGAAATTTTGTCCGGTTTACCAATTGAGTTACCTAATAGTTAATTTCTTTTTATGAAAAAAATAATTCCAATAATAAATTGCGCCACCCGACTGGCATTAGTAAATAGAACGGTTGGTTATCGTGACGGCCATTTTGAGAATGACGCCGAACATAGTTATCAACTAGCCTTGGCTTGTTGGGCGGCAAATAAACAATATAATCTTGGCCTAAATGATGAATTAATACTTAAATTTGCGTTGATACATGATTTGGTTGAGGTGTATGCCGGTGATGTAGATGCTTTTGGCGATCCACAACAAATTGTTTTGAAAAAGGAAAATGAGAAAAAAGCCTTCGCGAAATTAAAAACAGAATTTGGTCAATTTGAGGACATCATAGGTATGATTGAAAAGTATGAAGAAAGAAAAGAAATTGAAGCCGAGCTGGTTTATGTATTTGATAAGCTGATCACGGATGTTAATATTTATAATAGCAAAGGAGATTATTATAAGAGTAGAAAAATTGGCGTAGACGGGTGGAAAAGTTGGTTTTTAAATAAAATAAATTACGATTCATTAGATCTGAAGCTTAAGCCACTAGTAGATGAATCAATAAAAGAAGTAGAGGAAAATTTTAAGAGTAGTTTTTATGGATAATACTATAATAAATGAAATTTTTTAAATAATTAACTATGAAACTACTTCTTACATCCGCTGGTTGGGGAGAGAGCCCGGTGATTGGTCAGAAATTTTTGAAATTGGTTGGAAAAAAGCCTTCTGAAATTAGGATATTTTTAGTGGTGACCCCAATTAAATATCTTAAACGAAATAAATATATTTTGAACCAACTGTTGCAGTTCAAAGGAATTAAGATACCAGAGAAAAATATTACTTTTTTCAAATTAGATAGAAAACTCGCACCAGATGATTTGAAAAATATAGATGTTGTTTTTGTCTTTGGGGGAAACACTTTTGAATACTTAGACAGAATTAAAAAAACTGGCTTAGATAAAATTATTAAAAGTTTTGTTAAAAAAGGTGGTGTTTATTTGGGATTAAGTGCTGGCAGTTATGTTGCTTGTCCCACAATTGAAATGGCGACTTGGAAAAATGCTGACCCTAATTTGATTGGTCTTAAAAATTTAAAAGGTTTGGATATCGTGCCTTTTTTGGTTACCGCTCACTTTGAAGAAAAATGGCGTGAGGTCATTGAGCAGAGTGCTAAGAAAACAAAATACCAAACTATTGCCTTAACAGACAAACAAGCAATTTTGGTAAAAGGGAAAAGCATAAAGATAATTGGTAGTGGCAAGAAAAATATTTTTAATGGTAAAAAATACCAAAGTAATTAAAATGAAATTAATTTTATAAATTCCTTCTATCGTGCTATAATTTATTAAACACAGTTTATTAATATAAATTAAACTAATATTTATGTTAGAATCAATCGCTTTTAAACTATTTTTGTCAATACTAATTGGTGCCGCTATTGGTCTAGAAAGACAAAGTGGAGCTACACAAGAAGCACCTGGTGGTATTAGAACTTTTTCCATTGTCTCATTAATGGGTGCTTTAGGAGGAGTACTCCTTACTTCGGGTGCTAATGTGTTGTTTGCCATAATGAGCGCATTTGTGGCACTGTTAATTTTGGCTTATTATGTTATTTATTCATTAAAATCAAACAAACTTGGTTTTACCAACGAACTGGCAGTATTTTTTGCATATCTTTTGGGCTTTTTAGTAACTGCCTCTAGTCTATCATTACAAGTTGTGATTGCAATTTTTGTAGTTGTGCTTTTAATTTTATCTTTTAAACACAAAGTTAAGCACTTCATGGCTAGAGTTTCTCGGAGTGAAACAGAGTCTTTTATTAGTTATGCTATTATTGCTTTGGTAGTTATGCCATTTTTACCGAATACCGCTATTCATGTTAGTGATATTCCACTTTTACAAACTATTCTAAATGGTTATCAAATAAATTTAGGCGCTTTTGGTAGTATGGAAATATTTAATCCTCGAAATATTTGGTATATTGTAGTTTTGGTAACTGGTATTGATGTTTTTGGTTATTTATTGGGTAAATTATTTGGCAACAAACGTAGTTTTGTTCTTACTAGTTTAATTGGTGGCTTTATTTCTTCTACTTCTACAACTATAGCGATGGCCAATAAAAGTAAAAAAGGTGGTGTGGTTAATCATTTGGTAGGGGCGACGTTAATTGCCAATATGGCCAGTATTTTTCCAATTTTTTTATTGGTTGGGCCAATAAATGGAGCCTGGTTAGCGACAATTGTTCCGACATTGGTTTTAGTTATTTTAAGTGCAGCTATTTTAGGAGCTGTTTTTCTCTTAAAAAAGACTGAAAAAAAAGATGAGGCAAATAAATTGGATACTTCTGCAGAAAAGAAGGGTAAAGTGTTTTCATTAATGCCAGCTTTAAAATTTGCTCTTATTTTAATTGCAGTAAAATTTGTTACCAAAATTTGTTTAGTGGTTTTTGGTAACTCAGGATTTATAATTAGTTCAATGATTGCTTCGCTCGCTGGTTTAGATGCCATAGTTATAAATTTGGCAGACATGGCGGGTAAGACTATTACTTTTCATACAGCTTTATTCACTCTTATCTTGGTAAGTGCTACCAACATGGTTGGCAAAATGGTCTATTCATTTATTCAAGGAAAAGGCTCATTTGCTCTCAAATTATCACTCTCCTTAGCTGTGGTTATTGGTGTAAGTTTTATAGGTCTATTTATTTAATTGACTTTGCATTTATAAGAAAAAATATTTAAACATCTCAACCTAACTGAGATGTTTTTTAACCCTTTTATTTTCAATTAGTGCTGGGGGTTGACAAACAATTAAATTTTCGCTATAATTAGGCAATTCTTATATGCAGATTAGAAATATTGCCATTATTGCCCACGTAGACCACGGTAAAACCAAATTAACCGATGGTTTGTTGCGTTTTACTGGCATGGTTACGGACGAAAGTGTAAGTATGGATTCTAATGCTTTGGAGCAAGAACGTGGCATTACAATTTATTCCAAAAATACTTCTGTTTTTTATAAAGGAACAAAAATTAATATTGTGGACACTCCTGGTCACGCTGATTTTGGCTCCGAAGTAGAACGTGTACTTCGTTCCATTGATTCAGTATTATTGGTTGTTGATGCACAAGAAGGTCCGATGCCTCAAACAAAATTTGTCTTAAAAAAATCATTAGATTTGGGTTTAAAGCCGATTGTGGTGATTAACAAAATAGATAAAGCCGCCGCTCGACCCGAATGGACTCATGATAAGGTTTTGGAATTATTTATGGATTTGGGTGCCAATGATGCACAATTAAATTTTACTACTGTTTATGCCATTGCAAAAAATGGCATTGCCAAAAGAAATTTAGCCGATGAAAGTAATGATTTAGCACCTTTACTTGATACAATTTTAGAAGTTGTTGAACCAGCCAAGGTAGACACCACATTGCCATTTACTTTTCAACCTTTTAATTTGGCTTATGATAATTACTTGGGTCGTTTAGGTATTGGCCGTATTTATCAAGGCACTTTAAAAGCTAATGACCGAGTGTTTGATAAAAAAGTTGACGGTGAAATAATTTCTGGTAGTGTAAATAAAATTTTTACTTTTGAAGGCATGGCTCGCAAAGAGGTAAGTGAAGTGATTGCTGGCGACATTGTCATGGTTGCCGGTCTTCCCGAAATTTATATTGGTGATACTGTTTGTGCCAACAAAGATCAAGAAACTTTACCAGCGATTAGTGTAGATGAACCAACCATTTGTCTTAATTTTTTGGTAAATAATTCTCCTTTTGCCGGACGTGAAGGTAAATATGTAACCAGTCGCCAAATTAAAGAACGTTTGGAAAAAGAATTAGAGGTAAATGTAGGTTTAAAAATTGATTTTTCGGCTACTGACTACTATAAAGTTTATGGTCGTGGTGAATTGCATATTGCAATTTTATTAGAAAATATGCGCCGCGAAGGTTTTGAAGTACAAGTTTCGCAACCACAGGTAATTATTAAGGAAATTCCTTCGGCAAGCTCAGGACAAGTAATTAAATGTGAACCTTTTGAAGAAATTACCGTAGATATTCCCGATAATTGTGTGGGTGGAGTAATTGAAAAATTATCCAAACGTAAAGCGGTAATGACAGAAATGCGTCCTGAAGGTAATCATACTCGTTTACTCTTTATTATTCCTACTCGCGGACTCTTGGGTTATCGCAATGAATTTATTGTGGATACTCGTGGTGAAGGAATTTTATGTAGTGAAATGATTGGATTTCAACCCTATGTTGGTGAAATAGAAAAACGCGATGTAGGTTCCATGATTTCTGGTGAAACTGGTAAAGTGTTGGCTTATTCATTGGCCAATTTACAAGATCGCGGTGTATTGTATGTAGCACCAAATGTAGATGTTTATACTGGACAAGTAATTGGCAATACTGCCAAGGGTCAAGATATGACCGTTAACCCTATTAAAGGTAAGCATCTCACCAATATGCGTTCTTCCAATTCAGATATGGCAGTGCAATTAACTCCGCCAATGGATTTATCACTAGAAAGAGCCATGGAAGTAATGGCTGAAGATGAATTTTTGGAAATTACTCCCAAAAGTATTCGCTTGCGTAAACAATTTTTAACCGAAAATGATCGGATTCGGCAAGAAAGAAAAGAAGCTAAAGAATAAATCGCCAAAACTGGCGATTTTTTTTTATTTATGCTAAACTGTGCTAGTTATAACTAAATTTATTTTATGTCAAAAGAAATCGTTTTGGATATTGAAACCATTGGCGATATTCGTGATTTTAATAGTTTAAAAGTTACTGTTGTTTCTATTTATGAATATGAAACCGATAAATATACTAGTTTTGTAGAATCTGAATTAGGAAATTTGTGGCCAATTTTGGAAAAAAGCGAACGGATAATTGGTTACAATAGTGAACATTTTGATTTGCCAATATTAAATAAATATTATGCTGGGGATCTTTTAAAATTTCCCCAATTAGATATATTAAAAGTAATCAAAGAAACTAGTGGTTCACGTTTTAAATTAAATGATATTGCTAAAGCTACCTTGCAAATCGAAAAAAGTGCCGATGGTTTACAAGCCATGAAATGGTGGGAAGAGGGGAAAGTGGATGAAATCAAAAAATATTGTGAGCAAGATGTAAAAGTTACCAAAGAGATTTATGAATATGGTCGCAAAAATAAAATGTTGTATTTCTTTACTCTCACCGGCGACCTTACACCAATTGCGGTGAATTTTGAGCCAATACCACAATCCACAACAAAAAATGGTAGTACCGTCTCCAATATCAATTTAACCCTGCCCTTGTAGTTGACATCTCATACTTAGATAGTATATAATGAATTTACTTTTATATACTTATTTATATGTTACAATTCAACAAAGAAGTAGACTATGCTTTGCAACTGCTTTTGGCATTAAAAAGTTTACCCGAAGGCCAGCTTTTGAGTTTAAGAAATTTTTCTAAAGGTAGTAAAATTTCTTTTTTATTTTTACAGCGTATCGCCTTTAAATTAAAAAATTCAGGAATTGTTAAGTCCGTAAAGGGGGCGCAAGGGGGTTATTATTTAGCCCAAAAACCACAAAAAATTACTTTTAAGAATGTGGTTGATTCTTTGGAAGGGGAATGTGTGGTAGCCAATTGTTTGCGAGCAGGTTTTTGTTGTGAAAAACAAAAGACTTGCAAGGTGCACGATGTTTTTTTCAATATCAACACCAAAATTTTGGAATATTTAAGTGCTATAAATCTAGGTACAATTGCTAATTATGACAAATAATTTACCTAAAAAACCAAAAACAAAAAAATTAGTATATTTGGATCATGCCGCTACTACATATGTAAGTCAAGAGGTAGAAAAAGCCACAAAGCCTTTTATAACCAAGATTTTTGGGAACCCCAGTAGTTTGTATGAACTAGGTAGAATTGCTAATGGTGAATTAAATGATTGCCGACGTAAAGTGGCGGAGATTTTACACGCCCTGCCTGACAATATTATTTTTACGGGTGGTGGTAGTGAATCAGATAACTTGGCTATTTTTGGTGTTTGTAGAAAAATTGGTAAAGGTCATATTATTGCTACCAGGATAGAACATCACGCAGTGCTTTATCCTTGCCAACAATTAGAAAAAGAAGGTTTTACTGTTACTTACCTAGAACCAGATTCACAAGGTTTTATTTCACCCAAAAAAGTTTTAGCGGCAATTAAACCAGACACAATTTTGATTTCTATAATGTATGCTAATAATGAAATTGGTACTGTAGAACCAATTGCTGATATTGGTCGCGAGATTTTAAAATATCGTAAAGCCAACAATCCTTCGGCAGGCTCAGGACAAGTTCAGTATCCTATTTTTCATACCGATGCTTGCCAAGCCGGTGGAGTGCTGGAATTAGATGTAGAAAAATTACATGTGGACCTAATGACACTTAATGGTAGTAAAATTTATGGACCAAAAGGTGTGGGTTTGCTTTACAAACGTCGTGGAGTAAATATTCAACCACTTATTTTTGGTGGTGGTCAAGAAATGAATTTGCGTAGTGGTACTGAAAATTTAGCTGGCATTGTAGGTTTTACCAAAGCTTTGGAAATTGCTCAAGAAAATCGTCACGAAGAAAATATGCGTTTAGTAGATTTGCGCAATTATTTTTTTGATCAAATACAAAAGAATATTAAAAATATTAGACTCAATGGTCCCCAACTTCACTCTGATAAAAATCAGAGTTACACTGGGCAAGCTGGTTCTGAAGTTCTAAACAGATTACCTAACAATCTAAATATTACATTTATTGATGTAGAAGGTGAGGCAATGCTTCTTTATTTAGATGCTTACGGAATTTGTTGTTCTACTGGTTCGGCTTGTACTTCAATGTCATTAGAACCTTCACATGTTCTTACCGCTTTAGGTTTGCCCTATGAATACGCTCATGGTAGTTTAAGATTTACTTTGGGTTATTGTAATACAAAACAAGATATTGATTATGTAATGAGATACTTACCAGCAATTGTAGAAAAATTACGGGAAATGAGTCCGGTGCAGATGGGGAAAGTTCAACATGCCAAATATAAAAAATGACAAATTACTAATATCTAATACCTAATGAAATGACAAATTTTAAAATTTAACATTAAGAATTTCATTAGAAATTAGTAATTAGACATTAGAAATTATTATGCTTAATAAATCAATCAAAAAAGAAAATTTGGAAAACCCAGTTGACATAAGAAACACTGACGGTTCTGGTTGGTTGTATTCTGATATTGTAAAAGACCATTTTTTCAACCCGCGCAATTTTATGCAATATGGTGAGGAAGAAAAGTTTAAGTTTAATGGTCTGGGCCGAGTTGGTTCACCAGCTTGTGGTGATGAAATGGTGTTGTGGATTTTGGTAGATGAAAAAAGTGAAAAAATTATTGATTGCCGTTGGCGTACTTTTGGTTGTGGTTCAGCGATTGCTTCTACTAGTGTTTTAAGCGAAATGATTATTGAAAATGACGGAATGAAACTAGAGGAGGCTTTGAAAATCAAGCCTCAAGACATTTTAGAGCGTTTAGGTGGTTTGCCAGCGAGAAAGGTACATTGTTCGGTTTTGGGGGATAAGGCCCTTCAAGAGGCAATTAATGACTATTTTAGGCAAACTGGACAACACAATCGCATAATTACAGCGGGTAAAAAGGTTATTGACAAAGTTTTAAATATTACGGATAATGACATTGAAGAAGCAGTTTTGGAAGGGGCACGGACTTTGGAAGATTTACAAAAAAAATTAAAAGTTGGTGTTGGTGATCCAGAAGCCATTCCTCAAATTGAAGAATTATTAAAATTTTATTTTGAAAAATATTATGAAGTGTAAAGTAGACAAAGACCTGTGTATTGGCTGTGCCACTTGTACAATTTTGGCTGCCAATAGTTTTAAAATGAATGACGACAACAAAGCTGTGGAAATTAATCCTCCAGGTGATGACGCCGAAGCTTTAAAAGATGCCAAAGATAATTGTCCGGTTGCTGCCATTACTATAGAAGAATAAACAACAAAAACAGCTTGCAAAAAAGCTGTTTTTTTGTTAAGCTTATTATATGGAAAATATTGGAAAACTTTATATTGTTGCCACCCCAATTGGCAATTTAGGCGACATTACTTTACGCGCTTTGGAAACATTAAAAAGTGTTGATTTTGTTTTGTGTGAAGATACCAGAGTTACCCAAAATTTACTAAATCATTTTGCTATTAAAACAAAAAGTATTTCCTACCACCAACATAGCGGTGTAGAAAAAATAAGTGAAATTATTAAATTATTAGAGACCGGTAAAAATTTAGCTCTTGTAACCGATGCTGGCACTCCCGGTATCTCTGATCCTGGGAATTATTTGATAGCTGAAATTGTCAAAAAATGTCATGCTGAATTTATTTCAGCATCTCAGGGGATCCTGAAACCAGTTCAGGATGACAGTATTGTACCAATCCCAGGTGCTTCGGCAGTCATTACTGCTTTATCAATTTCTGGTTTTTCAACAGATAAATTTTTATTTCTGGGTTTTCCGCCACATAAAAAGGGTCGCAAGACGTTTTTTGAAGAATTAGCAAAAGTAGAACACACAGTTTGTTTTTATGAATCAAATCATCGAATTAAAAAATGTTTAGGAGAATTAGCCGACGTTTTGGAAGAAGATAGACAAATGTGCGTGTGCCGTGAATTAACAAAAAAATTTGAAACTATTTATCGTGGAACAATAAAAGAAATATTAACAAAAAATATTTCCGAAAAAGGCGAATTTGTAATAGTAATTAGTAATTAATATGAAAAATTTTTATTTAACAACTACACTTCCATATGTAAATGCCGAACCTCACATTGGTTTTGCTTTGGAAATTATTCAAGCTGATGTAATTGCTCGTTATCATAAGTTGCTAGGTGAAGAAGTAATTTTTAATACTGGTACTGATGAGCATGGTTTAAAAATATATCGTAAAGCAATAGAACTGGGTGTTGAACTACAAAAATATTGCGACGAATATGCTGCCAAGTTCGATGCTTTAAAGCAAGCCTTAAATTTAAGTTATACTCATTTTATTCGTACTACCGACCCACATCATCTCAAAGCTGCTCAGGAATTTTGGTTACGTTGTGAAAAAAATGGTGATATTTATAAAAAGAATTATAAAGTAAAATATTGTGTAGGTTGTGAATTAGAAAAAACTGATTCCGAATTGGTAGACGATAAATGTCCAGTGCATCCAAATTTAAATATTGAATTAATTGAAGAAGAAAATTATTTTTTTAAATTTTCTAAATTTCAAAAGCCATTACTGGAACTTTATAAAAAGAATCCAAAATTTGTTATTCCAGCCAATCGTCAATTAGAAATAAAAAACTTTGTGGAAAAAGGTTTGGAAGATTTTAGTATTTCTAGATTAAAAGAAAAAATGCCTTGGGGTATTCCAGTGCCAAATGATGCTGATCATGTAATGTACGTTTGGTTTGATGCTCTTATAAACTATATATCTACATTAGGTTGGCCAGAAGATGAAAATAATTTTAATAATTTTTGGCCAGGAATTCAAGTAGCCGGAAAAGATAATTTACGCCAACAATCGGCAATGTGGCAAGCAATGCTGTTGTCTGCAGGGTTGCCAACGTCAAAACAGATATTTATTCATGGTTTTATTACCTCCGAAGGACAAAAAATGAGTAAGAGTTTCGGTAATGTTGTTGAACCTTATAAAATTGTAGATAAATATGGCACTGATGCCACGCGTTATTTCTTGCTTGGTGGTTTGCCTTCATATGAAGATGGTGATTTTTCTATTGAACGTTTTGAAGAATTTTATACTGCTCATCTTGTAAATGGAGTAGGGAATTTATCAAGTCGAATTTTGACGATGATTGAAAAATATTCAGAATCAAAAATACCAGCTCAAATAGCAGATAACAAATATCAGTTAACAGAATTTTGGGCAAGTTATGATAAATTTATTAATGAATATAGATTTGAATCAATTGTTGAATTGGTGAATAGTCTTGTTGGCCAACTTGATGGAATGATTTCAACAGAAAAACCATGGGAAAAAGCGAAAAAAGGTGAAGATATTTCTGGTTTACTTTATCAACTAGCTGAAGGTTTGCGTCATATTGCTGTAGCACTTTTACCAATTATTCCCGAAACTGCAGAAAAGATTTTAAAACAATTAGGCACAGAAGATACTTCGCGCGACTGGGGAAAATTAGAAGAAGGTGGTATAATAAAAAAAGGCGTGATACTTTTCCCAAGACTGGAAAAATAATTTTCATTTTACAATTTACAATTTTCAATAAATTATCAATTTTCAATTACCAATTTGGAAATTGTTTCATTGAAAATTTATTGTAAATTGATTATTGATAATTGTAAATTTTATTTTTTAATTTTTTATGTTATGAGTTTATTCGACATAATATTATTAATCATCATTGGTGGTTTTACCATGTTTGGTTTTTGGTTTGGTTTGATTCACACTCTTGGTTCACTCTTGGGTACAGTGTTTGGGGCTTATTTGGCTGCCAGATTTTATGAACCAATGGCTGGGTGGCTGATGAATATTACCGGTTGGGGTGGTAATATTTCCAAAGTTTTAATGTTTATTATCGCCTTTATAATTATCAACCGTTTGGTTGGTTTTGCTTTTTGGATTGTGGAAAAAATTACCAATGTTATTACTTATCTACCATTTATTCAAGGAATTAATAGACTTCTTGGCATGATTTTGGGTTTGGCCGAAGGTTTAATTACTTTGGGTTTAATTTTTTATTTTATTGAACGTTTTCCTCTTTCCGATACTTTTATGCAATGGATGGCTAATTCGGTAGTAGTACCATACACACTCTCTATTGCCGCTGTTTTAATTCCACTACTCCCTGAAGCCTTAAAAATGCTAAAATCTACAGTGGATTATGTAGAGCATACGCTGATTAAATTGTAAAACAAAGCTCCGTTCGCGGAGCTTTTAAAATTATGAGGAAATATTTACTAATGTTTATTTTATTATTTATTACTGGTTGTACCGGTGTTTCTTTAGTTAACGAACAAAACACAACAACAAATAATAAAATAAATTATCAATACAGCAAACCTTGGGATAAAGAATTGTTTGATAATTTTTATAAAAATAAATTATCACCAACCTCAACTTTACCAAGTATTAAAGGTGGAATTATTCCTCATCATTTATTGGCAGGTAACTATATTGCCAGTTTTTTGGCTACCTTGGAAAAACAAAAACCCAGTGTCGTAGTTCTAATTGGTCCTAATCATTTTAGCGAAGGTCGGGGACAAGTAATTTCTTCAGTTTGGGATTGGCAAACTCCTTATGGTGTTTTGAAAACAAATGAAGAATTATTGAATAAATTGCACGACGAAAAATTTATAACTTTTGAAAATAATGTTTTTAAAACCGAACATAGTATTAATGGACCAATAGCATTAATTAAAAAAATTCTACCCAAGACAACTATTATACCGCTTATTTTAAAAAATAATTTAAGCAACAAAGAATTGGATAATTTATCAATCAAATTAAAAGAAATTTTACCGGCTGACGCAGTAATTATTTCTTCCATAGATTTTTCACATTATCAAACATTAAACGCGGCTAATCTCCATGATGAATTTAGCGAAAGTGTAATCGCTAGTTTTGATTATACACGATTAAAAACTTTGGAAATTGATTCTGTACCTTCGTTATATGTGCTTTTAAAATTAATGGATAGTTATGGTACTAAGAAAATTGTTCAGGCTTGGCACAGTAATAGTGCCGAAATTACTGGTCAACCAGATTTAGCACAATCTACTAGTTATTATTTACCACTATTTGGTAAAGGAGAAGCGAATACAGAAAAAGTTGCTAGTTTGTTATTTTTTGGCGACATGATGTTGGATAGGAACGTGGCCAAAAGAATAAGTGAAAATGGAGCAGATTATATTTTTACAAAATTAGCTGGTGAAGAAAATCGCTTTTTAAAAGGCGTGGATATTATTCATGCAAATTTGGAGGGGCCATTTGCCAATTATCGTCGACCCACGACCAAAGAAATTGCTTTTCAATTTAATCCGGAATTAATAAGTACTTTGAAAAAATATAATTTTAATTTGTTTTCAGTTGCCAATAATCATACTTTGGATATGGGTAGTGCCGGTTTGGCAGAATCAAAAGAAAATTTAACTAATGCTGGTTTGGAATTTTATGGTGATGGCTATGATATTGGACAGGATGCAACTCTTTTTAAAGAAATTGGAGGAGTTAAAATTGGTTTTGTGGGTTTCAATGACACCTATTTCCCACTGAGCGAAGAAAAAATTATTAATAAAATTAAATTAGCCAAAGCCCAAAGTGACCTGGTAGTGGTAAATATTCACTGGGGATCAGAATATAAAGTTTTAAAATCCAATCAACGCCAACAATCTTTGGCGCATTTAATGATTGATAACGGGGCTGATATAATTATTGGTCATCACCCACATGTAGTACAAGAGATGGAGATTTATAAAGATAAACCCATATTTTATTCTTTGGGAAATTTTGTTTTTGATCAGTATTTTTCCCAAGAAACCCAAGAAGAAATGGGTGTCGGTTTAGTCTGTCATTGCGAGGACGAAGGACAAAGCAATCCCAATGATGTAAAAATAAGTCAGTGTCAGAAAAAATCTTTATCAATTTATGTCTTTCCTTTACAAAGTGTTAACAGCCAAATCAGTCAAATGCCACCTGAAAATGGCAAAATTTGGTTTAAAAATTTTGTTGACAGTAGTCGTTTGAACGGCTATAATTTTGATACTAATAAACATTTAAATTTAATTTATGAAAAATAAAATTCTCTTGGTGGCATCTCTGCTTAGTGTTGCTTTAGTGTTTTCTGGTTGCCAATTTACTGACAATTTTAAAACTTTTTTTGCCAAAAAAGAAGCACCTGTGGTGGTAATACCTAACGATCCAAACACTAACTCTATCAATGAAGTAGCTGGTGAAAGTACTGAAATGGAAGTAGTAGAAGCTGTTTGGAGTGGTAAAGCAGAAAAAGTTTCTCTTGAAGAAACTAATACCTTATTAAATAAATTATATCCCAACTATCAAAAAACTGTTGAGTGGGTTAATAACTACAAAAAACTTTGTAGTAAAAATTTAAAAAATGAAATTTGTTCGCAAGCAGTTTCTCCAGATTCAATGACTAACCCAGAAATAGTTTTGTATAAAGTTGGTAAAACGAAAGTTGGTAATTTTGATATTTATTACCTAACAGTACCAATTTTACCAATCATGGAAATGGGAACTCCCCAACAAAGTTGGCTGGCATATTTTGACAGTGTAAATAACAAAATGGTTGGTTTGCAGGCAAATAAAGAAATGGCCTTCAGTTACCCAACTTATGGAATTGATACTTTACCAAATTACGTAACAGGACCAAACAATTTCAATTTAGGTCCAGAATATAAAAATGTGGAAATTTTTTCAGAAAATAAATTTTTAAGTTTACAAACAGAATTTTTAACTTTAGACGAGACTACCATCGAATTACCTGGGGGCAATGTAAAGTTGACTCCCCTTGGTTTTTATAAGACAGGCTGGTCTAGTTGGTCAAATATTGAAATGCTGGGTGATTTTGGTTTAGATGATCCTTTGATTGGAAAAACTTACGAAGATAAAATAAATTCTTCAACTGATTTTATGGATGGTAAAATTTTACCAGGATTAAAATATCAAAATGGTTGTTTTTATCGAGTTTTGACAAATGGTTCATTATTTTTTTATAAAGTCCAACCTTATTTCTTTAAACAAACATTGGAATCAATGGCATTGCAAACATACCCAGAAAGTTTTGTGGCAACAATTGAATGGAAAAATAAAAGTAATGAAAAAGATTTTTACTTTGCTTATGGCGAGTTAGGTGGTTGTGGATCTATTGTTTTTAACTGTAAAGAAATAGTAAATAATAAACCGTGGTTTAGTGAAAATGACTTGGTAGAAATTGGTAAAACTGCGAGCGCAGAAAAAGTTTATGAATTAAAAAACAAAAAGGATAATGAGTTCTACAAAGAATTTTTTCAAAATTACGGATCTGTAGTTTATGATAATTATGGAGAGTCTGAAAAAATACCCGAGGCAACTCGTTATGCTAACTTTCTAAGTGATCAGCCAGTATTTTTTTGGAAAGATAACTGGGGAAATTGGCGTGTTTATCAAAAAATTAAATATAGGCCAATGGCAGAATGTGGTAAGCCAGTAATTTATTTATATCCAGAAGAAACTACTGATGTAAGCGTAAAAGTAGCACCAACTGGTGGATTAACGATTACCGAACCAATGTATAATAATGGTTGGTTGGTAAAAGCCACACCAAATAGTGAATTGTTTAATTATGCTAACCAAACTAATTATCCTTATTTATTTTGGGAAGGTAAAGCTAATGATTTTGTAACTCCAGATTATGGCTATGTAATTAAACGTGAACAAGTTGCAATGAAAATGAAGGAAATCCTTGGTAAATTGGGTTTGAACACTAAAGAAACTGCTGATTTTCTAGAATTTTGGCAACCAAAGTTGGAAGTAAAACCATATGTGTTTGTAACCTTTGTACCACAAAGAGAGTTTGATAAAATGGCACCTCTAACAATTTCACCAAAACCGGATAAAGTTATTCGTGTGTTTATGGATTATGAACCATTAGAAAAATTTATTAATGTTCCTGAGCCACAATTTAGCACTCCAATACGCACTGGGTTTACGGTTGTGGAATGGGGTGGTAGGTTGCACTAATTATGATGATTGACACTCACTGTCATATACAATTCAATTCATATAAAGACGATTATGAAGAAGTAATAAAAAGATGCACTGAAAAGGGTATGATTTTGAATTGTGTGGGTTCACAAATTGATACTAGTAGACGAGCAGTAGAGTATGCGGAAAAGTATGAAAATATTTATGCCACCATTGGGCTTCACCCCGTGCATTTGTTTTCCAGTGAAGTAGATGAAGAAGAAACAAAATTTAAAACGCGTGAAGAAAAGTTTGATTATGAAGAATATAAAAAATTAGCAGAACACCCCAAAGTGATTGGCATAGGGGAGTGTGGCTTAGAATTATTTCATCTTCCAAAAGATGCTAACAAAGATGAAATTTTGGCAAAACAAAAAGAAGGATTTTTGTTACAATACAAATTGGCACAAGAATTAGCCTTGCCAATGGTAATTCATGTACGTGATGCTTATGATGAAATGG
Organism: Candidatus Magasanikbacteria bacterium GW2011_GWC2_37_14; assembly: GCA_000990355.1. Classification (GTDB taxonomy): domain Bacteria; phylum Patescibacteriota; class Patescibacteriia; order Magasanikbacterales; family UBA922; genus GWC2-37-14. Next base: position 35,103 of record LBSX01000002.1, read on the forward strand.
TAGAGTTTCTAACTGTCATTGCGAGGAGGTCAACAGCCGACGAAGCAATCCCCAGTCAGAATGGGATTGCCACACCTCGTTCGGGCGAGGTTCGCAATGACATTTGTGGAGTAGTGCATTGTTACTCTGGTAATTGGGCTCAGGCCTCTAAATTCATTGATTTAGGCCTGTACCTAGGCTTTACTGGGATTCTAACCTATCCAACAAGAAAAACCAACCCAAAGCCTACAGAAGACCTTGTAGAGGTAGTTAAAAATTGTCCTATAGAGCGAATTTTAATCGAAACAGACGCTCCTTATCTAGCACCGCAGAAATATCGTGGACAGCGTTGCGAGCCATGGATGGTAGAAGAAGTTGCTGTAAAAATAGCAGAAATAAAGGGAATAAGTGTAGAAGAAGTTCGAGAACAAACAGTAAAAAATGCTTTGAAATTGTTTAAAAAATTAGATATTTGGCATTTTCATACTTGTCCCCAAGCAAATCTAAAAATCCCCTTGACCAAAGAGGGGTTTTTTAGTAAAATATGTGCGTTCTTCAATAAACAATATTCAAGAAGTATATGGCTCTTTTACCTACTGATTCCAAGGATCGTCAATATATGTTACTTGGTTTGCGCATTGCTGGTGATTTTGGTGCTACAATTGCTGTTCCAATTGTTCTTTTTGTAATAATTGGCCAGTGGTTAGAAGGTAAATACGGTTATGCGCCTTGGTTTACAATTAGTGCTTTCCTTTTAGCAGCTGTTTTGTCTGGAATTAGTATTTATAAAAAAGCAAAAAAATACGGCGAAGAATATAAAAATTTTGATAAAAAGTAATTTATGTCCGGAACGATTCACATACCAACATTAGCCCCAGACGTACTATTTCAAATTGGTAATTTTAACATTACCAATACTATGATTAATGTTTGGTTGGCAATGCTAATTTTTTTGGTCTTGGGAATTTTAATTAAAAGAAAAGTTAGTTTGCGCCCGGGAAAATTACAAAATATTTGCGAATTTTTTTTAGAAAGTGTTTTAAGTTATTTTGATCAAGTAACAGGAGATAGAAAAAAGACAATACGTTTTCTGCCAGTTGTCGGTTCTATCTTCTTTTTTATTTTGTTGTCTAATTGGTTAGGACTTTTGCCTGGTACTGGTAGTATTACTTGGGGTCATAAAATGTTGCTTCGCCCTGCTAATACTGATTTAAATTTAACAGTAGCTATGGCGTTAGTATCGGTTATTGCTTCGCATGTCTATGCCTTTATTGCGCTTGGTGTTTTTACACATTTGGGAAAGTTTATTCAAATAAAAAATTTGTTCAAGAGTATAAAAAAAGGACCGATTGCTATTTTTACGGCGATTATTGAATTTGCAGTTGGACTTATAGAAATTATTTCCGAATTGGCCAAAGTTTTGTCCTTATCATTGCGGTTGTTTGGAAATATTTTTGCAGGTGAGGTTTTGATTTCAGTTATTTCGGCATTAATTGCTGCTTTGGTGCCAACTCCGTTTATGCTTTTAGAATTATTGGTTGGTTTGATTCAAGCAGCTGTGTTTGCTATGTTAACGATTGTGTACTTAACGGTTGCTACGAGCGCCCCTCATGGAGCAGAGGAACACTAAAATAATTAATTAATGTTGTTTTGATTAACGAGATTAAAAAACTAATTTCCTCTCGCTTAATTAAGACATAAATAATAAAAATATGGAACATGCCTCAATTGTGGTATTGGCCAAAGCCTTTACTATGGGTATCGGTGGTATGATGCCAGCCTTGGCTATCGGTAAATTAGTAGCCAAAGCTATGGAATCAATCGGTCGTAACCCAGAATCAGCTGGTAAATTATTTGTGCCAATGTTACTTGGCGCTGCGTTTGCCGAAGCGATTGCTATCTACGCTCTTGTAGTAGTATTCACTTTAAAGTAAAATGTTTCGACCCAATGGACTGAATGGTCTGTTGGGATGGGAACGTTTTAAATTTACAATTACTCAATTTACAGTTTTCAATAAATTTACAATTACTCAATTTTCAAATTGATAAATTGTAGGATTGAAAATTTATTGTAAATTGAAAATTAAAAATTGAAAATTATGAATATCATTGAAATAGCTAACGCCTCTACTGAAGAAACTGTAGTAGAGCATACAACAACACCAAATAACGAGAGTGTCGCTGCATCTCTAGGCTTAAATGGCCAGTTATTTGTTTTCCAATTAATTAATTTTGCGATAGTCGCAGGAATTGTTTGGTTTTTAATTTTAAAGCCTTTAACTTCAAAATTAGAGGAACGAAAAAATATTATTGATGAAAGTCTTGAGAAAGCAAAAGAAGTAGAAGCTAATTTAATAATGAGTAATGAAAAATTTACTGAAAAAATTAGCGAAGCCAAAGCTGAAGGTAATAAAATTATTACCAAAGCAACTACCGATGCTGAAGAATTGGCAGTTTCTATGAAAGCCAAAGCCAAGGTTGAAATTGAAAATTTAGTAGAACAAGCAAGAGGAAAAATTAAGGATGAAAAAGAAGAAGTAATGCAGGGTATTAAAAAAGAAACTGCTAGTTTAATTATGGCTGTGGTAGAGAAAGTTTTAAATGAAAAATTAACCGATAAAAAAGATCAGCAATTGATTGAAGAATCATTAAAAAATTTGCATAAATAATTTGTCCCCACAAGGGAGGGAAACAGAATGTATGAAAAAGAAATTAAGTACAAAACAATTCGCCGTAGCCCTTTACGAAATTACCGAGGGATTAAAAAGTGAAAAATTGGATGAGGCCTTGCGTCAATTTGTTTTGTTGCTAATAAAATATCACAAATTAAAACAAGGTGCACGAATCATTGTTGAATTTGAAAAATATGCTAAAAAGAAAGCTGGTATTGTAGAAATAGAAATTACCTCAGCCCGAAAATTATCTGGTACTACTCTAAATCATATTAAAAAAATATTTGGCGAGCATATTGAATCAGTGGAAAATATTGACGAAGCGCTTTTGGGTGGAATGAAAGTTAAAACCGAAGATAAAATTTTGGATGCAAGTTTAAAAACACAGTTAAATAATTTTAAAAATAGTTTGATTTAATAATATGGCGGGAAAACCAAAACAAACAGATTACTCAGAAAGAATGAAATGGGCATTAAATTTTTCGCAACAGCTGTATGATTTAGAGTCTGGTACTAAAATTGCAGTTGATACTGGATATATTACTTTTGATGAATTAGTAATTACGACCTTCATTAATGATTTATGTAATGAACATGATCCCTATCCTGTGGCATCTGAACAGAAAAAAATATTTGGATTAGTTGCTCAATTATATTCTAAAACAGAAGATAAAATTTTGGAAATTTGGGAGAGAAGAAACTTGATTCCTAGAGCCGCTGAAACTGTTGAACAATTTAAACAGATGTTGGAAAAGAACCGTGAATTTATGGAAGGAAGAAAACAGGGTAGAGTAATTTTTAAATAAAATTGTTATATTATTTTTATTAATCATTTGATATGTCAACAAATACTATAGTAAACGAACTAAAAAAACACATTGCCGCTTTTGAAAAAACTGTCCAAGTAGAAGAAATTGGCACAGTAATTGAAGTCGGTGATGGCATTGCCCGCATGTCTGGCCTAACCAAGTGTCAATATCAAGAAATGTTGGAATTTACTGGTGGGGTATTTGGTGTGGCCTTAAATTTGGAAGAAGAAACTGTAGGTGCGGTTATTTTGGGTGATTACAAACAAATTAAAGAAGGTGATAGTGTAAAACGCACTGGCCGTATTTTGTCGGTACCAGTTGGTAAAAATGTGATAGGCAGAGTAGTAAATGCTTTGGGACAACCAATCGATGGAAAGGGCGATATTAAGTCAGACAAATTTTATCCAGTAGAAAAAATTGCTCCCGGCGTAATGACTCGCGAAGGTGTACACGAACCAGTACAAACTGGTATTAAAGCAATTGATGCCATGATCCCAATTGGGCGTGGACAACGCGAACTTATTATTGGTGATCGTCAAACTGGTAAAACTGCAATTGCGATTGATGCAATTATTAATCAAAAAGGCCAAGACATGAAATGTATTTATGTGGCGATTGGCCAAAAAGAATCCAAAGTTGCTAGAATCGTAGCCAAATTACAAGAAGCTGGAGCTATGGAATATACCACTGTCGTGGTAGCTGGTGCTTCGGATCCTGCTTCAATGTCTCTTTTTGCTCCTTATGCTGGAGTAGCCATGGCTGAATATTTCGCTGATCAAGGTGAAGATGTTTTGATTATTTATGATGATTTAACTAAACAAGCTTGGGCTTATCGTGAAATTTCCTTACTCCTTCGTCGTCCACCAGGACGTGAAGCTTATCCCGGTGATGTATTTTATTTACATTCTCGTTTACTTGAACGCGCTTGTAAATTAAATGAAAAATACGGTGGCGGTTCAATTACTGCATTACCAATTATCGAAACTCAAGCAGGGGATGTAACTGCTTATATTCCTACCAATGTAATTTCAATTACTGATGGACAAATTTTCTTGGAAACCGATTTATTCTATCGTGGTATTCGTCCAGCTTTAAATGTAGGTATTTCTGTATCTCGTGTAGGTGGTTCTGCACAAATCAAGCCAATGAAGAAAGTTGCTGGTAAATTAAAATTAGCCATGGCACAATTTCGTGAATTAGAAGCATTCTCTGCCTTATCATCCGACCTAGATGTCGACACCAAGCGCCAGATTGACTTGGGTCAACGTATGACAGAGCTTTTAAAACAGCCACAATATTCACCAATGGCAGTAGAAGACCAAGTGGCGGTAATTTATGCAGTATCTAACGAATTCTTTAATAAATTTTCTGTTAAAGAAATCAAAGACACAGAAAAGAAATTTTTGGAATTTTTGCATAAAAGCAAAAAAGCTTTGTTGGACAAAATTGCCAAAGGTGATTGGGAAGAAGACACAGAAAAAGAATTAAAAGAAGCTTGTTTGGAGTTCGCCAAGTAATTGTCATGCTGAATTTATTTCAGCATCTCTTCGATAGATTACTTTTTGCTAAAATAATTAAATTAAGAAAGATCCTGAAACGAGTTCAGGATGACAGACAATATGCCCGTAAATACCAAAGCAATTAAAAGAAGAATTAAATCTGTTAGCTCGACCAAAAAAATTACCCGAGCTATGGAAATGATTTCCGCAGTAAAAATGCGTAAAGCTATTGAAGCAGCAATTAATACTCGTACTTATGCTACTTTGGCTTGGGATTTGCTCGTAAAATTAGCTAAAGTTAAAAAAGATAATTTAGTTCTTTTGGAAGTTCGTCCTGTAAAAAAGTTATTAGTAATTTTAATAACTTCTAATCGCGGACTTTGTGGTAGTTTCAATGCTAATATTATTAAAAAAACTGCTGCTCAGTTGGCTGATCCTAAGAATATTAGTCGTCAAAGAGTAGAAAATGGCCATTTAGAGCCAGCAAATATTGTAGAAGTGGATGTTGTAGGTGTGGGTAAAAAAGGTGCTGATTTCGCCAAAAAAATGGGTTATAATTTGATTGCTAGTTTTTCCGATTTTTCTGATACCTTAAAATTAAACGATGTTTTACCAATTTGTAAAATGGTGATTGATGAGTATAGTAAAAAAAATTATGACAAAGTTGTGGTGGCCTACACCGATTTCAAATCCACCGTTAATCAAGTAGCCAAGCTACGTCAAGTTTTGCCAATTTCCGAACTTGATTTAGAAAAGATGATTACCGATCTAGGTACAGAAATTGCCGAAAAAAATAAAATTACCGAACTTGAACTAGATAATTATATTTTTGAACCAACACAAGATGATGTTTTGGAAATTATTTTACCACGTTTGGTAGAAACACAGATTTATCAAGCAACATTAGAATCTGCAGCTTCCGAACATAGCGCTCGCATGATCGCTATGAGAAATGCTAGTGATGCTGCTTCCGACATGATTAAAGAATTAACCTTAACATTTAATAAAGCACGTCAAGCTGGCATTACACAAGAAATTGCTGAAATTGCTGGTGGGGCAGCAGCTTTAGAATAATTTTTATAAAAAATTAATAATTTATTATTTATGTCAACACAAAATAAGGGAGTAGTTTCACAAATTATCGGTGTAGTAGTAGATGTAAATTTTCCCGAGAATTTACCAGAAATTTATTCTGCTCTAGAAACAAAAATGCCAGATGGTAAAACTTTAGTATTAGAAGTTTCTCAACATTTGGGAGGAAATACTGTACGTACCATTGCCATGAGTACTACTGACGGTCTACAGCGTGGCAATGAAGTATTAGATACCGGAGCGCCAATTTCTGTGCCAGTTGGTCCCGAGACCTTGGGTCGTATGTACGATGTAGTAGGCAATCCTATTGATGAGAAAGGTCCTTCAAAAACTACCAAAAAATACCCAATTCACAGGCCCGCTCCAAGTTTTAAAGATCAATCCACCAAAGCCGAGGTTTTGGAAACTGGTATCAAAGTTGTTGATTTGTTTTGTCCATTTTTAAAAGGTGGAAAAGTTGGATTGTTTGGTGGCGCGGGCGTTGGTAAAACTGTAGTTATTCAAGAACTTATTCGTAATATTGCTCAAGAACATGGTGGCTATTCAATGTTTGCTGGTGTTGGTGAACGTACTCGTGAAGGTAATGATTTGTACAAAGAAATGAAAGATTCTGGGGTACTTGAAAAAACTGCTTTAGTTTTTGGACAAATGAATGAACCACCAGGGGCCCGTGCTCGTGTAGCTCTTACTGCTTTGGCCATGGCAGAATACTTTCGTGATGAAGAAGGCAAAGATTTATTATTATTTATTGATAATATTTTCCGTTTTACTCAAGCTGGTTCCGAAGTGTCCGCCTTGCTTGGTCGTATGCCATCGGCTGTTGGCTACCAGCCAACATTGGCTACAGAAATGGGACAATTGCAAGAACGCATTACTTCTACTTCAAAAGGTTCAATTACTTCAGTACAGGCAGTTTATGTGCCAGCTGATGATTTAACCGATCCAGCTCCAGCAACCACATTTGCTCACTTGGATTCTACAGTTGTATTATCTCGTTCATTGTCGGAACTTGGTATTTATCCTGCAGTAGATCCACTAGATTCTTCTTCCACAATTTTGGATCCTATAATTTTGGGTGAAGAACATTATAATACTGCTCGCGAGGTACAAAGAGTATTACAAAAATACAAAGACTTACAAGATATTATTGCTATTCTTGGTATGGAAGAATTATCTGATGAAGATAAATTAACTGTGTCTCGAGCCAGAAAATTACAAAAGTTTTTGTCTCAACCATTCCATGTAGCCGAACAATTTACTGGTCGTGAAGGTAAGTATGTAAAATTATCCGATACTATTCGTGGTTTTAAAGAAATCCTTGAAGGTAAACACGATGACAAACCAGAGCAAGCTTTTTATATGAAGGGTAGTATAGATGAAGTTACTCTATAATTATGAATACGTTAAAGTTCAAAATTGCCACACCAGAAAAAGTCGTTTATGAAAACGAAATTTTTCAGGTTTCTATTCCTACTACTACCGGAGAAATTACCATACTACCTAATCATTCACCCCTCGTTTCTATTTTGCAAGCAGGTGAATTAAGATTTAAAGACAATGAAGGCGAACATTTAATGGCTGTTTCTGGTGGATTTTTGGAAATTCGCGCCAATAATGAATTAATAATTTTGGCAGATAACGCCGAACGTGCTGAACATATTGATATTGACCGTGCTGAAGAAGCTCGAAATAGGGCTGAAGAACAAATGAAAGCTGTTAAAACTGGAGAGGATATTGATTATGCTAAGTTACAGGCAATAATAGAGAGAGAAGTGAATAGAATGAGAGTTGGTAAAAAATATAAAAATATAAAAATTAACAGTTGACACCTTTTTTAGAGTATTTTATAATATAATTATTAATTATAATTTTTAATTTATAGTATGGCAGATTGCCCACAATGTGGTATGCCCATGGACGAAGATATTTCTTGTCCAAAGTGCGATGCTTGCGATCAGTGTTGTAAATGTTTTGAAGGAGAAGAAACCTTGGAAGAAAATGAATAAAATTCAAAACCCGTTTTTTAGGCGGGTTTTGTTATCCACAGTTTAAGTGGTCTTGACAGTTTTCATACTAAATTAGTATACTATACTTAGTTTAAGTCACTTTTTAATTATAATTATATGTGTGGTGGATGTTCTTGCTAAATTAGCCAAAAATATCCCGACTAAGTCGGGATATTTTTTTATTGCCTTTTTTATACTTGGATGCTAGAATAGTGTACATATACAAGCTAAAAGAGAGCATGAAAGATCTGAATTTAGAACAAAAACAAGCAGTAGAATACACCTCTGGTCCGCTTTTGATTGTCGCCGGAGCTGGTACTGGTAAAACTACAGTAATCACCCAAAAGATTACTTTTTTGGTTAAGCAAAATTTGGCCAAACCCGAAGAAATTTTGGCTTTAACTTTTACAGAAAAGGCAGCCGGGGAGATGCAGGAGCGCGTGGATCAACTATTGGATTTGGGTTATTCAGACATGCAGATTTCAACTTTTCATGCTTTTTGTCAAAAACTTTTAGAATTTCATGGGCTAGACATTGGCTTGTCAAATCAATTTAAATTATTAACTCCCACTGATGCTTGGCTCTTGGTACGTAAAAATTTAGATAAATTTAATTTGGATTATTATCGACCCCTGGGTAATCCTACGCGCCATATCCATGAATTAATTAAACATTTTTCTAAGTGTAAGGATGAATTAATTACGCCAGCAGAATATTTAAAATATGCGGAAGAAGTGAGTTTGGATGATGATGCCGACCCCACCCCATCCTCCCCTACAAGGGGAGGGGAACGTAAGCGTCTCACTGAAATAGCTAATGCTTATCATACTTATAATCAACTTTTGCTGGATAATAATTGTCTGGACTTTGGTGATCTAATTTTTTATGGCCTTAAATTGTTAAAAGAACGGCCAAATATTTTAAAATTATTGCAAAATAAATATAAATATATTTTGGTTGACGAGTTTCAAGATGTTAATTATGCACAGTATGAATTGGTAAAATTGTTTACGACTAATGGAAATCAGTTAACAGTTGTGGGAGACGATGACCAGTCAATTTACGCCTTCCGCGGAGCATCGGTTTCCAATATCTTACGTTTTAAAGATGATTTTCCTAATGCCAAAGAAATTGTTTTAACAGAAAATTATCGTTCAGGCCAAGAAATATTAGATTTAGCCTATAAATCAATACAAAATAATAATCCCGATCGTCTAGAGATTAAATTAAATATCAATAAACAATTAAAGTCAGTAGTTAGTAGCCTGCCTGCCGGCGAGGCAGGTCTAAAGTCTGAAGTCGAATACAAGCATTTTAATACTTCAACTGAAGAAATTAATTTTGTAATTAATAAAATTTGTGAGATTTGTAAAGATGAATCTGTAGTTTTGTCAGATTTTGCAATTTTAATTCGCGCCAATAGTCAGGCCGAACCGTTTATTAATGCTTTTGAAAAAGTTGGTCTGCCTTATGAGTATCTGGCTTCGTCTGGATTATATCGCCAGCCATTAATTTTAGATTGTATTAACTTTTTAAAAGTATTGGACAACTATCACGAATCCAGTGCTATTTTTCGTTTATTACATTTACCTTTTTTAAAATTTAATCCAGATGATTTACAAAAAATAACCTATTTTTCTAAGAAAAAAAGCATTTCTTATTATGAAACTCTAAAACGTGGATTGGAAATTAATTTATCAAAAACAGGTATTGAAATAGTCAATAAATTGTTAAATATAATAAACAGTGGCACACAAATGGCCAAGGAAAAAAAACCTATAATAATTTTATTAGATTTTTTAGAACAAAGTGGTTATTTTAAATATCTTGCCTTGGAAGATGAACAAGGTAATAGAGAAATAATTAAACAAATTAAAGAGCTACGAAGTTTTTTTGAAGAAGTTAAACACTACGAAGAATCAGTGCCTCAAGCACGCGTGTCAGATTTTTTGGAACATTATAATTATATTTTAGAGTCTGGTGATGAAGGGCAAATGTTTAAAAATCTAGAAGAAACAGAAGCGATAAAAATTTTAACGATTCATTCTGCCAAGGGCTTAGAATTTAAATATGTTTTTGTTGTTAACTTGGTGGAAGAACGTTTTCCTAGTCGTAAACGTGGAGAAGCTATTGAATTGCCTGTATCATTAATTAAAGAAAATCTATCAGAAGTGGATTACCATGTTAATGAAGAAAGACGTTTATTTTATGTGGCCTGTACCAGAGCCAAAGAAAAATTATTTTTAACTAGCGCGGATGATTATGGTGGGGTGAGAAAGAAGAAAGTTAGTAGGTTTATTGATGAATTAAATTTAAGTATGGAAGCAAGGCAACAATATAACAATGTAACTATTGACACATTGCCACATTGTCACACTGTTGACAAAAAAGATATTAATCAGTCTAAAAGTACTACAATTTTATCTGACACCTTTTCCTACTCCCAAATCAATTCATATCTTCGCTGTCCTTATCAGTATAAATTAGCCCATGTATTAAAAATTCCTACCACAGGCAATGCTAGTTTTAGTTTTGGTTCAACTATACATAATACTTTACAAAAATTTTATAACCAGGTTATTGAATTAAATAGTATTAAACAAGATTCGTTGTTTGTTCAACATACTACAACTAAACAAGTTGGAGAAATAAAAGTTCCAACATTGGATAATTTACTAAAATTTTATAAAGATTCTTGGCAAGATGACTGGTATCAAAATAAACAACAACGAGAGGAATTTTACAAAAAAGGACATAAAATATTGGAAATATTTTATTCTTCAGAGCAAAAAAATGGCTGGACTGTGCCAGTTTTTCTAGAGAGCGGTTTTAAAATTAAAATAGGAGATTATTTTATAAATGGACGCATAGATCATATTGATAAATTATCGGCTGGTGCTTTAAAGATTATTGATTATAAAACCGGTAAAGCTAAAGAAAAAGTAGTTGGCGATGATAAAAATCAACTGCTAATTTATCAAATTGCCGCGGAAATTTTACCTGAATACAAAAATATTGGCCCAGTTAGTGAATTAACTTTTTATTATTTAGAAGAAAATCTTACAACGTCTTTTGTTGGCGACGATAAAGACAAAACAAAACTACAAGAAAAAATTATCAAAACAATTGGGGAAATAAACGATTCTAATTTTGTTGCCACACCCAGTGAACACATTTGTCAGCATTGTGATTTTAGAGACATTTGTCAGTTTAGACAATTATAAATAATCGTGCTAAAATAGCCTTATAACCAAATTTATGAAACAATTGAAAAATAATGCCTCAGTAAATGACGAATTGATACTTTTAGCCGAAACAATTTTAGCCGAAGTTTTGGGTTTAGAAAATGCTATTTTTGTAAAACCTTTGTTTTTAAAAAATCGTACTCTTACGGTTGCGTGCACAAAAGTTGATTTAGCCCCTAGTATTAGAGAAAAACAGCAAATAATTGTCGAGAAAATTAATGAAAAATTAGGTAAAAACGAAGTAGACAGAATTCGTTATTTGTTGTAAGATAATCTATGAATTTAAGGCAATATTTTATAACTATGCTCATTGGCACAATTTTGTGCTGGCTAGCTTGGAGTATAGTAATTATCAATGTAAATCCTGCTGTTGACAGCGGATTGGGTTTTTTCTTTTTCTATCTCAGTTTGGGATTAGCCTTGTTGGGAACAATCTCTCTGTTAATTTTTGTAATATATTATTTTTTTTCAAAAAAAGAATTACCTTTATTTCGTTTTGTAAAAAAAAGTTTTCAGACAGCATTGTTTTTAACTTTTTTATTAATTATAATTTTGTATTTACAAGGTAAAGGCTATTTAAGCTGGTGGAATATATTATTATTATTTATTATTGTTATTTTATTAGTTATTTTTAAAAAACTGAGTAAAACTTATGAAACAGAGCCAATTATTTACGAAAACAACCAAAAACATTCCTAAAGATGAACTGGCCAAAAATGCCGAACTTTTAATTCGTGCTGGTTTTATTCACAAAGAAATGGCAGGGGTTTATTCTCTTATGCCATTGGGTTTTAGGGTAATCAAAAATATTAAAAATATAGTTGCCGAAGAAATGGAAAAAATTGGTTCTGAAGAAATAATAATGTCTACTTTACAAAATAAAGAAATTTGGCAAAAAACCGACAGATGGGATGATGAAAAAGTGGATGTTTGGTTTAAATCACAATTAAAAAATGGTAACGAAGTAGGCTTTGGTTGGTCTCACGAGGAACCAATTACCGAAATGATGAAATCATTTATAGTTAGTTACAACGACTTACCAAGATTTGTACATCAATTTCAAAATAAATTAAGGAATGAAATAAGAGCAAAAAGTGGAATTATAAGATGTCGGGAATTTATTATGAAAGACATGTATGCTTTTTGTGCTACAGACGAAGAAAACATGAATTTTTATAATAAAACCACTGAGGCTTATCTAAAAGTCTTTAAAAGAGTAGGTTTAGGTGATATTACTTATGTAACTTCAGCATCGGGGGGGCTCTTTACCGATAAATTTAGTCATGAGTTTCAAACTATTTGTGAAACTGGTGAAGACATTATTTATATAAATAAAGAAAAAAATATTGCTGTTAACAAAGAAATTTACAACAAAGAAAATCTAGAAAAAATGAAAATGGAGATGAAAGATTTTGAGGAAAAGAAAACAGCCGAGGTAGGAAACATTTTTAATTTCGGCACTAATAAGTGCGAACAAATGGGTCTTTATTTTAATGATAAAGATGGAAGTAAAAAACCTGTATATTTAAGTTCCTATGGGATTGGTATTACTAGACTTATGGGAGTTTTGGTGGATGTTCACCATGATGATAAAGGTATAATTTGGCCAGGCGAAGTTGCTCCATTTGATTATCATCTTATTTCTTTGGCCAAAACTGATGAAGAAAAAAAAGAAGCAGAAAAAGTATACGAAAAATTAAAACAAATTGGCAAGGAAGTATTATTTGATGATAGAACAAATAAAACCGCTGGAGAAAAATTTGCTGACAGTGATTTAATAGGTATCCCTGTGCGTTTAATATTAAGCACTAAAACGTTGGAAGCTGGTGGTTTAGAAATTAAAAATAGAAATGAAAATGAAAGTAAAATAATTAAAATTGGTGAACTACTCCATTAAAATATGTTTTTAAATAATTTATTTAAAAAATTTAACAAAGAAATTGGAATTGATTTGGGTACTGCAAATACTTTGGTGTTTGTAAAAGACAAGGGAATTATAATCAATGAACCCTCGGTAGTAGCTATAAATACTCGCACCGAACAAATTTTGGCCGTTGGTAATGAAGCCAAGAGTATGTTGGGTAAAACTCCACCTCATATTACAGTTACCAAACCACTAACCAATGGTATTATTTCTGATTATGAAGTAACTGAAAAAATGCTTAAATATTTTTTGGATAAGGCCAATGAAGGAAATTATTCGTTTTTTAATCGGCCAAGAGTAATCATTTGTGTTCCTTTAGAAGTAACAGAGGTAGAAATTAAGGCTGTTGAAGATGCTACATTAGCAGCAGGTGCAGGAGAAGTGTTTGTTGTTCAGGAACCTATGGCAGCTGCTATTGGAGCACGCATGCCAATTCAAGATCCTGTGGGTAATATGATAGTTGATATTGGTGGAGGAAACTGTGAAGTAGCAGTAATTTCATTAAACGGTGTGGTAGCTTGGAAATCAATTATTATCGCTGGTGATGAAATGAATAGAAACATTACACAGTATGCACGTGAAGTATTCAATTTATTTATTGGAGAAACACAAGCAGAACAAATAAAAATTAAAATAGGTTCTGCTATTGATGATGGAAATCCAACAGAGTTTGCTATGCGTGGTCGCGATGTTGTTACTGGATTACCAAGAGAAATAATGGTGACCGACACTCATATTCGCGAAGCTTTATCTCGCTCAGTAAACAGTATTGTTGAATCTATAAAAATGACATTGGAAATTACCCCACCAGAACTTACCGCCGATATACATGAAAGAGGCTTACTTTTAACGGGAGGTGGTTCATTATTAAAAGGTTTGGACAGAGTCATTGCCGAATCAACAGAAATACCAGTTAGAATTGCTGATGATCCATTGAGCGCTGTGGTTAGAGGTACAGGAATACTTCTAGAAGAAAAAGAATTACTAAAAGAAATTGCTTTACCTTCGGCCAGAATTAGTAAAAAATAGTTTTTATGAAAAATAAATCTAAAACTTTTTTGGCTATAAGTGTTGTTATATTGTTAACAACATTTTTTCATTATATTGGTTTGTTAAAACCTTTGGAAAATTTAATTAGAAGTTTTATAAGTCCAGTATCCAAAGTAATGTATGATTTAAGTTTAGAAATAAAAGGACAAAATCAAAATTTTTCAACAGTAGAAGAATTAAAAAATGCTTATATAATTTCCGAGGAGAAATTATTAGAAAAAGAAATTTTTGACTCTCAAATTAAATTAGTCTCAGCCGAAAATGAGGAGTTACGCAAAGAACTTAATTTTCTTAAAAAGAATAGTTATCAAACATTGGGAGCAGATGTAATTGGTAAAAATATTGATTCATTGGGTAATACTATCATTATAAACAGAGGGGAAGATTCAAATTTAAAAGTTGGGCAATCAGTTGTTGTTAGTGAAGGAGTTTTGATTGGAAAAATAATTAAAGTAGAAAAAAGTAATTCTGTAATACGTCTTATAAATGATAATCAAAGTAAAATTGCTGCCACAATATTAAATGAAAATAAAAGCATTGGTTTAGTTGAGGGCGGTTATGGTATAAGTATTTATCTTAATTTTGTGCCCCAAACCGAAAAAATTATTATTGGTGATGTTGTCGTTACTTCGGGGTTAGAAACCAATATACCAAAAGGATTACTGTTGGGTAAAGTAGAGGCAGTTGAAAAGGAAGCTTATCAACCTTTTCAAAAAGCTATACTTACACCTTTTGTTGATTTAGAAAAAATTTTTGTTGTTAGTGTTATTTTAATATAACAAATATGCCCAGTTGGTTAAGATTTATTTTCATAATTTTGTTTATTGTTTTTATCACAAGTTTGCACGTTGGAGCTGTTTATCTTTTACCATACCCACTATCAAAAATGAATGTTTTATTTTCTTTTTTTATTATAATGTTATTATGGCAAAATTCTGGTAAAATTGTCTGGATGGTTTTTTTTTCACATTTTTTAATAGAACTTTTTACTGTCAGCCCTTTCGGTATAATATTGTTTTCTAGTGTAATCGCTTTTTTAATAAGTTATTGGCTGTACCAAAATGTGTTTACAAATCGATCATGGTATGCAGCTTTAGTTTTATCTGTTTTTACGTTATCTATATACAGAATTTTATATATAACATTATTATTTTTAGGTCAATTGTTGGGATGGCAAAACAACACACCATTACGTTTGGTTTTGGTAACTTCTTTTTGGGAATTATTAACTACAACCGGATTTTTAATAATTATTTACTTTATATTTTCTCGTTTTTCAAAAAAATTAAGTTCAGCTGTTGTAATTGAAAGTTCAATATATGGTAGATAAAAAATCATATTTTTTTGGTGAACCATTGTTTTCTGGTAAAAAATTAGAAGGTAAATTTAGAAATACATGGGTAGAAGAGTCTTTTTATTTTGAAAAGACTTTTGGTAAACAAAAAGAATTGGCTGGCACTACAAAAGAATATTTAGGAAATAACTTTACTAAAAATAAATATTTAATTAGTCTATTAACTATAATTGCTGTATTTTTTTTAATTCTTTTCCGATTAATTTATTTACAAGTCTTTTCTGGTTCCGACTATAGAATTTTAGCAGAAAATAATCGTCAAAGAATAATTCCTATTCCAGCTGAGAGGGGTTTAATCTACGATAGAAACAACATACCTCTTACAAAAAATATTCCAAATTTTGTTTTAACTCTTATTCCACAAACATTACCAAAAGACGAAAACAAAAAAAATGAAATTATTAACAAATTAGCAGAATTAACAGCTATACCAAATGATGAAATTAAAATGATTATTGAAGAGTATGGTAATTATACATACGAATCTGTAGTAATAAAAGATAATATAGAATATGAAAAAGCCTTGTCAATCCTTATTGCTCTTGGAGATTTGCCTGGTATAGAAATCAAGCAGGGTAGCAAACGTTTGTATATAAATAAAGAAGAAGTTATTTCTACCTCTACCCCAAGTTCTTTAGCCCATGTTTTGGGATATATTGGAAAATTAAACAAAAAAGAACTAGATAATTTGCACAGTAAAGGCTATTTACCATCAGATGTGATTGGAAAGGTAGGAATTGAAAAAACTTTTGAAACTTATTTACGAGGTATTTATGGTAAAAAAAGAATAGAAGTTAATGCCACGGGCAAAGAACAAAGCATTTTGGCGGAAGAAGCTCCAATACCAGGCAAACATTTAATTCTTACCATAGACAAAAAAATTCAAAATAAACTAGAAGAAATAATTAGTAGTTATTTAAAAAATTTTCCATCCAAAAGGGCTGCTGCAGTAGCAATAAACCCACAAAATGGTGAAGTGTTAGCACTAATTAGTTTACCAGCGTTTGATAATAATGATTTTTCTGGTGGAATTAAATCAGTGGTTTATAATAATTACTTAAACGATAAAAATCAACCTCTTTACAATAGAGTAATTAGTGGTCTTTATCCATCGGGTTCTTCAATCAAGCCAGCAATCGCTGCTATAGCATTAGAAGAAGGAATTATTACATCAGTAACTTCTTTTTTAAGTACCGGTGGTTTACAAGTGGGGGATTGGTTTTTCCCAGATTGGCAAGCCGGAGGTCATGGTAATACAAATGTTCGTAAGGCAATTGCTTGGTCAGTGAATACTTTCTTTTATTATATTGGGGGTGGTTACCGAGATTTTACTGGTTTAGGTGTAGAAAAAATTGTTGAATATTTAAAAAAGTTTGGATTTTCAACTCAAACAGGTATTGATTTACCAGCAGAAAATCAAGGTTTTTTACCTAGTAAAAAATGGAAGGAAGAAACCAAAAAAGAAAGGTGGTATGTTGGTGATACTTACAATGTTTCAATCGGACAAGGTGATATTTTAGTAACTCCATTACAAATTGCCAACATGACAGCTTTTTTTGCTAATGGTGGTGTTTTATACAAACCACAGATAATTAAATCCATTATTGACCCTGTAACAAATTTAGAAACAGAAAAAATTATTCCACAAATCATTAATAGAGATTTTATTAAAAAAGAAAATATTAATACTGTAAAGTTAGGAATGAAAGATTGTGCCGATTATGGTTCTTGTCGTCGTTTAAGTTTGCTTCCTTTTTCGACTGCTGGAAAAACTGGCACAGCGCAATGGAACAAAAACAAACCAAACCATGCCTGGTTTACTTCCTTTGCTCCATACGAAAACCCACAAATTGTAGTAACTGTTTTAGTAGAAGAAGGTGGAGAGGGTAGTAGTATTGCTGTACCAATAGTTTATGATTTTTACAAATGGTGGGCAAACAATGGTTTAAAATAAAATGATATCCACAGTATTCTTTGCTCTTTTTTGTTTTTTTTTCTATACTACTCATTATCCGCAAGTTGCGGTTTATTTTATTAAGATTTTATATGCAAGATGATATTCAATACATGTCCGAAGAAAAATTAGCAGAATTAAAAAAAGAACTAATTTATTTAAAAAATGAAAAATCAATACAATTACGTAAACGTATAGATGAAGCTCGACAAATGGGTGATTTATCAGAAAATGCTGAATATCACCAAGCTCGAGAAGATTTGTCTTGGGCATTATCACGAGTAAATGAAATCCAGTCAATTTTAGGTAATGCCCAGATCATTGTTAACACTGTTGGCAAGGGCGTTTCTCTTGGCTCTTTTGTAAAAGTAGAAGATAAAAGTGGTAAAGAAAAAGAATTTACTATTGTAGGTGCGCAAGAAGCAAACCCTTTAATTGGTAAAATTTCCAATGAATCACCACTTGGTAACGCTCTTTTAGGTAAGAACAAAGGTGACAAAGTAGAAATAAATACTCCAGGTGGTATCCAGATATACAAAATCCTAAAAGTTGGCTAAAATTAGTCTACCTACTGGCAGGCAGGCTAAATATTCTACAAATACCTCAAAAAAATGGGGTATTTGTGTTTTTTGTGGTTTTTTGCTAAAATAAAAGATAATAAATCCCTGTAAAAAGGATCTTTTTTCACTACAAATAACTAGCTAATTTTATGGAAAAAATAACAAACATCAACGACGAAAAAACTATTAGAATTGGTAAATTAAACGATTTAAAAAAACTTGGAGTAAATCCTTATCCAGCCAAAGCGCATAAAAAAAATACTTTAGAAGAAGCATTAAGCATGACCGATGGTGAGAAAGTTTGTTGTGCTGGTAGAATTATTACTTTTAGAGAAATGGGTAAATTAACTTTTTGTCATTTACAAGATGCTAGTGCAAAAATGCAAATTGCCTTAAAAGATGGTGAGATTGATAAAGAAAGTTATCATTTGTTTTTAAAGAAAATTGATTCTGGTGATATTATTCAAGTAGAAGGAGAAAGATTTACTACCCACAAAGGCGAAGCTTCTATTTTAGTTAAAAAATGGACCTTGCTTAGCAAATCACTTCTACCTTTACCAGATAAATTTCATGGATTACAAGATGAAGAGATTCGTTTGCGTAAACGATATTTAGAAATGATTGACAATCCCGAAGTAAAAGATATTTTTATTCGTAAAAGTAAATTTTGGAATAGTACTCGTCAATTTTTATTAAAAGAAGGATTTTTGGAAGTCGAAACCCCAGCCTTGGAAGTAACTGCTGGTGGAGCCAGTGCTACTCCATTTGTTACACATCACAATGCCCTAGATATTGATGTTTATTTACGAATTTCTATGGGTGAACTTTGGCAAAAAAGATTAATGGTTGCTGGTTTTGAAAAAACATTTGAAATTGGTAGACAATTTAGAAATGAAGGCATGAGTCGTGAGCATTTGCAAGATTATACACAAATGGAATTTTATTGGGCCTATGCGGATTACAACATGGGTATGGAATTAGTAGAAAAATTAATTAAATATATTGCCAAAGAAACATATAACACACTAAAATTTACGATTGGTGATTTTGGTGAAATTGATTTAGGTGAAAAATGGGAGCGTTATGATTATGTTTCTATAATTAAAGAAAAAACTGGCGTAGATGTTTTAAAGACTAATGATAAGGAATTGAAAATTGAACTTAAAAAATTAAAAGTAGCCTATGAAGAAACCGAGGGTCGTAGTAGTTTAATTGATGCTTTATGGAAATTTTGTCGCCGGTCATTAAAAGGTCCTGGTTTTTTAATTAATGTACCTGTAGCTGTGTCTCCTTTAGCCAAAAGAAAAACCGATAACCCAGAATTAACCGAAAGATTTCAAATTATTATTGCTGGTTCTGAATTGGGCAATGGTTATTCCGAATTAAATGATCCAATCGATCAAGCAGAAAGATTTAAAGAGCAGGCCAGCATGCGTGAAGCCGGGGATAATGAAGCACAAATGCATGACACAGACTTTGTAGAAGCTTTGGAACATGGTATGCCACCAACCTGTGGTTTTGGTTTTTCCGAACGTTTATTTTCGTTTTTAGAGAACAAACCAATTCGCGAGTGTGTAATTTTTCCTTTGATGAGACCAGAAAAGGGTGATTTAGAAAAAATCAGTGTTGTCAGTAAAAAAAACAATGATGTTTTATTAAAACTTCCAATTACTCGTGAGGAGGCGTTATGTGCTATAAAAAAGTATACTAAAAAACCAGCAAATTTAAATCATTACCTAGAATCAGAAGTGGTAATGCGTGCTCTAGCAACACATTTAAAACAAAACGTGGAATATTGGGGTATGCTTGGGTTACTTCATGATATTGATTGGGAAATGACTGAGGATGACTCTATAAAACATTTGACTAAAGCTCCAGAATTGTTAAAAGGATTAGGTTTTGATGATTATTTTATTGAAATTATTTTGTCTCATGGTTATGGTTGTAATTGTGCTGGGTTGAATGATAAAAAACGTTCAAAACAATTAGAATTTGCTTTGGCCTGTGCTGAGACAGTAACTGGGTTAATTTACAGTGTATCTTTAATGAGACCGGATAAAATTGCTACTTTAGATGCTAAATCGGTAATGAAGAAATTTAAGGATAAGAAATTTGCGGCTAAAGTAGATCGTGAGGTAATTAAAGAATGTGAAAAGATCGGTTTGGGTGTTGAGGAATTTTTACAATTATCAATCGAAGCTATTCGTTCGATTGCTGGTCAAATTGGTTTAAAATAAAAATTATGAAAACCGTAATGATCTTTGGCACTTTTGATATTGTCCATGCTGGACATTTGCATATGTTTAAAGAAGCCAAGAAATATGGTGATTTTTTAGTCGTTGTGGTTGCACGTGATCAAAATGTAGAAATAATTAAGGGTTTAGGGTCATTACATAGTGAAGAAGAAAGATTGTTGTTTTTAGAAAATATTAAATTAATTGATCAGGTTTTGTTGGGAGACAAAACTGATGTTTATAAAGTCGTAAATGAAATTAAACCAAATATAATTGCTTTAGGTTATGATCAAAAAATTTATGTAGACAATCTTGAAAAGGCTATCACCAATTTCGGGTTGAATACTAGAATAGTACGATTAGCACCTTATCAAGAAAATCGTTTAAAAAGTAATAAAATTCGTAAATATATTGAACGTTTAGTATAGATTATGCAAAAAGTTTTAATTGCGACAACCAACCAAGGAAAATTTAATGAAACCAAGGAATTTTTGAGTGATTTGGCTTTTAATTTTATTAGTTTAAATGATTTGAACAAAAAAATTTCTCCACCAGAAGAAAACGAAGATAATTTGGAAAAAAATGCCATGTCTAAAGCGGTTTATTATGGAGAAAAAACCGGTTTAATTACACTTTGTGATGATTCTGGTTTGTTTGTTAAAACTTTAAAAAACTTTCCCGGTATTTATTCAGCGCGAATTGCAAAAACCGATAAAGAGCGTTGTAAAATTATTTTAGAAAAATTAAAAAATAAAAAAAGCCGTTCTGCTATTTTTGCTTTAGTTTATGCACTCTATAACCCCAGCAATCAGGATCTATATTTAGCCAGTGGTATGACCAAGGGCAAAATTACCGAAAAGGAAATTGGCAAAAATGGTTTTGGTTATGACCAAATTTTTTATGTAAATGAAAAAAAGAAAACTTACGCTCAAATGAAAATTCAAGAAAAAAATTCTTGTTCGCATCGAGCTAAGGCCTTAAACAAAGTAAAATATTTTTTATTAAATCAGTTTGACCCAAAACATATTGTCGTTCCTTTTGGTATTATTGTAAAAGAAGGCAAAATGTTAATATCTCTACGTAATGATCCTCATCGTCCAAAATCCCACAAAAAATGGGAAATGCCTGGTGGGGGAGTAGATTTTGGAGATAATGTAGAATCTACATTATTAAAAGAAGTAAAAGAAGAAACAGGTTATAAAATAAAAATTATTAAGCAATTGCAAGGAATTACTGTTAAAAGTGTTGCATACCCAAATTACAAATATCAAGTTTTTTTAGTTCCTTTTGTTTGTAAAATTATTAGTGGTAAATTAGCATTGAACAGTAATGAAGTTTTGACTACAAAATGGATTAAACCAAATGATTACAAAAATTACAAATTTTTAGAAGGTAATAATATCATGTTAAAAAAATTATTACCGCAATTAAAACAAGTTATTAAAGATTTTAAATTATAAAATATGCTAGATATTAAATTCATTCGTGAAAATGTGGAATTAATCAAAACTAACTGCGCTAATCGACATGTAAAAGTTGATATTGAAAAATTAGTAGAATTTGACGACAAAAGACGAGGGATGCTAAAAAGAATTGAAGATTTAAGAGCTAGTAGAAATCAAAATTCCAAGCAAAAACCAAGTGAAGAAGAAATTGCTAAAATGAAGATTGTTGGAGAAGGCATAAAAGCCTTGGAAGTGGAAATGCAGACAATTGACGCTGAATATTTAAATTTGTTAAAACAAATTCCAAATTTATCCCATCCAGAGAGTCCAATTGGCGGTGAAGCAGATTATAAAGTAATTTGTGAAAGTGGTAAGCCACCTAAATTTGACTTTGTACCCAAAGATCATGAAACCCTAATGACAAGTTTAGATTTAATTGATTTTGAACGAGGAGCTAAAGTGTCGGGTTCTAAGTTTTATTTCGTAAAAAATGACGCTGTACGGCTCAATTTTGCCCTTTTGAGCTATGGTATGGATATTGTGAATAAATATGGCTACACCCTAATGGAAACCCCGGATTTGGCCAAAAATGAGATTTTGAGCGGTACTGGTTATAACCCTAGGGGTAATGAAACAGCAATTTATTCTGTCGAAAATACTGACCTAAGTTTAATAGCCACTGCCGAAATCACTGTTGGTGGTTATCATGCCAATGAAGTTTTGGATTTGTCTAGTGGACCAAAAAAATATGTTGCCTTATCACATTGTTTTCGTACCGAAGCAGGGTCCTATGGCCAGGAATCCAAAGGCCTGTATCGCGTTCATCAATTTACTAAATTAGAAATGTTTGTTTTTTGTAAACCAGAAGAAAGTGAAAAATATCACGAAGAAATATTAAATATTGAAAAAGAAATTTGTGATGGCTTAAAATTAAATTATCGCGTGATTGATATTCCGACAGGCGATTTGGGCGGGCCCGCTTATCGCAAATTTGATCTAGAAGCTTGGATGGTGATGAAAGACGGCTATGGTGAAATTACTTCTACTTCCAATTGTACAGATTATCAAGCACGACGATTAAATATTAAATACAAAAATGAACAAGGCAATAATGAATATGTTCATACTTTAAATGGTACTGCTGTAGTCTTGAGCCGTTTTCCTCTGTCAATAGTTGAACAATACCAGCAAGCTGATGGGAGTGTTAAAATTCCTGCAGTGTTGGTAAAATATTTGGGTAAAAAAATTATTAAATAAAATGACTAAAAAAACTTTGATAATTCTACCTGGATGGGGTGGAAACAAAGAAACGTGGAAAAATTTTGCAGAACTTGCGAGCAAAGATTTTGACGTACATATTATTGAATTGCCGTGTTTTGGCGATGAACCCTGCCCAAAAACAGTTTGGGATATTGAAGATTATGTTGAGTTTGTTAAAAATAAACTTCTTGAGCGTCATTCCCGCGAAGGCGGGAATCTTAAATTGGTGAAAGATCCCCGTTTTCACGGGGATGACGCAGTGCTATTAGGTCACTCATTTGGTGGACAAGTAGCCACGGTCTTTGCTTCCAAATACCCAGAGATGATTGAAAAACTTATTTTAACAGCACCGGCTGTTTTCCGCCCTAAAAAAACTTTTCGACGAGTAGTTTTCAATATTGGAGCAAAATTTGGTAAATTAATTTTTAAAATTCCTTGGATAGAAAATGGTTCCCTCTGGGCCGAAAAAATTTATCACCAAGCAATTGGTGCCAAAGATTATCATGATAGTTCGGGCATTAAACGAGAAATTTTTAAAAATATTATTCGTCAAGACAGGGGAGTGGAAGCTAGTAAAATTACTATACCAACTCTAATTGTTTGGGGTACAATGGATGGTTATCTACCAGTTGCTGATGCTAATCAATTGAATAAATTAATAAAAAACTCTAAACTTGAAATAGTTAATGGTGGAAGACATGGATTACACCTACAAATACCAGAAAAACTTTTATATTTAATAAAATCTTTTCTTGAAAAAAATATATGATTAACACCATAAACATAATTATTCTTGTTTTTTGGTTGATTAGTGCATTAGCTGATTATTTACAACTCACTTATTATTGGCAATTGAAAGAATGGCGCTGGGACAGAGCCAAAGATTTTTTATCCACTATACAAGGAAGACAATTGATTTTTCAACGACGTATCTCATTACGTATTATTTTAATTATTGTTGCACTTTTTTTACCATTCAATTTATTAATTTTTAAATTTTCTATAATTTTTATTTTGACATTAGATTTTTTAAATGCGTTTTACAAATTTTACTCTAGAAAGTTACTACATCCTGTTTTTACAAAAAAAGCCTTGTTAATTTTATTATTCACTTTCTGTTTAGAAGGTGGACTTTTCTTAAAATCACATGATTGGGAGATTCTACTCTTCTTATTAATGATAAGAGCTTTTTTACTTGGTTTTGTTATCTATTTTGTCAATTTATTTACTATTTTGGTTAAAAAATATTATATTAAAAAAGCTACAAAAAAAATAGAGAAACAAAAAAACTTAATAGTAGTTGGCATAACTGGTAGCTATGGAAAAACTACAGTAAAAAATTTCTTATATCATGTTTTAGAAAAAAAATTTAAAGTTATAAAAACGCCACGCAATATTAATACTGAAATTGGTGTAGCTAAATTTATTTTAAAAAATGATTTTAAAAATTCAGAAATTTTTATTTGTGAAATGGGTGCTTACAACGAAGGTGATATTCAAGCTATTTGCGATATGGTACATCCGAAAATTGGTATTTTAACGGCTATAAATGAACAGCATTTATCATTATTCGGCGATATCAAAATTACACAAAAAACCAAATATGAACTTTTAAAATCTTTACCAGGAAACGGTTTGGCAATAATTAATTCGGACAACAACCTTTGTCGTGGTTTAATTCATGAATTAAATTGCGAAGTACATACTTTTGGCTATAACGAAGAATACAAACCAACCTTTCTTCTAAAGAATATTAAATCTACAAATCAAGGAATTCTTTGTGAAGGAATTTTTTCTAATCAAACCATAATTATTGAAGCTTCTATTGTAGGAGAACACAACTTTATGAATATAGCGCCCTGTTATTTAGTAGCAAAATTTCTAAAAATGTCCGATGATGACATAATCAAAAGTTGCAAAATTTTATCAATGCCCGATGGATCATTTCATATAAAAAATTATGGTTTGGCAATTATTATAAATGATAGTTATAATTCTAACCCAGACGGTTTTAAGGCTGCTTTGGGTGTAATGCAAAAATATTCATCACAAAAAAGAAGAATCGTAATTACTAGAGGAATGTTGGAGCTAGGTGGAAACAGTGAAGAGCTTCATGAGTGTATTGGTGAAGAGATTTCTTTGGTAGCTGAAGAGTTAGTAATTATTACTCGTGACAATGAAGAAGCCCTGCGAAAGGGAGTTGGCACTAAATATAAAACAGAAATAAAAAGTATTTTTGATCCAACAGATCTATTATCTTATTTTAGATCATTAAAAGACAAGGAATGTGTAATTTTATTGGAAAATCGTATGCCCATAGATATTATTAAAGAATTGGAAAAATAAATATGTCTTTTTTACAAAAACAAATTTTTACTGGTTTTGCCCCTAATCTTACTAAAGACGATTTAATTTTGTCTTTAAAATATTTATTTTTACCTTGGTACTGGAAAAATATTCAAAAAGGTAATGAAACAAACAAGGCCGAAGAATATTTAGAAAAATATTTAAACGTAAACAAGATCATTACTTTTGATAGTGGTCGAACAGCACTTTATTTTGTTCTACAAACACTTGGCAGTACACGGAATAGTGAAATTCTAGTCCAGGCTTATACTTGTATGGTAGTAATCAATGCTATTCGTTGGACTGGCGCTACTCCTGTTTATGTAGATGTGAATGATGATTTTAACATGAGTGAAGATGATTTAATAAAAAAAATAACACCCAAAACCAAAATATTAATTATCCAACATACTTTTGGTAAACCAGCTAATTTAGAAAAGTTATTAATTGTTGCTAAAGAACATAATATAAAAATTATTGAAGACTGTGCACACTCACTTGGCGCTAAATATAATAATCAATATCTGGGTACTTTTGGTGAAGCAGCTATAATTAGTTTTGGACCAGACAAAATTATCTCATGTATTCGAGGTGGGGGAGTAATTACCAATAATAAAATATTAACAGAGAGATTAATTGAAATTCAAAAACAATTACCAAAAACCCCGCTTAAAAAAGTTATTCAACATTTGGTTTATTATCCGATATTTTATTTTTGCAAACCATTGTATAATCTTTTGCTTGGTAAAATAATTTTAAAAATTGCTAAAACCTTAAAATTTTATGGAAGAATTATTTATAACGAAGAAAAAATAGGCTTGCCCGTAACTGCTTACCCAGCACAATTGCCAAACTGTTTAGCTCAAATTTTAAATCAACAATTAGTAAATTTGGACAATAATTTAAAACATCGCCAAACTTTGGCTAAATATTATCACGATAATTTAATTAACAATTTATTTATTAAACCAAATTGGGATAACGATTCTGTTTGGTTGCGTTATACAATTTTAACTAATAATCCTGACAAATTACACAAGTTTTCTAAAACAAATGATATTATTTTAGGTAATTGGTACGATGCCCCGGTGGCTCCCAAAGACATTGATCTATCAATCGCTGGCTATACATTAGGAAATTGCCCTAATGATGAAAAGCTTGCTCAAATGTCTGTAAATTTACCAACTGACCCAACAATTAGTAAAAAAGATGCTAAACGTATAGTAGACTTGTTAAATAACTATGTATAAAATAGAAAAAATAACAAATCATGAAATTTGGGAAAATTTCAATTTACAACAACTGAACACTTTGTTTGTCCAGTCTGTCCAATATGGTAAATTTTATGAAAAAATTGGTGAACAATTTTGGATTTTTGGTATTTTTGAAAATAATATTTTAATTGGGGGGTCGTTAGTAGTAACTGTCCATGCTAGACGAGGAAATTTTCTTTACTTACCCTATGGTCCAATTGGTGAAAGGGGATTAAAAGATTTTTTTTCTTATTTAAAAGAATTTGCTAAAAAAAATAATTATGACTTTATTAGAGTTAGTCCTTTTATAGAAGATTCAATAAAAAATAAAGAATTATACAAAAATTTGGGTTTTAGATCATCCCCAATACACGTATTAGCCGAAACAACCTGGTTATTAGATTTAGCCACAACTCAAGAAGAATTATTACAGCAAATGGACAAAACCCATCGTTATTTAATTAAGCGTTGTGAAAAAGAAGGGGTAAAAATTGAAAAATCCGATGATATTAATAAATTTAATAAATTACATGATGAAACAGCCAAAAGACATAAATTTATTAGATTTTCTAATAAATACATAACTAATGAATTCAATTCTTTTACTTTAAAAGATCAATGTTTAATATTTAATGGTTTTTTGTCAACAAACGAATTAGATTCTTCAGCTGTAATTATTTATTATGGTAATATGGCCGCCTACAGACATGGTGCTTCATTAAATTTAAATCACAAAATTTCAACCTCGTATTTACTCCAATGGGAAGCTATAAAAGAAGCAAAAAAAAGAGGAATAAAATATTATAATTTTTGGGGTATTGCCCCAGAAAATGCTAAAAAAAACCACCCATTTAAAGGTATCACTCATTTTAAAAAAGGTTTTGGTGGTTATCAGAAAGATCTGTTACACTGTCAAGATTTACCAATTTCTTATAAATATTGCTTTGCCTGGATTATAGAAACATTGCGAAGAATTAAAAGAAGATTTTAATATTTATGTTTTTTAATCCATATAAATTCAAGAAACAAGTCAAAAGGGGAGTAAGAAGTGCCTCTTGTTTGGTATTTTCCAAAGACACTGGCCTGCGAAAAGCCACTTGGCAATATCATAAACAAAATTCATGCAAAATCAAACAAAAATCTAAAATTTTTGAGAAATTGAAAATTGTTTTATTGACTGTTAGTTTATTTGGCACTTTTGCTATATTAATTTATCATCCTTTTTTTAATATTAATAAGATTACTCTGCAAGGAGAAGAAAGAATAAATAATGATAAGCTACAAGAAACTGTTAAGGGTATTATAAATTATTATCATTTTGGTATATTACCAAAAAAAAATTACTTTTTAGTTAATTTAAGTGAAGTAAATGATATTTTAAAAGAACGCTACCCAATAGAAACAATTGCCACAGAAAAAATTTTTCCCAACGAATTAAAAATCACTATTAAAGAAAAAATATCACAAATTATTTATGATAATGGACAAAAATACTATTATTTGGATACTATAGGACAAGTAATTGAGCCATTACGCTTAGTAGGTGATGATGAATGGCAAAAAACTACATCAATTTTGAATTCCACTTCAACCACTGGCACACCAATCTTAGTAGAAGAAATAAATAAAAAACATACTCCCAATGTAACGCAAATTAAAAAAGAAATGGGCGATTATCCTATCATTTACGATAAAAGAACTAACATAGATATTAATCAAACAAATTTAAATGAACAAATAGTTAGTGACACCATAAGTTGGTTTAATCAATTAAATAAATATACAAATTTAAAATTTGAATACCTCTTAATAGAGAGCAACCCCTTAGAAGGGGAGATAATAACTAACAAGGGTTGGAATATAAAAATTAGGTTTGGTAATAATCCAGAAAATGATTTTGTTAAATTTCAGCATCTATTACAAAAAGAAAATGTAGATCAAAATAATTTAAAATATATTGATTTGCGATATTTAAATAAAATTTATTGGCAATAATTTTTGTTAAACACTGGTAGGGAATAGAGGCAAAGAGCCTCTTTTCCAAAGGTATATAACGTCGCACAATGTATATTATACGACGCTATATAGTAAGTAAAACCCTTCTTTCTACTACTTTCGATAATCCTAAACTAATCTTATTATTTACACCTCATTTGCGTCGTATAATATCAACCAGATTGTACAACAAAAAGTTGTCGCACAATCTGGTTATTCAATAGCACGTATAATATTTATTTTATAAAATATTTTCTAATAATTAAAAGGCCGTTTAACGGCCTTTTATAATACATTTATACCCTTAATTTAGCATTTAAGGCAAATAATTGAGTGGATTGACTGGTATGCCATTGGAACGCACCTCAAAATGCAAATGTGGGCCAGTAACAAATGGTCCGGCCCCAACAGTGCCACGTGTACCTCCAGAATATGCAATTACATCACCACGAGTTACAAACTGATCAGCTTTTACAACAATCTTGCTTAAATGACCATATACTGTGGCCAAACCATCAGAATGAACCAACATTATATAACTATAACAACTAGCCAAGCTACAAACCTTTGCCATGGCTACATAACCACTAGCAGCTGCTTTTACTGGTGTACCTTGGGAAGCTCTAATGTCTGCTCCTGTATGCTCAAATACATTACGATAAGGATAATCGGGATCATGAAAATTTGAAGTTACGTAATGACTTTGTACTGGCCAGCCAAAAATAGTGTCAGCATCTCCAGAATCATCAATTTTTTTCTCAGCCTCTAGTTTTTTTCTTACTTGTTTTTCAATTCCAGCAATTTCACCTTCAATTTGTTGATACTGTGTACGTAAACTACCCAATAAAGTATTATATTTAAGTTCGGATGACTGTACTTGTGCCAATAAATTACTTTTAAGATTTGCCTGATCTTCCCAATCTTGTTTTTTTTGTTTTAATTCTTCTTGAGTTTTTTCGTAAGTTAATTTTTGTTCAGTAACTTTTAATTTTTTTAGGTCCAATTCCCCTTTTATAATTCGTAAGCCTCTTACACTTTGGCCCAAGCTATCTTGTACAGTACGTAAATATTGAAATTGATTATAAAAATCAGAAAAATTATTATAAGTAGCAATAATTTCTAAATAATTTTTATCACCTTGATAATAAATCGAACGAATCAAACCACCTAAAATCTTTTTCTGTTTGGCCAAACTTGCTTCTTTGTCTTGTATAGATAGTTGCAAAGCTTCTATTTCTAAATTAAGAGAAGCAATTTTTTGTTCGGTGACTTGTACGTTCAAGGCTAATTCTGCGACACGATTATCAATAATTGCCATTTGATTTTTTAACGAAACTGCTTCAGAACGTTTTTGACTAATTTTATTTTTATAATCCTCAATACTTTTTTCTAATTCTTTAATTTTGTTTTGTTTTTCGGCAATTTGTTTATTTAAAGTATCAATTTCTGTGCTATTACCACCAGTTTCCACAACACTTCGGCTTGGCTCAGCATAAACAAAAAATGGCACTATCAAAATGCTGATTAAAACAATAAAAATAGCCAGAAATTTCTTCATGACTATATTATAACATAAATAAATTTCTCTCACAATTTTGCAATTGCTTGATTAATACGTCGTAAACTTTCATCTTTACCTAAAACTTCCGCAATTTCATATGGCCCAGGAGAATTTTTTTGTCCGGAAAGTGCCACACGCATAGGCCATAAAACGTCGCCAGTGCCTATATTTTCTGCTTTTAGCCACTCCCCTATTACCAATTCAAGTTTTTCCTTTGAAAAATCACTCAATTTAGCTAAAATTTGGCTTAATTTAGCCAAATTTTCCTTAGTTTTGGCTTTATCACTTTTTTTCCAAACCAATAATTCGGCTTCATATTCCCCTAATTCAAAAACAAATTTTACATTTTCTACTAACTCTACCAAGGTAGTAGCTCTTTCTTTTTCAAGTCCTACAACTTTATCAAGTGCTATCTGACATTTGTTATCTGAAATATGATACTTTTCTTCAAACAAAACTCCACATCTCTTAACTAACTCTTCATTGCTCATTTTTTTCAAATATTCCCTATTGTACCAATCCAATTTTTCCAAATTAAATACTGCCCCAGCTTTATTTACTTTTTCCAAAGAAAATTCTTTAACCAATTCTTCTAAACTAAAAATTTCCCGTTCATCGCCTGGATTCCAACCCAAAAATGCTACGAAATTTATTACTGCCTCAGGCAAATACCCTTTTTTAATATAATCTTCTACCGCCACATCACCTTGACGTTTACTAAGTTTGGAACGATCTGGATTTAAAAGTAATGGTAAATGAGCAAACAATGGTGGTTGCCAGCCAAACATTTTATAAAGTTCAATATGTTTTGGTGTAGAAGAAAGCCATTCTTCGCCACGAACGATGTGGGTGATCTTCATTAAATGGTCATCCACAACCACTGCTAAATGATAAGTGGGGAAACCATCAGACTTTAAAATTACTTGATCGTCAACAAGCTTATTCTCAAAACTTACTTCGCCACGAATTAAATCAGTAAATTTAGTAACACCTTCTTTGGGCATTTTCATTCTAACTACTGCCGACTCCCCTGCTTCAATCATTTTTTTTGCTTCTTCTAAACTAATATTACGACAATGACCATCGTAACCACTTGCTTGTTTATTTAATTCTTGAATTTTTCGCACCTCATCCAAACGCTCTTTGGAACAAAAACAATAATAAGCATGGTTGTTATTTATAAGCTCATTTACAAATTGACGATAGATAGACAATCGTTCCGATTGAATATATGGACCTTTACCGCCAATTTGAACAATTTTATTGTTCAAATCAAATTTTACACCTTCGTCTGGTTCAATTCCCGCCCATTTTAAAGTTCGTAGTAAACTTTCCATAGCACCATCAACCAATCTTTCTCTATCTGTATCCTCAATTCGTAAAACAAACTCCCCGCCGTTTTGTTTGGCAAGTATAAAATCTGTTAATGCCATTTTAAAATTTCCAATATGTAAAAAACCTGTTGGTGAAGGTGCAAAACGTGTACGAATCATATTAATTAATAAACATCATCATGATTTAATTGTTTAACATCTCTTAAAAATCTATTGAATCTTTTTAAAACAAAACTACGAACATTTACCGGTACATCTTCATATTTTAATATTTGTAACTTAATATTCTTTGGCACTTTATCTTCTTGTTTCAAATATTCTCTAAGTAAGTCATCGAAATTTTCTATAACAAACTCTGTATCAGCCTGTCTGCCTTTTTCAATATCAGTTAATATGTTATCTGGAGTATGTGTAGCCAACCTAATCGTTCCTTCGTGCAAAATTGGTGCCACTAGTGGTCTATGACCAACATCACATTGTTCTAAATGAAGTATATCATGAAGAAATCCGTCATTGGGAAAAAATTGACGACCCCCACCAATATCTTGGCCTTTTTCAGGCATAAAATTAAATCTTACTTAATAAAATTCCACAAGCTACAGCCACATTAAGTGATTCGGCTTGCCCTGCCTTCGACCCGAGCTCAGGCCGAGGGTAGCCTGCCGAAGGGCAACCTAGAATAGTATACTTATTATCTAGCATTTTTTCAACTTCTGGTCGTATTCCGTGCGATTCACTACCAAAAACATAAATATTCATATTTTTCTTATTAACTTTGTCCAACTTATCACCATTCATTACCATGCCATTAAGCACATAACCATTTTTTTGAAGCTTTGTAAGGTCTTGAACAACATTAGTACTCTCTAAAATATTTAGATGAAAAATAGAACCCATAGTACTCCGCACAGCTTTAGGATTGTATAAATCCACGCAATCTTCGGATAATAATATGCTTTTAACACCAAACCAATCTGCAGTGCGAATAATTGTTCCCAAATTTCCTGGGTCTTTAACCCCGTCTAAACAAATAATTGTCCCGTCAAAATCATTTAAAATTACTTTTGGTTGTTTTATAACAGCCAAAATCCCAGGAAAAGTCTCAGTGGTTTTAAGTTTCTTGGCTTCTTTTTCGTTACAATATTCAATCAAAATATCATTTTTGGTAGCCAGGTTAATTAAATCTAAAAAATCTGGCTCACTATCCTTTGTTTTTTCAATTACTAACAAAACAACATTCGCTTGAGCAAGCATTGCTTCTTTTACACCTTTAACACCTTCAACAATAAATTCACCCTGTGCTTGGCGAAATTTCTTTTGCTCTATCTTATTTAAATGTTTTAGACTTTTTTGTGAAAGCATAAATAATAAATAAAAACTACTGTCGCCTTCCAAATCCTTTTAATTCTTTGTGGTTGTTTGATTAAGCGATACAACCATTCTAACCCAATTTGACGTAAAAATAAAGGGGCGCGTTTAACAGTTCCGGATATATAATCAAAAGCTCCACCCACACCCATGGCAATTCTGACACTTGGTAAGTCTTTTAAATTTTCATTAATCCACTTTTCTTGTTTACCATGACCAAAGGCGACAAAAAGGATGTCTGGGGCCGACATAATAATCTGTTGAACAATTTCGTCATTTTCTTCTTTATCATAACTAATCTTGTAATCTTTTAATCTTTTAATCTTCATCCCCTTGTTTAACCCAACGATCTGTAAATTTTTAAATTTTTTTCTTAATTCGTCACCTGTCTTTCTTATTACCTCTTCGCTTCCCGACCCTAATAAATATACACTTTTATTCGTTTTCTCTGCGAAAGCACAAATATCATGCATTAAGTCTATACCAGGGTAACGCGTTATCCTCCTCTTTCTAAGAGGAGGTGGCCGAAGGCCGGTAGAGTTTGCCGGAGTTTCATCAGCTTCGGCAACTCCCCCCGCCTGCCTTGACGGCATGTCGGGCAGGCCTACCCCCTCTTGGAAAGAGTGGGGCAACCACATTGCTAGCTTTAAACCCGTTCCATCACAAACATTCAAATCTCCACTATTTAAAACAGTTTTAAAATAGTTGTCTTTTTGCGCGTCAACCAGTATTTCTGGATTAGGGGTAAAAATTTTATGCGATTTGTTTGAATTCAAAAATTCAGTAACTTTTTCAAGTACTTCTGTTATTGATAAATTGTCTATTCTTACATTAAGAACGTTCACAATGGATAAATTATTTATTACTTTTTTCTGATTTCAAAATATAAATAGACACAACCACAATCACAATCGTAATAATCACCGCATAAATAAATTTGGCCAAAAGTCCCCCACCAGAAGCAAGGGGAAAATATCTTTCAATTAATCCTTTTATAGCTTCATTCCAGGCCAAACCAGCCACTAACCCAAATCCAGCCAAAACATAAGTACCAATTTTTTGTTTAACTTCTGTCCCAACTTTTTTTGTTTCTTTTTTGAAATTGTCTAGCATACGTTCAATGATTAATATATTAATATTAGCAAATTTGACAAAAAAAATCAAGCTGGTATAATATTAGCACTCAAAGGTAGTGAGTGATAACTCACTGTCATGCTGAACTTGTTTCAGCATCTATCCTTGTAAACACATTTCTAAAAAATTATAACTTTATGAAAGATCCTGAAATAAATTCAGGATGACAACCATTATGAACCCACAAAATTTTACCCACAAATCACAAGAAGCATTGCAACGTGCTTCACAAATTGCTAGCGATAATGGTCACCCTCAAGTAGAACCACCTCATCTTTTTGCTGCATTACTGGAAGATGAAACTGGTGTGGTAGTTTCAATTTTTAAAAAATTAAATATAAATTTGGAAGAATTAAGAACCGAAATTAACAAGATGGTTAATTCTATTCCCAAACAATTTTCTGGTCCTCAGCCGGGGAATTTAGGGCAAATATTACTTGGACCAGGAATGGTGTATATTCTGCAAAATGCGCAAAACGAAGTACAAAAAATGGGTGATGAATACATTAGTGTAGAACATTTGCTCTTGGCTTTTTTAACCAATAAAAACCCAATTAGTGATGCTTTGTCACGCCAAGGAGTACAATATAATGAGATTTTAAAAACTTTAGCCAAAATCCGTGGCACGCAAAAAGTTGACTCCCCTGCCCCAGAACAAAAATATCAAGCCTTGGAAAAATATGGCAAAAATTTAACTGATTTGGCCCGCAAAGAAAAACTAGATCCAGTAATTGGCCGAGATGATGAAGTGCGTCGGGTAATGCAGGTATTAACTCGTCGTACCAAAAATAATCCTGTCTTGATTGGTGAACCTGGGGTTGGTAAAACCGCGATTGTGGAAGGTTTGGCACAAAGAATAGTCAATGGTGATGTACCAGAAAGTTTGAAAGATAAAGAAGTCATTTCTTTGGATGTGGGTGCCCTAGTAGCAGGTACCAAATTTCGTGGTGAATTTGAAGAACGTTTTAAAGCAGTCTTAAAAGAAGTGATTGAATCTGCTGGAAAAATTGTTTTGTTTATTGATGAATTACATACTATTGTTGGCGCTGGTTCTACCGAAGGCTCGGTAGATGCCAGCAATATGTTAAAACCGGCCTTGGCTCGCGGTGAATTACACACTATTGGCGCGACTACTTTAAAAGAATACCAAAAATACATTGAACGTGATGCGGCTTTTGAGCGTCGTTTTCAACCAGTAATGGTTTATGAACCAAATGTAGAGGACGCTATTGCCATCTTGCGTGGTATCAAAGAAAAATACGAAGTGCATCATGGTGTACGTATTACTGACCCAGCAATTGTGGCTGCCGTAGAACTTTCCAATCGTTATATTACTGATCGTTTTTTACCCGACAAAGCAATTGATTTGATTGACGAAGCCACTTCGGCATTGCGCCTTGAAATTGATTCAATGCCCGATGAATTAGACAAGATGAAACGCAAAATGATGAAAATTGATATTGAATTACGAGCTTTAAAAAAAGAAACTGATAAAGAATCTGAAGAACGATCAAAAAAATTAAAAGAAGAATTGGCAAATTTAAAAGAACAAAGCAATGAATTAGAAATTCACTGGAAAAATGAAAAAGAAGTGATTACCCAAATTCGTGAAAATAAAAAAGAAATTGATAAATTAAAACAACTTGCCGAAATTGAAGAACGTAAAGGCGACTTACAAAAAGTTGCCGAGGTTCGTTATGGCAAAATTCCTTTAATGGAAGATGCCATTAAACAATTAGAAAAGAAATTGTTAGATATACAAAAAGGTCGGGGAATTTTGAAAGAAGAAGTAACCGAAGAAGATATTGGTGCAGTAGTTTCGCGTTGGACTGGTATACCGGTGTCAAAGATGCTGGAAAATGAAATTAAAAAATTAGCCCGTTTGGAAGACGAATTAGAGAAACGCGTAATTGGTCAAAACGAAGCGATAACCGCGGTAGCCAATGCTATTCGTCGTTCTCGCGCTGGTGTGGCCGAAGAAAAACGCCCAATTGGTTCATTTATATTTATGGGACCAACTGGTGTTGGTAAAACCGAATTAGCACGAGCTTTGGCAGGATTTTTGTTTAATGATGAAGAATCTTTGGTACGAGTAGATATGAGTGAATATATGGAAAAACATTCTACTAGTAAATTAATTGGCTCTCCTCCTGGTTATGTTGGTTATGACGAGGGTGGACAATTAACCGAAGTGATTCGTCGCCGTCCATATTCGGTCGTTTTGTTTGATGAAATAGAAAAAGCTCATCCAGAAGTTTTTAATATGATGCTTCAGATTTTGGATGATGGCCATTTAACCGATGCCAAGGGTCGTAAAGTAAATTTCAAAAATACCGTAATTATTATGACCAGTAATATTGGTTCGGAAATGATTATGCAAATGGGTAGCGCCGGTGAATTTGGCTTTTCCGATAGTAATGATAAAAAAAATAAATCTAACGAAGAAAATATAAAAGGCAAAATAATGGAAAAATTGAAAGAGCAGTTTAAGCCGGAATTTTTAAACCGCGTTGACGAAATTATTACTTTTCATCCCCTATCCGAAAAACAAGTTCGACAAATTGTGGATTTACAATTGGCAATTGTTTTGATTCGTTTAGCCAAGAAAAAAATTACGTTGGCAATTTCGGGTAAAGCCAAAGACTGGTTGGCCAAAAAAGGTTATGATCCAAATTTGGGTGCTCGCCCACTAAAACGTATTATCCAAACCGAACTTTTGGATCAATTGGCAATGCAAATTATTGAGGGTAAAGTGCAAGAAGGTCAAACAGTTAGTGTGGATGTGGGGAAAGATAAGTTGATTATTAAATAACTACATTTCTTTTGTTGGTAACAAGTGAGTCACCTCGTTTCTCCCCCTTATCAAAGGGGGATTAAGGGGGTTATTCGCCAATAAGCCACCTGTAATAGCCTAGTAAGTCAGTTCCTCCCTTATTAAAGGGAGGTTAGGAGGGTTATTTGTAAAGAATTTATGAAAGTACCATATTCCCCTACTTTAAAAGCAAATTCTCGGTTATTAAGAAATAACCAAACCAAAGAGGAAAAATTACTTTGGTTTCATTTGCGTAAAAAGAATCTTAAAGGCTATTTATTTTCTCGACAAAAACCAATTGATAACTATATTGTTGATTTTGTTTGTTTTAAATTAAAACTTATTATTGAAGTTGATGGTTCTGATCATGAGTATCGGTTTGAAGAAGATCTTGTGCGTCAAAAAACACTCGAAAACCTTGATTTTTATGTGTTTCGTGTAAGAAACGAACAGGTACGAAAAAATCTAGAAGGTGTAGTTGAAGCAATTAAAATTGTAATTGATGATTTGGAAAAGGATTAAAGCCGCACTCATTAGAAGTTTAATTCTTGTACTTTTGCGAATAACCCCCCCCAGCCCCCCTTTAACAAGGGGGGAAACCAACGAGCCTTGCCAGGCTTGTTTTTTGTTCGTTTTAGATATGTTATAATGTTACCGATATGACAGAACAAAATTTAATTAAAAAAATTCAACAAGAATTTCCGCAAATCAAATGGAAAAAATATAGATATCTCACTCATGGTTGGGATCATGATGTAATTATTTTTGATGGAAAATTGGTTTTTCGTATTCCCAAAGAAAAAGCCAAAGATTTGCAAAGTCAGCTTTTCAACGAAACACAAATACTTAAATATTTAAAAAACAAGTTATTGGTTGGTTTGCCAGATTATCAATTTATTGCCAAAGATAAAACTTTTGCCGGTTATCCCCTACTACTTGGACAAGAACTCAGTCCCGCAAAATTTAAACATTTAACTATTAAAGAAAAACATGAGTTTACCAAACAGCTAGCAAATTTTTTGACAATTCTGCATCAGACATCAAAAAACATTGTAAACAAATATCAAGTTAGAACCGTGAATGACCAGAAAAATTACACTCGCTTGATTGCTAATACCGAAAAATTTGTTTTTCCAAAATTAAAAGAAAATGAAATAAAACAAATAAGAAATTATTTAGTGGAATTTAAAAATAGTTTTAAACATTCCAATGTTTTTATTCATAATGATTTGTGTTGGGAACATATTCTTTGGGATAAAAAAGAACAAAAAATTAATATTATTGACTTTAGCGACCAAGCCTGGGCCGATCCGGCTGGTGATTTTACTGGACTTTGGGAGTATGGTGATGATTTTGTTAAAAAAGTGTACAAATTGTATGGAGGAAAAAAAGATAATAAATTTTTGTATCGTTCCAAGCTCTACTATCAGCAAACTCCACTTTTTATTATGAAAGACGCTCTTTGTGGTTGTCCTTGTACTTTTGAACAAGGTTATAAAATGTTTAAAAAAAGATTTAAAAATTTAACAATAAAATAAATGACCACTATCGAACTCCTGCGACAATACCGACTAGGCGGATACGCAATATTTGATTTTGCCATATCTTATTTGGGAATTTGGCTCTTGTCTCCCCTACTCACCAGACTCTTTAAAAAAATACGACTTGATATTCCAAAAATTAATTGGTTATTTTTTGTTTTACCACTCGCAATCATCGTTCACATTCTTGTTGGTAATTTTACCCCTTTTACTAAAAACTTCTTAGATTTAAATGGTCACTATATTTTAAAATTAGTAGTCTTAATTTCACTAGTTCTAGGATTTCGAGGTGTTAAGATTATTAAAAAATAAAACTTGACAATATTCAAAAAATTAGTCTATAATATTAATATTATTAACTACATTATTAAAAACTATGCCAGCAGAACAACTTCGAGGCCCAGTAATAACACCGGAAAACGCCAGAGACCAACACGAATTTCAAGAGTGTTTTGATGCTTGGGATAATATTAATGAACAATTGTTTCGTATTGGTAAAATTATGGTAGATAATCCTGGTTCGGAACGAGCTAAACAAGCTTTATTAACCATTAAAAAAGCTGTTGGCTTTATGGAAGCAGGTAAAGAACCTGTTTTAGGTGAACAAAGTCTAGCAGAGGCAGTAAATAAAAAACATCCACTTTTTAATTAAATCTTAAATTAATTTAATATGTCAACAGAAAGACGAGAACAACCAGGTGCCTGGTCAGTAGAACAAGTACTGACTATGGACGTCAAAGACGCAAGAAAAACAAGAGAATTATTAGGTTTTATGAGAATGGCTGATGATGCAACAAAAATTGCTTTAGGCAATGCTTTTGTCGAACGTTCAGCTCAAAATGATGAAATGCGAGCTGAAGCTGCTTAAAAGTTTGTATCTTTAAACCACCCATTTGGGTGGTTTTTTATTACCCAAAAATGTGCTATAATGGCTTTACTATGAAAAATCTGCCCCACAAGCTGACTATTAGTTTATTATTAGTGGTTTTTGTTTTGTCTTATTCCCCTGTTTTTGCAGTAAATGAAGACAATTTTAATCCTAATTACCTAATTTCCGACGAAGAAATGCAAGACCATAACAGCCTTACCCGCGAAGAAATTCAGGCATTTTTAACAGACAATGAAAGCTTTATCGCCAATTGGAAAACCGAAGACAAAGATGGAGAAACACGCAAAGCTTCGGATATTATTTATCGAGCAGCCCAAGACTACAATATTAATCCTAAATATTTACTCGTAAAACTACAAAAAGAACAAAGCTTAATAACTAACACTAGCCCAACAGAAAAACAACTGGACGGAGCTACTGGTTATGGTATAACCGATGGTTGTGGCTGGGAATGTGCTAGTTATTTAAATAATAAGGGTTTTGGTAAACAAGTAGATGCGGCGGCTGGCATTATTCGTTGGTACTACGACCACGTAGATACCGAACCATGGATTAGAAGAGCTAACCAAACCAATATTATTGATAATCAAATTATTATTCCCCAAAATAATGCCACAGCTTTTTTGTATACCTATACTCCACATATACAAGGTAATAAAAACTTTTGGAAATTGTGGAATCAATGGTTTGGCCAAATTTATCCAAACGGAACCCTAATTAAAGGCTTTAACAGTTCCAGTGTTTATTTAATTCAAGAAGGGCAAAAACGCGAAATTACCAGCATGAGTGTTTTGCAAAGCCGGTTTGATTCAAAATTGATTGTCACCATGCCAAACACAGAAATTGAAAATTTACCAACAGGGCCGGCAATTACCTTTGCTAATTATTCAATTTTAAAACAAGGAAATAATTACTATTTAGTAGATTTTGACACTATTCGCCCTTTTGATAGCGCCGAAACCGTTAGAAAAATCGGTTACAATCCCCAAGAATTTATTGAGGTGGAAAAAGATGATTTAAATGCTTATCAAATTGGCAAAGTAATTACTGCCAGTATTTTGGATAATAAAAATTCTCCAGCTGGCAGAATAGTAAATATTAAAGAAAACAATGCCTATTACTATTTAAAAGATAATTTTTATTATCCAATCACTGACCCACAAATTGCTAAAATAAATTTCCCTAATTTAAAAATTGAAAAAATAGCAATTGGTGAATTACAAAATTTTGAAATGGGCGAGATTTTAAAATTTAAAGATGGCACAATTTTTGGTATAAAGGGTGATAACCGCATTTATGTAATGGAAGATGGTAAAAAACGCCATATTGCTTCCGAAGCAGTGTTTAATGGATTTGGCTATGATTGGAAAAATGTTATTTGGACAGATACTTTGACTGGAATGAATAATCCCACTGGACAGCCACTGTACTTACCCACTCGCTTAACATTATTAGACAAAATAGAAAACAAAACAACCACCCCAATTACCAACACAATTATAAAAAATAAAATGGTAGCCACACCAGAAGATAATACTAATTTTGTGGGAGACAAAAAATTTACTACCAATGTTGACACTTATTTAATAGCTGACTATGATAGTGAAGAGATCTTGGCTGGTAAAAACATCAAAACTGTGCGTCCACTAGCTTCTTTTACCAAAATTATGACTGCCTATACCCTTCTCCAGACAGGCTTACAAATGACCAATAGCATTACTTACAATCCTACTATTCAAAAGTGTACTTACAGCAATCTTCGCACAGTAAAAGGTGAACAATTTCGCAATGAACATTTATTTTGGTCATTAATGATTTCTTCAATCAATACAGCCGCACCAATGCTGGTGGACAGTCTAAATTTAACTGAAAAAGAATTTGTAGCCAAAATGAACAAAAATGCCAGTAATTGGAATTTAAATAATACATTTTTTGTAGATTCCTATGGTTATGACATAAAAAATGTTGGCACAGCCGAAGAATTTGCAAAGATTTTTAAAGTTGCTACTCTAAACACAGATTTACGTGCAGTTATGGGGATGAAGAGTTATGAATACAATGAATTAACAGACAAAGATGGCAAACCAAGACATTTTGATGAACACAGCAATTATTTGGTAAATGAAACTGATTTAGCTTATAAAATTTTGGCTAGTAAAACTGGATATTTGGACGAAGCTGGGGCTGGACTGGCAATGCTTGTAGAAAGAAATTCCGACAAAAAGAAATTTATTATTATTACCATGGGTAATCCTAATTACAATATTAGGTTTACCGAACCACGCAAAATTGCTGCCTGGGCAATGGAAAACTTTTAATTATTAAGTGTCATCGCGAGCGACGACAGGAGCGTGGCGATCCCCAGCTTCAGTGAGATTGCTTCGTCGGCTGTTGACCTCCTCGCAATGACAGACATAACCATATGTTAGTGTTTGCATCTATTACACCTCATCCACCACTATTAATACCAGACATTGGTAAAGAAGAAATTAATAAAATTGCCAAAACCAAACAAGCTTTAGAACAATTGGAACAAGATTTATATTTATGTAAACCAGACATTTTGGTGGTAATTTCTCCACACGCTAGCTTATTTGCAGATGCTTTTTCAATTAATGCCAATAATAAATTTGCTTGTGATTTTTCGACTTTTGGTGATTTAAAAACCAAAAAAGAATGGCTTGGTGAGCCAATGCTCGCCGCGACAATTTCTCACAAAAGTTATGAGGCAAAAATTCCAGTGCAACTTGTAAGTGAACAAAATTTAGATCACGGCTCAACCATTCCTCTTTTTTATTTAAGTGCCCATTTACCTAATTGTAAAGTTTTACCAATTGGTTACTCTATGCTCGACAACAAAACGCACTTAGATTTTGGCACGCTCTTAAAAGAAGTATTCATGGCTAGCGACAAACGTATTGCGGTAATTGCCTCGGGCGATTTGTCACACGGACTTACTACCAACTCCCCTGCTGGTTACAAAAAATCAGGTGAATTGTTTGATCAAAAAGTTATTGAATTTATGGAAAATCACAATACTGTTGGCTTTAGTCAGTTGGACAAAAAAATAATAGATGACGCTGCTGAATGTGGTTACAAATCGTTTTTAATTCTTTTGGGAATTCTTCAAGGTGTAAACTATACTTTTAAAAATTATTCTTACGAAGGTCCATTTGGTGTGGGTTATTTAGTTGGAAATTTTGTATTGTAAGTATGGATAATCTTTCTAGCATACTTAAAAAGAAAGTTGCTAATAAAACTAATAAAAATATTCATTCAGAAGTTCATTATTGGACCGACGTTATTTCTAGTGCTTTTGGCGAACGTAAAAGATTTGCCATGTATTTGGGAACGATAAAGCGCATTGGAGTCACGCAGGCACAAAAGATTTTTAATGAAATTAAAGATTCTAAAGTGGATAGCCCTGGCAAACTTTTCTTCTGGAAATGTAAACAATTGGGTGTTGACAAAAAGACCAAAAAGGGGTAGAATTTACTGTCATTATAAGTGCGTCACCCCCGCGCAGGCGGGGGTCTTACAAAAAATAAAAGATTCCCGCCTGCGCGGGAATGACGCGAATAAAATTATGTTAAAAATAGTAACCTTACCAAATCCAAAATTACGCGAACGTTCCACAGAAATTGACCGTGATTTTTTATTATCCCCAGAAATACAAACATTAATTATTGAAATGAGCCCAAAAATGTACACCTCCGATGGTATTGGCTTGGCCGCTCCCCAAGTTGGCTATAATATTCGTCTTTGTATAATTGGCAAAGAAGCTTTGAAATTGGATAAAAAAAACAAATTACCTGTAGAATTTGACTTAATATTGGTAAATCCAACTTGGCAAAAAACTAGTCGCAAAACAAACATTGATGAAGAAGGCTGTTTATCAGTTCCCGGTATTATTGGTAAAGTAAAAAGACAATCTGATATAGAAGTAGAAGCCTGGAATGAAAAGGGTGAAAAAATTAAATTTGCGGCTCATAATTATTTTGCTCGCGTTATTCAACACGAAGTAGATCATTTGGATGGAATCTTATTTATAGATAAGGCAAAAGATATACAGGAAATAAAATAATCTGTCATGCTGAATTAATTTCAGCATCCCAGGGGATCCTGAAACAAGTTCAGGATGACAAACGCATATGAACAAAATAAAAATAGTTTTCTTTGGTACTCATGAATTTGCCTCAACAATTTTACAAGGCTTGCTTGACAATCCTAATTTTGAAATTGCTTTGGTAATTACTCAGCCTGATAAACCCGT
Source organism: Candidatus Magasanikbacteria bacterium GW2011_GWC2_37_14 (assembly GCA_000990355.1). Lineage (GTDB taxonomy): Bacteria > Patescibacteriota > Patescibacteriia > Magasanikbacterales > UBA922 > GWC2-37-14. The sequence goes on from LBSX01000002.1 coordinate 78,692, forward strand.
TGGTCGTAAACAAGAATTACAACCTCCAGCCGTAAAAATTTTAGCTCAAAAACATAGTTTAACAGTGGAACAACCGATCAGTCTTAAGTTAGAAGTTGTAAGTCAGAAGTCTTACAACTTACAACTTACAACTTATGATCTAGCTATTGTTTGTCAGTATGGTTTAATCATTCCCCAAAAACTTTTAGAACAGCCAAAATTTGGATTTATTAACGTCCACACTTCCCTTTTGCCAAAATATCGCGGGGCGTCTCCAATCCAAAGTGCTCTGGTTAATGGCGAAACCGAAACCGGAGTAACGATCATGAAAATGGACGCTGGAATGGATACAGGCCCAATTTTGACTCAAAAAGCTTGTATTATCGATAAAACTGAAACTTATACCACCCTTAGCAACAAGCTAGCCAAAATCGCCAATTTAGAGCTTCCAAAGGCCATTTTGGGGTATATTTCGAGTAAAATTGCTCCAGAACCACAAGATAACAGTTTGGCTACTTATACCAAAATTTTAACCCGTGATGATGGTAAAATTGACTGGTCCAAGAGCGTCAAAGAGATTTACAATCAATACCGCGGTCATACACCTTGGCCAGGTGTGTGGACTACTTGGAATAATAAACGTGTAAAACTTTTGCAAATTACACCTTCGGAAATCAAAATTTCAAATTCTGAATTTAAAGTAAATGATGGCAAATTACTAGTCGGCTGTAATAATGGCTCAATAGAAGTGCTTGAATTGCAAGTTGAAGGAAGCAAACCCACAGACGCTAAAAGTTTTATCAATGGCTATTTGAAATAAAACTATGTACGAAGAACATTTAACTAAAAAATCTATTTTCTTTTCATGGCAAACATTACTACTTTTATGTTTATTTTTTTTAATTAGATTAGGTTCATTTTTACTCAAAGATCATTTAATTATTCAAGGAATTTTGGTTTTTTTATTACTAATGCTTTTGGGAATTTTATATTTTAAAAAACCCGAATATGCCTGGTATTTGGTTTTGGGAGAATTATTTTTGGGTGGTGGTGGCCATTTTTTAGAAATTTCTGGCCTGTCTATTCGGACAATTTTTATTTGTTTTTTCCTTTTTCTGTGGTTAATGCAACATTTGGGACAAAATACCTTAAAAGAAAAACTTCTTACCAAAACACCTTTAATCTACTTTCTAAGTATTTTCTTTGTTTTCCTTATTTTTTCTGTATTTAATGGTTTAGAAAATGGTCATTCCTTACGTTTAATTTTTCAAGATTTAATTCCCTATTCACTACTCTTTTTAATCTTTCCTAGTAATCACTTATTTAGTGAAGAAAAAACCCAAAATTACTTTGTACGCTTGCTCTTTGTTTTTATAATCGGCAATGCTTTGTTTTCTTTAATTACTTTTGCTTTGTTTAGCAGTGGTTTAAATACTATTCATGATATTTTTTATACTTGGTACAGAGATGTAAATATTGGCAAAATAACCGATCTTTATAATGGATTTTTTAGAATTGTTGAACCAGAACATTTATTAATTACACCTTTAATACTTTTAATCACTTCCCTTTTAATGCGAGATGAAAGACACCACAAAATGTGGCGCGTAATTCGTTTTTTTGCCCTAACAATCTTTTGTCTTAATTTTTCTCGCACTTACTTTTTAGCTCTTGGCGCTGGTTTAATAATTTTAAAATACAAACATTCTTTTATAAAATGGTTAAGAGAATGTTTTACAGTGGTAATTTTATTAAGTTTAATTTTTATATCTGTAAATTTTATTGCTAGCGGTGGCAATTCATTAGGACTAGAATTAGTTGGTTTACGCGCTCAGAGTTTAATTAACCCCGAGATTGAATTATCTAGTAACACTAGAATGTTAATTCTCCCTGTTATTAATACTTTAATTCTTATTCACCCAATTATTGGTTCGGGTCTAGGCGCCACCGTTACTTTTTTTGATAATAATATTTTCAATACTGTTACTACTAGTAATTTTGACTGGGGTTATTTGGAAATGTGGGCTGAACTAGGTATTTTTGGGGCCTTATTATTGGTAGCACTATATTTGTTTGTAGCGGCAATTTTAATTATGAAAATAAAAACCATACCCGATTGGCATGATTTTGATGTAGGATTATTGGCGGGAATTGTGGCCTTTTTAGTAATGAATATTACTATGCCAGCACTCTTTCATGTTTATGGAATTTTATTTTTACTTTTAGTTCTTACTTTGGCTTTAAAAAACACAACTGTATACGAGCAAACGACCAAAACATTGTATAAGGTATTCAACCGTTTAAAATAAATTTAAACTGTGTTTTTGCGCAATTACTGCCCTTGCTACTTCATAATTTTTTACACGACCACTAAACCCTGGTAAATATTTCCAGGGTTTTTTATAAGCCAAACGTGGTAGCCAAGAGCTCATGGTGCCTTTAGCAATTATTTTAAATAAAAATCCTGGCACGTATACACCGTTTTTGTCATGCTCTGCCAAAGTTAGCCACAAATCCCAATCTTGAAAACGTTTTAAACTTTCGTCCCATTTAATTGCAACATCTTTACGAATAAGCGAAGTGGAATGAATATAATTATTTTTTCTTAATTTTTCTTCGTTAAATTCACCAGCAATAATTTGTTTATAAGCTTTTACCCAACCAAAATTTAAAGTTAAAAAATAATAATCACAATAAGCAAAACTTACTCCTGGATTTTCTACCAATGCTTTTTGCAACTTCTCCAACATCTCCGGCACTGCCACCACATCAGCATCCCAAAATATTACATATTCGCCCTTGGCTTTAGCTAAGCCACTATTCCTCATTTTTGGTGCACCTTCATGTAATTTATCTTCTTGAATAATTATCTCAAGATTTTTATATGTTTGATTTTTAAGAGACGCCAAAGACAGAGCCAATTCTTTTGGCTGATTGTAAACTGGAATAATAACACTAATTAATGGCTGGGATAATTGATTTGGCGACATAAACATTTTTATAACGAACTAAAATGGGGAAAATTAAATATAATGATCCCATAATAATAAATAATAAACTTTGCCAATTAAAATACCATAAAACAAAAGCTGTTAACCATAAAACCGAACGTCCACTATTTAAAAATAGTTCGCGACTTATCCAGGTTAAAGGATTATTTTTGTCGGCCTTGTCTTGTAGGATATTGGAACGCATGGGTTCGAGCATTATTGTTAAAGCTTTTAAAACTAAGGCTAAAGCGACAAACAAATAAAAACTAGTAGCAAAATACAAAGAAAATGTTACTAAACCAGTAACCATACATAATGGCCAAAGAAAAAACATTCTTTGATTTAAACGATCAGAAATTTTGGCAGTTTGCCAAGAAAAAACCAAAGCCACTAGACTTACCAAAGATAAAAATTTTCCAAAAGAAAAAGCATTGGTAATAAATTGCAAAGACAAAATCACAATCGTAATCGTATTTACTTTGTGCAAAGCTCCGTCCAAAATAGTAATTGTCCGAAAACCTTTTAAAGTACTAAATAACTTTTTCTTTTCCACTAGATAAATTTCTACTGGTAAATATTTAACCAAACAAACTACAAACAGAAGAATTAAAAAAGAAACCAAAACAAAATAAATTAAATTAACAGATGCTAACAAATAACCACCAACCAAAGGTCCAACAATTCCGCCAATAATCATAATGGCCCAATAAAAAGTAATATGCTGTAAATTTTTACTTTTATTTCCTTCTTTAAAAAATAACACATTAAAAGGCACAAAAAATAAAATTGTACCCGAATAGGCAACTGCTGTATAAAGAATTAACAAATATTTTATTGGCAATGGTAAAAATAATATTAGCAAGGCAATTGCCATTAAACTAAAAGCTAACCAAAATGTATGGTGAGTATGCCATTTTCTTTTATAAAAGATAATTAGAGAAACTGTTACGGCACCAAAAAACTCGGCCAACAAAATTTCTTTAATATCAATATTTCTTTTTACAAAGTAAATATACAAAGTAGTAAGAAAGCCTGAGGTTAAAAAAATGTAGCAAGAACCAAGCCACCAAACTTTAAATTTATTTTTTAGATAATCATTCATACTTTATAACCACTTTTGAATTACTTTTAATTGCTTTTCCCAGATAAATTCTGTTTGTATTCTTTCTTGGGCATTCATTCCCAATTGTTTGGCAAAATCTTGATTTTTTAATAATTCTACTATCGAATTAACTATACCTTCATCACCTTTAAAAATATCAACGACCAAACCAGTCTGACCAGTAATTACTGCTTCTTCTACTCCCCCGCTCTTGCCAGCCACTACTGGCAAACCACAAGCTGCAGCTTCCAAAAATACCATACCCAATCCTTCTTCACGTCTTTCATCTGGATGGGTTAACAAAACAAACAAATCTGCCAAATAATAATATGGTTTTAAATTGTCATGGGGTATTTCACCCAGATAACGAACCACACTTTGTAAGCCATTTTTTCTAACTTCTTCCAAAAACCAATCTTTTTTATTTCCTGTACCAACAACTAACCAAACCAGATTAGGGATACTATCCAAAACCTTTGGTAAAATTCTAAGTAAATGAGGAAAACCTTTACCATCGGCAATTCGAGAAATTGTTAAAACAATTTTCTTACCTTCCAAAGCTAGTTGGCCACGTAAATCACTTATAACTTCTTCACCAGGGACAACTGCAAAATCAATTTCTGGGCAAGGATAGAGTACCAATGATTTATTGGTAAACTCTGGTAAAATTTTTAATAAGCGATTTTTTAATGATTCACTGTTAAAAATTAAACTCTCTGCTTTGGTGGCCACAGCGCGCAACATTTTTCTTTTCCAAGGTGATTTTGTACCAAATTCAATATCAGTGCCGTGTGAAAAAACTAAATAAGGAATATTGAATATTTTTTTCATTAACCACCCAAGATAACCGACCGGTAAGATATGATGGATATACAACACTTCAATTTTTTCTTGCTTAATTATTTTACGAGTAATAAAAAATAATTTTAACCAGCGTGGCCAAATAAAAACAGGCCAAAATAAATTTTTTCTAACAACTTTAAAAGCTAATTGTTCATCAAAAAATTTATCAGCTTTTTGTTTGGGAGCCAAAACAAAAACTTGCTCAGGTGGCAATGACTTGGCAAATTGTTCTACATAAGTGGCAATCCCGCCCACTTGTGGTGGAAATTCTAGAGTGATGATTAAAATTCTTTTCATATGTTTTATGTTTGTCATCCCGAATTTATTTCAGGATCCCTGGGATGCTGAAACGAGTTCAGCATGACAGTTTAGCGCGTTATCTCTTTATTAAACTTAAAGCCTCTTTTACTTGTGAAATGGTAATCGCTTTGGTAATAAACAAACTAAAGGTATAAATAATTCCTGCTAAAACAATTACCAACAAATAATGCAAATAACTTTTTAAAAAATAAACTGCCAAGCCCATTAACAGCGCCGAAAAGAATAAACTAAAAAAATTTTTGGCCAAAAGTTTGTGTGGTAGTTTGGCAATACGCGAAATAAAAATATAACCAATTATTGTAAGTAATAAATTGCCGGTTGCTGCAGCAATTGCCGCGCCAGTTACTCCATACACAGGAATTAACAGTAAATTTAAAATTACATTTAACACCAACACCCCAAAAACAATTGCTGTTTGGGTGGACTGTTTGTTGCAAGCATTTAAAAAAGCACCAATCGGAAAACTTAAAAACGAAAATATCAAACTAAGCATCAAAATTTTTAATGGCAAAATTGATGGCAAAAATTCGCTAGTATAAAGCGACAAAACTATTTCTTTGCTTAAAATTGTAATACCAATCGCAATTGGTAAAACAATGATCATGAGATACTTCATTCCCCTTTCAAAATAATAGACCAACTTTTCTTTGTCATGAATAAAAAATTCGCTAAATCGCGGATAAAGCGCTGCCACCAGGGCCATAGGAATAAATTGAAAAGCGAAAGTAATTTTATATGGAATACTATACCAACCAACAGCTGTAGAACCCAACATTTGAGAGAGAATAATTGAATCAATATAAGAGTAAACTCGAGCAAAAATAGCTGCCAAAGCAAAGGGCAAGGCAATCCGACCTAAATATTTAAAAATTTCTTTGTTGTATTTGGGTATTAATTTAATTTTATAATGCTGGTAAAGCCGACTAGCTGCATACAAAACATTCAAAAAACTAGGAATTACAAAGGCCACCATTAAAAAAATTAATGGTTTACCAGAATAAAGAAAATAACCACCCAAGAGTAAAGTAATAAATTGCGAACCCACAATCCCCCAGGCTTCATATTTTAAATTCCCCAAAGCCCGCATTACGCCATAGATAGAAAGGTGCAAGGAATCAAAAAGCATGGTGAGAGCCGATAAATAGACCAAACTTTTTATTTCTACTCCATAACCCATTAAATTAATTGTTACAAATGCAGCCAAATAACTTAACAAAGCCAAAATAATTTTAACCGACAAAATAGTAGAAAAATATTCCTGCGTCTTTTCTTTGATCCGGGCCGACTCACGTACCAGCACATTGGTAAAACCCAAATCAACAAAAACCACAAAAATAGTGGTAAAAGACATGGCAAAAAAATACTTACCTGTGCTTTCCGCACCCATTTGACGGGCAATTAAGGTAAAGTAAACAAAAGAAATAACCTTTTGCCCAACATAGGCAAAAGTAATAAAAGCAGTGTTTTTGGCAACTGAATTAGGCATAAGATATATGCTGTATAATAACAAAAAACCTCCCTATTGTCGAGGAGGTTTTAGATAATTTATTTTTTTCATATACATATTTCTTTAAAATTACCTAAAAACTAAACCAAAATAACTTGTAGTTTCCGATGGTTTTATTAAACTAAAGTCAAAAGAATTACCATGATAAATTTCTTCTATTTGCCAATTCCTTTTTTGAGCCAATAATAAAATAGTTACTAAACTAATTGGTGAATCTATATAATCATTGTTCAAACGAGCAATCATTTCTGTGTTCCTTTCCCCTATCCACTGTTGAGTTTCTAAATCATTTTGATCGGCCTCTACTCTATCCAAATAATGTGAAAAATCCGTCGAGACAACTATTAAAGAATGTTCCGGTAAATTTTTGTTGAGCCAAATAGACAATTTATTTGCATCTTGAATGTTGGCATAAGAATTAATAATCACCGGCACAATCTTGGCCTCGGGGAAATAATATTTAATAAATGGCGCCATTGCCCCAACAGAATGTTCATTTTGAAAAGCTTCAAAAACTGTCTGTTCACCAAAATCGGCCAAAAAATTATTAACCAAACCCCGATCTGTCTCCACCTCGCCCCAAGGAGTCTGCCAACTCGCCAAAGTTGTTGCCAAAATTTCTTGACTAATATTTTCGTGATTAGGGCCAATGACTACAATTGTAGAAAAATTTTCACCGCTGGCTCGTTTAAACAAACCAGCAATATATTCTCCTGCCAAAAGATGATGTGGTACTACAATAGCCTGAATATTCTTTTCCACTTTAATATTTTTTGTTTTCTCGATTGAGGAAAAAAAATTATTCTCTTCATAAAACATTGGCTTCAACTTTATTTCCGGCAAAACTGAAACTGAAATTGGCGAAACCATTTCGTATTTTTTTGACGATGATTTACTAACAAGACAAATGGAAACCGCAATGACTACGATAACTGTGGCAAAAATAATAAATTTTACTTTCATTGAGAAATATTTATTATCTCCGAACTAGAATAATTCATCACTTGGGGGAAAAGATAAGCTTGCACAAGTGTTGGTTCTGCTATGTATTCACCGATTGTCTTGACTCGAGCAAAATAGTGAAGCTCAGTGCTACAATTACTCCAGCGTCGGTGGATTATAAATTTTACTTCTTGCCCATTACTTTGGTAAGGATACAAGAAACAACTACCTTTGCCTCCAGCAGAGTAATTTTCGTTGCCCAACTTGGTCATTAAGATTAGCCCACTTGGCAATACGTCCGTAATTTGAAATTCATCAATTGTAGGATCCCAGACCTTTTTGGAGAAATTGACTATCAATCTAACTTCTACAGTATCACCTTCCTTAAATTTGGTTGTTGGCTTACCATTGACCAAGTATTGTCTTTTGATACCAACACTATTATCTCTCACAATATCCGTCTCTGCCAAAGATTGTAGTGACACCACCGATACACCAACTTGACCTTCAACGTCATTAAAATTTAATTCCTTGCTTTGACTAGGATAAATTTGAAAAGCATGAACTGAACCTCCAGTTATATTTATCGTTTGTTTATTGCTAAACAAAGTATAAGTCACTTCAGCTGGACTTGGTTTTAATTGAGGCAAGGCTTGGCGAATGTAGTTTATCTTTTCCAAATTAAACAATGTATCACTATTCTTTTCTTTACCTGTCAATTGTTGATTATTTTCCAAATAATTCCACAAACCAACTTGCTCAGGCAAATTTAGAGTAGCTGCCAAAACTGCCGACAAAGCTGTTGCCTGAAAAACTTCATCGGGTTTGTCACTAACTTTTAGAATAATAAATTTATCTTTGGTTTCACCATACTGATTAAGTATTTCCACAAACATTTGACGAGCTTTTTCTTTGTTACCCAAATCTGCCAAAGCTTGAGCCAAATAAAGTTTTTCTTTGACTGTTAAATCCTGTCGAGCACCAAGCCAAACATTTAACCTAGTCAAAACTGGTTCATGCAATTCTGCCAAACCATACAGCGCCAAAGAAATTTCTTCGTGGTTGGATAATTTATTTTCTAATTTAGAAAATAAATATTGTTTTAAAGATTCTTCATCAAATCCTGCTGTACCAACCTGCGCAATACGAGCAGACAATTCCAACTCTTCACTAGAGTATGGCAACAAAGCAATACCTCCACTCGCTAATTGATAATTTACGCCTGGCACAGTGTAATCAACTACCGTTTCATTGTAATATTGCTTTAATAATTTTCTAGATTCACTTTTCGCAATTTGTTGGTCAATCCGATCACTCCAATTCCAACTTAATTTTTGCAAAGGATAATACAATTGATTCTGTCCTTCATCACTCAAAACAATTGTTACAGGATCATTACCAGTCAAAGTCAATTTTGTACCAGAAGTCAATACTTCATGAGTCGCAAATTTTGCTTGCAATCGACTCTTAATCACATTAAGAGGTAATTTTACAGCATCATCACCTTTGGCAGTCTGTAAAGAAAAGATCATCTCTTGTAATCCCAATTTTAATTCTGGTAAAGGAAAATACACTGCAGCAAAAGCTTGAGCTATTTGTTCACTTGCCTTAAAAGCACCTGATGAAAAACCAAATTTTACTTGATCATTAGTGGTTAGAACGGTCCCAAATGCACGCACTTTGGCCACTGGTTTATCTCCCAGTAGGTACTCCTGACCAATAGCAACTTCGGCAAAAACAGGTAAAGACACCGGAATTTTTATAACATTTACACCCGCATACAAATCATCATTTATACCTTGGGCCGTGACTCGCCAAGAGGTAATATTGTCAGGCAAAGTAAATGTTGTTTCTGCCTTACCTTGACCATTGGTTTTTACTACTACAAACAAAGCCGCATCGGTAAAAAATTCTCTTGGCCCACCACCTTTTTCATTGTGTACATAAATACCATCAGCAAAGTAGGTATGTTCGGGATCAACCCTAAAATTATAAACTTCTACAACCTGGTTAACTTGCTCAATCGTCTCAACTCTCACCTCTTCACCAGCTTCATTGGTCAGATAGTCCCCGACTTTTAATTTTCCAGCTTCTACAAAACTGCCTTGTCTAAAAATTAAATGCTGAGGCGTTACTTTTAAGTATTTATTAATTATTAAATAGAAGGGCACAGTATGCTTAAAAACCTCAGTAACTTTTCCGCTGGCCGGCTTTTGACTAACCGGATTAGAAAAAGTTTTTATTTTATCACCAACTGCAATTTCTTCTATCACTTTTTTGCTACCATTATCCATACTAATCATCGTACCAGCCAAGAAACAACCACCCTTTTCGGCCCCGCCATAAGATTGGTCAATAGAATTATGGGTTTGTAAACTAAGTAAACTACCAGAATAAACGCGAGCGTAAAGACTTTCTATAGGGCTAACTTGTTCATCCTGCACGGCGTAGAAAGCTTCATCCACCAAATTTAAATTTACTTCGGCTTCAACTGGTCGATCATTTTTATCGGTCACCGAAACTGTCATTTTTACTTCTTCACCCGGTTTATATTTTTCTTTATCAGTTGATAATTTTATTTTTAAGTCTTTTTCGGAATAATCATACCACACAACTGCACTATTATAGCCACTGTCTATAACGTCATAAGACTTACCATTAAAATGTACTGCCGATAAATTAATATTTGGCACGTCCCGCTTTTCGAATGTAAAATTATAAATAGGTTCATTAACAACCTGGTATTCCTGTAAACCATTTTGAAGTTGGGTATACAAAAAGCGATTTTCACCACCTGGCAATAAATCATCATTCTCTAAAAATTTTACACTTACATTTTCTCCTGCCAAATACTTTTTACTATCATTGTCTCCTACCTGTAAATGATAATATTTATAGTTATTATTATTGTAATAACTATAAGATGTACCATTGTAATAATAAAGATAACTACTATTCATATCATACAAACCATTCCGACCAAAAAATTTTAACCTTACAATATAAGAAGTATCGGGTTCAACATTTCTTTCATAAGAATAATTACCCTGACTATCGGTTTGGGCAGAAAAATTATCTACCACTTTTTCTTCACGATCATATTTATAAGTCTTGTAACTATGTTTGTTAACAAAATCATAAACCGTTCCTGTTTCAATTTTTTTGTAAGTTATTTTGGTTACTTGGACCTGCAATTGAATATTGGGTGCCAACGCTTTGCCCCAACTATTATTCCGTGAGTCAGTTGATTCAACCGCCGCCAAATCAATAAACTTTGTTTGATAATCAATCTTAGCTTTGCCAATCTCGGGGTAAGTTGTCTTAGTTGTCAAATAAACATCTGGCCCAAAAACACGGACTGATTTACTAGCATTAATCTCGGCCAACTCACTATCCTTCGGCTTAACAGAAAAACTTTTATATTTTGGCCAACAACGTCCACCATCTTCCTTACAATTTGTATCTTTTTCGGTGTACACAAAACTTAGATCACCTGTTTGATTGGTAACCTGGTTATTAATTCCCACGGGTGTATCAACTACCAACGCTAAATTTGATACTGGCGTACCTTCAAAAAAACTGGCCTTTGCTTTAAAACTAATTTCTTCTCCAGCAAAAACCGAATTTTTGTCAGACTCCAAATTTAATTGGTAAGCTGGTTTGGTGTATTTTTCTACAGAGATATATTTATTAGCAATAAATACGTCACCAATTTTAATTTGTAAGTTGTAATAATCCGGTCGCAAGTTGTCCAATTTTATTTCACCCAAGAAAGCCCCAAGGTCATCCAACTCTACTTCTTGGTAAAAAATTTTTACTGGTTGATAATAATAATCCACATAACCTTCTTTATACAAAGTCACACTAACTTTTTCCTTTATTTTTTCACCGTTACGTTCTTTTAGCATGCCCCAATATTTAATCACATCAGTTGGTTGATACAAAGGACGATCAGTATAAACATAACTCCAATAGTCGCCACCCACTTTGGTGGTTTTGGAAAAATTCATCAAGGTTCTGGCCTCCAAGAAAATTTGTTCACTGCCTCGGGACAACTGCAAATAAACACTCAATTTATTACGATTTTCGCCAGCCACGTCTGAATAAAAATTATCGGGTGTTGGTATTACCACCAAACCTTTTTCATCGGTACTATATACTTTGTCTCTATCCACAAATAATACATTAACACCACTTGCAGGTAAACCGGTAGACAAATCATTTACCCAAACCAAAGTATCAGTATCAGTAATATTTACATAGGCTACTAAGTCAGAAACCTGAATATACACCTGTTGAATTTTATTATTTTGTAGAAGATCTACCACATAAAAACCCTTTTCTAAATTTTGTGGAAATTCAATATACTTAATATTATTTTCAACTTTTATTTCCACAGGAAAAGACAAAAATTCGGACATTTCGTCCGTATTTACTCGATAGTCTTCACGACTTGAAGACCAATATGGAATTTTATTTATGTCCTTCAATGACTGCAAAAATTGATCGGCCTTTGCATAACGGTAAACTTTGGCACTTACCGCACTAATTGATGAACCATAAGCAGAAACTTGTATAATTGGTTTGTCCTGTGAAGCAACTTCATAAAATCTTTTACTAAGAAAAATTTGGCCTTCGTTTTTGCTACTTGTTTTTGTATTTTTGGATTCAAAAGCAAAACTATAGTCTTCTGCCAAAACTTCTGCAGAATTTTCTAAAGGTAAGCCCTTTTTAATTGTAACAGTATAAATCGTTTTTTCAAGCAACTTTTCTTTCGGCACAAAAACCATTGTCCGCCCGTGCTTTTCAAAACTACCTTGGACACTTGGCTGAAGGCTAAAATATTTATCAAAATTTGTAAAATTATCGTGACTAAAAGTAATTTCGATACCAGTATTCAAAGGCACTGCAGAGGCTGCATTTCTTGGCAAAGAATTAAGTACTTTAAAAGTATCCTTTACCTGATAAGCCCAGGCATAATCACGTTCTTCTTGGATACCAGTAGTACTTAGATATGAAGTGATTAAAGAAATTTTTAACAAAGTATTTGCTGGCAACGGCTCTTTAGGAATAACTTTCCATTCTTGATCTGAAATTGTTTCCAAATCATAGGCAACCGCCGGTTCTAAGCGCAAATTATTTTTTATCAAACTAGTTTCGACTTTCTCCTTACTTTTTAATATATAATCAGAGTTGACTTCAACACCCAAACTATCACTCAAACCTGGCTCCAAAGAAAAATTATCCTGGGCATTGGCATTACTTATCATAAGCTTGGAAAAGCCAGAAAACAAATTGGAGTTACCGCGATTAAAAATTGGCACAATGTAACTAATAGTTACCAAAATTATGATAATAAACGCTACTATAAAAGCCGGTCCCAAATATTTCATTTTAAACTTTTCTCTTATTGCCAAAACTATTTTTGCCATACTATTTTTGGTTTTTTCGTACTCTCTTACTTAATTTCCCCAAAAGGGACACTTAAAAATTAGGTCGAAGGGCACTTGAATTATACCGGCTAACGGATGAATAACTGTTTCATTACTCAAGGTAGACTTCTATACTAGCACTAATAACAATATAACACCAGTGTTAGTCTTGTACAATACAACATGAGCCCCAAATGGAAACCCATTCCAATACAAAATGAGCCCCTAAAGGCCCATTGAGTAGAGGTGTGGAATAGTTCATA
>LBSX01000003.1 GCA_000990355.1 Candidatus Magasanikbacteria bacterium GW2011_GWC2_37_14
CCGACGGAGCGCTTAAAGGTGAACCGGCCATATATTTCTAAGGGTTAAAAGTGTTACCCTTAGTTTACCAGAGTGTTACCGGTTAAGGTGTACTATACACCCCTTGATTTTTTTAGGCCCTTGTTGTATAATAAAGCCAACTTATTTGGGGGAAGGTTAAATACTCAAGTTAATCAGCATTTCTTATGTTAAAAAATATTATAATTATTGCACAAATGGTTTTGTCCGTACTTTTAATTATTGTTATTTTGTTGCAACAAAAAGGTGCGGGCCTAGGCGCTGCTTTTGGTGGATCTAGTAATGTGTACAGTACTCGCCGCGGGGTAGATAAAATTCTCTTTCAAATTACTATAGTCTTGGTAGTTTTATTTTTTGCTACCGCTATTGCTATTTTATTGGTTTAAATTGTTTTTAAATAATTTATTCCTAATAAAAGCAGTCTTCTCGTTTTTATATTTGTTTTTGTGAAAGAATTTTTGTTAAAGATTAAAAATCGATTGTTTCGTTATCGGTCACAGCCGATTGCGCCACATCATTATGATGTGCGTCTTTTACAACAGGTAAAAGGTCGTTTTTGGCCTCGTTGGCATCAGTTAACCCAAATTAATCGTGTGTTATCTTCTTTTGAAAAAAAACTTTTTAAATTAGCTTTTTTTGTATTATTGATTGGTTTATTTTGGGTTGGCTCTAGTTGGGTAAAAGCCCACCGTATACAAGCCCCTGCCATTGGTGGCACAGTTACCGAAGCGGTGGTGGGTTCTCCACAGTTTATTAATCCTATTTTTGCGATTAGCAATGATGTAGACATGGACATTAGTCGTTTGGTTTTTTCGGGATTAATGCGTTACGACGAAAAAAATAAGTTAGTTCCTAATCTAACTGTTAAATACAATTTAAGTGCCGATAAAAAAGTTTATACTTTTGAATTGCGTCGCGATGTTTTGTGGCACGACAATGAACCTTTTACTAGTAAAGATGTAGTATTTACTTTTGAGGCTATTCAAAATATTTTGGTTGGAAGTCCACTGTATGTAAGTTTTCAGGGAGTAAAAGTAGAAGCCCCAGATGATTATACAGTTGTCTTTACTTTGCCCGAAGCTTATTCTCCTTTTTTAAATTCTTTGGTTGTCGGTATTTTACCAGAGCATGCTTGGTTTAATGTTTTGCCCGAACAAATGCGTTTGGCCCAAACCAATATTCAACCAATCGGTACCGGGCCTTTTATGTTTAAGAAATTTACCAAAGATGAGAGTGGCCGGATTTATAATTATGAATTGGTTCGTTTTGAAAATTTTTATCGCCAGTTAGCATTTTTAGAAGGTTTTAATTTTCAATTTTATTCTGCCTACGATGGCGACAGTGGTGCTATACAAGCAGTGCGTAATCAAAAGGTTGATTCTTTAAGTTTTGTACCAAAGAATTTGCGAGAGCGCATTGAGCGCAAACATATTGTTTTAAAAATTTTGCAATTACCCCAATATACTACTTTGTTTTTTAATCAAACACGTAATGAAGTCTTAAAAGATAAAAATATTAGGCTGGCTTTGGCAGAGTCACTAGACAAAGAAAGAATTTTAAAAGAAGCAATTAATGGTGAAGGCCAAATAATCAATAGCCCGGTTTTACCAGACAGCCCTGGATATAATAGTGAAATTGGCAAAATTAATTATGATATAACTTCGGCCAATGTTCTTTTGGACAAAGAATGGCCCAAGATTACTGCCGAAGAATATAAAGAAATTCGTCGTCAGGAAATTTTGTCTGAATTACAAAAATCCAACACCACGGCAGTCGCTACGAGTACCTCAAATGCTGTTTCTTCTACAGAGCAAATTACTCCGGAATTACAAAAACAAGTAGAAACAACTTTAAATACAGAATTAAACCAGGCACAAACATTTTATCGTAAAAATAAAGATGGTAAAATTTTGGAAATAAATTTAGTTACTGTGGGTACCGAAGAATACAAACAAGCAGCAGGTATGATAGCTGGTTTTTGGCAAGAAGTTGGTGTAAAAACCAAAGTTGATTTTGTGGCTAGCCGGGATTTTTCTAAAGAAGTTCTACGTAATCGTGATTATGATGTTTTGCTTTATGGAGAAATAATTGGCAGTGATCCAGATCAATATCCTTTTTGGCATTCTAGCCAAGCAAATTTTCCTGGGCTTAATTTGGCTGGTTATGTAAATAGGAATGCTGATGCTACATTACAAAAAATTAGAGTTACTACCGATGAAAAAGAAAAAGCCGAATTATACAAAAGTTTTCAAGAGCTTTTAACTTCCGAATTACCGGCAATATTCTTGTACATGCCAACTTATACCTATGCTTTGTCCGACACCATTTTGGGTGTAGATGTAACCAAGATTTCTCATCCAGCAGATCGTTTTGCAGATGTGGTTACTTGGTATATGAAAACTTCGGGTAAATGGAATTTTCAATAAAGTTTCTTTGTTAGGCCGCGATGCCTGCCTGCCGGTAGGCAGGGCGGAATTGGCCCGCCTACGCTAAAGCTTCGGCGGGTAAATAGACACATCAAGCCGATGTGGTGAAATTGGCAAACACATACGCTTCAGGTGCGTACGCCGTAAGGTTTGTGGGTTCAAGTCCCACCATCGGCACAATCTTGTTTGTCATCCTGAACTAGTTTCAGGATCCCCTGGGATGCTGAAATGGTACTTGTCCTGAATTTATTTCAGGATTCAGCATGACATATAAATTGAGGTTAATACTTAATTAATTAAATTATAATTTTATTTATGATAAATAATACTAATTTTGGTGCAAAAAATAAACCGCGCCAGCATCGTCAATATGGCGGTCAAAAAACCAACACGCCTAAGGCGCAAGGTTTGGGTTTTTTTAATCAATTTCATGGTCAAAACAAGACCGAGAAAAAAGATGTTTTAAAAATTATTCCCTTGGGTGGTTGTGAAGAAGTAGGGCGCAATATGACATTGTTTGAATATGATAACGACATTATTATTTTGGACATGGGCTTACAATTTCCCGAAGAAGACATGCCAGGTATTGATTTTATTATCCCCAATACCAAATATTTGGTGGGTAAGGAAAAAAATATTCGTGGGGTAATTTTTTCTCATGGTCATTTGGATCATATTGGCGCCGCGCCAATCCTCTTAGAAAAATTAAGCAATCCTACAGTTATTGGTCGTCCACTTACTTTGGCTTTAATTAAACACAAGCTAGAAGATTATCACAAAAACAGTTCCAAAACTTTAAAAGCTATTACCATAAAAAGTATTCGCGATACGATTAATTTAGGAAAATTTGGCATTAAATTTTTTCAAGTGGAACATTCAATCATGGATGCGGTGGGGGTAATTATTGAAACTCCTGCTGGCACAGTAATTCACCCAGGTGATTGGACTATGGAACGTGACAAAGCTGGTCGCCCAACTTTGGATTACACTCATTTGCGTAATTTGCGCCAACCAACAACTTTAATGCTTGAGAGTTTGGGTTCTTTAAATGAAAAACGCACTGGCACCATGGAGGAAATGTACAAAAATATTCAAAATATTTTGGCCAATGCTCCTGGACGAGTAATTATTGGTACTTTTTCTTCTCAAGTAGAACGGATTAAATGGGTGTTGGAAGCTGCAGAAAAAATTGGTAAAAAAGTAGCCCTAGATGGCTATTCCATGAAAATGAATATTGAAATTGCCAAAGAGCTTGGTTATATAAAAATTAGCAAAGGTTTATTGATTGATATTAAAAAAGTAGATGATTATCCAGACAAAGAAATCGTGGTAATTTGTACTGGAGCCCAAGGTGAAGAAAATGCCGTGCTCTCGCGGATTGTAAGTGGTGAACATCGTCAAGTGCGTTTGCGTAAAAATGACACAGTAATTTTTTCCTCTTCAATTATTCCTGGTAATGAACGTAGTATCCAACGGTTAAAAGATAATATTTATCGTCAATGCGACAATGTAATTCATGGTGAAATTATGGACGTGCATGTTTCGGGTCATGCCACACGCGACGACATTGTAGAAGTTTTAAAACAAGTTAAACCAACTTATTTTATTCCGGTTTATGCTAACCATTACTTCTTAAAAGAAGCTAGCAATTTGGCTATTAAAAATGGTTTTGCTAAAGACAAAATTTTTGTGCCTGATAATGGTTCGGTAATAGAAATTAATCAATTTGGTGCCCGCGTTTTGGAACAAAAAGTACCAAGTGATTATGTGTTTGTGGATGGTTTGGGTGTAACCGATAGCCAAAATGTGGTGCTTCGTGATCGCCAGGTTTTGGCCGAAGATGGCATGGTAGTAATTATTGCGACGATTGATTCACACACGGGAAAATTAATTCAAAATCCCGATATTATTTCCCGCGGTTTTGTTTTCTTAAAAGACAACAAAGAATTAATCGAAGACTTGCGTCACAAAGTAAAAAAGATGGTGGTAGAATCCGATCCATTAAATTGGGCCGATACCAATCAAATCAAAAATAATCTTCGCGACAAAGTTGGTCAATTTTTATTTAGTAAAACCGAAAAACGACCAATGGTGTTGCCTGTGGTGATTGAAGTGTAGAGACGCAAAATTTTGCGTCTCTACGGCGGTGAACGAAAATAAAAAAACACCCCATAATTATGGAGTGTTTTTATTTTTCAGCAAGTCCATCCCGTTAAGTGACATAGAATATATATCAACTAACGGGACTGGGTGGACTTGCGTACACCCAATCTCCGTTGGGGGAGAAGGGATGTGCGAAAGGTTAGATTAGAGGATAGAAAGGACGGAGGGAGAACTAGCCGGCCGTGGGCGCGCTTTCGACGGGCTGGTCGCCGGTGCCGGACGCGTCGGGCGCGTCGCCCTTGTCGTCGGCGGACGCGTCGGGCGCGGGGGCCTGGGTCACGATGGCTTCGGGCGCGTCGCTCGGGCCGTCGTTGTTGGGTGCGGCCATGGGGGCCGGGGTCGGAACGGCGGTCATCTTGTACGGCACCTGGGTGAGGAGCTGGAACGTACGCATGTACTCCCGCTCGTTGTTGAAGCCACCGGCCGCACGGATCTCGTCCAGGATCTTCGCGCCGCCGTTCAGGTCGGAGAACGTGGTCGCGGGGACCTGTTCACCGCTCGTGGCGTGCCAGCAGAAGGCGATCGGCTGGCCCGGATCCACGGCCACGGGGATGACCTCGAGGCGCATCTTGGCTTTCGGCGCCAGGGTCAAGACCACGGCCTGGAAGTCGTTGAGACGAATTCCCTGCAGGGCCGTGCGCGCGTCGACCTTGGCGGATCGACAATTGTCCATTCTGTGGGCGAGCGGACAGGACACGCTGATGGCGCCTTCGAACGCGGAGATGACCGTGTTGAGACGGCGCCGGAGCTCGGCCGGCAGGAGCGAGTACTGGCGCTGGTTGTCGACCTCGTCGAGCGCGAAGCCGTTCTCGTAGGCCTGGGCCATGAGCCGGCAGGCTTCTTCGGCCGTGCACAGGCCCTTCATGACCGCGTCGTTCAGGCCACCGAAGACCTCGTCCAGGGTGTTCAGCACCCCGGAGATGGCGGTCCCGCCATGCTTGGCGAAGCGCGCGAACGTCAGGGGCCAGGCCGTGCCCTTGGGCAGGTGGAGCGTGACGTCGTCGGCGAAGACCTCACCTTCGTACTGTCGGCCGTGGCCCACGATCCACATGTAGAGCTCGGTCTGGTCGTAGGGGAGGCCGGCCGCCTCCAGGAGCTTGACCGCCGTCCGGTAGTTCCCCGGCTTGGGGAAGGAGCCTTCGATCCGGAGGCGGTCGAGGATCGCCAGACCGTCCACGAACGTGGAGAACCACTCGCCCTCGTCCAGGTCGAGCTGTTGTCCGGGCGCGTCGGCGAAGCGGAGCTCGGGCACGCCCGCGTGTGCGAGGAGCATGTTCCTGGTCGCTCTCTTCAGGCGTAGCAATTGGCTTTTCGCCATCGGTCCCTCCCTGGTTAGTATCTATACCTTGCGGTATACCCCTCCCGATACTACCAAATTTGGTGTGATAAGGGGGAGGCGCTAACCAAATAATTAGTTAGCCGCTCCCCCTTACGAATAAAAAGAACCACAAGATAGCGTCCAAAACTGGACTTGTCATTTTAACAAAGAGAGAGAGAGTTGTCAAGGGGACAAAAAAATTCCGATATTACATCGGAATTTTTTATTATTCGTCTCAAGACCACTACAAAAATCAATTATTTAATTTCTATAGTGGTTCGGTCTTGAGACGTGCTGAGGGATCAGCAGTTTTATTATGTCATGATGACAATGCCGAACCCTGTGAAAAGGGCGGAGGGGTTAGCCGAGCTTGCTCTCAGATTCGTTGCGGCGGACGGACCGGGGCAGGCGGTCGAGCAGGGCCAGCATCGCGAAGGCCTGAAGGTTGGGGAGCCAGAGGCTACCCTCGACCGCGGCATCCGTGAGCGAGCCGTCGTTGATCCAGTTCACGATCACCTGCGGGTTTTCGGTCTGCATCACGAAGTTGGTGTGGTCGGGCATGGGGTAGCACACCTCGAGCTCACCACCTTTCTTGATCTTGAGACCGAAGGAACCTCCGTTGGTCTGGATGCCAATGGTGCACTCGTGGTCACCGATGTCCTTCTTGGCCCTGGAGCTCTTGGCGACCATCTCAGCCAGCCACACCAGTCGGTGCCAGGCCTCGTCGTATGCCTCGTGCATGCCCTGGTTGAGCTTGATCTCCGGCGGTTGGGGATCCGTGAAGTCCAGGTCCGAAGCCAGCAGCATGGGCTTGTTCAGGAGATCTGCGGATACCTCGGACTTGGGCACCCAGAACACGTCCGTGATGCGGCCTTCACGGTTGTCCTCGAACACCAATACCAGGGGGATGCCCTTGATGAAGATGCCGGGTCGGGGCAAACCCGTGGTGGTGCGCAGCTGCGCCGGCATGAACGAGGCCTTCTTGGCTTCCACGGCCACGTCCACGTAGCCTCGGCAATAGGGCGTTTTGCCGTACTTGTGGGCCGGCGGGAAGATGGTGATGGGAGCGGTGGACGCCAGGATGCCACGATGGGGCAGTTCCAAGGTCGCCATCTGCTCGAATTCGCAGTCCGGGCAGTTGAAGGTCGTGGACGGCACCAACACCATGCCACACTTGGGGCAGAGGGCGCCGATGAGCTTGCCGTTGAGGAGGGCTTGGAAGAAGGGCGAGAGCTCGCCGTAGGTCTGGTAGTAGAGCGTGACCATGCTGGAGGAGAACTCCAGGCAGGGCACGTTGTCCAGGCCGATCACCGGCCGTACGATGCGTTCCAGGTTGAAGCCGTCAGGGATGACCATCAGAGGTGCCTTCATGCTGCCACCTCCTCACCCAGTTCCAGGACCACAGCTCCACCGTAGGCTGCGTTGATCGCACCCGTACCGTGCACCACGGCCAGCGGGATCTGCCGCCGGCGCAGTTCGCGCACCGCGCTCCAGGTGGAGAACATGTTGCTACCGCCGACGAAGTGGCCGCCGAAGATGAGCCCGCCGGAGGGATTGACGAGTACCTGGCCCTTCTCGGGCCTGCCCTCGTCGCCGAGCTGGCGGATGTCGGCCATCACACCTTCTTCGATGAGGTTGGCGGTGTGGCCCATGGGGACAAAGCTCATCTCGCCCATGGTGATCATCAGCTGGGCCACGAAGGCGTCGTGGATTTCGGCGACGCCGATGTCCTGGGGCCGTACTCCGGCCATGGCATAGGCCCGTTCGGCCGCCAGACGGTCGCTCTGGATGCCCGGCAGGTTCATCAGGTTGTCGCTGCCCCGACCTACGGCGTAGGACTCGTTGGACGCACCCACGCCCTTGATCCACACGGGCTGTTGTCCGGTACGCTTGCAGATCTCGATGGCCCTCTCCTCGCTGGCGAAGATGAGAGCGCCGGCGCCTTCGGTGTACATGCAGGTTTCCAGCAGGCGCAGGAGCGGAGCGATGATCCAGCGGGACTTCTTGACCTGCTCGGCCGTGACGACCTCGTTGCGCCGTTGGCCGAAGGGGTTGCGGTTGCCCTGGCGGCAGAGCATCTCGATCATCTGCGCACGCACGTCGATCTTGCTGATGTCGTTCGGGTACTCGTCGTTGTAGGCCAGGCACTTGAGCATGTAGGAGTCCGCCGCCGTCGCCCCGAGGGGGTACTCGAAGAACGGATCCCAGCTCTTGGCGATGGTGTCGACCACCATGGGCGTGGCCGTGCCACTTTGTGGGTCGTGGCAGTCGGTGGCCTTCTCGCCACCCACGCACACCACGATGTCCGATGCGCCACACGCCACTTCCATCCAGGCCGCGCGCATGGCGTAGAAGCCGGTAGCGCCACCGTTGGTGACGCGCACGCCGGGCTTCATGCCCATGCCGATCAGGCCGGTCAGGGCCGACTCGGGAATGGCCATGTGCTCGAACATGTCGTTGTAGATCCCGTACACCACGGAGTCCACTTCCTTGGTGGTCATGCAGGCGTCCTTGAGGGCTCCTTGCACAGCCATCCGGAAGAGCTTCCAGTAGGTGGCCTCCACCCACCGGGAGCGGCATTCCGTGATTGCCGCTCCTACGATCGCGACTCGTCGCATCCGAACCTCCCATTTTGGGCAATAAGTTTTTCGCACTTGTCTGTTTTGCTTTGCCCTTGAGCAAACAGACAGTTGTAACGAACAGAATCTATTCCCTTTTTGTTGGCCTCCCTCCAACCCAGGGGAATATGTTAAGAAACCGGTTTTTCAAGCCGGACTTATTTTGTTTATAGCAGTTTTTAAAAATTTTGTCAATGACTTTGTTTGTGTTTGTTGCTTAGTAAGTAAGTTGTCCACATCTCCATTTGACACCTTTAAATAAATAGTGTACTATTGTACTAGTACAGTAGTACATAAATAATATGACTGAAAAAATCAATTATAAATACCAGGCCGATTTGGTCCATAACTTGGCCGAAATTCAAAGCGACAAAAATATGCGTCGTTTTTTGGAAGTTATTTTAACCGACGACGAATTTGCCGAATTAAGTAAACGTTTACAAATTTTAAAAAGATTATTAAAAAATAATTCGCAACGAGAAATTGCCAAAGATTTGAAAGTGGCCATTGCCACGGTTAGTCGGGGAGCGAATGAGTTGAAAAAAGGAAAAGAAAAAGTAGAGAAGATGATAAAACAATAATCAATTTTCAATAATCAATTTACAATAAATTTACAATTTACAATTTACAATTGAAAATTAAGTATATGTCAATTAATAGAATAAACTTAGTAAATAACTGGTGGGCCTGCTTCTGGCGATGAGCAGTCATTTTGTTTACCCTGAGTTTATTGAAGGGTTTACACTTTAAACACTGCTCAATTAGGGCAGTTTTTATTTTTAATCATATGAACAACTACAAAATAAATCTTCCAGAATCAGAAATACCAAAAAATTATCTAAACATCATGTACTATCTGCAAAAGTATTTGGGCAAACTTCCCGAACCACCATTAAATCCTGCGACTATGCAACCAGCAGGGCCAGATGATTTGGTGCCAATATTCCCTATGGGTTTAATTCAACAAGAAGTATGCTTGGATGAATTTGTGCCCGTGCCCGAAGAAGTTTATGAAATATACAAACAATATCGGCCTTCGCCACTTTATCGTGCTTATCGGCTAGAAAAGTTTTTGGGCACTCCAGCCAAAATTTATTATAAATACGAAGGTGACAATGCTACCGGTAGTCACAAATTAAATACGGCTCTTACGCAAGCTTATTACAATAAACAAGAAGGCGTAAAAAAAATTTATACCGAGACTGGGGCCGGGCAGTGGGGCTCGGCCTTAAGTATTGCTTGCCAGCATTTTGGTTTGGAATGTGGAGTGTTTATGGTCAAAACTTCTTATGAAAGCAAACCTTATCGCAAAGTAATTATGAAAATGTTTGGTGCCGAAGTTGACCCTAGCCCCTCAACCAAAACCGACTTTGGTAAAAAAGTTTTGGCAGAACATCCAGATTCTCCAGGAAGTTTGGGAATTGCGATTTCCGAAGCTTTGGAATGTGTGGTTAAGTCTGGTGGCACAGCCAAATATGCTTTGGGTAGTGTGTTAAATCATGTCTTGCTTCACCAAACTATTATTGGGCAAGAAGCACAAAAACAAATGAGTATTGCTGGTGATTATCCGGATATAATTATTGGTTGTTGTGGGGGTGGTAGTAATTTTGCGGGAATTGTTTTTCCTTTTTTGGCCGATAAACTTGCAGGTAAAATTAAAAATTTAGAACTTATTGGTGTAGAGCCTGATTCTTGCCCAACTTTAACTAAAGGTGAATACAAATATGATTTTGGTGACACGGCACAAATGACGCCACTACTTAAAATGTATACTTTGGGATCTGATTTTATTCCTAATCCAATTCATGCTGGTGGACTTCGCTATCATGGTATGGCACCATTAATTTCCTTTATTCATCATGAAGGTTTAATGACTGCTCGATCTTATAAACAAGAAGAAATTTTTCAAGCTGGCGTGGATTTTGCTAAGGCGGAAGGAATAATTCCCGCACCCGAATCTACCCATGCCATTAAAGCGGCCATTGATGAGGCTTTAAAATGCAAAGCTAGTGGTGAAAGTAAAACTATATTATTTAATTTGTCTGGCCACGGTTTTCTGGATTTAAAAGGGTATGAGGATTTTTTGAGTGGAAAGTTGTAATCCTCCCCCTCGTAGCCTGCCTGCCGGTAGGCAGGGGGGAGTCCTCCGACGTCGCAGTCGGAGGGAGAGGGTTCATATTAGTACAACGAACCCCACCACCCCGATGCGAATCGGGGTACCTCCCCTACGAGGGGAGGGTTTCCTCTCAACCTCACCAAAATTATTAGTGAAATAGTCAAGGAGGGGACTGCTAGTGCAGATAGATCTCTGTCCCCTTGTTTCCCTCCTTGAAAGAACGTGACCGGGCTGGTTAGCCCCATGGGTGTTGAACACCTGGTCGTGGCTTCTTCACTTTGCGACGATGATTCATGGCTCCCTCCCGTGTCTGTTGGTTGGTGCTGTTTCTCGCTTTTTGAGCGATAAAAAAACCGTCCTATTGCTAGGACGGCTTGTTTTTAACTCAAAAAAAGTCCTAGCAGGCAAGACGGTTAAAGAAAAAGAAAAATGAATTTTGGACAGTGTATTTCATATCGTTATATTTATCTTATCTCAACCTTTAAAAACAGTCAAATTTATTAACTTGTTATTTGTGGATAAATCGGGTAAAATAAAAATATTAATATTCTAATTTGTCATTCCTGCGAAAGCAGGAATCCAGGTAGGGATTTCTGGATCCCTGCTTTCGCAGGGATGACATTTGTTTATATGAAAAAACAGATTATTGTCTCTGGTGCTCAACCAACAGGTAATTTACATCTTGGTAATTATTTAGGGGCAGTAAAAAATTGGGTAGAGTTACAAAATTCTGGTAAATACGAAATGTATATTTTTATTGCCGATCTTCATTCATTAACTGGCAATCAGGCTCCAGAAAAAAGACGCCAGCAAATTATGCACACTGCAGCCGAACTTTTGGCCACGGGCATTGATCCCAAGAAAACAACACTTTTTATTCAATCCGATGTTACCGAGCATACCGATCTTGCTTGGATTTTTAATTGTGTAACGCCAGTTTCCGAACTGTACCGCATGACACAATTTAAAGATAAATCAGAACGTCAAGAAAAAAATATTAATACTGGCTTGCTAACTTATCCAGTTTTACAAGCAGCCGATATTTTACTTTATCATGGAAATACTGTGCCAGTAGGGCAAGATCAAGTCCAACATGTAGAACTTACTCGTGATGTAGCCAAATGGTTTAATAATAAATTTTCTACAGATTTTTTTGAAGAACCAAAAGCCTTACTAACCGATGTGCCAAAAGTAATGAGTTTACTTGAACCGAGTAAAAAAATGAGTAAGAGTTTGGGTGAGGGGCATGTAATTGAATTAAGTGATGAACCAGAAGTAATTTTAAAAAAATTAAAACGGGCGGTGACTGCTACCGAAGGTGGAGATGGGGCACCTGGGGTTAAAAATTTGCTATTGTTGTTACAGCATTTCGCAGATAAAAAAATTTACAATGATTTTGTGAAAGCCGAAAAAGATGGCACCATCCGTTATGGAGATTTAAAAAATGTTTTAGCCGAAAGTATTAGTAATTATTTTGCTGACTTTAGAAAACGCCGAGCAAAATTATTAAATGACGGTTTTGATGAACTTGCCGAAATATTAATTACTGGCGCGGAAAAAGCTCGGCCCGTGGCCAAAGAGACTATGGAAAAGGTGAGGGAGTTGGTGGGAATTAGATAATTTTCAATAATCAATTTACAATTTTCAGTGAATTTTCAATTATCAATGTTTTTGAAAATTGTAAAAATGAATATTTATTGTAAATTGAGAATTGTAAATTGTAAATTAATTTTATGTTTCGTCGTTTTTTACTATATTTATTATTACTTGCTAACTTAGTAATAATCTTTTATTTTTGGTCTCTTAATTCTGGCGCTATGCTTTTGGACGGGGGAACGCAAATGTATCTTTCCTTGGGACGAATAACCGGTTTACTTGCCGTGTTTTTTATTTTACTGCAATTAATTTTGATTGGCCGAGTAAAATGGGTGGAACAAGTTTTTGGGCTAGATAAACTTTCTTTATTTCATCATTGGGTGGGGGTGTTTATTCCGGTCTTGGTTTTGGCTCATCCAATATTTTTGGTTTTTGGCTACCAAGGAAATAACAGTTTTTTTGCGCAAACTTGGCAATTTATTACCCAGTGGGAATTATTGCCAGCCTATGGTGCGACGTTATTGTTTGTATTAGTTACCGCCACTTCCATTTATATTGTTTTTAGTAAAAAATTAAAATATGAATGGTGGTTTTTGATTCACTTATCGGTTTATGTGGCAATATTGTGGGCTTTTGAACATCAGTTAGAAATTGGCGGTGATTTTTTTGGCGCTCCACTATTTGTTGCGTATTGGTGGTTAATTTATTTTTTTGCTTTTGGTAATTTAATTTTATTTAGATTTTTAAGACCTTTGTTTTATTTTTATCAGCATCAATTTAAAGTAGACAAAGTAGTAGAAGAATGCCCAGGCGTGTGGTCAATATATTTTACTGGTAAAAATTTGAATAAATTTATATTTCAACCTGGTCAATTTGCCATTTGGCGATTTTTGGATAGAAAAAATTGCTGGCAAGCGCACCCTTTTTCTTTTTCGGCCGTACCCAATGGTAGTTATTTGCGTATTACTTATAAAAATTTAGGTGATTATACTGCTGAATTAAAAAATGTTAAACCCGGTACATTTGTTTTGCTGGATGGCCCTAGTGGAATTTTTACGGCCAAGCGCACAAAAAATAACAAAATACTTTTAATTGCTGGTGGGGTTGGAATTTCGTCGATCAGATGTTTGTTAGAAGATTTGCAAAATCAAAATCGCGACGTGGTTTTGCTTTTTGGCAGTCGCAAACAAGGTGAAATTATTTTTGAAAAAGAATTAGTGGGTCTAAGTAATACTAGTACTAGTGTTTGCAGTATTTTGAGTGATGATAATAATTGGGTAGGGGAGAAAGGGAGAATTGATGAAGAAAAAATTAAGCGCTTAGTGCCTGATTATTTAATTCGTGATATTTATGTTTGTGGTCCACCTATGATGATGAAGGGTGTGGTACAAACTTTGTTTAAAATGGGTGTTAAAAAATCTAAGATTTATTTTGAAAAGTTTTCTTTGGGGTCGTAAATCGTTCAATTACTCTTACTTCCACTTTTTCAAAAAAGTGGAGCAAAAACTTCGCGCTAAACAAACACTACGGAAAATTTAGGTCTCGTCATTCATTTCCGCCTTCGCTCTCGCTACGGCGTAGCACTCTTCCTCGCCTCTAAATTTTTACCTTGTGTTTGTGCGCGCGTGAACGAGTGAGTGAACGTTGTCGTTGTCCCCTCCTGGAGTTTATCCCGTACCAGGTTACGGGGAAGGAGGGGTGGCCCGCAGGCCGGGGTGGTTTTTAGCAAAACAAAAAACCAACTAAATAACAAAGTAGTATATCACAAAAAAGACCTTTTGTCAAGGCCTTTATACACAGGTCGTGTTAATTTTTCCTAATTTTAGCCCAGCCTCATCGGCAGGCAGGCTAATTTTTCTTTATAAAAAAAGTTTTCTTTAGGTAGTTAATAATAAACCCGAGCAAAATAAACAAAATCAAATAAACCATTACTACCACGCCAGCGGGCAAGTATTTAAAAAATATGTCGTAACGATACATTAACGGCCAATGCAGTAAATAAGCTTCAAAAGAAAAAATTCCCAACCAAATTAAAAACTTGCTTTCAATTGGTTTTAAAATAAAAATAAAAGTAGTAATTAACAGAGCCAAAAGACTAAATAATTGTTCAACAATTTTTTCTCTTCCCACTCCAGAATTTGTAAATAAATAGAGCCAAACTAATGACATAAGGCCTAGGGCAGAAGATCTAAGAATTATTGATAATAGTTTTTTATTGTCTAATTTATTTTTTAAATTTATTAATGGCTGAAAGTTTTTTATTCTATTAAATAGTGAAGCAAATAAAATTCCTAGTGGAAAAGCCAAATAATGTAAGGTCCACAAACCGCGTACCCCCGCATCAATATCAAGATTCATTTTTATTAAATATGCCCCAATAATGCCTAAAAAAATTGCTGTTAATTCGGGGATTTTTTTTATAAAGATGATTGGAAAAATTAAGTAATAAAAAATAAGCGGGGTAATAAACCAAAGAGGGGAATTAACATCCAAATATAAATGAGCGCGAGGAAAGAATCCCAAAAAGGCTTGAATTATCGTGGTGCCAGAATAATTAATTCCCAAAATAAATTTATCAGCCAAGAAAAAAATAATCAAGAAAATCCACAGAGGAATTAAAACTTTACTAAGTCGGCGCCAATAAAATTGTGGAATAGTTAAATCTTTTTTTCTTGCCGCGTGGTCAGTGCCAGTTGATTTTACGCGGAGAGCCGACAAAGTAAGGCCATAAGCCGAAAGAAAAAAGAATAAATCCACACCTACGCCAGCCCAAGTAGAAAGCGGGTAAAGAAATTTATTATTTGTTACCAAGCCATAACCAATGTGCGCCAAAATAATTGCCAAAATTGCCAAGCCTTTCAGTTCGGTAGTAGAATCCACAGCCATTGGCGTGGGGTCTTTTCTTTTTCTACAAGTCGAAACAATTGCTAGCCCGAGCAGGATAAAAAAAATCAGGTTTTGAGTTTGGAAATTAGAGAGGTTTACTAACATTGTATAGATAAGTATAAATTGAATTAGCTATTTGTTCGTATCCTTGACTATTGGGATGAAAATTGTCGGCAGAATACCAGGTAGTGTCTTTAAAAAACGATTTGGAAGTTGCTAAAAATGTATCAAGTGAATTTGTTTCTGAATTTCTTAAAACATTGTTAATGGCTTCATTGTATTTTTCTGTTTGGTAATAAAAGTAGTATTGCCAAGGCCAAAGAAAAGATTTTTTACTTCCTAAATAAGGAAGATCAACTATATAAATATTTTTTTCTTCAATTTTTAAATTATTAATTATTTGTTTTAAATTATTTTCTAGTTTTATTTTGTCAACAAAATTATGCAGGTCATTGATGCCAATAAAAATAATTACTTTGTCGGGAGTAAAGTTGTTAGCCAAAGCAATTTGATTGTTTAAAACATCGACGCTAGTGGCTCCAGGAACACCTAAATTTAAAACTTCTACTTGTTTTTTTTGTTCGTTAGCAATTTTTTGGGCCAATTGGTAAGGGTAGGTGTCTTCTTGCCATTTTACGCCTACTCCAGCTGTTAAACTATCACCCAAGAAAGCAATTTTAATTTTTTCGCAAGAAAAATTGTTTTTTACTTGCTGCGGAGTTATCCCGCTACGCTCTCCGCAAGCATCCTCGCTTCGTAAAAAATAATTTTTCTGGCTTGGTGATGAGGGTAAATTAGCTTTGCTAATCGTATTATAAATATGCGCGTAAGTGCGATTTAAATAAACTGCCAAAGCCAAAATTATAATTAGTGTTGCTAGAAATATTTTTTTCATATTTACTTGTTATTTTAGTTAAAGTATATTAGAATTTATTGGGTTGGTCAATGTAACCATTGCTATGGAGGGTGTACAATGCCGAACATGTCCCCGGGTCAAGAGGCCTTTTCGGTGCTGGTGCTTAGGCTAGCGGCCCTGGAGGTTCTTTCGCTGCCAACGAAGGTTGTAAGCATCGTGCCGGCGCTTATCGGCGAGGAAGAAGAACGTCAGTTGCCGCTCGACAGCCCAAAGAGGTGGTGCAAAGTGTGGCTGGCCGAGCTCGACTGGCGCGGAGTTGTCAACCAGAGCAGCGAGGTTTCCTGCCCCTATGACGAGGTCACTAGACGGATCGTACATTTGGGGCTTGGACTCGAACCGGTCTGCTTACTGCGCTACTCGGTGGGGCCCAACCACTTCGGCTGGGTGGTGGTCGACCCTTCCACGCTTCAACCTCTTCCCCATTGCGGAAGAGAACAGCATCAGACCTACCAGGGTTGCGTCTAGCGCCCTGATCGTCCTTTATTGCTTTCAAAGCAAACCAGTGCGCCGGACACTTTCCAATTCCGGCATCTTGGTTTGTTGATAATTAATTGTTAACAAATTAAGGTGTGTACGTGTGTATAAAATTATTTGACGAATTATAATTTAATTGTTATTATATATTTGTTATGAAATTATATCGCTTGAACAATAATAACAATAATAATAAAGCCAAGAGACGGGCCTAGTTTGCGCATACTAAAAATCATTGCTAACTAACCCGCCTCACTGGCGGGTTTATCTTTTGTATTTATTATATTCCCCTGTAGTTTCAGCCCAAGGCTGACCAGCCTATGGCTGGCAATTGTTAGTCAAATATTCCGAGGTAGTTGAGCTGGTACAACACCGCGCTGTTAACGCGGATACCGCTGGTTCGAGTCCAGCCCTCGGAGCCATTAATTCTTAATTTTATATTCCATATGAATATAGAACAAATTAGGGAGGAGATAATTAAACACAAGGTGAAGTTTATTCACCTGCAATTTTCGGATTTGTTAGGAATTTTAAAAGCCGTGACAATTCCGGTCAATCAATTTGGTGAAACAATTAAATTTGGCAAGTGGTTTGATGGTTCCTCAATTGAAGGTTTTGCGCGAATTTCGGAATCCGACATGTTTTTAAAACCAGATTTAGAAACTTTTGCCGTAATTCCTTGGACCAAGGGTAATCATTATCCCGAAGCGCGAGTAATTTGTGATGTCTTTATGCCAAATGGTGAACCATTTACTGGTGATCCACGTTATATTTTAAAAAAACAAATCGCCAGAGCAAAAAAATTGGGTTTTGATTATTATGTAGCTCCAGAATTGGAATTCTTTTTAATGAAGCGTGATGAAAATGGCGTAATTCAACCTTTGCCACACGATCAGGCTGGTTATTTTGATCAAACGATTGATGGCGCCACCACGGTACGCCATGCTATGGGTACAGCTTTGGCTGGTTTTGGTATGGAAGTAGAAGCCCTGCATCACGAAGTCGCCAATGGTCAGCATGAAATAAATTTTAAATATTCTGATGCGTTACGCGCTGCTGATAACACTATTACTTTTAAATATGCTTTAAAAATGGTGGCGCAAAAAATGGGCTTGCATGCTACCTTTATGGCTAAACCATTTTTTGGTGTTAATGGTTCAGGGATGCATACCAATCAAAGTTTGTTTCAAAATGGTGAAAATGCTTTTTATTCGGCCGAGAAAAAATATCACTTATCGGATTTTGCTTTGCAGTTTATTGCCGGGCAATTAGCACATATCAAAGCCATGAACGCGATCATTAATCCCACGGTAAATTCCTACAAACGTTTGGTAGTGGGTTACGAAGCACCAGTATATATTTCTTGGGGTCAAACGAATCGTTCGGCACTTATGAGAATTCCCAGAGTGAACCCAGAAAAACCCCAAACTACGCGTTGCGAATTGCGTTGTCCCGATCCAACTTGTAATCCTTATTTGGCTTACGCAGTAATGTTGGCAGCAGGCTTGGATGGCATTGAAAATAAATTAGTAGCACCCGAACCAATTGAAGAATCAACTTACGAAATGACGCCCGAAGAAATTGTTAATCGTGGAATAGATACTGTGTCGCGTGATCTTTATAGTGCTTTACTAAATATGAATCAAGACAAAATGATTAAAGATGTAATGGGAGCGGATATGGCCAAACGTTATTATGAAATTAAAATGCAAGAATGGGATGAATTTCGTTTAACTGTAACTGAGTGGGAAAGAGAAAAGTATTTGGGAGTGTATTAAACCAGACATAGGACGTAAGACTGAAGACATAGGAAAGACGCCCCGCAGATGCGGGCGTCTTTTTGTTTATCCACATCTTATCGCTTGCCAAAACATTAATGGGGGGGGTAGAATAAAGGGGTTAATTTTAATATAAAAAATATGCGTGAAGGACAACCTAGGCCACAACAGCCTAAAGAAAATCAAGGCGACTCAATTTTAGGAAAAATAAATAGAGCAAAGAAGGGGCTGATAGCAAAAGTTTTGCTCGGTGCCACTTTAGCTGGTAGTGGTTATGGTGTTGGGCATGAGGTTGGTCGAGCGGAAATGGTATCACCAGAACAAGAACGTACTGAGCAAAACGCGGAAGAGCTTGCAGAAGAATTGGAAGATATGATTGAATTAATAGATGAACACGCATCTCACATGAGAAATAGAAATGACATGTTAGATGGGGTAACACGAGAAACTGAAATAGAGGAAGAAAGAAAAATAAAAGATTATATAGTTATTTTTGCTCAGGCGTTAGGTATGACACCAGATTTTCAAATTGATCCATCAGTGCATCCAACCTGGCAAAAATCGGAAAAGTCGGATGAAGTATACAAATTGTTAAATCAAGTATTATCAAGATCTGGCTCGATTGATAGATTGAATGGTAGAAATGGCGACCAGATACTTGAGGCTTTGCGTCAGCAGGCTATGTATCTTAAAGGAGTTGAAAGTAAATAATTTAGTTTTTGATGATAGTGTGAGTTAGCCTTATTTAGAGGTTTAGAAAGCTGGCGGTACATACGCCGGCTTTTTTGTGCTTGATTTTTTTGATATAATACTTGTATAAAATTTAAGTTAAAAATTTATGATAAAAAATAATAAATTGGCGATTTTTGAAGACAAAGAAATTCGGCGGGTTTGGGACGAAAAAACCGAGATATGGTTTTTTTCTGTGGTTGATGTTATTTTTGCGCTTACTGGAAGCACTAACCCGACTGATTATTTAAAGAAACTTAGAAAAAGAGATTCTGAATTAGCTGGCTACATAGGGACAAATTGTCCCCAGGTAGAAATGACTACAGAAACCGGAAAAAACAGAAAAACTTTAGCAGGAAATCCTGAACATTTATTAAGAATTATTCAATCTGTGCCAAGTCCAAAAGCCGAGCCAATTAAACTCTGGCTGGCGAAAGTTGGTTATGAAAGGATCCAAGAAATAAATGATCCAGAAAAAGCACTCAATCGTAGCCGTGATTATTGGCAAAGAATGGGGCGGAGTGAAAAATGGATTCAGCAAAGAATGATGGGACAGGAAATAAGAAATAAATTAACAGATTATTGGGAAAATAATGAAGTAAAAGAACAAGACGAATACGCAATTTTGACCAATATTATTCACAAAGAATGGAGTGATTTGTCAGTGAAAGAACATAAAAATTTAAAAAAACTTAAAACAGAAAATTTACGTGATCATATGTCAGACGCGGAATTGGTTTTTACAGCTTTGGCCGAGCTTTCTACACGTCAGATTGCTGAAACTGTGGAAGCAAAGGGTTTAAAAGAAAATAAAATTCCAGCCAAAAAAGGCGGACGTATTGCCAAAAATGCACGTTTAGAATTAGAACAAAAAACTGGGAAAAGTGTGGTGACTGGACAGAATTTTTTGTCAGCACCTGTAAAACAAAAGAAATTAAAAAATAAATAGTTTAAAAGACGCTTAAAACATAGCGTCTTTTGTTTTTTGTTCATTTTTGCTATAATTATTATTGTTATTAAAAAATATTTAATTATGACATACATCGTCGGAATTTTGGCAATTGTGGTTGGTTGTTTTATGGTAATTAAAACTGAATGGTTTTTGGAAAACTTTGGTAGTAATGCTTGGGCCGAAGAACACTTAGGTTCCGATGGTGGATCACGACTAATGTATAAATTAATTGGCTTGGCCATAATTATTATCGCTATGCTTGGTATGACTGGACTCTTGGGTGGAATAATTATGAGCATTTTTAGTAATTTGTTTATGTTTAATAAATAATATGTATTCCAATGGCAACCGCATGGTAGACGCGCCACTATTATTGGACAAAGCTCAAGTGCAACCCGGGATGTTTGTGGCAGATTTGGGTTGTGGTCGTACAGGTCATATTGTTTTTTCGGCAGCCCCGCGAGTAGGTGAACGGGGAATTGTTTATGCGGTGGATGTTTTGAAAGATGTTTTGGAAACCGTACGTAAACGTGCGGCTTTGGAATCATTTTTGGAAATTCATACTGTGTGGGCAGATTTGGAACAAGTAGGAAAAACTTCAATGCCTGCGGGTAGTTTGGATGCGGGATTTATTATTAATGTTTTAAATCAATCAAATAATCGCCATGCGATATTAGAAGAAGCACATCGGCTTTTAAAAGATAAAGCCAGATTAATTATTGTAGATTGGGCGCGAACAGGCATTTGTTTTGGCCCGCCAGCCGAACGTTATGTAGATTTTAAAGACATTATTGATTGGTCGACTTTACACGGATTTGCCTTGCAAGAAGAATTTGATATGGGTAAGTATCATCATGGTTTGGTATTTTTTAAACATGACTAAAACAAGTAAACGACAATTTGGCGATTGGGGAGAAGAGCAGGTGTGCTCTTTTTTGGTACGGCTTGGTTATCAAGTTGTTGATCGAAATTTTTATGCTATTGGTGGAGAAATAGATATAATTGCTCAAAAAAATAATGTTTGGAGTTTTGTGGAAGTGAAAACCAGAAGCATTGTAGATTATTTTTCCGAAGACAGTGCCGAAAGGGCAGTAGACCAGTTAAAACTTAAGAAAATGTTTTTTGCAGCCAAACAATATTGCCAACACAAAAAAATAGATCTGTATGAAAGTGAAATTTGTTTTGAACATGTTAGTGTGTACGTGGATCGAGAAACCAAAACAGTAAAATTTAAAAAATATTTGTTAGAATTATAAATTGTAGAGACGCAAAATTTTGCGTCTCTACTTGACAAAAGGTGTTTTTTGTGCTATAATTACTAAAGTTGAGACAAAAAATAAAATAATTATTTTATTTTTGCGAAACTTGAAGTAATTAGAAGCTTTGCTTATACTATACATATTAAAAGCAAATTTATGGGAGAATTTGACTTAGTTGTAAATATTTTAGGTTATTGGAAGTTTTTTATTTTTATAATAGCGGTTTTAGTAGCCGTTTTTTATTTTTATAAAAGTAAAAAAGGTTCTTCTTCTACTATTAGCACCAAAAATCTAGAAATGTTTGCCGTGGATTTAACAGCTCAAGCAAAACTTGGCAAAATTGATCCAGTTGTGGGGCGTCAAGAAGAAATTGATCGAGCCACACAAATTCTCACTCGCCGAACCAAAAATAATGTAATTTTGGTTGGTGCCCCTGGGGTAGGCAAGACCGCGGTTGTGGAAGGTTTGGCTGGACGCATTGCCACTGGTGATGTTCCCGAAGTTTTATTAAACAAACGCGTTTTACTTTTACAAGTTGCGGAATTATTGGCTGGCACCAAATATCGTGGAGAATTTGAACAGCGGATAAAAGGTATTGTGCAAGAAATTAAAAATTCCAATCGCACAATTATTTTGTTTATCGACGAAATCCACACTATTACCGAAACCAAAGGTACCGAAGGTGCAGTTAATTTATCCGACATTCTCAAACCAGCTTTGGCTCGGGGTGATTTACAATTAATTGGCGCGACCACGCAAAAAGAATACGAACAATATATTCAGCCCGATGAAAGTTGGGATCGTCGTTTTCAAGTAGTGTTGGTAGATGAGCCAAGTGCAGAAGAATCAGTAAATATTTTACAAGGTATAAAGAAAAATTATGAAGATTATCATAAAGTAAAAATTAGTGATGAAGCAATTTCGGCAGCTGTCCGCTTATCACAAGAATATATCAAAAATCGTCGTTTGCCCGACAAAGCCATTGACATTATGGATGAGGCTTCGGCCATGGTAAATGTAGAAAAAGGTTCACGCCATCATTCGGCAGCTGCTTTGTTACATTTGGCTTCCAAAAAAGCTTGTGAAAATTGTCAAGAAGAATATCCTGTGGTTGATGTTGATCATGTAAAAGATGTCGTTGCTGATTGGGTAGGTATGAAAAAAGAAGAAATACATTAATAATTTTTATGTTTAAAAAAATTATGGATACTTTATCTTCTACCAGTACAAAAGTAATTAGTGGTACTAAGTTATTAGTTGCGGTGTTTGTCATGTTTGGTGCTGGAGCAATTGCTTTGGCTAGTGTACCAGTAAATCAGAACAGCTGGGGTTGTTATCTTTCTGTTAATGGCACAAAAATCAAAATTGCCAACACCTTCAATGAATGTCATGATTATTATTTGGCACGAGAGTACGCAGGCAGAAGAGATTTTTATAAATTATTAAAAAATGATGGTAGAGTAATTAGTGAAGATAAAATAACTAATGCCGATAATGTTGTAGATGTTTTTTATAAAAACGAAGATGACAATAAAATAGTAACTGGGATTAAATTGGGCAATAATAATATTATTTCTTCAAATAAATGTCAAAAAAATACTTTTTTTGGTATAGAATTATATTGTTTTAATGAATTGGCAGCTAGTGCCGCAGAACACACAAGTGGTAATTTTATTAAACCAGATAATTATGCGGCAGTTATTAAGTATCTTACTTTCATGAAGTACACCAGTAGGCCATTAAAAAATTATCTTACTAATCAGACTATCGCTCCTTTTACTGAATTAGTAAATTACAAAACCAAGATTGCCGATGCTTCAAAAATTTCTTATTTGGAAGGTATCTACAATGGTTTTGGAGATCATTGTTCGGACGGCAAAGCTGGCGCTTACACTGGACGTAAAACTCTCGATGATCCAATGGTCAATAAAGTATTTTTTATTTGTCCAAAAAATTTAAATATAGAGCAAGTTAGCACTGATGAAAAATTAAAATTGCAAATTCATATGGCAGGGGTGATGTATCACGAAGCTTTACATTTTAGCGCAACAGGCCAGGGGCATAAATATATTATGGAAAATGACAAATGTGTAGTAGACCCTACTAATCAAGGTAATGCTGATTTAGATGCTAATCGTGTTTATGGCGGACAAATTAGATATTTATTAGATATTTCTAAAAATGATTTAGTTGATTGTTCTAGTGTTCGTAAATATGCCTATGAAAAGGCTGAATTAGAGATTGCTAAAAGTATTTGTAGTCCATTAAAAAAATTATTGTTAGATACAACCAAAGCTCCAGTTTGTAATTAATATATATTAAATTATAAATTATTTATGCCTAAAATTAATTTTAAAAAACCTATGGAAACAACAACCAAAACCGCCACCAAAGTGGTGTCTAATACAGCGTTAATTGTGGCCACTTTTGTTGCCTTTGGTGCGGGCATGATTGCTTTCGCCGCCGCTCCCGTAACCAAGGCCGTTACTAGTGGTTCTAGCAATAACAAAGTTTATAGTTGTCGATCGGCTAAAAATGGTGTAACCATTAGAACTTCTGCAAAAGTTAGATCAACAGCTTTAATTAATGGTTGTAAAACTACTAATAAAGTAAAGAAAAGTTATACTTATACTTGTGTTTCCAATAAATTATACAAAAAAGCTTGGGGTCCTTGTGTGCCAAAAGTTACCACAATTTTACCGGACTTAATTGTTAAAGATTTTAGTTTTACAGCTGCAGATGCTGGATATGGCCCAAATGCCAGGTTGGTAAATATTACAATTAAAAATATTGGTACAGCCAAAGCTACTAGTACTTCGGCAATAGGTTTTACAGTGCAATCCTATGGTATTAAGGCCGATGGCACAGTTGTAGAGGGAGAAATGTATGATACATTAAATACACCTACTCTCACAGAAATAAATTCTGATCAAGAAGTTTCTTTTTCTTTTCCTTCGGACATACCCTCAAGTGGCTTGGCTGATGCAGTAAAAGTAAAAATGGTGGCAGATATGAGTTTTGGCCAAAGTTATCTTAAAGAAAGTAATGAAGATAATAATGAATTGACAAAAGATTTTAGTTTTACGGCTACCGAAGAAGGTTTGTCAGATTTGGTTATTGAAGATGTAAAATTTACAGCTGATTATGGGGAATTAACACTAAATGTAGTTAACAAAGGTACTGCGGCGAGTCCAGAAATAACAGTAGACGCCAATGCTAGTCCTGCCGATGAATCGGGCTTAAGAGTTATTTGGCAAGATGCAGATGGTAAACAATTATCCGCTTTTGGTAGTTATCTTGTTGCTTTAAAACCAGGAGAAAAGAAAGCCTTTACTATTTCTGCTGCAGGTGGAAATACTGTCAAATTAAATCATATAGTTATCTTTGTTGATAAAACCAATAAAGTTAAAGAGATTATTGAAGAGGATAATAATGCTTTTGTGGAAGAACTAAAAGTTCCTTTGGTAGTTGCCAACTGTGTTGATTCTGATGCTAAAACTTTTTCTGATCTCAATCAATTATTTATTAAATCAACTACAAAAGTTAAAGGTGTAGATCAAAAGGCTGACGTTTGTGTTGGTAACTATGTTTTTGAAGGCGCCTGCAACAAAGATGTTTTTGTTGTCTGGCACAAAAATTGTGCTGAGCTTAATGGTAGCAAATCAACTAATGATTATAAATGTGTGGAAGGAATTTGTGTAAATAAATATGTAGATCCTACTGTAGTACTGTCTGATTTAGATCTAGTTTTTCGTAATATTGGCACCAATGGTGGCATAGAAATACCAGTGGCTGCCAGCCCCAAAGTTGTTCGAGCTGTGTATGGTTTTGATGGCAGTACTACCAATGCCAAACTTAATGTTCCAAAAGATACTAATATTTTTCCAGCTTATTTTATTAATGCAGGAAATGTATATGTACAGAACGGTGTAAAAATTTCTTTTCTTGATGAAGGTAAAAATGAGCTAGGTTCATATTTGGTTGATTTGGACGCCACTGCTGCTGCTAAAGCTTCTAGTATTAATTTGCCAAACAATCCTGATATTAAATTTGTTAGAGTTTACTTGGATGTAGACAATAAAATTGCCGAAACCAATGAAAACAATAATGTTTCCGAGCGTGCGGTTGATCCTAGTTTGTTTAGTTTGCCAGATATTACTTTTTCGGGTGCTATTGCTATTCCTACTTCGGCCAATCCAAAAATAGTGCAAGCATTTTATACTAATTCTGGCACAGCTGATTCTGTTTGGACACGGAACGGTGTAAAATTTTCTTTTTTGGATGTTAACAAAAATGAAATTGCTAGTTTATTGGCAAATATGGACGTAGTAAGTGCTAATAATTTACAAACCAAAGTGGCAGCAGTAAATTTACCTGTTATTCCGGAAATTAAATATATAAGAGTGTATTTAGATGCTTTTGCCGATAATTACGAATCCAATGAAGCTAATAATGTTTTGGAAAGAGCAATATAATTGTTGGCTCTTGACTCTTCTGTTCATCAGAGTCAACCCTGTCTTCGACTCCGAGGTCGTTCAGACTCGAGGAGAGCACACAGCCGAAGGGGTTGACAGAATCTTTAATCTGTAGTATAATTGACATAAGACAACATAATTAATATGTTGTCTTTTTTAATACTAATTTTATATGAGTGAAATAACAAAAGCAATCCAGGCGATTTGCACGGAAAAAGGCCTTTCTTATGAGGCTGTTTTGGAGTCCATTGAAGCAGCTTTGGCCGCAGCTTATCGCAAGGATTTTGGTAATCGTCAACAAAACATTAAGGTAAAATTTGACCCCGATACTGCCGAGATGAAAGCTTGGGATATTAAAGAAGTGGTAAAAGATATGGATTTGGAACAGTTGGAAAAAGACCAAGAAGAAATGGCCGTTCGTCGGGAAAAAGCTTATCAAGAAAATCGGGAATTGACTGAAGAAGAAACCGCTGATTTGTTACACTTTAACCCTAAGACTCAATTAATGTTGACTCCAGCTAAAGAAATAAATAAAAAAGCCAAAGTTGGCGAGACTTTGGAAATAGTTTTGGAAGTGCCAGGTGAATTTGGCCGCATGGCAGCCCAAACCGCCAAGCAAGTAATTATTCAACGTTTGCGGGAAGCAGAACGCAATACTGTGTATGATGAATTAAAGACCGAAGAAGGGCAATTAATTCAAGGTTTGGTACAACGTCGTGACAAAACTGGCGCCGTAATTATTGATTTAGGAAAAACTACTGGTATTGTGCCAATTTCCGAACAAATTCCTCGTGAACAATATCGCACTGGTGTGCGTTTGCGTTTTTATATTGTTTCGGTAAACATGGGTAACCGTGGATTGGAAATTGTTTTATCGCGTTCGCATGCCAAAATGGTAGAGGCCGTTTTTGTCCAAGAGATTCCCGAAATTACTTCTGGCGTGGTAGTAGTTAAAGGAGTGGCTCGTGATGCTGGCAATCGTTCCAAAGTAGCAGTATTTACCGAAGATCAGAGTATTGATCCAGTTGGTTCTTGTATTGGCCAGCGTGGCAGTCGCATCAATACAATTATCGAAGAATTGGGTGGAGAAAAAATAGATATTATTCAATATAGTGATAAACCAGAAGAATATTTAAAACAAGCCTTATCTCCAGCCAAAATAGATAATGTAGAATTGAATGAAAAAACAATGGAAGCCACAGTGAATGTTTCTTCCGAACAATTTTCTTTGGCCATTGGCCGTGGTGGGGTAAATGTACGTTTAGCCGCCACCCTTACTGGTTGGAAAATAAATGTCGTGGATAATGGCAACGAAGAAAAAGTTGTGAGTAGTGAAGATGACGTCGAAGTGATTGAAGACCTCGTAAAGGACTCTGGAGAGTCCCACGAGGCAGGAAAAGTTGCTAGTGTGGAAGAAAAAGTAGAGGAAGTTGAAGAGAAAAAAGAGGAATAATTGTTTAATGGTTACATTGTTATATTGCTATATTGTTAGGAACGCCAAAAAGGCGTTCCTTTTATTATTCTCTTTAAATTTTGAATTATCCAAATTTAAAGGGAATTGGCGACACGGGAGGAGTCGTCAATTCCCGGGTGTCGCCGCTAAAGAGCAGTAGAAGTTTTTTTGTACACGAGAAAGTCATAGAATGTTCCTATATCATTCCTGCTGGAATCAAGCATTCCAATATGTGTACATTGGACACGACGTCTATGACGGAAGAAGGTGAGATCAAGTACTGGTGCCACCCGGTAAGAATCTGGATCATTGGTCTTCCACAATGTCCCCAAAAGAATTATTTGGCGTCCGGGTTTTAGACATTTTGGATGCGCCTGCACATAACGCATGCCTTGTTTCCAGCCGACGAGTCCATAGTGGTTGTCCAGAAAGTACAACAACGCTTCCGTACTTCTAACTGGTTTGGGAAACGTGTGAACAAAGACATCGTCAAGTTCAAAACTTTCATCTTCATCAACCTTGTAGGCTCGATGAGAAATCCAACCTTCATCAATAAAGAATCCACATTCCTTGGCCACTTGCCGAATCGCACTTTCTTCTTCAGCAAAAATATTGTTTTCCTCCTCAACCTTCTTTAACCAAACACGGAATTCGCCATGGGTCATCTCATTGAGCTCGTCCTGTGTTGTCATCGCAGTTCTCCTTTGTAAAGGTACGTCTTTTGTCCAGCACCTACTGGACAGGGAAGTATAAGGTTTTTTGTGAATATTGTCGTTATTTAAGTCTATTTGTTATCCACAACCTTGATAAAATGGCTAATGTATGCTATAATTTTAATATAAAAATGACGTCGGTTTTACCGACAAAATTGTTCACAATTGTTTAGCCCTGTAGGGGCATCAGAATAATAGCCAGGCACTTTAGTGCCTGGAAAGAGATTATTATTTATAATTTAGTCCCGTAGGGACGGCACAAATATGCCAAATACCTTTTCTAATTTATTATTTCACATTGTTTTTAGTACCAAAGAAAGAAGAAAATTATTGTCAAAAGAATTGAGAGTTCGATTATTCAAATACATGTCTGGAATAGCCGACAAAAGTAATTTTAAAATAATAAAATTAGGCGGAATTGATGATCATATCCATTTATTATTTTCATTGAGTCCTGATATGCCTGTAGCAAAAGCAGTACAATTAATAAAAGGCAACTCATCTAAATGGTTACGTGAAAATTTTACAGATTTGGATATATTTTCTTGGCAAGTAGGTTATGGCGCGTTTACTGTCAGTAAATCACAGA
This sequence comes from Candidatus Magasanikbacteria bacterium GW2011_GWC2_37_14, assembly GCA_000990355.1. Lineage (GTDB taxonomy): Bacteria > Patescibacteriota > Patescibacteriia > Magasanikbacterales > UBA922 > GWC2-37-14. Next base: position 28,480 of record LBSX01000003.1, read on the forward strand.
TTGATATTGTTCAAAAATATATTGCTAACCAAGAAGAGCATCATAAAAAAATGAGTTTTGAAGAAGAATTCGTTGAATTATTAAAAAGGAACAAAATTGATTTTGATTATAAATATTTATTTTAGAAATGTGTCGTCCCTATTGGGACTTTTTAAAATAATAAATACATTTTCCAGGCAATAAATTGCCTGGCTACTATCTATCGTCCCTAACGGGACTTAAATAATGATTTTAAATTATGAACCTCTCAAAAATTTTTCAAGCTTATGGTCTAACCGAAAAACAAGCCAAAGTATATTTGGCTTGTTTGGAATTGGGTTCGGCCCCCGTGCAAAAGATTGCCGAGAAAGCTGTAGCACCTCGCTCTACGGTTTACGAAGTTTTGGAACATTTAGTACACCTTGGTTTTATTAGTACTTTTAATAAAAAGAAAATAAAATATTTTTCTGCCGAAGATCCCCAGCAAATTATTCGTTTGGCAGAAAGCAAAGTTAATACCTTAAAAGATGCTTTGCCAGAAATGAACGCGATTGTTGGAAAAAGCAGAAAGCGTCCGACTGTGCGTTTTTATCAAGGCAAAGAACAAATGAAAATGGTTTTAGAAGAAATGCTTGCCGAGGCTGATGAACTTTTAAGTTTTGCTGCACCTGAGGATTTATTTAGAGAATTAGGCGATTGGTATTTGGATTTTGTAAAAAGAAGAATTAAACAAAAAGTTTCTGTGCGTTTGATTGCCACAGATTCCCCGCGGGCGCGTGAACGACAGAAAATTGGTATTGGTGAATTACGCACTGTTAGAATTGTCCCAAATATTTTTCCTTATCACAGTAATAAGTGGCTTTGGCAAAACAAAATTGCCATGTTTTCTTTTGCTGGCGACTTAGTTTGTGTGGTAACCGAGAGTAAAGAACTGGCCGATATGGAAAGAGCAATGTTTGAGCATTTGTGGAACCGTTGTTAGTTTGTAAGTGTATAGGTTTATTAAGTGTACAAGTAAATTTGTAACTTTAGTTGGATATTGATTTATTTAGATAATATTGTTATAATTGTTTAACTTACAGACTTACTAACTTATTTACTTACAAACTTACAATTATGTCCCAATTTTTTACCACTATACTCTATCAACCAATATTTAATGGTTTTGTGGCTTTGTACAACCTTATTCCCGATGTGGGCGTGGTAATTTTGATTGTTACAGTTATCACCAAACTTATTCTTTATCCACTTAATTCCAAATCAATTAAGTCGCAAAAGGCTTTGAATGATTTGCAACCAAAAATGGAAGAAATTAAGAAAAAGTTTGCTGGCAATCAACAAACTATCGCGGCCGAAACCATGAAGCTTTACAAAGAAAACAAAGTAAATCCCATGGCTTCGTGTTTACCTCTTTTGGTGCAATTACCAATTTTTATTGCCCTTTACTATGTACTCCGTAATGGTTTAACCGATAATAATTTTGAGTTGCTTTATTCTTTTGTAAAAAATCCAGGAACAATCAATACTCTAAGTTTGGGATTTTTTGATCTTAAGACCAAGAGTATTGTGTTGGCAATTTTGGCCGGTGCAGCTCAGTTTTGGCAAACCAAAATGATGATGCGTCGTCAACCACCAAAATCAGCGGGGGCTGGTGGTAAAGATGAGGGTATGATGGCCATGATGAACAAACAAATGTTGTATTTTATGCCGTTTATGACCGTGTTGATTGGTTTTCAATTACCAGCTGGTTTGTCGTTATATTGGTTTTTGTCTACAGTTTTAACTGCTCTTCAACAAGTGCTGGTGTTTAAAAAACATGATTTAGGTGGTCCTTCGGCGAATGTTCCTGGTAAAGGAATAATTGAAGGAAAAGTGGAATAAAAATGTGAGTTTATAAAGTTTGTAAAGTAGAGACGTGGCAAGCCACGTCTTTTTTATATTGACAGTTTATAATTTTTATGTTATTTTTATTATGAATTACATCGCCAACGGAGGCCGTTGAGGATGAGAAAACGCAGCTGGAAGGGACGGGCTAATTCGTTGTTGGTTGACTGCTGCAACCAACACGGGGTGTCAACTTTCACTTGCAAAGAATTGCCCCCGCGGTTGCGGAAAAAAAGGAGGCAATGGCTCGCGCAGTGTGCTCGAGGCGCTAAACAACAGGATACGAGGAGGGAGGAACATGGGTCGCGGTGAACAGACCAACAAGAACCGTCGCAAGAAGGCACAGCGAGCCAAGAAGGCTCGCGAGGAACGTCGGAAGACGGGTACGCTCGGGCCGAGTAAGACTGGCACCAAGGTACGCCCATGCCCTGGGTGTGGGCAGATCGGTGGTAGCCATAAGTGGAACTGTCGTTATCGTTAGGAGGGCAAAATGCGACAAGCACGACCACCACCTCCCTGTGTATCATAGGGGAAGGTGGAATGATAAATGGCCACAATGCATCACCTTCTTTCTTTTTAAGAATATTAAAAAGAAAGAAGGGAGAATTTGCATTGTGGTTTTTTGTTTTTGACAAGTGACTTTTTATATGGTTAAATTATTTTAAGATTTTGCCCCACAACGGGGTTTGGGAGAATTGCTATGAAGTCTGTGCTGCCTCAGAAAAGACTTGCGCCAGGAACAGGAGCTATTCTTGCTGACGGCAACTGGCGTTGCCGTTGCTTGAGCAAGAACGTTCATCACGACCTGTTCGGCTACTGCAAGCTCTGCCGTACTACCAAGCCCCCTCCGGGGAAAGTGAAAGGAGGCATTGGCACAGCCTTGGATCACTGGCGTTGGCAGTGCTCGTGCACCAACAAGGTGCACGACTGGGACATAACCAAGTGTCCTATCTGCACCTACACCAGGCCGAAAGGTCGTCCGGAGGAAGTGAAGCAGTTCGGTCAATGGCATACCCACTACACTTGGCGCTGCAAGTGTGGCAAGAAACACTGCCAGCACAATGCCTCGGTGCCTAGTTGTCAGCACTGCCACTGCTGTCGTCCCGACGAATCCAGCCAGCCACCGGAGAAGATAAAACAAGAAGAGCCTCGCGCTAGTTCGACGTCCAAGAATCAGTGGCTGGATCGCTACTCTTGGGAGTGTGCCCAAGGGCACGTAAACAGCTCTTCAGAACCAGAGTGTTGGTGCCACAGAGGGGGAAGTCGTCCTCCTTTGGCCGACAGGCCAGATCCACAGTTCTAGCAGCTGAGAAGGATGGTCAACATGCATAAGTCACGTTCTCCGCCCTAATCTGGGGGAGGGCGCGCAAGAAACTTCAACGTGTCGCCTTCTTTATTTCTCAATTTGGGAAGTAGAGAAGGGAGATTTTACACGTTGGAGTTTTTTGTTTTTTTGTTGTACACTAATACTGTCATGCTGAATTTATTTCAGCATCTCTCTTAAAATAAAAAAGATCCTGAAATAAATTCAGGATGACAGATTGTTATGATTGACGGTTTAAAAAAATCAATTCTAAAAACCCTCGCCTATTTTGATATTTTTAATCATCCCTTAACCAAAGAGGAACTGTTTAGATACTTACTGATTACGGATAATTCTGATTTACGGATAAAATATACTGATTTTATAAAACAGTTAGATGGCTTGCCCGGCGAAGTCCGCCCATGGCGGACGAAGTCGGGGTTTTATTTTTTACCTGGGCAGGAAAAAAATGTAGCTACACGACAAGCGCGGGTGAAAATTTCAGAACAAAAAATGAAAATTGCCGTACGAGGAATAAAAAAAATTGCTTGGGTGCCTTTTGTCCGAGCGGTGTTTGTTTGCAATACTATTGCCATGGGTGTGGCCGAAGAAAATAGTGACATTGATGTTTTTATAATTGTAAAAAAGAATCGAATTTTTTTGGCACGTGCTTTGGCGACGCTAATCTTAAGTTTGTTTAGAATACGTCGGACTAAAAATAAAATTAATAACAGAATTTGCTTGAGTTTTTATGTAGCCGATGACCAACTTAATTTAGAAAAAGTCGGGATAAAAGATGACGTGTATTTGATCTATTGGTTAAACAATTTAATTCCAGTGTACGACCCAGAAGGTTTACACAAGAGTGTTGTAAAAGCCAACAAATGGGTAGAAAGATATTTAATAAATAGTCTACAGTTATTTGTAACCAGTAGACAGTGGAAAGTGGACAATGGAAAAGTTGGTAAGTTTTTTAAGAAAATTTTAGAAAAAGTTTGGGGTGCAAAGTATGGTGATTTAATAGAAGCCCAGGCCAAAGGCGCGCAATTAGCCAAAATGAAAATGAATTATAATAGTGCACAAAATATTCCTGATACTCGAGTGATTGTCTCTGATTCAATGCTTAAATTTCATGAAAATGATCGGAGAGAAGAATATAGAGAGAAGTGGTTGGAGAAATGTAGAGAAATTTCTAATTCACCTAATTTCTAATGTCAAATGAAATTTTCAATATCTAATATTTTGAATATTTTGTTAAAAGTTTTTCTTTTTCTCTTGCCTTGGCAAACGATTTGGATTTATCGTGAGTCTTTTTTGGGTGGTGTAAAATGGGAATATGGCACGTTAGGGTTTTATGCTACAGAAATTTTGTTATGGATTATTGTGGTGGTATTTATGATTTGGTATATAAAAAAGTTTAGAGTTCAGAGTTCAAAGTTCAAAGTTCGTGTGACTAAAGATAGAGTATTTTTGTTTTCAGTCTTATGTCTTATATCTTATGCCATTATTTCTGCTTTCTGGGCGTCGGATAGAGATTTGGCTTGGCAACAGGGTTTACGAATTTTGGAAATGTTTTTATTATTTTTTGTTTTATATTTAGGACCAGTGGATTTTAAATTAACAGTAAAATGGTTGGTCTTAGGAGCAATAATCCCTAGTCTTTTGGGTATTTGGCAATTTTTAACGCAGACAACTTTTGCTTCTACTTTGTTTGGTTTAGCCGTTCATCCTGCTTGGCAATCAGGCACCTCAATTATTGCTAGTGAAACTATTGGCCGATGGCTTCGGGCTTATGGACCTTTTAGTCATCCCAATGTTTTTGGGGGGTATTTAGTGATTGTTTTGTGGCTGTCATTGCGAGGAGGAGCTCGCGCGACAACGAAGCAATCCCCTGGTGATTTAGAAAAAATAAAAAATATTAATTTACTTGGGATTGCTTCGTCAGCCGATGCGAATCGGCTTCCTCGCAATGACATGTTTTTCTATCTTACATCTTATGTCCTATGTCTTACATCTTTGTTTTTTACTTTTAGCCGTTCGGCTTGGTTGGCACTGTTAATTGGATTAGTTGTTTTATGTTGGCGAAACCTCTCCCAACCAGGGAAAGCCTGCCTGCCGGCGAGGCAGGGGTGGGGTCTGTTTTTAATTATGCCAGTGGTTTTATTTTCTTTGTTGTCCTTTATTTTTTTTCCACTTCTCCAAACTCGTACTAGTAATTCTACTATTTCCGAAACACGTTCAATAACCGAAAGAACTACTGGCTATAGAGAAGCTTGGCAAATGATTAAACAAAATCCTGTTTTGGGAGTAGGAGCAGGTAATTACACGGTTGCCTTGTGGAGAATGGATAAGTGGCGACCAGTTTGGGAATTACAGCCAGTACACAATGTGCTGTTATTATTTATTGCAGAGTTAGGTTTTGTAGGTGTTGGGTTGTTTTTGTTAGTAATATTAACATTTTTCAGTTTTCAGTTAACAGATAGCAAATATCAACTACGTTGTTATCTGTTATCTGTTATCTGCATTTTGCCCTTACTGTTATTTGATCACTACCTCTATTCCTCTTACTTTGGTTTGATGTTAAGTACAGTATTTTTTGCTTTATTTTTAAAAAGTGACACACAGTCTCTCCCCAGTTAATGCACATTTTATACACTATTTTGCCTTCCTGCCGGTAGGCAGGGCTAAAATTAGCCATTTTTTTTATTTAGAATAACTTTGACAGTATCTTAAAATTAGGATATACTTACTTTATTAAGAGCTTAGAGTAGGTAACAAGCTCGCATTGTTCGCCAGCGATTTCGTGTTACTGACAGGCATCATGAAATCATATCTGGACGGCATATTGGGCTTGTTACCTACCCTGGGTTTTTATAAACAGCTTAAACTATAGGCTGTTTTATTTTTTTATGCTATAATTAATTTGTAAAATTTAATTTATTTATCTATGTCTTCTAGCCAGAAAATTTTTTTAGGTTATTTTCAAAAAATAACTTTGGTTTTTGTTTTTGTCTTAATAGGAGTTTTGTTTCCACAGGTTTTTGGTTTAAAAATAAGTGAATCCAAGGCCGTTACTTTTAGTAGTTCGGCTTTAATTAGTGAAGATTCTCCAGGAGTCAAAGACATGGTAAAACTAAAAAAGATTAATGGCATATATTATTTAATTAATAAACCAAGTGGGTCTGGACCACTCAAAATGGCCACTTCTTCCGATGGAATAAACTGGAGTTCTTTTTCTAACATTGCCAATGGAATTAATTCTGATTATGATTTTGGTTATTATGCCAATGGCGGATATTTTTATGCTGTTTTTTCCAATTTTAACTATACTGATGGGGCTAGCAGTGAAATAGTAATTACTACTTCATCGGATGCAATTACCTGGTCGGCCACTTCTACTGCTGTTAGTGTTATTGGCGATGGTGGCCCAATTTATTTATCAGTTTTATCGTCTAGTAATTATTTAACTTTGGCTTATACCAGAGACTTCCCTTTGTCAAAAAATTATGAGTTTCTTTTGGCGACATCTACTAATGGTATTAGTTGGAGTACATCAACAATTGCTACAGAATTGGAATTAATGGTAGAGGGATTTGTGGCAGATAGTGACGGTAGTATGCATGCTCTTTACAGCTATATATCAGATGAAAATTATAACACCAGCACTGAAGTATATTTAGAATACGCTAAATCAACTGATGGGGGTGTTACCTGGAGTACTAGTACTTTTGGTAGAACTGATTATCAGTTTTACTCTTCAGATCGTACTGCTGCCATTGCCATTGACAGTAATGGTAATCCTGGGGTAGTTTATTACACCATTGATGAGATTGACGAACCAAATAGCTGCACTTGGGATGTTGAAGGTGAAGAATGGACGGGGGACTGTAATGTTACTACTTCTATTCGTTATGCTAAATATTCTGGCTCTGCCTGGGCTTCTTCTACTGTGGTTACCTTTCCATTATTAATTGCTGATACAAGTTATGGTTTAGGTATAAAACCAAGCCTAACTTTTGCCGAAAATAATGAAGCGTTATTTGTTGGTGCTGGCTCTAATTTTTATCCTTATTTAATTACTAATACTAATACTTTAGATATCAACCAATTTACTATTACTCAAATTGATAGTAAGGCGATGGATGGTTATTCACCATGGGATTCGGGTGTAAGTATGATTTTTAATACTAATACTTTGGGAGTTGATATTGCATTTATTGGTGATGACGGGTCGAGTACTGATCGAGATGTTTTTTATACCACCAGCACAGCAGTAGTAGCACCTGTATCTCCTACTGGTCTCACTGCCACTCCAAGCACCACTACCCAGATTGATCTAACTTGGAATTCTACCGGTGGCGCCACTAGTTATATTTTATATGGCAGTGAAGATAATTTTTCTACCACTTCAACTGTAACTACTACTGCTTCAACAAGTTACAGTGACACTGGTTTGACTGCTAGCATTACTTATTATTATAAAATTGCGGCGATAAATGAGATTGGCACGGGTGTGGCGTCAGCATCGGTTAATACGACCACATTGGCAGATGCTCCTGCTTATGATGGCAACCTTCCTTTGGTCAGCAATGATGCTAAAACCAAGTTACTTTGGGTTAATGATGTCTATTATTATGCTTTTTCTAGTTCTACCGGTAGTGATTATAATGTTTATCTTACTACTTCTACCAATGGTGGGACTGGCACTTGGAGCGAACCCCAATTAATTTTTGCCAGTGTAAAACCCACAGTTGGTGGTTCACAAAGTGACAATGGCTTATTTGCCTTTGAATACAATTCATTTGGTAACTATTTTGGTGTTGCTGCTTTTGCTTCTTCTACATTCGGTGCGGGTGGTACCTATGAAGTTTGGTTTAGTTCTTCCACAAATGGTTCATCTTGGTCTGCTACTAGTACTGTAGCGAGTGGTTTACCTAGTTCGGATGCCGAAAGGCAAATTTATATGGATTTTTCTAGTCAGGAGGAATTTGTTGGTGTTTTTGTAAAATCTACGTTTGGGACTAACTACAAAGTTTATTATTCTACGAGCACAGGTTCGTCTTGGGACAATAGCGGAGCTTTGACATTTGAAACAGATACTTACCCTGTTTCACTTGGTTTTGGTATATCCGGCACTGGTGTCTCTCGTCAATTTCATACGGCTTATTATGGTACAAGTGGGAATTTTGATATTATTTATGCTTCTTCTACGGATAATGTTGGTACAAGTTGGACGACCACCACAGTTGCTAGTAATGTTTCTATTAGTTTGCCTGGTATTGGAGATGTTCGTTTTTCATATCTAAATAGTTTTACTTTGGATGATAATGGTTTACCGGGTTTAATATATTATGACATTACTACCAGCACTCCTGATTATCACACAACTTCTAGCCTTATTTATGCCAAGAGAGATGGTAATAGTGTCTGGACGTCTGAGACAATAGCTGATGATATAAGCATCACTCTCGTTAGTCATTATTATTTTGAACCAGCCAATCTGACTTTTTACGACACTGACAAGCCGATTATTTTTACTAGTGAGAGTAATTTATATCCAATGGCTATTGTTAATACCAGTTCGCAGTGGAGTAGTCTTTTTGAAGGTGGATCTGCCATGGGGGATTTTACAGAATTGTCTTCGGCTTATAATACTACGAGTGAATTTTGGGCGGGATCATATGTAACAGCCGATGGTCAATTATATTTTGTGACGAGTAGCTTGACCTCGTTAGTAGTTATCCCAGATACTCCTACTGGTCTCACTGCCACCCCAGTTTCTTCAGTACAAATAGATTTAACTTGGAACAGCTCTGCTGGGGCAACTAGCTATGTTTTATATAGTGCCACAACTAGTGGTTTTGTTGTTACAACCACTGTTACTACCACCGCTTTGACGAGTTTTAGCAATACTGGTTTAACTGCTTCTGCACAATATTATTATAAAGTGGCGGCCGCGAACGCCATTGGTACAAGTATTTCATCAATGGCGGTTAACACTACAACTTTAGCTGGGGCGCCCGCTTATGGTGGTAATCTTCCTGTTCTGCCTGCCAATTCAATACAGAAATTAGTTTATGCCAACAGTTTATATTATTTAGCCTTTACAAGCAGTACTGGTGGTCTCTGGGATATATATATAACCACTTCAACCAATGGTGTGTCTGGAACATGGAGCGAACCAATATTAATAAGTCCAGAAATAGTTAAAATTGACGATAATGGCCCTCAATTTTTTGATTTTATATTTAATACCACAGCCAATAATCTTGGCTTGGTCTATATCGCCAGTACAACAGGAATAACATATTTTACCACTTCAACCAATGCTATTTCCTGGTCTACAGGAGTAAATACTATGTCACCCGTTGGTGGTTATTTCAATTTTGATTATAAAGGTGACAATGTTTTAGTCGTTTCAAAGAATAATACACTAAATGTTCATAGTTCACAGTCTTCTTATTCTACTGATGGTGGTTCTAGTTGGGTGACTTCAGCAGTATTTTCCAGAGATGTGAGTGGGGCTGGTGACCCTAGTGGTGCAATTTTAGGTGCTCAAATTGGTGGTGATGGGAGCGTTCACATGCTGTATTTTAGTAGTGGCGACGGCGGGGCTACTCCCCACCAACTCATTTATGCTTCATCCACTGACAATGGTGTTAGTTGGGTAGATACTACGGTTGGTACAGAAATTGGAAATGATGGCCTTGGCTTGGAATGGGGTACATTGAGCTTGGATTCTAATGATGATCCGGGTGTATTGTATGCAGAGGCGAATGATTTTGATGGTAGTAACATCACCACTACCATCAGACTGGCCAAACGTTCTACCCTTGGAGTATGGGCAACCTCAACGATATATTATCCGGCATCGGCAACTGGTGTTTCTGGTTTTCCAAAATATCCAAAATTAGAATTTATCGGTAGTGATTATCCTTTGGCTTTTCATTTTGGTAATAACTATAACCCAGTTTGGTCTGTAAGCACTACTACTGATCCGTATGTATATACTAATAATACACTAAATGAAGATGTAGTTGGTAATAACACTTCACTTGGTTTGGTTTATACTACCAGTACAGAGATAGTGGGCATGTCATATATTGATAATGCAGGGCAGTTATATTTTGCGACCAGTAGTTTAACATTGCCAGCAGGCATTCCTGCTACACCAACTGGACTTACCGCCACTCCAATTTCCGCTACTCAAATTGATGTGGCTTGGGATAGTTCTGTTGGGGCGACTAGCTATAATCTTTATGCTAGTTCGGATAATTTTGTGGCTGATAATAATTTGGTTACAACCACTGTGTTAACTAGTTATAGTCATACGGGTATTCCTGCGAATTTTACTGTATATTATAAAATTTCAGCTGTAAATGCGTATGGAGAAAGCGCTAGTTCAACTGCTGTTAGCACTACTACTTTATCGGATATTATAGCCTTTGATGGTAATCTTCCTGCTGTTCCCGGCAATCTTTCTAACACAAAATTATTATACGTAGATAATTTGTATTATTTGTTTTTTACCAGTACCACTGTTACCAGTAGTTTTGATCTTTACTTAACTACATCTACTAACGGTGTAGCTGGCACTTGGAGCGAACCGCAGATTATTTTTTCTGAAATGCCGGTCTTTGAAATGGATCAGGCAATTGCTACGTTTGGTGCGGAATACAATTCAACTGCCGGCTATCTAGCTTTTTCAGCCATTTCTTCTAGTACAGGGCATATCATTGTGGCCACTTCTACTAATGGTGTGACTTGGGGTCAAGTGGATACTGGATTAGTGGGGACTTATGGCAATATTATCAACGGCATGAGTTTTGCTTCTGGTACTAATTTTGGAGTGGTAGCTTATGATTTTACTAGTTATTTATATTCAACGGATAATTGGCAGACAATTAATACAAGTACAATACCGGTTAATTATGATGATGGTGGTTTTGTGAGTGGAATTAATGCTTACTACCCTGGTAGTGGTTCGGTGATTGTACAAGCTGTCTATGGTACGACAGCCACTACGACAGACTATATTTTTGTAACCACTACCAATCATGTAGATTTTGGTACCACCACTTTGGTAACTGGTTTGGATGGAGGCATATGGAATAATAGTTTTGCTGTTGATAGCAGTGGCAACGCTGGGTTTGTTTATGTAACTAGTACTGTTGCTAAATTTTTGTATCACAACACAGATGGTTCTTGGAGTACTAGTAATTTGGGTGTGGGGCATCAAGTAGGTAAGTTTGATTTACAGTTTTTTAACGGTGCACCCTTCGCGGTTTATGCAGGAGCTTACGATTTAGCCGTCTTTGCTTATAGCACAAGTTCACCATATGTTTTTACAGAAATTACAGATATTGGTGCTGGTAAGACAGTGGGGTCAAATACTAAGATGTCCACAGTGTATGATGATGCCACCAACATTGTAACCGCAGTTTTTGCTACTGCCAGCAATACATTAATGTTTGTAACTACGAGTTTAGACTTGGCTGTAAGTAGTGGTAGTGCCCCCATCGCTCCTTCCGGACTTGGTACGGTGGTAGCTACTTCTAGCATAACTATATCTTGGGCTGACAATTCCAGTGATGAAGATGGTTTTGTTATCCAACAATCACTAAATGGCGTTGAATATTCTACAATCGCAACCGTATCAGCCAATATTACTTCCACAGTTATAAGTTCACTATACCCTAATACTCGTTATTGGGAGAAAGTGGCGTCCTATAATACTTCTGGTACTTCCACCTATACAGCCAGTAATGATGACTACACCAATCCAGTAGCTCCTGGCACACCGACTATTTCCAATGTTTCCACCTCAACACTAACAGCCACTTGGTCAGATAATTCCAATGGTTCCGGTACTGTCTATTATGTTAATTATACTGGTGGTTTCGTCACTACCTCAGCTACCACCACTAATATTACTGGTCTTACCCCTAATACTGAATATACTTTTGCTGTCCGAACTCAATATTTAAGTAGTTCAACTTTGTATACTAGTTATTCGGCTTCTAGCACACCCACGACAACATTATCTGCTGGTTCTGTTCCGAATGCCCCTACTGACATTGTCGTTACCAACATCACCACTTCCACCATGGATATATTATGGACAGATAATTCTTCTGATGAAGATGGATTTACTTTAGATTATTCTATCGATGGTGTGTCAAGTTGGATCAGTGGTACGACCACAGAATACACAGTTGTTGTTGACTCTCTTTTACTCAATACTCAATACTGGTTTAGAGTGGCGGCCTATAATTCATTTGGTACTTCTACGTTTGTGACAAGTACTGGTGATTATACCAACCCGGTAACTCCTGGCACACCAACTATTTCCAACGTTTCAACATCTTCTGTCACCGCCACTTGGTCAGATAGTAGTAACTACGCCGGCACAGTATATTATGTTAATTACGCTGGTGGTTTCGTCACAACCTCAGCTACTACTACTAATATTATTGGTTTAACACCCAACACTGAGTATACTTTTGCTGTCCGCGCGCAATATTTAAGTAGTTCAACTTTGTACACAGAATATTCTGCCTCTAGTACTCCACCAACCACCACTTTAAATGTGGTAGCACCAGAAGCCAGTTTTGATCTTACTATTGGTCAATATGACAACTTGTTTGCTGCAGCCAGTGGTACTAGTTGGACTTTTGACGTAACTTTTGATTCAGCTCTAGATGAAGGGGATGTAATTCAGTTTATTTGGCCCTGGATGGAAAACAGTGATAATTTTAATTTGGATAACACCAGTGTCTCAGCCACAGACGTAACTCTTTATCGTCATTATGATCCGTTTGGTGGCGGTCAAGATGAAGGTGTGGAACGTTATCATGACGAAGGTACTAACGAAGAAAAATTTTATGGTTATTTGAACAGTAGTCTAAGTGCTGGTTCTAGTATTAGTATTACTTTTGCTGATGTGATAAATCCTTACCCATTTAGTGGTAATGGTGGTAGTGGTTTTAGCAATTTACCAATTTATGTAAAAGCTGGTACTCCAGAAGAAATGATGCCAGGTGGTTCTTTGACAGTAGAAAAATTCTCCACTAGTACCGCAATTTCTCTTGTTAAGGGTGGTGGAGTGATCGTGTCTGATTATAATTCGGGTATTTCTGCTTCTTCTTATGCTACCAGTACTGAAGCCTCTTATACTTTTGCTTTTACAGCTACTAGCAGTATTCCCAATGGCGGTAATATTGTAGTAGTGATGCCAACGGGATTTGATATTTCTGGAGCTTATTTAAGCGGTGATCAAAATATTAATGGGGCCGGAGCGACCGTTTCGAGTACTGCTATTACTACTTCTACTTATCACGATATGCAAAGAATTTTTTTGGCGATAAGTAATACTTCCACCAGTCCGGGAGATACCATTACGGTAACTATTGATGGTCTTATCAATCCTAGCAGTAAGGGGGTTTATCGTGGACTTTATGTCTATACTGCGGAGGGTAATGACGGTTTAATTGACGGTAGTATTGGTGGTTTTGATCCTAGTGAATATGATGGACCACCACCAGTGGATACCATACATATTGGCGGAGACAATGATATTAGTGTTACTGTTTATAAAGACAATGGTGGCGTTATAACTTTACTTAGTGAAGAGGAAGCGGCTTTGCTAAAAATTGGTATGGATTGTCCAGATCGGAAGTTTTATGTTGGTAGTCGTTATTTGAATGCTTCAGCTACTGCTAGTTTCCAGAATTTATTGGATTGTAATTATGCTGTTTGGGTAGAACCAATCAACGAGGATCAAGAAACTATGGCAAGTTTTATGATGAGTTATTTGCCACCAGCTAGAAAGATGATTCAGGCAACAGATGGAGCGTCTGTTTCTAGCACTCTTACTTTTGGTCTTCCCGATGCAGTGCTTACCTTGTCACTTAGTAATTTACCGGCAAATTATGATAGTTGGATTAGCGCCTATGCTTATTCTGACAAATACATGGGTTTTTCGCCAGTATTTACTGACACCAGTTATACTACTCCAGGTACCAATGGTAGCGGAGTAGGTTATGTGAGAATAAATGTTAAACAAGGTGAAAATTGGAAAGTAGGAATTGAAGGTGAAAGTGTTTCTTATAGTGGAAATAATTATTGGCCACCAACTTTTTCCTCTGCTTATATTGGTAGTTCCACAGTCGCTCTAGGTGATTTTCCTTATATATTAGCAGACAAGACTTTGACAGTGTCTTTGTTGGATAGTGGTAATGATAATCCAGTAACGGACGCTTGTGTATCAGTCACACAGTCTAATAGTGGTGGATTTTTTGGGAAATCACAAGGAAATATCTGCCAACCTAACAGTGGTAATAATTATGTATTCAAAGTGCCTCAAGGTTCAGTGGTGGTAAATGTTGAGAGATTTGGTAGTAAGATGCAGCAATATCCAGTGTCAGTAGGAGCTTTGGGAGCAACTAAGGAAATATATATGGAGGCGCCAGATAATTATATAGCTGTGACCGTGGAAGATAGTGATGGCAACCCTGTAAATGGTGCTGGTGTTTTTGCTTATGGCCAAGGTGGTCATGCCGAGGGTATGACTGGCACTGCTGGAACTACCACCCTTTATCTTAACTCAGGTATTTATTCAGTAGAAGCTTTTGTACCAGGGTTTGGACAGCTTACTCGTCAAACGAATATTACTGTTTCAGAAGAAATTAACCCTGCAGTAACTTTTACTTTAAATTCTGGAAGCTTTGAACAAATTTCTGGTAGAATATATTATGATCTAAACAGTAATGATCAATATGACGATGGTATAGATACGCCAGTAAGCCAAATGAAAATGGGGGCCGGAAGTGATGATGGAACAAATAATGGCGGTGGAGCAGAAACTGCTGATGATGGTACTTATACTATTTATGTGCCAAGCACTGGCAACTATAATGTTAGTGGTTGGTCAAAAAATACTGGTGGATTAGAATCTCAACCAGTAGTAGTAGGCGATAGTGGAGTGAGCGATGTAGATTGGGCATTGGGCGAAAGTGGTACTTTGGAAATAACTTTACAAAATGCTTCAACAATTAGTAAGCTTTTTGCTGGAGTATTTAATCCAACAACTCAGCGTGGTTCGCATACTGGTTCTTGGCTTATTGATGGCACTAGTAAAAAAGCTAGTATTACTTTGCCAGCCGGTAGTTACCGATTGGATATAGGTTCGCCAGCTTATGGTCCGATTGTAGAAGGCCAAAATGTTACGGTAACTGGAGGTGTTACAACTCAGCTTACTTACAATGCCGCAGCCTCAGCCACTTGGGTTACTATTAGCGGTACAGTGACTTCCGATGGTAGTCCCGTATCAGGAGTAAATGTTTGGGCAGCGCGTTTAGCTGGACCTGGACATTATTCCGATCAAACCGACAGTAGTGGTAATTATTCTTTAACAGTACCAGGTAATCGAGCTTATTTTGCTGGAGTAGAGTATAGTGGTTATATTGCTGATGAGGGAGAAGTATCAATAAGCGTTACGACTGAAAATGTTGATCAAGATTTTACTTTAGCTAGCGCCCCATATACGATTAGTGGTAAATTGATTAATCTTTCTGCTACAGCTTTGACTGAAGGTTGGGTATCGGCCAAGAAAACAATTGGCGATCGTGAAGTGTGGAAAGGTAGTCCGGTAGATGGAGCTGGTAATTACAGTATTAGTGTTAATGCCGGTGATTGGACTCTTTATGGTGAAGCCCCTTGTTATTATCGTAGTTCTGGAACATCCTCGGTGGTTGTTGGTAGCAATGCTACTACCAATATTGCTTTAACCGCACGAGCTGGATGTAGTGTTGACAATGGTAAAATTTTTACAGTTATTGATACGACTGGCGGACAGATTGTTACCGATGATGCTGTTATAAATATTCCAGCCAATGCTTTGGGCAGAACTGGCAATGCTGTAAACATCCGCATCTCACGTTCCAATTTGGCAGTTGGTTCTTCCAATGCTACTCCAATTGTACCAATTACTATTACTGCCACCGATAGTAGTGGTTCGTCTATTACCACTTTGAATAGCGCTGTAGAAATTAAATATAATTATGATGTGACCAAACTACCGGTAGGTTTTGATGAAAGTGATCTTTCATTTGGTTACTTTAGCGATTCTACTGGTCAGTGGGAAAGTGTGGCTGGCGTGGTGGATACCACCAATAATACTGTGACTGTAGAAGTGGAACACTTTACAGACTTTGGACCACTATTACCTGGTGTTCCTTCAGCCCCAGAAAATTTAGTAGCTACCGCCGCATCGACTAGCCAGATTGATCTTACTTGGAATACTGCTGCCAATGCGGATTCGTATATTATTTATGCTACGACAACTAATTCTGGTGGTACATTTTATGCTGGTGATCAAATAGCTACTGGCGTTACTGAGACTAGTTATAGCCATACTACTTTGGATGCAGAAACGACTTGGTATTATGAAGTAGCCGGGTACAATGAAAATGGCGAAGGTGCAAATTCTGATGTAGATAGTGCAACTACTGAAGCTGGTATTGATGGAATAACAGTTAGCCAAACTACTCGAACAGTAGCCGAAGATAGCGGTACTGCTACTTACACTGTGGTTTTAGATTCAGTCCCTGGTGCTAGTGTGGTAATAACAGCGTCTGAAAGTAGTGCTGATTTTTCTGTGTCTCCCTCTACACTCACTTTTACCGTTGGTAATTGGAATACACCACAAACAGTTACGATTACTGCCACTAGTGATACTGATGTAGAAGGATCGGAAACTGCTGATATTGTTCACACAGCCGTAAGTGTGGTTGAAGATTATAATGGTATCAGTATTAGTAATGTCACTGTGACTGTTACGGATAATGATTCAAATGGTAGTAGTGGCAGTAGTTCCTCCGACACCACTCCTCCAACCAACACCTCAATCAAGATTAATGAAAACGCTGTTACTGCACAATCCAACCAAGTAATCCTGACTTTAGTAGCCAATGAAGCCACCCAAATGATCTTAAGCAATACTTCAGACTTTGCTGGTGCTACTTGGGAAGCATATGTTTCTAGTAAAATCTGGCTCTTAACCACTGGCGCTGGTACCAAGACTGTCTATGTTAAATTTAGAGATTCTA
The DNA here is from genome assembly GCA_000990355.1 of Candidatus Magasanikbacteria bacterium GW2011_GWC2_37_14. Classification (GTDB taxonomy): domain Bacteria; phylum Patescibacteriota; class Patescibacteriia; order Magasanikbacterales; family UBA922; genus GWC2-37-14. Next base: position 45,754 of record LBSX01000003.1, read on the forward strand.
GCTTTAATGTTAGTTCAGTTGTTTCTGACAGCATTGATTACCTTTCGGCCACAGTCGTAGAAATTCCAGCCCCTGTAGTAGTAGTTACTCCACCAACCACTTGTGCTCTTACTACCAAATCTGCTTACAAACTGGCCACCTCTCCTGCTGTTTACTACATTACTCCTGAATGTACCAAACGAGCCTTTAACAAGTCTAATGTCTTCTTTACTTACTTCACATCATGGAATGATGTTCAAATCACCACTAAAGAAAAACTAGACTCCATCCCCAACGACACCCTTGGTTTTATGCCCTGGGGCCCTAAGTATGATCCTAAATATGGTGCTCTAGTAAAGATTGTCACTGATCCTAAGGTTTATTTACTCTTAGGTACAGAAAAGTACTGGATTACTTCCGAAGCAGTCTTTAACACGCTTAAATACTCTTGGAACTGGATCGAAGACATTGACCCAGACTTACTCAACAAATACACCACTGGTAGTGAAATAACCAACACCACTGTCCACCCTAATTACACCCTAATTAAGTACGCCAACAATTCTAAGGTTTACCGTCTAGACCCCGGCTCCGCTGAAGCTACGCCGGGCAAGCCAGAATTATATGGTAAACAAGTTAAACGTTGGATACCAAACGAAACAATCTTTAATTCTCTTAACTTTAGATTGGATAGAATAGTTACCATACCTGATACAGAAGTTTACGAGATGGGTGAGAATTTAAAGTAATAAAATAAAAATCCCTCGTAAGAACGAGGGATTTTGTTTGACATAATTATCGTGTTTGTTATACTAAATATATATTCTTAATATTATTTTATGGGAGAAGGTTTTAGAAAATTTATTAGAGATGCTGGTAAGATTGGTTTAGTTCTCGGTGCATTACATGGTTCACCAGACAAGGCCGAAGCCAAGCCGATTGTTCCACCCGAGAATAATCGTCTTGCGGAGATTATTGATGGTGATAAAAAAGTTGCCGAACGTGATCCAGCACTTATACCGGCTGATGTTATGGAACATTATAGAGAACATAGTAAAGATGATGATACTGATGCTCGCGATGATGGTGGAGACGAAGCATACAGACCAGAAAAAAGAAAATAATTTTTTAATTTTATATTATGGAAGAACAAAATCAAACACCGCAATCTGTGTTACCAATACAAATGAAATCTGGGCCAGGTGACGTGCAGGAAAATAAAATTTTAGCTATTATTGGCTATTTGGGTATACTTTGTCTTATCCCTTTACTTTTAAAAAGAGACAGTCAATTTGCTCAGTATCATGGTAAACAAGGTGTAATGCTTTTGATTGGCTGGGTGGTTATAAATGTGGTAATGGTGGTGCCAATTTTGGGCTGGATTGTTGGTTTTGTGGGTAATATTGCTTGTTTGGTGCTAATGATTGTAGGTATTGTGAATGCTGCCCAAGGACAAATGAAAGAATTGCCTTGGATTGGAAAGTACGCTGGCAAAATAAATCTTTAACAGGGTTTATTAACACTGGTAGATGAGAGTTTGCCAGTGTTTTATTTTTTAAATGTTTTTGATGTAGGATTTAAGACATAGGTTATATGAGTGATATTGAAAAATGGAGAAAATTAGATGTCTGGTTGAAAGCACATAAATTAGTTGTTGAAGTTTATAGAATTACAGAAATTTTTCCTAATCATGAACTATATTGTTTGGTCTCGCAGATAAGACGCGCTGCTATTTCTATAGTTGCTAATATTGTGGAAGGTACAAAAAGGCAAACGTCAAAAGATAGAGTACATTTTTATGTAATGTCAGACACTTCTCTTGAAGAGTTGAAATATTACTTCATTTTAAGTTATAATCTACATTATATAGATTTGCAGAAAGCTAGCCTTCTAACTGAGAAGGCTAGAACTGTTGGCCGAATGCTGAACGGACTAATTAAGTGTCAATAAAATCTTATATCCTAGGCCATATATCTTAAACCCGTATAATATGGAAATACATGAGTTGGTACAAAGTTTAGTAGAATTAAATAAAAAACTTGTAAATTTACAAGTGATGTTAAAGTTATCGGAAAAAGAAAAAGAAATAAAAATTTTAGCAGAAAAAATGAATGAAAATGGTTTTTGGAACAACCAAGAAGAAGCAACCAAAGTAAGCAAACGTTTAAGTTATTTGCAAAATGAACAAACAGAATGGAAAAAATTATCTAGTCAAGTTGTTGATTTGTTGGAAATGGCCAAACTAGATGAAGAAGATAAAGATGTAAATTTACGTGAGGAATTGGAAAAACAATACAAAATTATAAATAAAGCAATCAATCATTTGGAATTTAATACTCTAATGAGTGAAAAATATGATGACCACAATGCGATTGTGGCCATTCACTCGGGAAGTGGTGGAACCGAAGCACAAGACTGGGCCGAAATATTACTTCGCATGTATTTAAAATATTCAGAAAACAAGAATTGGAAAATAATGATGATTGATGAAACACGCGGGCAAGAGGCGGGAATAAAATCAGCAGTGTTTAGAGTTGAAGGTGACCCTTCGGCTAGTGCTCCCCTCGGCGTGAGCTCGGGCCGAACGCAGGGCGGGTTTGTTTATGGACATTTAAAATCCGAACACGGTACTCATCGCTTAGTTAGAATTTCTCCATTTGACGCAGAAAAAATGCGTCATACTTCTTTTGCTTTAGTAGAAGTAATTCCGGAGCTGGAGGAAAGCGAAAGTTTACAAATTGATGCTAAAGATTTGCGTGTAGATACTTTTATGTCTGGTGGTAAGGGTGGACAATCTGTTAATACTACTTATTCCGCAGTACGTATAGTTCATATTCCCACAGGTACCACTGTACAATGTCAAAATGAACGCAGTCAACAACAAAACAAAGAAATGGCATTAAAAATTTTACAATCCAAACTACAAAAAATAAAAGATGAGGAAGAAGATAAAGAAAAACAAAAATTACGTGGAGAATACAAGAGCCCAGAGTGGGGTAGTCAAATTCGTTCTTATGTACTCCACCCATATCACCTAGTAAAAGATTTGCGTACAGATTATGAGACGACCGATGACAAAAGTGTTTTGGAAGGGAATTTGGATGAGTTTGTGGAGAGTTATTTAAGGTGGAAAAAGAAATAAAATTTTCAATGATCAATTTACAATTTACAATAAATTATCAATTTTCAATTACCATTAGTGATTGAAAATTGTGTCATTGTAAATTTATTGAAAATTGAAAAATGAAAATTGGTAATTATGAACATTATTGAAAAAGAAAAAGCATTGGATTACTTGCGATCTGGTAAAATAATTATTTTTCCTACCGAAACCTCGTACGGTCTTGGTTGTGATGCGACCAATCAACAAGCAGTAGATAAAATTTTTAAAATAAAAGGCCGTCGTGGTGACAAACCTCTTTTAGTAATAGTGCCGACAATAGAAATGGCCAAAGAATATTTGGAGTGGAATGATTTGTTGGAAAAGATTGCGACAAAATATTGGTTTACCCGCCGAAGCCCTAGCGAAGGCGGGCCTGGTCCACTGACTGTGGTGGGCATGTCATTGCGAGGAAGCCGGTTCGCATCGGCTGACGAAGCAATCCCAATGGGATCGCCACACCCCTTACTGCGTGGGGTTCGCGATGACAGACTCGCCAGTGGCGTGGTGTCTAAAGATAAAACTATTGCCGTTCGTGTTACTAATGCCGAGATACCAAAATATTTATCCGAACAATTAGGCAGGCCAGTAGTAGCGACTTCGGCAAATTTGGCAGATCTAGGTGATGTTTACAGTGGCGAAGAGCTAATAAAAATGTATGAAGGACGAGAAATTCAACCAGATGCAATTATTAATGCTGGAATTTTACCATCAAATCCACCAACGACGATTGTAAGTGTAGTTGGGGGAGAGTTGAAAGTATTACGGCAGGGTGAAGTGAAAGTCGTTTAACTGAATCCTCCTGGAGTTTATCCCGTACCAGGTTACGGGGAAGGAGGAGTACCCCGACTGCGACGTCGGGGGCAGAAGGCGTTCGTTTTCCTCCCCTTTATAAGGGGAGGATTAAGGAGGGGTAGTATGACAGATTTATACAACAAAAAAGAATATACATTCATTAGACGTAAACTAAGAAAAGAAACACCTAAAGGGGAACAAATACTCTGGCAGAAATTAAGACGTAAAACATTGGGTTGTAAATTCCGTCGTCAGTATGGTATTGGTAAGTATGTAGTGGACTTTTACTGTCAAGAATTACGTTTAGCAATAGAAGTAGATGGTATTACGCACGAAGATAAAGCAGACTACGAAAAAGAAAGAAATCAATTTTTAAAATGTAAAAACATAAAAGTATTACATTTTCGTAGTGAAGAAATATTTTACAATTTAGATAACCTTGTTGAAGGCTTGTATAATCTCTGTGAAGAACTTAAAACTAAACTTTAAACCTTACCCCCACCTAGCCTCCCCCTTATAAAGGGGGAGGAAACCACCCCGTCTCCGACCTGCGAAGGTCGGAGACACCCCTCCTTACGAAGGAGGGGTCAGACACTGTGTGTGATTTATTACACTATAAAAATGTAAACCTTGTGTTAGAAAATAGAACACAAAATTTAAAAAAAAACTTTGGTCGCATGTTTTGGATGCAAGCTTTGCAAAATATTAGTGCTTCTAATTTGATAATTACTTTATTTTATTTGCACCGTGGGTTATCTTTGGCCCAGGTTTTTTATTTATCCATTATTTGGTCTATTACCAATTTAGTATTTGAAGTTCCTTCTAGTTATTTAGCAGATTATTGGGGTCGTAAAAAAACTCTTATTTTGGGTATTGTTTTAGGCGGTTTTGGTGATCTTTTGCTTATTTTTTCACATAGTTTTGCTTTGTTTGCCATTGCCATGTTTTTTATTTCTTTGTGCTTTGCCATGTTTTCGGGAACAGACGAAGCATTGGTTTATGATACTGCCAAAGAATTAGGTAGTGAAGAGAAAACTTTAGGTCATTTGGGAAGATATTTTTCTGCACGTACTTTTTTAAAAATTGGTATGCCACTATTAGCGGCTTTTTTGGCTAAAGATTTATTTGATTGGCAGTTTGTTTCGTTGATTTTGGTTGATTTGACAGCGGGTATTTTATCTTTATTGTTTGCTTGGTTTTTAGTAGAACCAAAACATTATTTTAAGGTAGAAGAACATGAAGGTCATATCTTAAAAGATGCAGTTAAATTAATTAAAACAGATACAGTGTTGGTGAAAGCTTTGTTAACTCGCACTGTATTTTTTATTGCCATGTTCATTCTTTGGCGTTTTCATTTACCTTACCTGTTAAGTATTGGTATTACGATATTGCCAATTGGCATTATGTGGTCAACAGTACATTTAGTTAATTTTTTGATTAATGTATTTATAATTAAAAAAATTGCTCATAAAAAAGTAATGTCCCGAATAAATAATATTAATTTTATAGTTGTTTTAGTAATTTTGCTTGAAGTGGTCTTTATATATTTTGGATTTAATAAATGGTGTATACTATTGGGGTTGGGTTTAGTTTTCTTTTTTGAATCTTCTCGTTGGCCACTATATTCTCAATTGTACAATGAAAGAAGCTATTCTTTTAATCGTGCTACCACACTTTCATTGGCTAATTTTTTGAAAAGTGTTTTGGATATACCAGTGTTGTTTGTTGGTTCGATTCTAGTGGGTGTTAGTCCTTTTTATCCTTTTGTATTTTCTTTTATTTTAGTTTTGATGTTTTATGTTGGAGCAAGATTTTCCAAAAATGATATCCGCACTGTCTAAAAACATATATCTAATAATTTTTTTGGTTATTTCATTAATGGCTGGATTTTTGATAACTTGGCAGTGGCTAGAAACAAGCACTGCTCAGTCATTGGCCATATTATCTTTAGAAGAAATCAAGTCACCACTCCGAGCCAAGGCAGATTTGAAAACTGTAAAAGCATTATATTTAACAGCTTATTCTGCTGGTAACCCAAAGAAATTAGCTGAGATTATTGATTTAATAAACAAAACCGAGTTGAATGCGGTAGTAATTGATATAAAAGATTATTCGGGAAAAGTATTATACAATAGTAATTTGGAATGGGTAAAAAGGTTTGAAGCTAGAGAAAACCGTTTGGGAAATGTACGGGAAGTAATTCAAAAATTACATGATAATAAAATATATGTAATTGCTCGTCTTACTGTTTTTCAAGACCCACTATTGGCAAGTAAAAAACCTGAGTGGGCCATAAAATCCAAAAACGATGGATTGTGGCAAGATAACAAAGGTTTAAATTGGGTAGATCCTACCCGTGTAGAAGTTTGGAATTATAATTTGGCCATTGCCAAAGAAGCTATTGGTTTTGGTTTTGATGAAATTAATTTTGATTATGTGCGTTTTCCTTCGGATGGAGATATGAGTTTGGTAGTTTATAATAATGGCGATGAACCAAAATATCAAACAATGAAGCGTTTTTATACTTTTTTACGTGAGCATCTAAATAATTATCCAGCTTGGATTTCACTAGATATGTTTGGTTATGTTATGGAACGTACTGATGATTTGCGTATTGGTCAACGCTTGGTAGACGCGGTAGATTCGGCAGATTTTATTTGTCCAATGATGTACCCTTCACACTATTCTAGAAATTCTTTTGGGGTAGAAAAACCCGCCGAAATTCCTGGAATAATTATTGATAATGGTATGAAAAAGGGAATGCCGACTTTTGTTAATAAGCGCGCCAAGGTACGTCCTTGGTTACAAGCTTTTGATTTGGGGGCAGTGTATAGCGATGGCATAAAGATTCGCGAGCAAATTGATGCAGTAGAAAAATATAGTGATGCGGGGTGGCTTTTGTGGAATGCCAGTAATAGATATACGTCAGCTGGATTAAAGATAGAGTGGTAATTTTCAATAATCAATTTACAATTTACAACAAATTTTCATTTAGATAATTTTCAATGTCAATGATAATTGAAAATTGGTTATTGATTGAAAATTGTGAATTGTAAATTGATAATTATTTATTATTTTATGCGTCTTACTCCAACAAAATTAAAAGAGCTTTGTGAGCAATATGATCTTTCTCCAAGCAAAAAATATGGTCAAAATTTTTTGATTCAAGAACATCCAATTAAAAAAATGTTTGAAGCGGCAGAAATAAATAAAAACGACCTAGTAGTTGAAATTGGACCAGGTTTTGGAATATTAACTTTTGCTTTGGCAGAAAAAGCCAAAAAAGTAATTGCTTTTGAAATTGAAAAAAAGATTGAAAATTATTGGCAAGAAAATAAACCAGAAAATGTGGAAATTATTTGGGGGAATGCGCTCATGTCATTGCGAGGAAGCCGATTCGCATCGGCTGACGAAGCAATCCCAAGTTTAGTGAAGAGTGCAAAGGGATTGCCACACCTCGCTCGGGCGGGGTTCGCAATGACAGGTTACAAAGTAATCGCCAATGTACCGTATCAAATTACTTCGGATTTAATTAGAACTTTATTGGAATTAGAAAATAAGCCTGAGAGCATTACGATTATGGTGCAAAAAGAAGTTGCTGAGCGTATTTGTGCCCAAGCTGGAGAAATGAGTTTGTTGGCAATTTCAGTACAATATTATGGCGAAGTAAAAACTGTGGCAATTGTAACACGAGGAAATTTTTGGCCAGAACCAAAGGTGGATTCGGCAATATTGCACATTAAAGTGAGACAACAACCCCCTTGTTCCCCCTTTATTAAGGGGGAAACCAACAAACCCTGTTTAATTCCCCCCTTGGTAAAGGGGGGTAGGGGGGATATTGACCAAGAACAATTTTTTAAGATTGTTAAAACTGGTTTTTCACAAAAGCGTAAACAATTGTGGAGCAATCTAAGCAAAGGTCTTAAAATAGAGGGTGAAATGGTAAAAAAAGTGCTTTTGGAAGTGGTTGGCAATGATAAAGTAAGAGCAGAGGAATTGGGAGTAGAGGAGTGGAAAGAAATTACCACGCGGTTATCCACAACGTCAAAAGAAAAATTGCTGTAAAGCAATTTTTTTGTTATAATAAGGCCATTAAACGGTTTAGGTTTTATGCCTGAAAACCAAGAAAAAAAAAGTCTTACCAAAACACAAAAGACAGGGTTTGTCTTATTGTTAATTTTTGCTGTTTTAACAATTGGATTAGGTGGTTTACAATTGCGTAATACAATCTACAGTCCTTTTGTCTTAAAACTTTCTGGCCCTGATTCTAGTTTACAATTATTAAATGACGAACAAACTCGTTTGCAAAGTATAGACACAGATCACGATGGTTTAAATGATTGGGAAGAATTAAATTATTACGAAACTAGTCCTTATTTACCAGACACAGATTCTGATGGCATAAATGATAAGACAGAAATAGATAATGGCGATAATCCTCTTTGCGCCAAAGGAGAAGCTTGTGAATCCAGTACTGCCGAATCAGTTGTTGGTGAAGAACCAATTACTTCGGCAATTGCTGCTACTGGTGTTACGCCAACCGATGTTATAAATTCTTCTGGTCTTTCTGGCTTTACGGAAGGTGGCGAAGAATTTTCTGCTTTATTGGCTGCCCTAGAAGATCCACCAAAATTGCGTGAATTATTATTAAAGTCTGGTAGTATTACAGTCGAGCAATTATCAAAAGTAGATGATGCTACTTTGGTAAAAACTGCCAAAGAATTATTACAAAATCAAATGCAACCTAATAATGAGGTTGTAAATACACCAAGTTCAAATACTTCCACTTTAAATACCACTTCTACTTTGCCGTAATTTATGTTTATTTTACACAAAACAAAAAAGTCCCTGTTAGTTATCTTAATAAGTATTTTTATTTGTGTACAACTGTTTGGAGTTTTGGCTTTTGCCAAACCGGCCAATGCCCAAATGGATTCGGCCATTACTGCAGCTTTTAGTGGCAAATGGACTTGGGAACAAGTTGGTAATTCTTTGTTGGCAGCTTCATTAGGTGCTTTGGTAAATGGCATGTCTTATTTTATGCGTAAAATGGCTTATGATACTGCCATGTATGTGTCTTCTGGTGGTAAAGGAAAAGGGGCTTTGGCTTTTAAACAAGGTCCAGCAAAATATTTTGAAAATGTAGCCAAAGATGCTGCAGCTAGTGCCATTGAAGTTTTTGGTGAACCATTTGGTTTAAATTTATGTCAAACTCCAGATTTAAGAGTACAAGTTTATTTGCAAGTAGGTTTGCGTAACATGTATGGAGATGGTGGTGGTGGCCAAACCGGCCCACAACCAAGATGCGATTGGAATAAATTAAGCAATTCTTGGTCTGGTGAAGCTTTTGAAAGTAAATATGGCCCAGGTGGCAGAAAGTTTTTGGCCGAAACTTTTTCTAATTCCTTAAGAGTAGAAGACACTGATTTTGGTATAGCTCTTGGAGCTATGGGTAAAATAGACAGAATTAAAGCCAATGCCGAAGCTGGAGCTGCTACTGAAAGAATTGAAGGTCAGGGCTACAAAGCTTTAACTGGTTTAATTACTGGTAATGTTAAGACTCCAGCTCAAATAATTAAAACTGAAACCGAGGCAATTACTGCCAAAAATCAAACAGATTTAAGTGCCAAACAAATTGCTGGCATCTATGGTTCTGGAGCTTTACAAATAATTCCCATGGGTGCTTCGGTTTTTATCAACACCCTAACTGGTCAACTTTTAAATAAATTAATGAGTGCGGCACAAGGTTTGTTTAGTGACGACAGTGGAGAAGAAAGTACCGACGGTGGCACAACTAATTTTTTTGCTCAATATGTGCAAGATACTCGTAAAGCCGCAGCCCAAGCTTTTAATTTTTTGTATACAGCAGTACCGCAAAAACAATTAAATACTTACGATATTATTTCAGAATTTGCGGCTTGCCCAGATAGTCCCTCTCTAAATAATTGTGTAATTGACACCCAATTACAACAAGCCATTGAGCGCGCCAAAAGCAACAAACCTCTAACAATCAAAGAAGCCATGAGTGATACAGAAAAGTTATTAAATAAAAAAGGGTTTTTAATTTCTCCTCGTCGCGAAGTAGATAATACTAATTTTAATTGTTATAAAAAAGGCTATTGTTATTCCAATTTACAAAAATTAAGAAAAGCCAGAATTTTGCCAATTGGTTTTGAGTTGGCCGCTTTAAAATCCGATCCCGATAATCCTTGGACTTTGGAACAAGTGGTAAATGGTTTTGAAGATTGCAAACGAGATGAAAATGGAGAGGCTATACCAGACGTAGGACATCCTTTTTGTCATTTAATAGATCCTAATTGGATTATTCGTTCTCCAGAGGCTCATTGCGAGGCCAAAGTAAATGGCCCAATACTCGAAAGTCCAGATACTGCTCGCAGGCAAACAGAATGTGTAGATATTTCTACTTGTTTGGCAGAAAATGAAAATGGTACTTGTGCTTCACCGTTTAGTTATTGTTTGCGAGAAAAAAATATTTGGCAGATTGGCGGGCAATCTTGTAATGATTATTATAGTACTTGTGACACTTATTTCGATAGTACAGGCAAAGCCGTGTCTTATCTTTCTCGTACTTTAGACTTTGGTGAGTGTAATTTGGATGCTGTTGGTTGTCGGGCTTACAGTTTGGAGCAAGGCGCTGGTGGTGTTTGGCAAAATAGTGAACAAATTATTTTTAATAATAAATATTTAAGTCGTCCTCAAACCATATTCTTTAATAAAAATATTGATAATTATAGATGTGCCAATGCCAATGATGAAGGCTGTAGTGCTTTTAATGCCGTGGGTGCAGATAATTCTCGCGGTAGTTTAACTTATCTTAAAAAAGCTCCAGATTATTTAGGTTGTTACGATATAAATACTTCTACTGGTTCCGCAGTAATTAATTGGCCAAAAACCAAAGTAGAATTAAGTTATTTAAATGATCGCTCCGAAAGTTGTAAAAATTTTGCCGGAGTTTGTTTGCCAGACGAATTAGGTTGTGAAAGTTATACTTCGGGCGATGGCGGGGTAGCTATACCAGGCATAATTGGCTCCAATTATTGTCGTCCTGAATGTGTAGGTTATGACACATACAAACAAGAAGCAACCAATTTTTCTTCCTCAACTTTTCCATTACATTTTATTCCTGGCAAGGGCACCAAATGTTTGCCACAAGAAGCTGGTTGTGAAGAATTTACCAATATAGATACAGTAACCAAGGGTGGTGAAGGTTTGGAATATTATACAGATTTGCGTTATTGCGAAAGACCCGCGGCCAACAATCAAGAAACTTATTATTCTTGGCAAGGTTCGGCTACCGAGGGTTATGTTTTACGTACTCACAAACTTTTGCCAATAGACCCAGTAGAAGCTGGAATAATTAGCGGGTTGTCTGGTTTTGTGAGTTCTACTGTTGGTGCCAATGTTAAAAGCACTTTTGTCTCGAGTTCTCCAGCTTATGTAGATGATAGTGTAGAAGCATTAGAAAAAAATTATAATTTATGCAATGCCACAAGTTACAATGTTTTAATTAATAATCCTTATAGTAAAGAAGCCAAGAGTGCCGACTGTCGAGCTTTGTACAATAAAAAAGGGGATGTTTATTATCGTTTATTAGCCGAAACCGTTACTATTTCCGAAGCTTGCCATCCTTTGCGCAAGACCGAAAGTGAATTATATGTAGACCAAAATATTAGTGTTGCTAATTGTACTGCCAAAGGTGGCAAGGTAGAGAATAGCCAATGTTTGCGCTGTTATCGTGGTGGAAAACTAGATAGTACTGGTAATGCTTGTATTTATTGGACAATTTCTAAGTCTGGTGAATCTGTTTCTTGTACACCAACAGCCAAAAGTTGTCGGGCCTATACTGGTAATACGGGCAATAATATAAAAGAAATATTATTTAATGGCGAAGATATTGTTACTTTTGAACCCACGAGTACCGACCCTGGAGCTTTGACTGCGGCAGCCGCTGGTTGGCTTGGTACCAAACAAGTGCGACCAGAATCAATTCAAGTTGGTCAATATTCTTTGGGTGTACAAGGAGAAATAAAATATGAATTTGCAAGTAACGTAATAGAAAGTAATTCTTGGTATGAATTAAGTTTTTGGGCCAAAGGTAATACCCAAAATTTAAATATTAGATTTTATGGCAAAAATGCCACTGGTGGTTTTGAAGAGAAGGGTGAATTTACTTATAACCCCTACGTCCAAGTAAGTGTACCGGCAACTGTGGGTGCTGAATGGCAAGAATATAGTTTGGGCCCAATTTTGTTTAAGGGGAATGGTGAAAAGGAAGTACGTTTGTCTTTTTCTAGCAATGTTACCAACAAAGAATATTATTTAGACAATATTCGTCTAACCAAAATACAAGATCATACCTATTTAATAAAAAATTCCTGGAAAACTGTAGAAGGTTACGATGTACCGTTAACCTGTGACAATGAACCTGCCGATGGTTTGCCGGGCGTGGCTTTGGGTTGTAAGGCTTATCGCGATTCACAGGGTACACCAATTAGCGCCACTGGTTTTGAAAAATTATGTCGCCCCGAAGCTGTAGGGTGTCAAGAATTTTATGATACCTTCAACACTCCCAATGAAATTACCACTAGTAGTTATAATGTGTGGTGTAATGGAAATGTCCAAGGTGTGTGTAAATTAACTTCTAGTACTGTTGAACTTGGCAAATGTGAAGTGCCAGTAGGGCAAACAGGTTGTTTGGTAGACAAAATTGTGGTGCCCGAGGGTGTGGCTTTTCCTAGTGGTATTACCAATGCTTCGGTAGTTACTTCTACTATTATTATTCCTGCCGATACTCCTATTGGCCAACAGATTTATTTAACCAACCGCAGGTCTTTTAAATGTTCGGAAAGCGCTCTTGGTTGTACCAAAGTAGCTTTGGAATCTCGTACAGTATTGGGCTTAAATAATTCACCTTCACTCTATGATTTTTCCGAAACTTACCTAAAAAATAATCCTGCGAATTATAGTGAAACTCTTTGTGCTGATTCTTTGGTAGGTTGTCAAGAATTTAAATCAGGAAGTGATATTACTTATTTTAAAAATCCCGAAATTTTGGGCAGTGTGCAGTGTAATTATAAAACTTTGGTAGACATTGCTGGTACCAAATATTCTGGCTGGTTTAGAGATGGTGTGGGCACTTGTATCAATAATGCCGATAAATTTTGTCGGGCAGATAAAGATTGTGGCACAGGCACCGAAGCCAAATGTAATACCAAAGATCCAGTACCTTGCTATGAAAATTATGTACAAGCTGGCTCAAATTATGGTGTTTGGTCCAATAGTTCAGACAATTACAAAGGATTGGTGGGTATGTGCCCGGCCGCACAAAATGGTTGTACCGAATTAATTGATCCAGCCGATACTTCACAAAACAATCCCGAAGGCAAACCTTATTATATTATTTTTAATCGTGACGTAGAAAAGCGCACTGGTGAGTGCGAAGGTAAGGTAAGCTTAAAAGATGGCTGTGTGTTGTTTGATCGTACCGATCTCCCCAACAAAATTTATAATGTTGCTGAAACATATAAAAATAGTGAAAATTTAACAGATAATAAATATGGTTCGGTAACTCCTTCGACTACAGTGTCGGCTTTGGAACCAAAATTAAAAGCCAATTTAATTTTAAAAGTAGAACGTGACCGTCAATGCAGTGAATGGCTACAGTGTAAGAGTTATGCTGTAAATTATAACGAAAAAGGCCAACCAACCAATTTGTGTGAAGAATTCAAAAGATGTACACAGTTAAATGATCGTGGTGAATGTATTTCTTGGGTACCAGAAAATGATGAGTTATATTCTCAAACACTTACCGAAGATTTTTATGTGGGTCGTTCTACAAATTGGTATGCTGAAGATTTTTCGGGGTATAGTTTGCTCAACAAATATCAAATTGGCAGTTATGTATATTTAAAAATGGGTTTGCCAAATGAACCAACATTTTTGGCACACACGGTTGATGATCGAACAAGACCAGAAGGTGCTGCTGGTTGTACTGTAGCCTTGGGGGCACAGCCCGACAGCAAAGATGGAGATATTTGTGGTTTGGCCAATGGTGGGCGTTGTTGGCAAGGAAATTGTGTTTATCCACTTGAGGGATCTTTTACAGAAGAAGCAGTTAAAGCAACTTTTGCTAGTTATTTAGAACAAGGTTCTTGTAAAGCTTATCCCGAAAAAGAAAGTCCTTTTGAAGTTTATCAAGCTACAGAAGATTTTGGTGATACAGGTGCACCAAAACAATTATTTGGTGTAACAAGTACTATTAGTGGATCTAAGTTTAGATGGAATTACCCTGGTAGAAAAGATAGTTTTGGTAAAGTTAATATTTGTCAGGATTATAAAGATACAGATGGTAATAATTATAAGTGTTCTTGTGGTTATGTTAAAGTAACTTATAAAAATAATGTAACTGATTACTGGCCAGCAACCAACAAAATAGAAAGTATTTTACCAAAGGGTGTCTGTAGTGGTGGGTCTTTGGATGGCATTCCTTGTGATCCAGATTATGGTGACAAAAATCAATGTGGTGATGTTCTAGAAAATCCGGGTCAATGTAGTCGGATTACCGAAAGAACCCAAAGAAATGGGCAAACTGGTTTTTGTTTGGAATATGATTTAAGTAGACCACTAGGCAAAGCAAACACAGATTTTAAAAAACAAACCTATGCTTGTCTCACTTGGTTGCCAGTAGAAGTTTCGGCTTCGGGAATAGACACTTACAATTATTATGAAAAAGCTGGTTATCACCCCGGCATAGACGCCAACGCTTCTCTTGGACAAGTTTTTTGTACCGAGTCTACTGCCAATGGCCAGTTTACTTATGACACAACACAATATCAGAATTTGGGTGGAATTGTAGAGTCTAAATGCAGTTATTTATTTAATGAATTTGGACAAAGTAGAATAAATACTTCTGACCTTACTGGTGCCTGCGGTCCTAGTGGCGCTGTAACATCAAATTATAGCGGTGATCAATTTGGATTAAATATGTATACAACACTGTCAAAATTATTAATATATTTTGATACGGGTCTTGAAAATTTTCAAACTAGTTTTGCCTGGCTAGGTGATAAAAATAACTATGATAGTGGTTATGTAACCAACAAAAATGTTTATACTTTTATGCAGCTTTTTGGCTGGCATGGAGTGGATAAATTTTTAACTCAAAAAGATGTAATGTCTACTAATGGCGCAATATCTGCGCCAGACGTGGTAGTTTGGTATATAAAAGATCCAACTTGGTGGGTAGACACTTTGTTAAGATTGTCTAATACGGGTTGGGATTTATCAAGTGATTATTTTACTACAAGAATTCCACATAGTTATAGCTATGATATAAATAAAACAATTTATTTAAATGAAGTACGAAGAATTTATTTGCCATCTTTTGCTTTTATTGTGGACGATGGTACTCTGCATGGAGATGCTGGTGATGATATGGTTTTTACCGATGATATTTATATAGATTTTGAAAGATTAAGAACCAATGGTTCTCTTTATGATAGATTTCAGAACCCTTGTGTTAAAGGAGGGTCATTAACCTGTATATCGGTAGATGGCCCACGAAATGCTGCTTATAGTAGAAAAGAAGTTTATGAACCTGGTGCAAGCCATTTTGTAGGCTATGAAGACGATGAAACATTTCCTTATTATACTTTTTATGGTGTAAGGGATGATGGTACAGAAGTGTATGGTATTTATTTGTTAACTCAAGAATTTTTGGATAAATATCCTGGTGCAACTAATATTTATAAAGCCATGGTCTGGAATATAGATAGAAATAATAACGGAGATATTTGGCCAAATCAGCTGGCTGGACGTTATATTCTTACTTGGGAAAATAAAAATGGTGTTTTAACTAAGCCAGGTGAAGGTTATCCCAGTGTTGAAACCAGTCTAGCAGCAGGCAACGCTTTGTGTGAAAAGATAGTTAATGGTGTTCCAAAATGTGAAATAAACAAAGTTAGTTATCTAGGGGCTTTAATAGAATTTATGCCTCGTTGTACAACTTTTAATTTGGTACATAAAAATCAATCTAATGATGATTATGACACCAAGAACAAAGCTTGGACCAATAGAGTTTGGATCAATGGTGCAGAAAAATATACATTTGACCGAGCAGGGAATGAATATTTTAAACGTGATGGTGCTGGGACTTCGGCTCCTTATGGCGCTACGGCTTTGTCTGAAACAGACTTTACTGATAAAACGGTTTTAAGAAAATATTGGTATCAAAATTTAGTTTTTGCTGGAGGCTTTCCTTTTGCTTGTTATGACAAGATTTTTTCTGGTGCTAATTTTGATGTTGTGCCTGTAATCGGTTTATATTTTAGTGGTAATTGGGGAGAAAAAGCGTATTGCAGTGGTTTGCTCGGGCATATTTCAGAATTAAGAACTTTTAAGCCAATTATAGAAAAGTTTTCTAGCCAAGTAAATATAAATAGTAGTCCATGGGAAAAAGGCTTTGATGGAGAAGATGCTTTGGCACGTCTTTTTGCGAAAAGTTTTGAAATAAAATTTCGTAGTCCAACTAGTACAGATGAAACAAATTTTGTTAGAGTTGTTGATGGTACTGACAATGCCGGTGATTTAGGTATTGCTAATAAATATTATAGCGATACCGAATCAGAAGTAACTCTCTTTCCACCACGCATATATTCCTTAAACCCCAACACTTGTAAAACTGGTTTATCTAGTGTGCCGTGTACTTATGGCGAAGAAAACAATGTAACTGTGGGCAATAAAAATGGCACCAAAACAGATTATAACAAAGACGGTTCTATTGATGAAGATTTAACTGGCGACCAAATACCAGAATATAATTATGGGTTAACTAGCTTTTTGGCTTCGGTAAAGTTTTATGCTTTGGCCGACGAAAATCGCATGCCAATCAAACGGGTGTTGGTAGAATGGGGAGACGGAAGTATAAAAGATGAGAGAGTTGGCATGTATAGAAATCATTTACCATTTTGTTCGGATGATGCCGAAACCGCTAATCGCAATTTCTGTTTTGCCAATGGTGTAAACACTCAATTAACTTGTACTACTCCCGAGGATTGCCCTGTTGAGCCTGGCACTGATTATTATTGTCACGCTAGTGTTCCAGCAGAACCTCACTTTGGCGTAGCCAAACGCGCTTGTGAAACAAATATTTTTGAACGTGTTCATAATTATACTTGTACAGATTTGGATGCTGGTGAAGTTTGGACTTCTACAACAGAACAACTTTCTTCAGATATTAAACAAAAATTACAGCGAATGGGTGTGGCAAATGTTCCTTTTGTTTGTATTTTTCAGCCCAAAGTTCAAGTTTTGGATAACTGGGGTTGGTGTAATGGAACATGTGGAGATTTAACTGATTATGGTGGAAATAATAATGGAATAATAGATGGTAGTGAGTTTGAAGGTTGTTATAATAATACTGACCCAGCTTCTGGCTCTTTAGATTGCGATCCGGGAGTTTCACCTGTCACTAATGAAAAACATTGGACACAATATCAGGGACAAATTATTGTAGTGCCAACTAGTACTGCATCGGGGGGATATTAATTTTATAACTCATAGAACAGATAGCATGAAGCATTATTGACAAAAGTGAAATTGTAAACTATAATCATTATATATGAACGAAGAATTATTAATACAAAAAGTGATAGGTCTAGAGGCAGATATGAAAGAAGTGAAACAAACACTTGGAGAAATTAATGGTAAAATTTCTTTGTTTGATGATTTGTTGTCTGGTCAAGATAAGATGATTCAGCTTTTAACTAGAGTTGATCAAGAGAGTGTTTTTTTTAATAATAGAATAAGAAGACTGGAAGAAGACAGAGTACAAAAGTTGGAAACAGATATGAAAATAGTAAAACAGCATTTGCAACTTGTATAACAACCACCATTAAGAGATCCCTCGACTTCGCTTCGCTACGCTCGGGATGACAGTGTAAAATAAAAAATTCACCTTTTGGGTGAATTTTTTATTTGCTTTGAATAAAATTATTTTCATTCAAAGTGTGAGTGGTGGAGAGGCCGACCATCCACACCTCCGCGTATCGAGGACGCAGAGAGAGAGGAAGGGAGAGAACGAGACCGGAGGTCACGGGCGCTGGAGGACGATGGGGGTGTCGCCGATGTAGGAGCCCCAGAGCTTGAGCTTGATGACTTCTTCGAGCGAGGCGAAGATCTTCGGGTTGTTGAGTGGCCCTTGGAGGACCTCCCATTCGCCCTTCTTCGCGAAGAAGTAGACACCGAAGTTCTCGGTGCTGGCGTAGCAGTAGCTGGGGTCCTTCTCGTAGTCGACGAACTGGTTGATGGTGTAGACGTTGCCGTCGTCATCCACCCAGTTGCCTTCTCGCGACGCCAGCGGCGCGCAGTCGGTCGTCGTGACCTCGTCGGTGAGCACCTCTTCGGCGCTCGTGGCGTCCGGCGAGTCGTCCGGGGGGTTGGCGATGCAGGAGTCGCCGCTCTTGATCATGTGCCCGGGGCACGTGAACGGGAGCTGGTTGTCCTGCGAGACGTCGTCCTCGAGAATCGAGGTGTCGCCGCCGATGGTGTCGGCGGTGTTGATGACGTCGCCGTCGTAGCTGTCGCCACCACCACAGGCGGGGACGAAGAGGGCCACCATGAGAGTGACCCAGAAGGAGAGAACCAGCGAGTTGCGGGTCGTCGTGAGCATGGTGCGCCTCCTAGCGCGTTGTTGTTGCCCAGAATAGGGATTTAGTAAATCCACATTCTGGGCAAGCACTAGCAAGGCATAACCATGGGCCTCTTAATTCCACCACACCCTAAACCACAAGGGTTCAGGGTAAAATTTTTAAAGAGCATTATCCATTTATAGTATAGAACATTAAAACCTTGTCTGTCAAGACAAGGGAAACGATTATAGCATATTTTAGCCTTTTTGTCAAGGGTATGCGGTGGATAAACTGTGCACCGTTGTCATGCTGAACTCGTTTCAGCATCCCTTACTTATTTAATATTGCCAGGGGATCCTGAAATAAATTCAGGATGACAGACAATGTGGATATCTATATTTTTTCTTTAAACAAACAAAAAAATGTGTTATAATGTTTGTAGTTTAGCATGTAGTGTAAATCAACTGTCATGCTGAATGTAATTGTCATGCTGAACTTGTTTCAGCATCCCGTGAGATCCTGAAATAAATTCAGGATGACAGCCAAGTTCAGGATGACATTTAAAAAAAGTCATGCTCAAATTCTTTAAACAAAAAAATAAGCAGAAATATCTTTTTGTGCTAAGCGCGGCATTTTTGCTTACGCTAGTTTTGGTTTTGCCTGTCTCTGCTCAATGGGATCCTGCTGGTTTTCAAAATAGTGTCATGAGTATAATTTCGGATTTGTTTTTGGGCTTTGGTAAATTTTTTATTGGTAGTGCAATTTTCTTTTTAAAGTTTTTTATTGCCCTAGCGCAATACAACAATTATTTAGATGTACCCACAGTACAGATTGGTTGGGTAATGGTTCGCGATGTGGCCAATATGTTTTTTGTGGTTGCTTTGCTCGTGATTGCTTTTGGCACAATTTTGGGGTTAGAACAATATCAATGGAATAAAACTTTGGTCAAACTTATTTTGGCCGCTGTGTTTATTAATTTTAGTAATTTAATTTGTGGAATTTTTATCGACATTGCCCATGTCTTTACCATTACTTTTGTAAATGCGATTGCTGGGGCCGCGGGTGGCAATTTAATCAACATGTTTAAATTGTCCGAGATTTACAAAATGGTTACTGGTGGTGCTACACCACAACCTGGTACTAATTTATCTTTAGAAGTTTTGATTGGTTCTTTTGCGGCTTTTATTTTTTCTTTAATGGTCGCCTTAATTATGGGTTTTTATGCCCTAATTATGCTTTTCCGTGTAGTAGCTTTGTGGGTCTTAATTATTCTTTCGCCTTTGGCTTTTATTTTTCAAGTTTTACCCGAAACAGAGGCCCGAGCCAAAGAATGGTGGAAACAATTTGGTAATTATGTGTTGGTCGCACCAGTAATGGTTTTCTTTATGTGGTTGGCTTTTGCTACTCTGGGTACTGGTGATGTAGTCACCACACTAGATTTAAAATTAAATGAACAAACATTATCCGATGTAGTGGCTTCGCAAGCAACGAACAAAGCCGAAGGTCAGGCCGAATATTCTGGCCCCAATGCTTTGTCCCTAAATGCTGTTACTACTTGGGAAAATCTTGCCAGCTTTTTAATCCCTATGGTTTTGCTCTATGTAGGCATACAAAAAGTTCAAGAACTTTCGGTGGCAGGTGGCAGTATGTTGGCTGGGGCACTTGATACAGTCAAGAAAGTAGCCACTGTGGCTTCGGGTTTTGCTGCCGGCCGGTGGTTGGTTGGCAAAGGTGCTGAAGGTGCCAAAGCCGTGGCCGGTGGGGTTGGTTTGGGCTTGGTAAAAGGCGCGGGCTATGTGGTTGGTGCCGAAAGAATTGGTAATTACTTTAAACGACAATTACAAGGTTTTCATGCTTGGCGGCAAGATTCTGGTTTAAGACCTATACAAAAAGAAGTAGATGAAGAAGTAGCGAAAAAAGATGCCGATGGCAAGGTGATGACAGATGCAGATGGAAAAGTCATAATGGAAAAAACTGGACGCAAACGTATGATTTACGAACAAGAAGACTTTTTAAATACAGAAACTGGTCAAATGGAAAAGCGTTTCAAAATGGAAAAAGTGGCTCCAAAATTTGCTCCTTTACAAAAAATATTTTTTGCTGGAGCAGCCAGAGACACTGCTTCTCGTAAAAAATTAGAAAAAACTACAAACTTTGCCAAAAATCGTACCGAATTGTTGGACAAATTAACCAGTGGTGTGCCAACTGCTTGGATGATGGGTGGTACAGAAAAGATCGATGCCTTAGACAGAATTGAACAAGGTATGGTTTTGGGTATGAAAGCTCGTTCTGCTGCCAAAACCGAAGAATTTCATGCTATGGGCGAGGCCATGGTTTTGCAAGCGCCACGTTACAAAGTAGAAGGTTGGGGTAAAATGACTGGTAAAGATCCAACAATTGCCGAACAAGCAGCCAAGCATTCACAAGCCGCAGTAGTCAACAAAGCCATGGTAGAAGCCATTAAATCTGGGGCCAAAGCCAGATATATCAAAGGCGCTTTTTCTTTTGGTCCATTTGATCCGGGGAAAGCAACCGGTGTTGATGCTCAAGGCAATGCTGTGTATGACCAAGGCCGGAATTTAATACATCAAGCCAATATTTTGGAACACCGAAAAGAAGAAAGTGAATCAATTGTTAGTAATATTAAATTATTAGATGTTGCCGAAGAATCTGTAGAAGGCAAAGAAGAGCTTGAAAAAGCATTAAAGCGTTTGAAAGCAGAAGGTAGAAGTAAATTACCAGAAATATTACAAGCAATGCATAATCCTGCTGCCAGGGCGGCTTTTGCCAAAGAGGTTGAAGAATATACCAAAGAAAAAGTTACTGGCGCAGCTCATAATAAATTGTCTGACCAAGCGGGTAGTATGCATAATTGGGCAGTAAATGGTTTTGATACACCAAGCACAGCTATCAAAAAAGTAGTCGCAGCAGCTGGTGAACCTTGGAAAGGAGAAGAAAAAGAAAAGGCTGCTTCTATGAGTACAGACGCTTTCCAACATTTATTGTCAGTAGCCATGAATGGCAAACTAGATGATGGACAACGTGGCACAACTATGGCTTTAACCGAATTTTTGGTAAAGAATGGCTGGTTAGATGATATGTTGTCGCGGATGGTTAATAAAACTAGAGAACTAGTTGCTGGTAATATTACCAATCCAGATGAAGCTAAAGAAGTAGAGGAAATGGCCAAGTGGATGTGTGATGAAAATGGTTGGGGTACATTACAAAGAGACAAGGATACGGGTAAAATTACTGGGGTAGACATTGTGAATGAATCTTCCAAAGAAAGAACCAATGATTTACAAAGATTTTTTGCTTCGGGAATGGACAAAACTTCTTTTCAATCAGAAAGTGCAGTTTTATTGCATAAAAAAATTATGGAAGATAAAAGTGGTGAAGCAGTTGATATAGAAGATGCGGCCAAAGATTTAGCCGAAAGAATGAGAGGCGACAATGGCAAGAGTATGGCAGAATATGAAACTGATTACCAGACATATGGAGTAGAAACTTTAAATTGGACACCAGAACGTATTAAACAACAATTTTCTACTTTTGAAGATGCTTTTGTAAAAGGTGCAAAAGATGCTCAAACTGCAGTAACTGGTTTTGTAGAAAGATTGAATGAACATGCTGAAGAACAAGAGTACTTAACAGAATTAAAACCATTGGGTATCGATACTACTCATATTGATGACACTGGTCATACTTTTCATAATCAACGTCGTGGTTATGCTCATGGTCTTTTGGCGCCCGATGCCATGGCCAATATGGAAGGTGACATGGTAAAACAAGATGGCGCTACCAAAATGAGAAAACACAAGAGTCATGCCATTGGTTATATGGAAGAAGATACTGGTACTTTGCACCGTTTAGAAGGTGATCGGGTGGCAACCATGTATTCGGGTGTAGACAGTAAACAAAAAAATGAGCTTCAGGATGTTCGTATTCAGCGTCATTTGTTAAAGAACGCGGCTGATGAAGAATTTATCAAGGAAAGTGGAAATTTGATTGTTGGTTCAGCTGATTCTGTTTTGGTTAAAAAGAAATTTAAAGGTGATAAAGAGGCCGCGGCTATTGATACAGCGCGTGATTGGGCCGTGTTATTAAATAATGGTGGTGAAAAAGCTTTGATGGGATTTTTGGGTACTCACTCGGGAACTGGCTACGAGGGCGGGGTAAGTGGCAAATTTAATTTAAAACTTTTTGGGGAAGATATTACCAGCGCTGATCAGTTGGTTGAGTGGATTAATAAGACTATGGCAGAAGAAGAAAAAAAGAGAGCGGCTGGAGTTTCCAAGAGAGATAAAAGAGATCATCGTAAAATAAAACAAGTTGATTTAGCCTCGATAATTAGGGGTGTCAAAGCCGCAGCTGCTCAAGCTGTTGCCACTCCAGAAGGAAATGTGGTAGATGAAACCTTGGGTGATGGAGTATAGTTTTGTAAATACTAGCTTATGTTGGATAAAAATAATTTAAAAGTAAAAAATTGGTTGCAAAATAAAGAAGCTTTAAAAGAAACTGTTGATTTGGCCAATGTTTTTTTTGTTGGCAAATGGCAAGAAGAAAGTGTTTTGGACTGGCTTAATAAATTAAATCAGCATTTAGAAGATTATAATCCCCTAAAAATTGCTAGTGATCTGGATACGGCTTTTGTAAATACAGTTTTAAATCTTTTAGATTATAATTTACTCAGCGAAATTAAAGATGTCTTAACAAAATTAATTGCCAACAAAACCGAGGCTGAGGCGCAAAAATTAGATGAGTTAATTAAACAATTTGAACCAGATTTTTCCAATATTGCCGCTGTTTTACTTTGTTCCTTGCCAACCGATACTAGCGTGGCTTTAGAAGAAATAGACTCAAAAGATCTCACCCCTGGTTTTTATCGGTTTTTGGGTCAATCAGTATTGGGCCACGAACATCAAGTAAGTTTTGAAGCTTTTAAAATTTTGGAAAGTAGTGTTTTTAACAATCAAAAAAACACTACCAAAGACAAATTGATTTTTATTGCAGTGATATTTTTGGCATATAACCAATTTAAAAGTTTAAGTTATACCCAACAAATAGAATTATTACTCAGTTATTTTTGGTCAGCAATTGAGGTTGGTGTGCCTGTTGCCGAAATTTTTGCAGAGCAACTGCTTACTGAAAATTCTTTGGTTGAATATATTAATACGAGTATTTTGTGGGGCAAGACAATTTTGGAAAGTAAAGAAGTAATTTTTATAGATAAAAATAAGCAAAACTTTTTAGTGGGGGATCTGGTGATTAAATATCTAATAATGGCGGGCAATGACATTTTGCTTGAAGATAAACAAAATAGTTATTTAGAAAAAATTATTAAAGAAAATAATTTAAATAGTGATAAAAAAGAAAAATTAATTAGTTTACTTTCTTTTTATTTGCGTTTAAGCACCTGTAGTTTAGTAGACTATAATGGTTTGTTGCACGAGCAAGGCCTGGTAAAAACACCTTTTGATTGGCAAGAATTAATTAATAATGGTATCTCTGATTTACAAGCAGAAGAAATAAAAAAATACTTTTCACAGTTACACCAATCTTTGAGCATTAAAATTGAAATAGTTAATTCTTTACAAACCATGTCAAACTGGCGCGAGGAGCCTTATTTTGAAAGAATGCTTGCCCTTAGCCAATCATATGAAGATGTTTGCGGGTTGTATTTTGGTCCTTTGGTTTATTTTGATGGCGAAAAAGATAAATGGGATTTTTATGTAGAATTACCCAATGGTTTAAAAGAAAAGTTTGAAGAATCATTTAAAAAATATGGAATTAAAGAATAATTTTTGGTTTAATTATCAGTTACAAAATTACCACGAAGTTGTTGATTCTTTTGGTTTGTTAGAAAACAAACGTTTGGAAATTATTTCAAAAATTGGCAAGTTGGGTGAAAGGATTTTTTTATATGTTGATTTTATTTCTAAAAAAATATTACAACACCAAATTAAACCCGAAGTAAGTTTTGAAACCAATCTTATTAAATATTTGGATTTAGGATTATTAAATAATTTTATTAACGATCCTTTAAACAAAGAAAATCGCGATTTGTTTTCCGAACAGCTTTTGCTGGTTTATTCGGCTTTGGGCGGGGCTTTGCCTATAAATGCTTATTCGGTAGAAGAAATGTTACAAATCAAATCAGCCGAATATTTATATTATGATGATAATATTTTTGTGGGTACTTTACGTTATATTTTTAGTGATTTGGATGTATTTTATAAATATTTACCAAGTATTAGCGACTATTTGTTTAGAGATGGCCAAAATTCTATTAAACAAAACTTTGATTGGCACACAGCTTTTATTTATTCGGCTTTAATTAATTTTTGCTGGTCAAGTTTTTGGTTTTTAAAAAGTGAAGAACAAGAAAATTTGCTTAAAAATTATTTTTATACGGCCATTGTTGCCGGAGTGCCGGTAAAAATTATTTTAGATCGTTTTTTGGCTGTGGGCACTGCAGAAGAAAAAGTACGTTGTCAACAATTGTTTGCCAATGGTCTTGAAAATAATTTAGAAGAAGTTCCTTTGAATGGAGATTTTACCGAGTGGAAAAAATTATTAGCTATTATCCGTGGTTTTTCGGTGCGAATTAAGGGTTCAAATTCTGGTTTTGAACAAGAAGAATTTTTAAAGGAATTTTATCAAAATCAACCAGGGAGAGACGTTTATCGCGGTTGGCTACGAGAAGTTTTGAATATAGTGTTTAGTTTGGAAAAGTAGTACAATTATCAGTTTTCAATTTACAATTTACAATAAATTTTCAATTAAATAATTTTCAATGAATAAAAGTTCTAACAACTATGATTTGGAAGAACGTACAGCAGTATTTAGTGGAGAGATAATTAAATTTTGTAGAAGTCTAAAAGAAGATAATGTTACTAGACCGTTGATAAATCAGTTAGTGCGTTCTGGAACTAGTATCGGGGCAAATTATTGTGAAGCTAATAACGCGAGTTCAAAAAAGGATTTTCAAAATAAAATATTTATTTGTAAAAAAGAGGCACAAGAGACCAAATATTGGTTAAGGACACTTTCTACCTGTTGTCCAGAAGAAGTAGAAAATTTAAGGAAACTTTGGAAGGAAACACAAGAATTATTGATGATATTTCAAAAAATTGTGAATACTTTAAGAAGTAAATGATAATTGATAAATTGAAAATTTATTGTAAATTGTAAAATGGTTATTGTAAATTAAACAATTATGAGTAATTCTCCCACAATTCTAGTAAAGAAAGCTGACGGCACCCAGGTTCGCATGACCATGGAGGAGTTTAAGGTATACAAAAGTGGCGTTAATTCAGATAACAAAAAGCAAATAGCCTTCGTCCCGAGCTCAGGCCGAGGGGCAGATAGCATAAAAAAAATTGAGACAGCGGTTAAGACAGAAATAAAACATGAAGAGAAATTAGAAAATTTAGAAACTGAGAAATTAGTTGTTAACGACTTGCCAATGGTGTTGAATACCGAAGCTTTAACAACTACTGCACCAGTAAAAGAGGTGTTTGTAAATGAAGCGGAATATAAATCATTAAACCATGAAAACATTAAAGCTTTAAAACAAGTTGAGCCTGTAAAAATAAAACAGCCAGTAATAAAGCCAGAAATAGTAAAAATAAAAAATTGGAAAGAGGATGATTATAAATCTTTGCTGGATAGCCCAGAAACAGAAAAAGTGGCTCCAGTTGCTAGTGCGCCAGTAAACAAAAATGAACAATTAGCAGAAAAGATTATTTCGGCTCTGCCTTTTAAAGTTAATAATGACATTTTAGGTCGTTTGCGTTCTTTGGTACTGTCTCGAGTAAAAGAAATTCGTGATGATGACCAAGTAGTAAGTTATGCCACTCGTGCCAAAGAAAATGGGGGACTGGGTTTGGCCGAATTAGCTGCTAGTGATTTGGTTGCTTTAATTAATAAATATTTACCAAGCAAATCAAAATTAACCAAGACTGTTTTAGACGACGAAGAATCAGAAGCACCGCAAACTGCTACCAAAATGGCACCCGCCAAAGTCTATTTTCCCCAAACAGAAACCAAAAAGCCAGAAGTTGTGGGCAAACCAATAATGCAAGATGTAACGCCTCCACCGCCGGTAGAAAAGAGAAGTATGGGCCCTGTAGAAGAGTTTAAATTTATCACTGTGGTAGATTTTCGTCGTTTGGCTACTAAACCAGAAGAGTGTACCAGAATTTTAAATGAAAAATTAATTGCTTTAAAAGCAGAATCATATTTAATTTATAGCCAAGCAGTGGCTGGCTGGTTTGCTAGTCCATTGTATAGTAAATATTGCGAAGTTTTTAAAAGAAGTTTAAACGAAAAACAAAAAATAAGTGATTTATTGTTAATTAAAAATAAAGAAGAATTAACTTTGGAAGAATTTAAAGCCCTATTGGAATTTAGTAGGGGGTTGAATGGTTAGTGTCTGTCATGCTGAACTAGTTTCAGCATCCCAGGAGATCCTGAAATAAATTCAGGATGACAAAACAATATGCAACAATTTGTAGTACCACAATTTATTGATGTTGAAGATAAAATTTTTGGGCCGATTACTACCCGTCAATTTTTAATTTTGTTGGCAGCAGGCTTGCTGATTTTTGTATTCTATAAATTAACAGATTTTGCTTTGTTTGTAACTCTTACGGCAGTGTTGGGCGGGTTGGCACTGGTATTTGCTTTTGTAAAAATAAATGGCCAGCCTTTTCATTATTTTTTGTTAAATTTATTACAAACTTTGCGCAAACCCTCTTTAAGGGTCTGGAAGAAAAATTTGTCTGATGAAGAATTAAATTTTTTACGTAAATTAAATACCGAGAAAGCACCTGAAAAAATTGCTAGAAAAGAAGTAAAATCTGGGCATATCCATGATTTAGCATTACTCGTTAATACTGGTGGTTTTTATAAACCAGAGGATGAATTGTAATTATCTGTCATCCTGAATTTATTTCAGGATCTCCTGTTAGCATTAAAAGTGTTGGGGATGCTGAAATGGTACTTGTCCTGAATTTATTTCAGGATTCAGCATGACAATTGCATTCAGGATGACAACCAAGTTCAGCATGACAAATAGAACGTTTTGTGTTAAAATGACAAGTGTAATATGGCCAAGAAACAAGAAATGAAAGGAAGAGTAAATAATAAGCCTTCGACCCAGGCTTATTTGCCTATTGCCGAAATTAGAGACGGGGTAGTTATCTTAAAAGATGGCACTTTGCGTAGTGTGCTAATGGTTTCTAGTATAAATTTTGCTTTAAAATCCGAAGATGAACAAAATGCTTTGGTATCGGCTTATGTGGGTTTTTTAAATTCATTGGATTTTCCTTTACAAATATTAATGCAGTCGCGACGTTTGCAAATAAAACCATATTTAGAAAAATTAGCCAAAATAGAACGTGAACAAACCAATGAATTGTTGCAAGTTCAAGTAGCCGATTACAAGGCTTTTATCGAAGAATTTGTAGAAATTGGGCAAATTATGACCAAGAGATTTTATGTAGTAGTGCCTTATGACCCCTTATCCAACAACAAAAAAAGCTTTTGGTCTAGATTTAAAGAAGTTTTAAAACCCGCAATTACTTTGCGCCTAAAAGATGAAAGGTTTAAAAAAAGAATAGAAGATTTGGAAATGCGTTTGCGTCAAGTAAGGAGCGGCTTAGAAAGTATGGGTTTGCAAATTGTACAACTAGACACCCAATCATTAATAGAATTATTTTATTCCACTTACAACCCCGATACTGCTTTTAGTGAGCAGTTGGGCAAAATAGGTGATATCCAAATAGAAAATATTTAATATGGCCTTTAAGCCAATGCAAAATTTAAAGATTGATAATACTTTGAGTGGAGAATCAGTAAAAGAAAAAGCAAAAAAACAAATTGCCGAGGAAATTGTAAGTTTGGAAGAAGAAAAAGTTTATCGTCGCGGTACCGTGGCAATTCGGGATTTAATTTCTCCTGCTGGTTTGCGCATCGAAAATAATTATATTCAATTGGGTGATGTATTTTTGCGCACTATTTTTGTAATCACTTATCCACGTTATATTGCCGTAGGTTGGGGCATGCCGATTTTAAATTTAAACATTACCATGGATGTTTCCATGTTTTTTTATCCAGTGCCTTCACCAATTATTTTAAAACAACTAAAGAAAAAAGTAGGTGCTTTGGAAGCACAAATTACTGGTGATGCCGAAAAAGGCGCTGCTCGCGACCCAATTCACGAAACTGCCCTTCGCGATATTGAACAATTGCGTGATGATTTGACCCAAGGAGTGGAACATTTTTTTCAATTTTCTTTTTATGTAACTGTTTATGCCAAAGATTTAGACGAACTTAACCGGACTACCGAAGATGTAGAAAATATTTTTGGTTCCAAATTAATTTATAGTAAGCACGTGTTGTATCAAGCCGAACAAGGTTTTACTTCTACTTTGCCCCTCGGCATCGACGAATTATCGATTGCTTTCAACATGAATTCTTCGCCAATTGCGGCTTCTTTTCCTTTTATTTCTTCGGAATTAACTTCGGATGATGGAATTTTGTATGGCATTAATCGTCATAATAATAGTTTGATTATCTTTGATCGTTTTAGTTTACAAAATGCCAATATGGCAGTGTTTGCTACATCGGGTGCTGGCAAATCTTATACCGTAAAGCTAGAAGTATTGCGCAGTTTAATGATGGGTGTGGATATTATTATTATTGATCCGGAAATGGAATATCAGCATTTGTGCGAAGCAGTGGGAGGTACTTATGTAAATATTTCTTTGGCTGCCGAAAGCAAGGTTAATCCTTTTGATTTACCACGACCAGTGGGTCAGCAGATTTCTACCGAAGATGTAATTCGTAGTGCCATTATTACCTTAAAAGGCTTAATCCGCATAATGTTCGGCAGTCTCAATGTTACTGAAGATTCCATTATGGATCGGGCTTTAAAAGAAACTTATGCCAAAAAAGATATTACGCCAGATTCTGATTTGGGTAGTATTGAACCGCCAATTATGCAGGATTTGCTAGAAGTTTTAGAAGGCATGCAAGGGGCAGAAAATTTGGTGCTACGTTTAAGAAAATTTACCGAGGGTACTTTTTCGGGATTGTTCAATTCGCCCACCAATGTAAATATGAATAATCAGTTGGTGGTATTTTCGGTGCGTGATTTGGAAGACGAACTTCGCGCTATGGCAATTTACAATCTTATCAACTATGTTTGGAATATAGTTCGCAGTGAGCGCAAAAAAAGAATTTTAATAATTGATGAAGCTTGGTGGTTAATGACTCACGAAGATAGTGCCAAATTTATTTATGCTTTGGTAAAACGTTGTCGCAAATATTATTTGGGGGTTACCACTATTACCCAAGATGTGAGCGACTTTTTGCGTTCTCCCTATGGTCAGTCTATTGTAACCAATTCGGCTTTACAACTTTTATTGCGTCAAACACCAGCGGCAATTGATATTGTACAAAAAACTTTTATGCTTACCGAAGGCGAAAAATATTTATTATTGGAAAGTGCAGTGGGTGAAGGAATATTTTTTGCTGGTTTAAAACATGCCGCGATTAAAGTAATTGCTTCTTATACCGAAGATCAGTTGGTAACTTCGGATCCCAAGCAATTAATGGAAATAGAAAAAGCTAAAAAAGAATACGAAGAACAAATGCTTAAATAACTAACTGTCATCCTGACCGAGTGTAGCAACGAGTGGAGGGATCTCTTAAACAATGTACAAGAGATTCCTCGACTTCGCTTCGCTACGCTCGGAATGACAAATTTATGTATATGCTTACACTACGTCAAAGAATTTTTGCTTACATTGGTATTTTTGTTGGTTTGGTGGTGGTTTTTTTGTTGGCTTATTTATTTATCAACAATAGTGGCGGGGTACGTGATTATGTAACAGAAAAAGGCACAAAAATTTTAAATATTAAACCCACAGGAGAGCAAACACCGGTGGCTACTACTACTCCAAACGTGGTAAAAGCCGACCCGCTTACTCCCGAGATTTATACCAAACAATTGTCACGAATTTTTGTCGAGCGTTTTAGTAGTTATTCCAACCAAAATGATAATCTTCATATTAGCGAAGTAATTCCACTTTGTACCGAAACAATGGTTGCTTGGCTAAAGACACAAAATTTAACTAGTAGTTTGGATTATGCGGGGGTAACTACCAGAGTAATTGCCAGTAATGTTAGTAAAATTACTGCTACCTCGGCTACCGTGGAAATTCAAGTACAACAAGAAATAGAAAATAAAGCGGGAAAACAAGTGGTACAAAAAGATGGGCGTGTGGAACTTTTAAAAGTAGGCAATGATTGGAAAATAGATGGGTTGTATTGGCAAAAATAGTTTAATTTTCAGTAATCAATTTTCAATTTACAAAAAATTTTCAATTAAATAATTTTCAATGTTATTGATAATTGAACATTGTAAATTTATTGAAAATTGTGAATTGTAAATTGGCAATTTATGCTACATGGATTAATTAGTTTAATTAAAGATTATATTTTTCCCGTATATTGTCTAGGTTGCCAAACAGAAGGTGAGTGGGTTTGTAAAAATTGTTATAACAACATAAACGCGCAGAGCGTTTTTTGTTTTACAAATTTAGAGGATAATTTTGTTAATTTATTAATTTCGCCTTATCTTTATCAAGAAAATGAACTGATCGGCAAAATTATTCAATATTTTAAATATCATTATGCAGAAGAATTAGAGCAGGTAATCTTTAATTTAATAAATAAATTTTTATTAGAAAATAAAAATTTATTTGCAGAGATTGATTGTGTTATACCTGTGCCATTACATGCTCGGCGTTTGGCAGAGCGGGGATTTAACCAAGCCGAAGTTATTGCTAAAATTTTAGGTGCTATTTTGAATAAGCCAGTTTTAAATAATTTGGGGCGTGTTCGATATACCAAGCAACAAGCCAAACTAAACAAATTGGCTAGGCAAGAAAATGTGGCTAGTGCTTTTGTGGTTAATGGTAAAATAAGCAATAATATTTTAATTGTTGATGATGTGTTTACTACAGGTGCGACTACAAAAGAATGTGCCAAAGTGCTAAAACAAGCCGGAGCTAAAAAAATTATTGCCTTTACTTTGGCACGAGGTTAAAATTATTATTGACAGAGAATTAATTTTGAGGTAAGATAAATTGCAACTTATGGAGAGATGGCTGAGTGGTCGATAGCAGCAGTTTACTAAACTGCAGTCCCCGTAAGGGGACCTAGGGTTCGAATCCCTATCTCTCCGCCTTCGCGCGCCGAAGCGCGCTTCGGCGGACAAAGTCCGCTAAATTAGACTTTGGAGAGGTGTCAGAGCGGTCTATCGTCCAGCTTTGCTAAAGCTGCAGGGGGCAACCCCTCGCGGGTTCGAATCCCGCCCTCTCCGCCAGGACAATTTAGTATCGGATAGATTCATCTAGCCGAGACTGAAGGGCGACCCTAGTGTATGATTATTCCTTTTGGTAGAATAAAAGTCGGTATAAAAAGCCGTCTTTTATTTATCCCAAACAAGTGGTACAATATATTCAATGTATTTAAATAAATGATAATATGTCGACGATTGGTAAAAATATAAAAAATTTTAGAGAATTGAAAAAAATATCGCAGGATCGTCTTTCTAAACTTGCTGATATTTCATCTAATACAGTGGCGAAGCTAGAGTTAGATGATAGTACCAATCCAACTATTGATACTTTACAAAAGATAGCTGAAGCACTTGGTGTTAAGGTAGAAGATCTCATAAAATAATTTATGATCAATTTAGTAACCTTACAAGAAAATCTTGAAAATCTCAGTCAAAACTTTTCTAAAGAATCGTTTATTTTTGATTTGCTTTCTGTGTATGAGTTACCCAAAAGCACTATTTCTTTATTGTCGAAAAGTCCTTCAAAATTATCTGGCAAAGAAGATCAGATTATTTTAAAAAACAAAGTACTTTTCCACATAACTACCCTTGAGGAAGATGAGCATGTTGCGATTGATGCACTACAAAAAGATAAGTCTTCATACAAGTTCAACCCGCGATTTATTATCGTTACAGACTTCGTAACCTTTTTAGCAATTGATACAAAAACAAAAGAAACACTTGATATTCAAATTGAGGATCTTGGCAAGCACTACGCTTTTTTCTTGCCATGGTGTGGTATGGAAAAATCTCAGCATGTAAATGAGAACCCTGCTGATATTCGTGCCGCCTACAAAATGGATAAGTTGTATCAAGCAATTGTGAACGACAATACTGAATACTATAAAAACAACAGCCATGATCTAAATATATTTCTTTCACGCCTTTTGTTCTGTTTCTTTGCTGAGGATACTGGAATATTCCCTAAAACAGGAATGTTTACTAACTCTGTGACATCACACACCCATGAAAATGGCAACGAAATGGGTATTTATTTTTCAACTTTTTTTGATGTTTTAAATACTAAAGATTCTGAACGATCAAAATATGCTTCACATTTCTTAGAATTTCCATATGTAAACGGAGGTCTTTTTGAAAGTAAGATTAAATTACCTACATTTACGGCAAGTTCACGAAAACTGATTATTGAATGTGGAAAGTTGGACTGGAGTTCAATTAACCCAGATATTTTTGGATCTATGATTCAAGCTGTTGTTCATCCTGGCCAGAGAGAGAACCTTGGGATGCACTACACATCCGTTCCAAATATAATGAAAGTTATTGAACCTCTCTTTTTAAATAATCTCTATGAGGAAGTAAAAAATTCAAAGAATGATACTAAAAAACTTGTAAAGCTCCGTGAACGAATCGCAAAAATTAAGATATTTGACCCCGCTTGTGGATCAGGTAATTTTCTTATTATTTCTTACAAAGAATTATGTAAATTAGAGATTGAAATAATTAGATTACTAAATTTACAAAATTCATTTGCTACACAAGAAGGTTGGAATAGTACAATGTCAGGT
The DNA here is from genome assembly GCA_000990355.1 of Candidatus Magasanikbacteria bacterium GW2011_GWC2_37_14. Classification (GTDB taxonomy): domain Bacteria; phylum Patescibacteriota; class Patescibacteriia; order Magasanikbacterales; family UBA922; genus GWC2-37-14. The sequence continues at coordinate 79,276 of LBSX01000003.1, forward strand.
ATTACCTTAAATAATTTTTATGGTATAGAGATAGACGATTTTGCACATGAAATAGCAAAGCTGTCTCTATATTTAGCTCAGCATCAAATAAACATTAAATTCCAAGAAGAGTTCGGAAAACTTAAACCAACCCTTCCTCTTAAAGAGAGCGGTAGAATCGTATATGCAAATGCAACTAGAATTGACTGGGATGAGGTTTGTCTTAAGAAAGACCGTTTTGGGAATGAATATGAAATATATATTATCGGGAACCCACCATATTTAGGTTCAAAAAATCAGGATATTGAGCAAAAAAATGATATGGCTATTACTTTTAAGGGGGTGGAAGATTATAAAAAGTTAGATTATGTTGCTTGTTGGTTTTACATTGCATCTTCGTATATTCAAAATACAAATGTACAGTATGCTTTTGTGACTACCAACTCTATTACACAAGGTGAACAAGTATCCCTACTTTGGAACCTTATTTTAAGCAGAAATCAAGAAATTTTTCTTGCGCACCAATCATTCAAATGGACAAATAATGCTAAGGGAAATGCAGGAGTTGCTGTTGTGGTTATTGGAATTAGAAATATTAATGATTCTGAAAAGTATCTTTATAACCAGGATCACAGACAGCTAGTAAAAAACATAAGTCCATATTTAACCAATACTTCAAACATTTTTATTTTACCACGAAACAATTCTTTAGGAAATTTTCCCTTAATGATTACAGGTAGTGGTCCTGGTGATGACGGAAATTTGATTTTAGATATAGATGAAAAAGAAAAACTGATTATACAAAATAATAAGATTGAAAGTTTCTTAAAAAAATATATTGGAGCGCAAGAATTTATTGGTAATACATATAGATATTGTATTTATATTACACAAGAAAATGTGAGTGCGGCTTATAAAATAACTCAATTAGTACAACGATTTGAAAAAGTAAAAGCATTCAGATTGGCAAGTAAAAAAGAAGGAACCAAAAAAAAGGCCGTTACACCACATTTTTTTGATGAAGATCGATACAGGGATGATGAATTTATTTTAGTTCCTAAGGTAGGTTCTGAAAGACGAGAATATCTCCCAATTGGGTATTTTGATGGAACATTTCTTCCTTCTAACACGACAAAAGTTATTTATAATGCTAAACCTTGGCTTTTCGGTATCTTGTCTTCTAAAATGCACATTGTTTGGGTAAGAGCAGTTGCCGGAAGGTTAAAAACAGATATGCAATATTCAAACACACTATGCTATAACACTTTCCCATTTCCGAATGTAACAGAAAAGCAAAAAGAGTCTCTCTCAAGTCATGTGTACAATATTTTAGAAGAACGAGAGAGGTATCCAGAAAAATCAATGGCAGAACTGTATGATCCAGATAAGATGCCTAATGGTTTAAGAGAAGCTCATAGATACTTAGATCAAGCCATAGATCAGATATACCGAGGTAAACCGTTTGAAAGTGACGATGACCGACTAGCTCACTTGTTCAAACTTTACGAAGAGATGATTATTAGAAAAAATAACGAATAATTTTATGAAAACCATTCAAGTCGCAGAAGCAACATACGCACAAACTGGAGAAAGTACCAAAATCAATAGTTTTGGTATGCGTGAAATGCAGGCAAAAGCATTCGAAAAAAGAACTGCGCAGTACCTCCTTTTGAAAGCTCCTCCAGCATCAGGAAAATCTCGAGCTTTAATGTTCCTTGCTTTGGACAAGCTCACTAATCAAGGTATCAAGAAAGTAATTGTAGCTGTTCCTGAAAAATCAATCGGCGGATCTTTCAGCGAAACTAATTTAACTGATAGTGGATTTTTCGCAGACTGGAAACCAAATGATAATTATAATCTTTGTACCCCTGGCCTTGATAATGCCAAAGGAAAGGTTGAAGCGTTTAAGAACTTTATGGAAAACAATGAGAAGATTCTTATCTGTACCCACGCTACATTTCGTTTTGCTTGTGAACAAATTGAAGATACAAAATTTAATGACATACTCATTGCTATAGATGAATTCCACCATGTTTCTGCTGATAAAGAGAGTAGTATTTTAGGACGTGTATTGCATGGGATAATGACTAACTCAAATGCTCACGTTATTGCGATGACTGGATCATATTTCCGAGGTGACGGTGTCGCTGTTTTGTTACCAGAAGACGAGGCTAAATTTCAGAAAGTAACATATAACTATTATCAACAATTGAATGGTTACACCTATTTAAAGACTTTGGGCATCGGATATCACTTTTATCAAGGCAGGTACACATCAGCAATCGCTGAGGTTTTGGATACGAATAAGAAAACGATTTTACATATTCCAAACGTAAATTCTGGGGAATCTACAAAAGACAAACTTAATGAGGTTGATTTGATTTTAGATATTATTGGTGAAGTAGATCATCAAGATCATGAGACTGGAGTTATTTATGTGAAGCGTGATGGTGATGGGAAAATTCTAAAAGTAGCAAACCTTGTTGATGATTCAGTAGATCGAGATAAAATTTCAAACTATCTTCGTACTATGAGAAAAGAAGATGACATGGATATTATTATTGCTCTTGGTATGGCAAAAGAAGGTTTTGACTGGCCATATTGTGAACATGCTTTAACTGTTGGTTACCGTAGTTCACTTACTGAAATTATTCAGATCATTGGTCGCTGTACTCGTGATAGTGCAAATAAGACTCATTCACAGTTTACAAACCTTATCGCACAGCCCGATGCAAAAGATGGTGAAGTTAAGGTGTCTGTAAACAATATGCTTAAAGCAATAACTTGTTCTTTGCTTATGGAGCAAGTCATGGCCCCTCACTATAACTTCAAACCACGCTTTCCAAATGATGATACTGCATTTACTCCAGGTGAAATTAAAATAAATGGTTTTAAAGCACCAAGCACTGATCGTGTACGAGAGATTATTGAATCTGATATCAACGACCTTAAAGCTTCAATTCTTCAAGATGACCAGATGATTAAGGCATTGCCTGGAAATGTTGACCCAGAGGTAATAAACAAGGTAATGATTCCAAAGATTATTCAAATCAAATATCCTGATCTCACAGATCTTGAAGTTGAAGAAGTTCGTCAGCATGTAGTAGTTGATTCTGTAATTAAAAATGGAGAAATAAAAGAAGTTGGAGATAAGAAATTTGTTCGTATGGCAGGTCAATTTGTTAATATTGACGATCTTAATATCGACCTTATCGACCGCATTAATCCATTTCAAGAAGCTTTTGAGATTCTTTCAAAGTCAGTTACATCAAATATTCTTAAGGTTATACAAGATACAATTGATTCATCACGAATTGAAATGACACCTGAAGAGGTTAAGATTCTATGGCCTAAAGCCAAGGAGTTCACCATACAAACGGGTCGAAAGCCCGACATTTCATCATCTGATCCTCTTGAGAAGCGTTTGGCAGAAGCCGTTCTTTATTTGAAGAAACTTAAGGCTGAACAAATTCAAAATTAATATGGATAAAAAAGATTTACTAGATTTAATAGATGATGATGATTTAGGACTTCTTGATATAGAGAAGAAAACTGTTTCGGTTACGCCGGATGATCGATTATCAGAATCATTTATGGAAATAAATGAGTTCTTTTCATTACATAATATCGAGCCAAAAAGTGGTGGAGACATTCATGAACATAAACTAGCATCACGTCTCAAACATATTAGAGAAAACAAAGAACAAAGAGACTTTCTTAGTAAGTACGATACTCATGGTCTGTTAAAAATCGAGAATAAAGACATCGATACAGTAAATGATATTTTTGAAGACGATGATTTAGATCTTCTTTCAATTGAAGATAGTTCTGTTTTTAATATAAAGAATGTGCCAGAAATAAAACAAGATCGTTCTGATCCTGACTTTGTTGCACAGAGAAAGATTTGTGCTGATTTTGATCAGTATGAACATTTGTTCGCACAGGTTCAAAGAGATTTGAAAAATGGCACAAAAAATCTCGCGACTTTTGTAGAAAATGAAATGAAACAGGGGGATTTCTTTGTTCTTAGTGGTGTTTTAATATATCTAGAAAAAATCTATGATCCATACCGAGGTAATAGTCAAAAAATAAATAGAAGAACTCGCTGTATATATGAGAATGGTACCGAATCAAGTGTACTTTTACGTTCGCTAGGAAAGAGATTGTCTGATGTAGGTTACGCCATAAAAGATAATGTAAATGTTGTAAGTGTTGAAGATGGCGATTCAGAAACCGGTTATATTTATGTTCTCAAGTCACTAAGTAACAATCCTAGAATTGCTAGCACAAAAAACCTTTTTAAAATTGGCTTCTCAACCACTAGTGTTGAAGAACGTATAAAGAACGCGCAACAGGATCCTACTTATCTTATGTCCCCAGTTTCTATTGTTGCTACCTACAGATGTTTTAATATGAATCCTCAAAGATTTGAGAGATTAGTACATCGTTTCTTTGGTGATTCATGTCTAGATATTGAGATCACTGACAACAACGGAAAAAACTACAATCCAAAAGAGTGGTTTATTGCCCCAATTAGGGTGATTGGGAATGTTATTGAATTAATTATCAAAGGAGAGATTGTTAATTACTTTTATGATAAAAACGCAGAATCAATTATAAAGATTTCTAATCCTTAAGTAGTGTTAATATTTTATCTTTATAAACAATTCTTGATCTCAAATTTCCAAGCAGTTCTCTCTTCTCGCTAACCGATCCCTCCTTTAAAATATACTTAGCATAGTTCCGTATATCTGTGTCTTCTCTATTCTTCATTTTATCAGTACTACCAAGTACTGACCTTTGAAATATATTAAATCTGGCAATTTCATTTTCTAGCTTTTGTCGCATTCCAAGTTCGTTAATATTTACTTTATCCAATATCTTTAATAGCTCAATTATTAAATCTTCCTCTCGTATATACTTATTTTTACAATTTCTGTCTCTCGCTCTTGAACATGAATAGTAAATATATCTTGCATGTGTGCCATCTTTTAATTGTTTATATTTTTCTTCAGCAGAAATTCCACTGCCACAATACCCACAGGTAAATAACTTAGTAAATGAGAACTCGTGATTTTCTCGAACTATCTGGTCTCTTTTTAATTGGGCTCTAGCTTTTTCAAATAATTCTTGGGTTATTAGTGGTTCATGTTTTCCTGTATACCAATTTCCACTTCCTCTTGGACTTTCAAATACTCCATAATAAAAACTGTTATTAATTATTCTATATACCCCAGCCAATGTCAGCGGTTTATTGCCACGAGTATAAAAATTTAGTTCATGCTTTAGCCAATTATATATTTTTCTGCCCGAATAATGTTCATTAGCAACTTTTTCAAACATTTTTTTAATTGCTGGAGCACGCAGTGGATCAACTATCACTTGGCATTTCTTATCCATTAGTTTTTGATTTAGATATCCAAGTGGTGCCACACCTGGCCACAATCCCATTTCTACTCTAGTTCTTAAACCTCGTTTTACATTTATTCCTCTATTATCATTTTCAAGTTTGGCTTGCGATCCCAATATCATCAACAGGAACTTTTCGTTTGGATTATTACCAAATCTCTGTCCGAACGTCCTTATTTCTACAAGAGCGCCCGAATCCATTAAATCTACTATTTTCCCTAAGTCCCCAGCATTTCTGGAAATTCTGTCTGGTGCCCAAGTCAAAATACCATTGAATTTACCTTGTTTTAATTCCTCTATGATTTCATTGAAAATTGGCCTTTGACCAGTTTCTTTGGCCGAGTGGGATTCTCTTTTCATTGTAACCACATCTAAATTCTCCTTTTCTGCCAGCTGAAGCATCTCCTTAATTTGGCTATCTATGGAGAGAACCTGCCTTTCCTCTGATTCTGTTGATTTTCTTGCGTAAAGGCAGTATTTTACCTTAATTTGGGTCGTTATTTTGCCCGTAGACCCCGTGGGCATTAGTGCGATATTCATCATATACCTAATTAATGACGCTAACTCCCGAAGGAGTCCAGAGCGTCCCGAGTCCTAGCTGTTGGTAACTTTTACAAGCTTTACATTTATAGTTAAAGTGGTAAAATCAGTGTATTATTAAGAGTTTTATAATAAAAGTATGCCGCATCTCATCCCGATTGAATTGATTGAAAAAATATCAAAAGGTCCTTCTGACACAAAAATAGAAAGTGTTTCAAATTTACAAAATTACATCCAAGATCTTCTGGGTGATAGTCATCACACTTTTTTGCAAGGTTCTTATAGAAATCATACGGCCATTTCAGACATTAATGATGTAGATATAGTTGCTGTAAGAAAAAGCACATATAGTGGAACTCATTCACCACATAAATTTGATTCCGTTATATTTTGGGATCAAATTTTTTCGGAGGTTGAAAATAAACTTAATAATCAGAATAAATATAATTGGCAAATTACTCGCGATAGTAAATGTATAAAAATTTCCGGGGCTTTTAGTGTTGATGTTGTACCGGCTGTTAAAATTGATCATGATGAATCGGAGGATCCTATATGTATTCACTCTTTTAAAGATGGGAAAGAAATGGCGAGTTACCCAAGAACGCATATCAAAAATGGTGAATCTAAGCATAGTAGTACAAATAATAATTTTAAACCACTAGTTAGAATGTTTAAAAATTGGAAATTTAATCATTTCGGAGATGAAAAAATAATTTCTTCCCACCGGATAGAATCTCTAGTTCATTCATGTACAAATGATGCTTTTAAAAATGATCGTGCTTTGTCATTTACTCTTGTTGGAAAACAAATTTTTGATAAATTAAATTTAAGCGTCGTTTTGCCATCAAATATTTGTAGTGTTTGCGGTTATGAAAATGTAATTAATAATTGGGATATCACTGACAAGAAAAGATTTAATGATCAACTAATTAAATCTTTGGGATATGTAGTTAAGGCAATTAGTGCTCAAAATTTAAGTGAAGCTGAAACGAACTGGAAATTAGCATTTAATATTTAATAAAATTTTATGGAATTTACTAATGATGAAAAAATAAATATTTTATTGGAAGGATTGAAGGAAAGATATAATTCTATACATATTATTAGGGAAAGAGCTCAAAGTGTGTCACTTTGGATTTTGGGAATACTTGTTGCGATGAGTGCTTGGTTGTTTCAAAATTTTTTAATTATAAATTTTTTTGATAAAATCTTAATTTCTTTTGTTATTTTTTCTATATTGTTGTCTGTAATCTGTTTATTTTTTGGTGATTTGGAACAAGGATTTAAAACACAAAGAGAAGTGGCTTCTAAAATCGAAGAAGTGTTGGGATTTTATGGAAATAATTTTTTTGCTGATAATTATAAATCTATTTATCCAGAAAAATGGAAAAATGTTAATAATGGAAATTTTTTTGTGAATAATTATTTGCTTATTTTAACTGGTTATTTAGTTTTTATTTTAACTCTTTTTTTTAATGGTTGTTTATAATTTTAATATATAAAATTAATTTAAAGGTCGAATTTAATTCACAATCTAATTGAAAGATATATGAATACACCAAAATATATCAGAAATGCTGGTAAACAGTGGACTCCACAGGAAGAGAAAAAGTTAGCTACATTAGCTAAGAAAAATACTCCCACTAGAGTCATTGGTCTTGAATTAGGTCGTCCAGTTGGTGGAGTTTACAATAAGGCAAGTCAATTGGGAATTGGCTTACATCCGACGAATCAAAGTCCTTATAATAGAAGAAAAAAGTAGGTTTGGAAAAAATTCAAGTTTCT
>LBSX01000004.1 GCA_000990355.1 Candidatus Magasanikbacteria bacterium GW2011_GWC2_37_14
ATCAGATTTAGCAATTAATTTTTCTAAAAAACTTTTATTATTAGGATAAACCCATACTGCATCTACAAGCTCTTCCGAAATTAAATTACCCTTTTCATCAAAAACATTGCCGCGAACATCTTTAAAATTTAGTTCTAAATTAGAATCAAAGTAACAAAAAACGCCGGTACATTTTTGTGGAAAAGTTTGTTTGAGCATTTCCTCGTTCTCGATAGGGATTTTAAATGAAATGGACAGATGCTTAGATTCGTTTGGCTCAAACATTATTGGTAGTTTGATAGTTGGTTTATCTTCCACCCCCAAATCTTTTATTTCTCCAATTAAATATCCATTGGTATAAGTTGAACCAATATTTTTATTTTTCCAAAAAATATAGTCAACTCTCTCAAGAGATTTTTTTGTATCAAAAGTATTCCTAAGATTACCTTCAACCCAATAATCAACGACAAAACCGTTTTCATTTTTTTCAGAATTAAATTGTTTGCCAAGTTCACTAAAATTAAAAGAGGTATTATTATGATTTCTCCAAAGCAAAAATATTCCACTTATGACGAATAGAAAAATAATGATAATAATTGCTCTCTTAAATAGACTAAATCTACTTAAAAAATTTTGCCAATTAAATGTAAAAAATTTATTTGAGTATACACCTTCAAATATTGGCTTGTTGTTATAATCTTTAAAATTTTTAACCTTTACTTTTTTAATATGTGGTACTTTAATTTTATTCTTCTTTAACTCTTTTGAAAGATCTACATTTTTTATTGCCCAATGTGTTCTTGTTAATTCAAACTTAGCTATATCTATATCAAAATCAAAATGTAATTCATTTAAATTTTGATAAGACAAAAATTTTTTTATATTAATTATTTTATACTCAATTCTTAATTCCCTTCCTTTCCTTCTCTCCACATTAACAATATATCCAAGTTTAGGATCTTTTTTACATTTTTCTTCATAGGCAAAAATACACGGAAAAGTTTTTATTTCGTCAATATAATCAAAAATATTTTTATATCTATCACGAATTTGTTCATCTGTGTATTCCAAAAATCGTTCTTCTCCAAAATTGAACGAATCTCCTTCCCAGGCATTTTCATCCCACGACACTAACAGGTTATACATACTAAATTTAGCAAAGTTTTATATTCGCCATTTTCTTCTGGCATAGGATAAATGTAAAAATTTATACCAATATTTTACCTTTACTAAGCCCTAAAGTCAATCAAAAAAACACCTAAAATTGGTGTCTTTTGAAGTATCTCGGTCACTTGGCGACTTGTACTAGAGAGGTAGCCCTCTAGGTCGCCCAGAACCGCTCACTACATGGTGCACTCGGCAGGAATCGAACCTGCATTTCCGGCTTCGCAGGCCAGCGTCCTATCCGTTGAACGACGGGTGCTAAATAATGGCCATATTATAGGACAATTTAGCAAGAAAGTCAAGTTTGCCTCCCTAATAAGGTATTTTTATGGTAGTATTAAAGATGAAATATTTGTGGCTTAATTATTGTATTATAGGTATGAATAAGACAAATTTGTTCGATGAAGAGCTGATAGACTTGATAAGAAGCACTAATCAAGAGCTTTATAGTGAAATTATTCAGCGTTACCAAGCTAAGCTTTCGCATTATTTGTATAAATTTATTGGCAGTCAGGACGAGCTTAATGATGTACTTCAAGAGGTTTTTATAAAAGCTTTTCGCAATCTTTATGATTTTGATACGACAAAAAAATTTTCTTCTTGGCTTTATCGTATTGCCCACAACGAAGCGATAAATCATTTAAAAAAATATCATCGCGAAGTAATGTCCTTGGATGAAGGCGAGTGGGAAGTAGTAGATAGTAAAATTAATTATGGTGAAAAAATTGATTCACAAATTTTAAGAGAAAAAATTGGTAAATATTTATTACAAATAAAAGAAAAATATCGCACCCCGTTGGTTCTGTATTTTTTTGAAGAAAAAAGTTATGAAGAAATTAGTGACATTTTGCGAGTACCAGTGAGTACTGTAGGAGTACTAATTATGCGGGGTAAAAAAATGCTAAAAAATTTAATAAACAATTAATTACTCGTCGTGAGTTTAACAAACTATGGAAAATAATAATTTGGAAAATGTAGAAAAAAAAGTAATGTCGGAAATTAAAACTGGCCGGATAAAATTAAAATCTAAATATCTTTTTTTAGTAGAAAAACTTGGTTTAAGTAGCATTTTGGTTTTCTCTATTTTTTTGGCAGTATTGTTTTTTAGTTTATTTTTTTATTATTTAAAAACTACCGATAATTTGTGGTATTTAAGTTTTGGTAGTCGGGGTTTCTTTGCTTTTTTGGAATCTTTTCCCTATTTATTGATAGCGTTGTTTATAATTTTAATTTTAATTGCCGGTTTAGTTATTAAAACCAAGGGGTGGCTTTATAAAAAGCCTTTTTCGCAAGTAGGTTTAATTTTATTGGGTGTTATTGTTTTATTAGGTGTTGTTTTGTCGCTTACTAATGTTTGGGAATTTGCCGAAAGAAGAAGTTTTGGGCCAGGAGGTAGTCATTTTTTTCGACCATTTTTTGAACCGGGATTAGGTATACGTGGCAGTGGTATTGCTGGTTTGGTTGTTATGGTAGATGATAAAACTATCAGTATTCAAACTCCGCATGGCGAGGTAAAATTGGATTTAAGCATGGCTATAGATAAACCGGAAAATATTTTACCAGGTAATTTTGTAATGGCAATTGGTGAAAGAAATGGCGACCTGTTTGTAGTAGAAAGAATTCGGATAGTAGAAGAAGGAACAATGCCCATGATTAGAAGGGGAGTAGAACGAAGATTTAATAGTGAACGTTTGCCTGTAAATTTTAGAGAAGATTGTGGTCATCTTGATTGTTTTTTAAAATAATTTTTTATGAAGAAAATTTTTGATTACATAAAACTTCACAAAATGTATTCTGTAATTATTTTAGTGATTTTGTTTTTAGTTGTTTATTTTGCTTGGGGGAAAATTTTTTCAACCACAGCCGTGGTACGTTATGTTACTGCTCAAGCAGAAAAAGGCACTCTACTTTCTTCAATTACCGGCACGGGCCAGGTTTCTACTTTAAATCAATTAAATATTAAACCACTGGCCTCGGGAATTGTAAAAAGTGTAAATGTAAAAGCTGGGGATATTGTTAAAGCCAATCAAATTTTGTTAACTCTAGATCAAAGTAAAGCTTATTTTACACTCTCGCAAGCTCAATCGGCAGTGGCAAGTGCCCAAGCCAATTATAATGCTTTAATGAATGTTCCGCAAAAAGATTTGAATACTTTTTTGAATGCGGTAAAAAGTGCGGAATTGGATTTGGCCAAGACTAAAAATGATTCTAATTCTAGTATTATTGTTGCAGAAAATACCGTGGTTACTGCCCAACAAAATTTAAAATTAGCAGTTGGAGGAGAAAATAGCGATATTGTTAATTCTGCTTACCAAGATGCTGTTTTTTATTTAAATAATTTATCAGTTAAATTACATGATACGCTTAATGAAGTTGACAGTATTTTGGGTATTGATAACCCTTTAATTAATGATAGTTTTGAACAAATTTTATCAACTTTGGATGAAAGTAAATTAACAATTGCTAATCGAGATTATTATCCAGCTAAAGATACTACTATAATTGTGCAAAAAACGGCCAATAGTCTGACTATTAATAGCAGTCATAGCGAGGTAGATCAAACTTTGGTTTTAGCAGGAGATGCTTTGCAAAAAATGTCTGATTTACTAACTACTATGACTGACATGCTAAATGCTACTCCAGCTGTGGGAAATTTAACGCAAACAGAATTAGATAGTTTAAAAAGTAGTATTTCCAGTGCTCGCACTACCATCAATAGCCAATATACAAGTTTACTTAGTCAAAAAGAGAGTTTAACAGATGCAAAAAATAGCTATACAAATTATCAGATTGCTTACGACAAAGCGGTACGAGATTTAGCTACTGCTAAATTGAATGCCGAAGTGAGTATTAATACCAAAGAAGTAGCTTTACAAACGGCTAAAGATAATTTAAATGAAAAACAAAATCCTAGTGAAGATGACATCAGAATCACGCAAACCAAATTAGCTTCGGCGCAAAATCAATTGGCTAGTGCTGTGGAAGATTACAATAATATGATTATTCGCGCGCCATTTGAAGGAGAAGTGGCCGAGATTTCGGTTTTAAGAGGCGATCAAATTGGTGAATCAACTTCGGTAGCCACATTAATTACCGAACAAAAAATTGTCGAGATTCCTTTAAATGAAGTGGATATTGCCAAAATAAAATTGGGACAAAAAGCCAGTTTAAATTTTGATGCATTTTCTGATTTAACTATTACTGGTCAGGTGATTGAAATTGATACTTTGAGCACTGTTAGCCAGGGGGTGGTTAGTTACAATATTAAGATTGCTTTTGATGTACAAGATGAAAGAGTTAAACCTGGTATGAGTGTAAGTGCTAGCATTATTTTAAGTAGTAAACCAGATGTTTTGTTGGTACCTACTGGAGCAGTTAAAACTCAAAATGGCGCTAATTATGTAGAAGTATTAGTAAATAATTTACCAGTGCAAAAAAACGTAGAAATTGGTGAAGAAGGCGACACCATGACCGAAATTTTGAGTGGTTTAACCGAAGGTGAAGAGATAATTACCCAAAAAATAACTACTTCGGCTACAACTGTTAGTGCAGGTACTCCTGCTTTTGGTGGTGGCAATAGTGCTTTAAGAACTTTGGGCGGTGGCGGTGGAAGATAAACAGGAGGATATTATATGATTAAATGTATTGATATTACAAAAATTTATAACACTGGAGGCAGTGAAGTGCCTGTACTCAAGAATGTTAATTTTGAAATAAATAAAGGTGAATTTGTGGCAATTGTGGGTCCTTCGGGATCGGGCAAATCTACCTTAATGCATATTTTGGGGGCATTGGATAGGCCGACTAGTGGTAAATATTTTTTGGATAACAAAGATGTTTCTTCTTTAACCGACGAAGAGTTAGCTCAAATTCGTTCGCAAAAAATTGGTTTTGTTTTTCAATCTTTTAATCTTTTACCACGTTCATCGGTCCTGCGTAATGTTTCATTGCCTTTTATATATGATAAAAAAGTTTCTAGAAATGAACGTCAGGCAAAAGCAGAAAAAGCTTTATTAGCTGTTGGTTTAGAAAAAGATCGTTGGCAACATTTATCCAACCAATTGTCTGGTGGCCAAATGCAACGTGTGGCAATTGCTCGGGCACTGGTCAATGATCCCGATATTATTTTGGCCGACGAGCCGACGGGTAATTTGGATTCCAAAACCGGTGAAATTGTTTTGGAAACTTTTCGTAAAATTAATCAAGAAAAAGGACATACTATTATTTTGATTACTCATGATAAAAGAGTAGCCAGTTTTGCCAGGCGAACAATTGAAATAAAAGATGGTTTAATTGTGGCTGATTTTAAAAATTAATTATATGCAAGCTCCCGATTTATTTGAAGAAACCTTTTTTTCTTTATCGGCCAACAAATCACGGTCGATTTTAACAATTTTGGGAATTGTAATTGGTATTGCTTCGGTAATTACCATGATTTCCGTTGGTCAAGGAGCCGCGCAAGATATTACTGGTCGTATTGAATCACTAGGTACTAATCTTTTAGTAATAAGTCCTGGTTCAGGACAGCAAGCCGGTACAATTGTACGTGGTGGCGCAGGTTCGGCGGAAACTTTAAAAATTTCCGATGCCGAAGCAATTAGAGCCAGTGTCCCCGAAGCAGAATTAGTAGCCCCGGTAGTAAATTCTCGTAAACAAGTAATCGCCAAAGGACAAAATACCAATACTAGTATTTATGGAATTGAGACTAATTATTTTACAATTAAAGCTATTGTTGTAGAAAATGGTTCAGCATTTACTGATCGACAAAATACTTCTCGCGCCAAGGTGGCAGTTTTGGGTCCAACTGCGAATACTGATTTATTTGGCGAGGGTTTTAATTCCGTAGGACAAAAAATAAAAATCAACAATCAAGAATTTACGGTGATTGGTATAACGCAAGCCAAAGGCGGAACTGGTTTTGGCAATGCTGATGATTTAATTTATATTCCACTTAACACTGCCTTACAATACATTTCTGGTAGTGATTCTTTGAGTAGTATTAATGTTCAAGTGAGTGAAGCTGAACTAATGACTGTGGCTCAAGCGGAAATTCAAGATTTGTTATTGCAAAGACATCGAATAAATGATCCGGCTAATGCTGATTTTAGTATTGTTAGTCAAGCAGATCTATTAAGTTCTTTATCCTCGGTTAGTGATACTTTAACCATGCTACTTGGAGCAATTGGGGGAATTTCTTTAATCGTCGGTGGTATTGGGATTATGAATATGATGTTGACTACAGTTACCGAACGTACTCGAGAAATTGGATTGCGAAAATCTTTGGGTGCTACCAAAAATGATATTAGCTGGCAGTTTTTGGCTGAATCGGTAGCGCTAACTTTTATTGGTGGAATAATTGGTATTATGATTGGTTATTTGGCATCTTTGGCAGTAACCAAATTTAGTGGTATTAATACAAATATTACCATGTCTTCGGTTTTGATTGCCGTGGGTGTATCTGGTTTAATTGGCATTTTGTTTGGTTACTATCCGGCTCGCCGGGCTGCCAAAATGGATCCAATTGAAGCTTTACGTTATCAATAACATAAAACCTCCCCAAGTGGGAGGTTTTATGTTAAAATAGTTTCATGGCGTTAAATACCTCACTCGTACAATTAAATACTTTTAGTAAGAGTTTGAGTGCCAAATTAAAAAAAATTGGACTTTTTTCAGTACAAAATTTACTATTTTATTTGCCTTTTCGTTATGAAGACTATAGTAAAGTTTTAACAATTGCTAATTTAACCCCAGGAGAACAAGTAACCATTAAAGCGCAAATTAGTGCGATTGCGGTAAAACGTGGTTGGAAATATAGTAAAATGTTTACTGAAGCCATTGCCGAAGATGAAACTGGAAAAATAAAATTAATGTGGTTTGGCCAACCCTTTATTGCCAAAGTTTTAAAAATGGGTGATGTGGCTTATTTTTCGGGAATTGTGAAAGATGGTAAATTGGGTTTGAATATGGTGAACCCAGTTTATGAAAAAGATACCCCCCCTAGCCCCCCCTTATTAAGGGGGGGGAAACAGAACGACACCCTTGTTAAAGTGGGAAATCGGATACATACTGCTAGAATTGTGCCAATTTATCATACAACCGAAAAATTAACGCAAAAACAATTACGTTATTTAATTAGCCAAGTTATTGGTTTGGCAACAGAAATCAAAGAATGGCTGCCTGAAGAATTTTTGGAAAGTGCAGATTTAGTACCATTAAGTGAAGCGATTCGGGGAATTCATTTTCCCGAAGATGAAACTGATTTAGTACAAGCGCAAAAACGTTTAAAGTTTGGGGAAATTTTTATTTTACAATTGCGAGCGGAAATGATTCGCCAGTCTTTAAAAAGAGCTAATGCGCCAATTATTAGTTTTCAAGAAAAAGCAGTAAAAGAATTTGTAGCTAAATTGCCATTTGAACTTACCGCACCACAAAAAGTAGCTAGTTGGGAAATATTAAAAGACTTAAACAAAAACGAACCAATGAATCGTTTGTTGGAAGGGGATGTGGGCAGTGGTAAAACTGTAGTAGCGGGTTTGGCACTTTACAATACAGTTTTAAATGGTTATCAGGGAGTGATTATGGCACCGACGGAGATTTTGGCAAGGCAACATTTTGAATCTTTAAAACAAATTTTGGGTGATAATGTTAGTTTGGCGTTATTAACACGTTCTCAATTTACAGTTTACAATTTACAATTTACAAAAAATTTCCAATTTTCAAATGACAAATTAAGTAAACAAAAAATTGTTGAGTTAATCAAAAATGGGGAAATTGATGTGGTAGTTGGTACTCATTCATTGCTCTCAGATGATGTACAATTTAAACATTTGGGTTTGGCAGTGGTAGATGAACAACATCGTTTTGGTGTGGAACAACGTAAAATTTTGCGTGAAAAAGCTGGTGGTGGGCGACTTAACCCACATTTTTTATCAATGACCGCTACGCCAATTCCGCGTTCGTTCGCACTCCTGCTTTATGGTGATTTGGATTTATCAATTATTAATCAATTACCAGTTGGTCGCAAACCAATTAAAACCCGGGTAGTAGAACCTTATAATCGGCAGAAAGCTTATGAATTTATTAAAGAACAAGTAAAACTAGGCAGGCAAGTGTTTGTAATTTGTCCGCTAATTGAATCATCTGTCATCCCGACCGAGTCTCGCGACGAGTGGAGCCTGCCTGCCGGCGAGGCAGGGGATCCCTCGACTTCGCTTCGCTACGCTCGGGATGACAAAAGTGACGAGAAAAAAACAGTAATGAGTGAATATAAAAAACTTTCCGAAGAAATTTTTCCAGATTTAAAAGTTGCTTATTTACATGGAAAATTGCCCGCCCGAGGCGGGTCCGCCTTGGGCGGAAAGCCATCAAAAGAATCCGTCATGGAAGCTTTTAGAAATGGGGAAACAAATATTTTGGTTTCTACTTCGGTAATTGAAGTAGGAGTAAATATTCCCAATGCGAGTGTAATGATGATTGAAGGAGCCGAAAGATTTGGTTTGGCACAATTACATCAGTTTCGCGGTCGGGTAGGCCGGGCCGAGCATCAATCATATTGTTTACTATTTTCTAATACAGAAAACGAGAAAGCCTTAGCACGTTTAGAATTTTTTCAAAATAATATTGATGGTTTTAAGGTAGCAGAATATGATTTGGAAACTAGGGGACCGGGTGAAGTGTATGGTACGGCGCAATCTGGTTTGGGTAATTTTAAATTAGCGACTTTAAAAGATATTAAATTAATAAAACTAGCGCGGGATTTGGTAAGAGATATAGATTTTAACCAGTACCCGATTTTTAAAGAAAAAGTAAAAGAATGGGAAAAAGGAGTGCATTTGGAGTAAATGATTTTCCCCCTTAACAAAGGGGGACCTGCCTACCGGCAGGCAGGTTAAGGGGGTTGTTGGCGAATATCCCCCCCGCCTGCCATGCCTGGCACTGGCGGGCAGGCCTAGCCCCCCTTTACCAAGGGGGGTAAATTGACAAGGTCTTGACAAAAGTCGTTATTTGTGCCATAATATTTAGGTGATTTTCAATTTAGGATCCAACCATAAAGTTGGTGTTGTCGCGAAAGTGACAGGATTGAAATCACTATCTTTCCACTGTGCTGGAGGAGAAACCCCATGAGGTGTAAGGAAGCGCGAGCCGCAGGTGGTGTCCCCGCGGGTCAAACTCCGGGGAAGAAGCCGAGGAGCAAGTTTTCCTATCGTAGCCTCCGCGTCCGCGTGGAGACTGTTGGGGTGGCCGACCTCAGTGAGATGTCGGAACACCGCCCGGCGTGCTGTACGACGGATGAAGACCACGTCCTTCTGCAAATGGGGTTCAACCCCAGTGAGATGCCGGGTCGCAAAGATCCTTCGTAAAGCCCTCCTTTGTCCGGCCAGTTCTTGGCCGAAGTTCTTTCTTACCTCCCCCCAAACGAGCTTGGTGGGGCTCTTCAGACCGCCAACTCGCTTCCTCTATAATTTCAGTTCGAGATTACTGGTGAAGCGAGCGGCCTGAAGTTTGTAAATTAAAAACATCCACCTCTTCGGCGGATGTTTTTTTGTAAAATTATTCTGGTAAAATTTTAGTATTTGAAGGACATTGATTTTTATCAACAGTCACATATAAATTTGTAACACCCAAGCCCATTACTGTGGCCGCAGTTCCAAAAGTGTAATCTCTTGGCGCACCACGAAATACTTTTTTCCCACCAAGACCGTACTTGGTGCCTGCGGGAAAGGTGGTATCTGGCCAAGTGTTTGGGTCACATTTAAATATATCGAGTGCTTGTTCCAAACCACCACTACCATTGGCATTACCAAAGTAGATCATTAGAATTTTAATTTCGTCTGGGGCATTTTTACATTTGCTTTCAATTAATTTTAAATGGTACTTGATCATATTTACACCAATAGCAGTATTCACAGCAGGATTTTTTATGGTAAGTGTATCACACAGACTTTCATTAAGTTTCATTTGTTTTAAATTTTCTTTGCAATATTCTGGTAATGTTTGAAAAAGTCCAGTATAGCCTATTTTGTTTACGATGTCGGCGTTTAAACCAGATTCTCTGTGCGAAATTCCTTTTAAAACTCTCCAATCTATTCCTATACAATTTGCAAAAGATTGGAATACGCTATCGTATTGAGTAGAAGAAATAGGTTGGGCTTTCCAGTAGCCAACACTGTGTCCTTCCAAAATTAATTTGCTTAAATCAGCCCCAGTTACATACGCCACTCTTAAATTTTTAAATTCCACCAAATTTGGATTGATACGATAAAGTAGGGAATAAGAACCAACTGCCAAAAGTATGCCAATGATTGCTTCACCAATGCGTTTTTTGGAATGACTAATTTTTTCGGCTTCGCCAGCCGACATTACCCAGCCTAAGCCGGCACCAATAATCATCACAATGGAAATAACGGCCATAACCGCGATAGCATATTTGTAAATGGCAGCAATGTATTCACCTAAAAAAGGAATATACATGTAAGTACTACCATTTTCTTCAACAGTTTTTATCTCACTAAAATTTACTCCAGGAATACTAACACGGGGAGTGGGTTTAATAGTTTTTACTTCATCCAAAAGTTTTATAGTAGCAGGAGTAGCATCGGAGTTAACCAAATAATCCCAAAAACTTTGGTCTTTAATAGGTAAAGGAAATTTTGAATTAGTGGCGTTTCTTTTATCTATACAATAGTCCAAGTCCCAGGTCATGTCTTCTCCATCGTGGCATTTCCAGTCTTCGGGGACTCCACCAAATTCATCAGAGCAGGTTTTACTGGTTCCTGGATTAAAAGGAACCCACTCGCCATATACTTCTCCACAGTCACAGAAGGCCAGGGTTTTTCCATTTTCTTCTTTGTTACTGTTTTCACAATCATCGCTTTTGCATTCAGAATTATTATTACAAGGTTGACCAAAAGCTTTGGTACCAACGGCAAAAGTAAGACTGGGGAATAGACAGAAAATTAAAATAATAATAGACAAAGATTTTTTCATAGATTTTCTTCTGGATCCCCGCATTCGCGAGGATGACAGGGGTTATAATTTTAATAAAGTTTCCCAGCCTTCAAGAAGTTGTGGGGCTTGAATTTGTTTATTATTAAAAAATATAGTCGGCAGTGCTTGAATATTTAAAAGCATTGCCAATTGTTCGTTTTTTTGCAAATAATTTTTTGGCTCTGCCGAGGCTAAACAATCAGTTAATTTTTTTGAATCCAAATTAATATTAACAGCAATCAAATCTAATACTTCTTTATTTAAGTTGTCACCATTTACAAAAGCGGTTTCGGCAAATTCATTAAATTTTTTTTGTTTATTGGCGCAATAAGCATAATTGTGAGCCAATTCGGTAGAAGCCGGGTAAACAGTACGAGATAAGCCTTTCCAAATCACTTTTACTTTTGTAGGATACTTAGTAATTAATTCTTTTAATAATTCATGTTGAGCTTGGCAAGTAGGACAACCAAAATCTCCAAAAACTACCAAAGTTGTGCCAGTATTTTTGTTGCCAATTATTGGGTCTTCAAGATTTAAAGGTATATTGAAGCTGGTTGGTTTGATTTTTTCATATTCAGCCGCGCTGGGGTTTAGTGGGTTGTATTGAATTATTCTTACAAAGAAAACTAGCATTACCAAAAGAATTGCCGGAATAAAAATTAATAAAAGTTGTTTGGTTTTTATCATAAGCTTAAATTAAATAATCCTGTTTGATTTTTATCGGTAAAGTAAAGCGTTGTGCCATCAGGGCTTAGGTTTAAAGAATCAATGGTGTGATTTTCATTGAGTGGTACTTCAATTTTTACACCACTTTCCAAATCAATTTTAAAAATTTGGTCAGGTGTGCCATTGGCCAAAGCTGGAGCAAAGCCAGCACCAGTTTGCAAAGCAATTGGTACAGCGCAATAAGCATAGCGTTCGTCGGCAAAAGTACATTTGTCTACCCAAGTATTTACACTAAGCAAGCGGCGATTACTGCCAATATTGTCGCCTTCGGCATCAACTACCCAAATTTCTGGTTTGTAATCGTTTCTGGCGCTATAAACACTATAAAGTAATTTTTTACCAGTTGGCGACCAAGAACTTTTTAGACCACGACCTTCTACAATAATTGAAGGAAAATTTTCTTTGTTTAAACCGACCATGAGTATTTCTTGGCGGTCATCTCCTAGTGCTTCACCAGTGGCCGAAAGAGCTACTATTTGTTTGTTTGGCGACCAATCTACAGTTACTTTGCTAGAATTATCACCCATTGGTTCAATTAATTTAATATTTTTACCATCGGGATCCGAAGTTACCAGCCAACGATTTTCGGTTGCTAAACCTTCACTCTTGGCAGCAATTTTATCGCCAGTTGGAGAAAAGGAAAAATTTTCCCAGTGTTTTGGTAAAGAAGCTTTTTTGCCAGTATCAAAATCATAATAAATATTAGAACCATCTGGGTATTCTAAAATTGATTCATTTTTTACTTTGGACCAAGTAACCTTTTGTACATTATAAAAAACTTCATCACTCAGGGCTTGCATTTTTCCATTGGCGTCTAGTCGATAAAATTTTCCATCAATTTGATCATAAAATTTTACTTGCCCATCTTTGTCGGGATTAAGCCCAATTAATGGAGAATCTACTACTTGTTTGCTAGTAATTTCTGTTTGATCAAAGCCTTGAGTGCTTGGTAAATTACCTGCAGTAGGTAAACCAACGGTAACATCGTCAGCAATAGTAGTAATGGTGCCTTCACCGGCAGTTGGTAATTTGCCTATAGTGGTAGTTGTGGTGCCTGTGCTTACATTTGATGGGGGAGTTTTTTTGGCAAAAAATACCCAATACAATAAATAACCAAGGCCCAGACAAAGGATTACAAAGAGAATGGCAATTATTAGTCTTTTTTTGTTATCCATAGATAATTAATAAAAAATAAAATTTATTTATTTCTGGGTTTTATTTCTAAACAAAGAGGCATTGTATAATTTATTGATTTGTAAACTAGTTTCTTTTATTTGTTTTTCAATATTTTTCACTTGTTTGTCAATATTACTTATTGATTTTTCTTTGGCGATGTTTTTTATTTCTGTGTTTACTTCTTTTATTTCTTTATTTATTTTTCGGTATTTGGGATAAAATCTCCAAACAAGTGGTAAACAAATAAAAATAAGCACAATTATAATTCCTCTAAGCTTGCGTTTTTTCTTTTTTAAAACATCTAGTTTGTCTTGCAAAGGTTTGTTTAATCTATTGTATTCTCGTTTTCGCTGGCCAATTAAACTACTTTTTTGGTTTGTTAGTTGTTCACTGATTCCTTCTAGTGGTTGTATTTTTTCACGATTGCGCTGCGCGTTTATCATTTGGGTAAAACCGCTGCGTTGTTTAATTTTTTCTTGAGGATCTTCCTGTGGTTTGCCGTCTTCACCATTACCTTCTGGCTGACTAGTACCATCGCCATTTTGGTTTTGGTTTGCACCAGTAGATTTAGCATCATTAGCGGTATCTTGGTTTGGTAAACCAGTCTGAGTATCAGCTTCGCCGTTTTCTGTTGGCATGCTGGGGGCAGTGTCGGTTGGTTTTTCTCCAGTATCATCTTGATTAGTTGGTGCAGTTTTGTTGTCTGGACTTGCTGGTTGTTTTGAAGGTGCTGTTTCTGGCGTTGTTTCTGGGTTCTGTTCAACAGGTTTTTCGGTAGGAGCTGTTTTGGGCTCAATTGGTGGTGGTAGGTCAGGATTTTCTGCTATTGGAGGAGTTGGTGGATTTTGGGGAATTCCACTGTCAGTTGGTTCTGGAGCGTTTGTTCCATTTGTATCGTCTTCATTACCACCGCTATTGTCGTCGTTATTACCAGCTGGATTACTACCGGCAGCTTGGGTAGGTGTGGCAATATTACCAGTTTTATTTGTTGATTTTGGTCCAGTTGGTTTTTGTTGGGCACCAGTAGTTGTTGGAGCTAGCGCTGTACCCTCATCTTCTGCAGATTCAGTTTCGTCTGTAGGGGTAGTAGTTTTAGGAGCCTCGGCAATCAGATCTCCTTCGGGAACTAATTCTGGTTCTTCTAAACCTAAATTTTCAATAGCAGACACAGCTTCTTCTTCTCCTAACTCATTTCCAACTGCTTGAATCAAGGCGGCATTTTTGATAGCGTCTGTCATTGTTGCTTGTTCAACAATTTTTTTGGTTTCTTCCTCAGCAACTTGTTCGGCAATTTTTCTTATTTCTTTTTCAATATCTGGTTCAGCTGTTTCGGCCACGCTTTTAGCGGTATTATTAATTAGACCAGGTTTGATAGTTAATTTTTTATTAAATTGTTGGCTATTTTTGGCCATGTTAGTTACTAAAAACTTTTAACAATTTATTACATTCTAAATAATATTTTTTATATTCGTTTTCTATAAACAAATTACTAATAAATCCCAGATTTTCTTTTTCTTCTTCTAAATGTAAAATCATTAGTTTGGCTCGAACTTTTATAACAGCTTGCAAATAATAATTTATATCTAAACTAGAATCATTTGGATTTTGGTATATTTTAAGTAATTGATTTTTAAAATAACCAAGTTCTTCTTTTATTTGTTGGCGTTTTTGGGCTAGTGGTTGTTTGGGGGTATTTTTTTGTTGTTGTGTTTTTTTCAACACCGTTGCCCATTGTTGTTCGAAGTTTGGCATATTTTTGGTTGTCATGCTGAATCCTGAAATAAATTCAGGACAAGTACCATTTCAGCATCCCAGGGGATCCTGAAACAAGTTCAGGATGACAATTGTTTTCAGGATGACAGTTGTTTACTTTAACTGGTAATTATTTTCTGTAACCATCATTTGATAAGTTTTTTTGCGATTATTTTTTTGTAAAATGTCAATTACCAAATCCTGAAAAGTATCTTGCAGTATTTTTTCTACTTGGCGGGCGCCTTCGTTTTCATTCCAAGATTCTTCGGCCATTTTTTCCAAAGCGTCTTTGCTCAAATTAATTATTAAATTTTGTGTTTCTTTTAATTTGTTATTTAATAAATCTACTTGATTTTTTATAATTTCTTTAATAGTATTTTTGTTTAATGGTGAAAAAATTAAAATATTATCTAAACGTCCAATAATTGTGGAAGTTAGTTCTTCTTTTAATTTGTTTTTAATATTTTTTTCTAATTCGGGATTAAATTCTGATGTGCTGGCGCCAAAACCAAAACCTTGGTTTTTAAAATATTCGGCGCCAAGATTGGTAGTTAAAATAATTACTGCATGGTTGAAATGAGTTTTTTTACCACCACTATCAGTTAATTGGCCTTCATCCAAAATTTGTAAGAGTAATTTAATAACATCGGGGTGGGCTTTGTCTATTTCGTCCAAAAGTAATACACAATAGGGACGGCGACGAATATCTTCTAAAAAGCGATTGCGTTCTTTGTAGCCCACATAGCCAGCTGGGGAGCCCAAGAGTTTGGAAGTACTGTGACTTTCGGAAAATTCACTCATATCTAGTTTAACCAGAGCTTTTTCATCGTGAAATAATTCTTTGGCTAATATTTTGGCTAAATAAGTTTTGCCCACACCGCTGGGGCCGGCAAATAAAAATGAGGCAAAGGGGCACTTTTTATTTTTTAATCCCAAACTAGCTTGACGGAGATTTTTTACCAGAGTTTTAATGGTGTTTTCTTGTCCAAATAAATTTTGATTTAATCTTTCTGCCAAAGTGCTTAATTCCTGCCACTCATTATTGGTTAATATTTTTTCGTCGATGTTTAAACGAGTGGCTAGTACATGAATAATATGTTCAGCACCTACTTTTTTGGTAATTATTTTTTTATTTTTTTGCAAACTTTTTTCTACATTATTTATACTTACAATGGTATCTTCTAGTTGTTTTTTAAGTTCCAAAGCCTCGTTAAAATTACCACTACTAACAGCCAGGTCTTTTTTGCTAATAATTTCTTCTAAATTTTTTCTTAATTTGATAATTTTTTCTTCTTGCAGGTTGAGTTTGACTCCCGAACGCACATAGGCACAAGCTTCATCTAATAAATCAATTGTCTTGTCGGGTTGAAAATTATCATGAATATAACGGTCGCTTAATTTTTGTGAGGTGATTAAAGCCTCGGCCGTAATTTTTAAATGATGGAAATTTTCGTAGTATTTTTTTATGCCCAATAAAATTTCTGCAGTCTCGGCTTCATTGGGTTCATCTACCAAAATTGTTTGAAAACGTCGCTCTAGTGCTGGATCATTGGCTAAATGTTTTTTGTATTCATCCAAAGTGGTGGCGCCAATACAACGTAGTAGCCCTCGGGCCAAAGCTGGTTTTAAAATATTGGCCGCATCCATGGCTCCTTGCGAAGAACCAGCGCCAATAATATTGTGTAGTTCATCGATAAATAAAATAATATTGGGTGATTTACTTACCTCATCAATTACTTGTTTTAGCCGGGCTTCAAATTCGCCACGGTAAATAGTCCCAGAGATTAAAAGGGTCATGTCTAGTGACAATAGTTTTTTACCGCGTAGTACTGCTGGTACTTTGTTTTCACTAATGCGTTTGGCCAAGCCTTCGACAATGGCAGTTTTGCCCACCCCTGGCTCGCCAATCAAGACTGGATTGTTTTTGGTGCGGCGGGCTAAAATATTTACTAGTCTTTCTATTTCTGACTCTCGGCCAATTACGGGGTCAATATTTTTTTGGATTTTTTCGTCGGTTAAATTGGTAGTATATAAATCCAAGGCACTAGAATTTCCGCGTTTATTTTTTGGTAAAGTAGAGGACCGTGGTGGCATTAGTGGTTCACGTTCATCATTGCCAAAAGTTTCTTCTAATTGCGACATAATACTGCCAACTTCTTCTATATCGGGAAAATTACTAATACTCTGGACAATACTTTCTATTTGTTCGGTTATTTGGGCGTTGGAAATTTTAAAATAAGCCAAAGTTTTTTTAATTTCTTGATCATCACAATTTATTAAGCCGTGCAATAAATGTTCACTACCTACATGGGCATGTCCGCGTTCGTAAGCCAAGAGCATGGCTTTTTCCATAGCTTTGCGAGCATTGGTATTAAGTTGTGGCAAAATGGCGGTGGCAGTTTTTTCCGTGCCTAGTAGGGGAGTAGTTTCCAAAAGTTTATAAAGAATGTCGTTGTTCCATTTAAATTTATTTAAAATTTCCGCGGCGACTGAGCCTTTTTCTTCGTACAAGACAATCAAAAGCATAAGTGGATTCACTTGTGTTTGTTCCAAAGAAGTTGCCAAAGCCATGGCCTTGGCAACAATGTTTTTTAGATGTGAGGAAAAACGCTCCAAAATCTGTTCTGGATTCATAATTATGTGCGAAATACTAATATTACGAAAGTACGAAATTTTCGAACTTCGTACATCTGCAGTTAACCCTTGATATAACTGCTATAATATTATATACTTTTTTCAGTTTTTAAGCAAAGTTTAAATATAGTTAATTTATTATAATTATTATGCAAATAAATCCACATATTTTTCGCGGTTATGATTTGCGCGGTTTGGCAGGCGAAGATCTCAATCCTTTGATAGCCGAACATTTGGGTAAGGCCTTTGGTACTTTTTTGTTGAGAAGAGATATACATGATGTAGTAGTTGGGCATGACTGTCGATCCACTAGTTCGGAGTATAGTGTTGCTTTAATTAAAGGACTTTTGTCAACTGGCGTTGATGTGGTTGATATTGGTATGAGCTTGGTAGGGACACTATATTGGTCACAATATTATTTTAAGCACAAAGGTGGGGTTTTTGTGACTGCTTCACACAACCCAGCACAGTATAATGGTTTTAAATTTGCCCATGATTTTTCTAGTACTTTGGTTTATGAAGAATTGCAAGAATTACGCAAGTTGGCGGAGATAGAGGATTATATTATTGCTGGTCAGCCGGGTAAATTAAAAGAATCTGGCATTAATGATTTATATATTAAAGATTTAGCTGGTCGTTTTGGTAAGTACAAAAATTTTAAGGTTTTAATTGATTCTGGCAATAATAATTCAGCTTTGATTGCTCCGGAGTTATTTAGACAAGTTGGGTGTGAAGTATTTGAAAAAAATACAAATATAGATTCTAGCTTTCCGTTGGGTACTCCTGACCCCACTGACAAAATTGTGATGCAGAGATTGGCGGATGAAGTAATGAGCGCTGGTGCAGGAATTGGTTTTACTTACGATGCCGACGGCGATCGTCTTGGGGTGGTTGGAAATCAAGGCGAATTTGTGTGGAATGATGTGTTAGTGGCCTTGTTTGCGGCCGATGTTTTACACGATAACCCAGGCGCAAAAATTGTTTTTAATACTCTTTGTTCCAAAATTGTGGTGGACACTATAAAAAATAATGGCGGTATTCCTGTGATGTGTCGCACTGGTCATTCTTTTATTAAAGCTAAAGCTAAGGAAGTACAAGCAAAATTTGCTGGTGAATTGTCAGGACATTTTTTCTTTTTAGATAAATTTTATCCGCACGACGATGGTCCTTATGCCACATTAAGAGTTTTAGACTATCTATCTAAAACCAATCAAACTTTGAGTCAGGCTATTGCTAGTTTACCCTTTTATATTTCTAGTCCAGAAATTAAAGTGTTTTGTGCTGATGATAAAAAAGTAGAATTGATGAGTAGAATTAGTCCTATATTGAAAAAAGATTTTCCTGAAGCAGAAGTAATTGATGATGAAAGAGCAGCCGACGGTGTACGTTTGGAATTGTTTGATGGAATGTTTGTGGTACGATATTCACAAAATGGACCTTATCTAACTGTTAAGTTTGAGGCCAAGACACAAGAAAAATATCAAGAATTAAAACAATACATTGATAAATTATTACATCAGTTTGGAGATATTGATTGGCAATCTAAAATGAATGTAAATATTGAGTCTTTGGACTAAAAAATTAGCAGAAATAAAAAAAATAATTATTTAATTTATGTTAAAAGAAGGTCGAAGAGTTGTTCCACCAGTAGATTCAGGAAGTGAAATATTGGTAGGTAGTAAGATAGACTGCATAGAGACTGGTTTCAATCCAAATTTTAGTTTGGCAGAGTTTGTTGAAAAAAGAGTGGCTGATGAGAGTCGTTTTTTGGGGAGGGGTGGAGTTGGCAAAGTGTTTGAGTTGGGACATGGTTTGTGTATAAAAATTATGGAAAATAGACATACCAAACCAGATGCGCACAAATATAATCTGGGCAATTCACCACTTGATGAGTTTAGAATTCAAAATCGTTTGCGTGGCTTTGAAGCAAGTGGTTGTTTTGCGCCAAATACAGTAGCTTGTTATGCTGGGGCAGAAACATCAGCCATTATGATGGAGCAAATTGATGGTGCTGAATTACAAAAAATTTTAAATGGCGAGGAAGTATTGCCAGATAGTTTTGATTTTGATACTTTTTTTGAAGCGTTGGATGATTATCTTCAGGAGATGCACGATCGTTTTGGTATTGTTCATAATGATTTGGAGCCAAGAAATCTTATGGTTGACAGGACTACGGGTTTGCCCAGACTTATAGATTTTGGGCGATCTTTAGAAGTAGGTGCTTTGGATACACAAAAAGCAGAAAGGATTAAAAACGCAGAATTAGATAAAATGGATGTTGTTTATCAAACAGTGGAGAGATTTTTAAATAAAATAAATTAATTTTAATATCAATTATATGAATGCTTTTTCAGAAGGGCCTAGTGTTTCGGGTGAATATTCTCCAGAAATTTTACAGGCAGCTGAAGCTTTGGCACACGAAATGCTCTTGAAAGGAGAAACAGGGGTGCGCAAGTTTCCTTTTGGCCAGAGAGCCGGTGACTTGTTTTTAACTACTGATCCTAATTTAGTTATTGGTTCCAAAACTATAGAAGTAGAGGATCAGACATTTTATATTGGTTTATCTTTGGCTGGTGAGAATTAAAATCTTGTAGCAGTGTATTAGTGCAGTAATACAAAACCCCGGGATGAACCCGGGGTTTTTCTATGTATATGTTTACATCTGTGCTGGAGGAGTTGGTGGGGTAGTAGTTTTGTGTTCACAACAGCCACCAGAACAATTATGCTTAGCAAACACGTAAATGTACAAAATTTCCAAAATACCTACAGTATTGATTATGCACAAGGCAATAAACCAGCCCAAATCATTGTTACGGGCGGCTTTCCAAAGTGCAATGGCTTTCCAAACGCCAGACCAAATTACCACAGCGGTAATTAATAGGCCAAATCCGGCGATAAATGGAACAATGTCTTCCATATTTTATTGTTTAAGAATTAAACGGTTTGTCATGCTGAATCCTGAAATAAATTCAGGACAAGTACCATTTCAGCATCCCCAGGGATCCTGAAACAAGTTCAGGATGACAGTTGTTGTTAATTAGTTATTTTTACACCCTTACTTTGCCCTAGGGCGTCGGTTTTAAGACTTATATCCAAGTCACCAAAATTTTTATTAATTGTTGTTTCTAAATAAGTATCAACAGCCGAAAAATTAATATTTTTTATTAAGATTGGTGAAGTGCCAACTTGATCTGTAGTAGGAGTAAAGCCAAGTTCAAAATATACTCCGGCTGTGGTATGAGCGTTTAAGGAATTTAACGTCCAACTTATATTTCGTTTATTGGCGTCATATACTGGATTATTACCAAACGTTACACTACTTTTTCCAGTCCAATTAACAAAACTAGGTAATTCGGCAGATAGTTTTAAATTGCTAATTTTACTGGTGCCGTTGCTAATCGGTATAAAGACCCAATATTTGGTTTCTTGCCCAACTTGCGGTGGCAAAGGCCCACGACCCAATTGATCACCTTCAAAAGTATAATAGCGCAATTCCGGTGTGCCAGCAACACTAGTACCAATTTTTATGTTTGGTGATAAGCCGTCGGTTTGAAATAAACTATTTTTGATTTCGGCTACATTTGATTGCCAGTTAATTCCTTGGGCAAAAGATAAATCAGTACCGCCTTGGGGAATATTTTTAATAAGCAACTGAATATTAATATTTGCTGTATCATTTATTTTTAATTCTTTTAAAGCTGAAATTTGTTCAACAGAAATTATTAAATTATTATTTTTTATTTGGCCTAAATTAAGTTTTTGTGTGGCTGGTACGTCAATAATCGCCGAAGAAAGTGGTAAACTAAGTTGACCGTTTACTAAATTAATATTGCCATTATTTTTAATTTGAATTTGTAAGGTAGCTGTTTCGCCAGGCTGAATTTTAGCCAAATCATTTTGCCAGTTGCTAGTAATTTGTGCTTTGGGATAAGCAATAGCGACTTCTTGAATTAAAGGACTTTGAGGTACAGAAGTATTATTAATTTTAATTACTGGTGTAAAGTTTAAAGAAATTTTGTCACCAGTCGCTGGATTAGTATTTTTTAATTCTGCTGTCAAAAATACACTTTCATTTGGTTCTAACTTGTCTAGGTACCAAAGATCATTTTCAATTATACCTTTATTAACAATTATTTGCTCCAAACTTAAGCCAGGGTTTTGGTTTAAAGGTACTTGTAAATTGGTTAAATTTTGACTGCCAGTATTTTGGAATTCTAAATTAATAGGTGTGTTGCCGTTATAAAGAATATGAGTGGGAACAATAATTTTACCAACCAATACCGAACCGCGCAAGGTTTTAATCAGTAAAGTATTTTTTTCTTCAAAAACTTGACGTGAATTTTGGCGATAAGATAAAGTGGCAGTAATATTTTCATCTTTGTCTGGTGTGCCATAGATCCAACCAGCCACACTTAAAACACCAGTTTCACCTGTACCAAGGTCATTTAACTTAAAACTTTGTTTAGTTTTATCAAATAAGTTTTCGGGATTCGCACTTATCAAAATAAAACCAGTGGGAAGTTTTAAAGAAAGAGTGGGGGAAACAAGTTTTTGGTCACTTTGGTTTTTATAAGAAATTTGGTATTCCACATATTCGCCACTCTTTACTTTGTTGGCTGTAGGGTGAATAGATAAGTAAACCAAGTTAGTAACTTCTGGGTTATAGTTAAACAAAAAAATTGTCGTGCCAAATAAAAATACTGCCGATAAAAGTAAAGTAATATCAAAAATGAAAAGCTTACGAGCATTCTCGTATTTAAGATGGTAGCGATTTTTATAATGTAATTCCGCAAAGTGAATAGGGGACAAGAGAAAGGCCAAAAACCATTTATGGGGTGTGTGGGTAAAATGGTGTTTTGTAAAATAGGTAGTGAAGAATTGCATACAATATTGTACAATGTATATGTATTATAGCACCTTTGTTGTTGTCAGAGAATAGTTAAAATTTTCAATTTACAATTTACAGTTTCCTGTGAATTATCAATTTTGTAATTTACAATATTGAAAATTGGTAATTGTAAATTTATTGAAAATTGATTATTGTTAAAATGTAAATTAAAAACCCCTTTTAGTTAGGGGTTTCATTCTTATCATTTTCAGTGGGTTTAGGAACAACGGCTTTGGTACTAGGAGAATAGAGAGTATTGGATATTTTCCACTTATCCACATATTGGCCAATGCCATGGGTATTGGCTTTTTTCTTAACAGTGGTCTTTTGTTGACTCCAGCGCACTAAACTTTCAAAGTTAATTTTATAACGGCCGGCCACTACTACATAAGTAATCTCGCCAGCCTTGATTGCTCTACGGATTGTTTGGGCATTTACCCCAAAAAGCTTACCAGCCTCTGATATGGAAAGGCGGATCATTTCTTTGTTTTTCAGCTCATTTTTAGGGTTTTCTGCCATATTTGTATAATATAGTTTATACAATTATAGCATATTTGGGTTAAATTGTCAATAGGACAGTATGTGCATAGTTTATTAGTGATTTTTTTGAAAATATCTTAATTTTGTATACACTAGTGTATACAAAAATAGTATTTTAAATTAGCAAAATAATTAGGTAAATAGTAAAAATGTATAGGCTAGTGTATACAAACGTCTGTCATTGCGAGGAAGTGCCTGTAAGAGTACGACGAAGCAATCCCACTGTTGTCATTTTCGCGAATGTGGAGATCCAGAAATCGTTGGCCATTTGCCTGGATTCCTGCCGGAGTTTATCCTCGTGTAGACGGGGGCAGGAATGACAATAATGGGATTGCTTCACCCCGCTCGGGCGGGGTTCGCAATGACAGTGGATGTGTATAACCCGCTTGTCTATGTTGCCTTGCTCTGCTATACTTAGCCCTATCTTTTAGTTTGAACGCCAAAAGATATTATGAAAATAATCTAATTTAACTGTGGAAAACGCGTGTTTTTGGTTATAATTTTGTTTTCCGTGTTTTCCCCTCCTTAGAAAGGAGGGGCTAGGGGTGGTTGAGTTTATTACGTCAACCCCTCCTGACCTCCCCTTTCCAAGGGGAGGAAACCAAAAACTGTAACACTTTGTTAAATTCCACGTCTTCTATATGGTAAGGATATTGAATGAAAAATGGCTAGTTTACCAAGTACGAGCAAAGAAAGATCCAGAAGCTTTTGCTAGTCTTTATGATTTGTATGTAGAAAAGATTTACCGATTTGTGTATTTTAAAATAAATAACAAAGAAGATGCTGAGGATATAGTAAGTAGTGTCTTTTTAAAAGTTTGGAGTTATTTAATAGAATATACGGAAAAAGAAATAGATAGTTTTAGTGGTTTGATTTATAAGATTGCCCGCAACTTAGTGATTGATCATTACCGGGAAAAAGGGAAAATTAAAAAAGAAGATTTAGAAGATTTTGAGGAACTGCCAGCAGAAGAAAATAATTATGAAACTGTGGCAACAAATATGGAAGTTGAACAGCTAATGGTGGTGATTAAAAAAATGAAACAAGATTATCAAGAGGTGTTACTGTTAAAACATGTGGAAGAATTATCCACTGCCGAGATTGCCGAAATTTTGGGCAAGTCGCAAGTAGGGGTAAGGATTACTTTACATCGTGCCATAAAGAAGTTGCAGGAGATGGTTAATAAAAAATAATAAAGTTGTCATGCTGAATTTATTTCAGCATCCCAGGGGGTCCTGAAACTAGTTCAGGATGACAGAACTAAACATGTGTCCCAAGAACTTATCTCACAATTAAAAAAGATTAGAGAAACAAATGGTCGCATAAATGCAGACCAGTCTTGGGTTGTGCAAAATAAAGCACGCATGTTGACTCAAATAAAAAATACTGTTCCAGAAGAACCAGTAAAGTTTAATTTACATATGGTTTGGCAGGCAATGGAAGTTTTGTTGCCTGGTCGAGTGGTATATAGTGTAGTACGTCCAATGGCAGTGTTTATTTTAGTTGGTGGTATTGCTCTTAGTGGTTGGATAACTAGTGCTAGTGCTACAGAAAATTGTTTGCCAGGAGAAATGTGTTATGGTGTAAAAATGGCAGTCGAAAAAACTCAAGAAGTAATAGTAAATGTTACTGGAAGTAACGATGCCAAAACTCAAATGCATTTGGAATTTGCCAGTCGTCGTGCCAATGAAGTAAAACAAGTGATTGCCAAAAATGATTCCAATTCTTCTGCCCAAGCTACCGAAACCATCAAAATGTTAGAAGAATCTTTACAATCAGTGCGCGATAATTTTTCCAAGTTGGGTGTAGACAAACCAGAAAGAGCCAAAGAAATTACCAAAGAAATTACCAAGAAGACCGAAGAAATTAAAACCAAATTAGAAGATGTAAAGGTTTTGATAGCCGACAACATGAATAAAGTATTGGCCGAAGCTCAAGTAGTAAACAAAGAAATTACTACCAATACTTTGCCTGTGTTAGAATCGGCCTCCGCTGAAGCTACGGCAGACAAGAAAGTTTTGGAGGATAAGAAAGCTACGACAACACCAATTGTTATTAGCACTACCACAGTTATTGTTAGTGAAGAAAAACCTGGGCTGACGATTGACGAAGTTTTGGCAAAATTAAACGAAGCCACAGCGAGTAGTGTACAAACCGAACAAAAAATTTCTGATTCCGATAAAAGTGTTAAAGAAGCTGTTGCTAGTAATTTAGCTAGTACCACACCAAGCGTGGCTGTACCGATTATCAATACTACTAGCACCACTAGTTCTTTATAAACTGTCATTCTGAATATGTTTGTCATGCTGAATTCACCTGCCTATCGGCAGACAGGTTTCAGCATCCCAGGGGATCCTGAAACTAGTTCAGGATGACAGTTATGTTCAGCATGACAATGAATAATTCATTTGCCTGTGGTACTGTGTGGCTAAGATGGTTTTCCTCCCCCTACGAGGGGGAGGCGAGGAGGGGGTTTGGCCAACCGCGAAACCCCATCCCACCCTCCCCTTGTAGGGGAGGGAAACACCCTCTCGTGCCATACAGTATTGCCGTGAATCTTTAATAGGTTTGCGGTTGGCTGTCCTTCACAAGACGGCCAGGGCACCCCGATTTAATCGGGGAGCATAAAGTATAAAGGTCGATCCGTGGCAACACGGAACAGCATGCAAAATTTAAATGCACACTTATTTGGCCAGATTGTGGCGCAAGTCGCAACGCTGACGAATAA
The DNA here is from genome assembly GCA_000990355.1 of Candidatus Magasanikbacteria bacterium GW2011_GWC2_37_14. Lineage (GTDB taxonomy): Bacteria > Patescibacteriota > Patescibacteriia > Magasanikbacterales > UBA922 > GWC2-37-14. The sequence goes on from LBSX01000004.1 coordinate 25,575, forward strand.
GTTTCTTAATTTATTATGACTTTAATGAAATTAGGGAAAAAAGTGTTTACTGTGTCTGTAGTTGTATTAACAATCGTTTGGAGTATGGGCTTAGCCGCCTTGGTGCCATCCGTAGTTAATGCAGTAGACTGCCCAACATTAGAAGCCGGTGACCTTTTCAAGGTTGAAGGCAATACTGCAGTTTACTTACTCAACGCCGACATGGAACGCATGTATTTTCCATCCTCAGAAATCTATCATACTTGGTATACAGATTTCTCTGGCGTTCAAACAATCTCCAACTCTTGTGTGGATGCTTATCCAGCTCCATCCAAGGCTCCTTATGGTGTCAACTTCCGCCCAGGATCTCGCATGGTTAAAGTGCAGATTTCCAACAGCGTATACGTAGTTGAACCAAACAACACCAAATCCAAAATTGCTTCCGAAGCTGTAGCTTCTGCACTTTATGGTGCTAACTGGAGTACTTTGGTTCGCGACGTTTCCGATGTATATTGGCCAAACTATGTAAACAACGGTACTGAATTAACAGTTGCTGCTCTTACCAATGGAATGTTGGTAAAGAAAGCTTCTGCTACTGCTGTTTATGCTGTAGTTGGTGGTAAATTATATCAAGTAGACGGCACCTTGGGTGACGCTGCTAAAGATGATGTACGCACTGTTTCTGATGCTTTGTTTAATGCAACAGAAATGGGCACTGGTACAAAGACTGCTGCTTCTGTTTTGGAAAATCCTTCCCAAACAACTGCAACTGGTACTGGTACTACAACCGTTACTACTGGTGACTTAATGGTATCTTTGTCTGCTGCTTCTCCAGCTGCCACAACTTTACCAGCTGGCTCCGAAGCTGAATTGTTGAAAATCAACTTAAAAGCTGGTGCTGCTGCTCAAAAAGTTACTGGTTTAACTGTTCAAAGATCCAATTTAATGGCTGCTGCCACTTTGTCCGAAGTAGGAATTTACATTGGTAACGTTCGTTACGGCAATGTAAAGACCTCTTGGAATACTGACAAGCAAATGGCTTTCAGTTTCTCCACTCCAATCGAAGTTGCTGCCAATGCTACTGTTACAGTTACTGTAAAAGTTAAAATTGGTACAACTGGTAGTTACGCTGGTGTAACTATCCCAAGTGCTGCTGCTGTGATTACTACTGCAAAAGTTGGCGGTTCCTTCCCAATTGCTGGAGCTGTGATGACTTTGGCTACTGATGTAGTTGCTGGTAGTTTAACTTTGGATAACATTGTTGATCACACCAATGCTAGTGCTCAATTTGGCGATAGTGATACATCTTTTGCCGAATTTGACTTAAACAACGCTTCCTCAGTTATGGATGTGTTGGTAAATGGTATTGTGTTTGAAAACGGTGGCACTGCTCCATCTACTGCTGTAAACAATTTACGTTTATATGTAGAAGGTGACGAAGTAGCTACTGCTGAAATGGACGGCGACCGCGTTGTCTTTGATTTTGACGCTTACAAGATTGAAAAATCCAAAGATGTAACTGTTGAATTAAAAGGTGATTTGGTAAATGGTGAATCTGGAGATACTTTTGATTTCTTCATTTACACTATTGACGCTACTGATTTAGAAAGTGGCTTAAGTGCCGCTGCTACTTTCACTACTTTAGACAAAAAGTCTGATGCTGGTGTAAGTACTGTTACCTTAAATGCTGGTGATGTAACCTTAGCCATGAACAAAACTGCTGCTTCTGGTACTCCTGCCAAGGATGTTCGTCCAGATACCAATAATGTTGTTTTGGCTACTTTGGAAATGACTTCCAATGATGAAGATTTAATCATCAACAGTATTACTGATACCGACGGTCATCCTTTCCGTATCGTTACTACCACTGCTTCTGGTGCTTTGGAAAATATCCAATTCGAAGAAGTTGGTGGTGGTACTTATGATTTGGATGCCACTATGGATAGTGGTCACTATGATTTCACCTTAAGTGATGAAATTTACTTAGCCAAAGGTGTTAAAAAGACTTTTAGAGTTGTAGCCGATGTAGCTTCTACTGCTGCAGAAGGTACTACTTATCAAGTATCTTTTGATGCTGACGCTATTGACTACGAAGGCCAAACTTCTGGAGCTGTTACTGGTATTACTATCACTCCAAACACTCTTTCTTCGGCTATCACAACCGTTAAGAAAGCTTACTTAACCATTACCAATACCACTTTGTCTGGAGAAACTTTGGTTGGTGGTGAAGAAAATATCTTGGTTTACCAAGGTAAATTAAAAGCTGGTACCTCTTCTGATTTGTACATCAAAGAAATGACTGTTTCTACTTATGATGCAGGCGCTCCTGGACATGAAGAAGAATACTTTGCTGATACTTACATTTCTCAATTACGCTTGTACATTAACGACGAATTAGTAAAATCAAGAAGTAATGCTATTACCGAAACTGCTGGTGCAGCAACTACTTCTACCATTGCTTTCTCGGGTATTAGTGTAAAGATCCCAGCTGGCAAAGAATATACTGTAAAAGTAAAAGCTGATTTTGCTTCCACTTTGGTGGCTGGTGAATGGGCTTTGACTATCAATGCTAACACTGATGTAGTAGCTCGTGACCAAGACAATACCGTATTGGATGCTGACCAAAAGAACACCGTTGCTGTAGCTGAAAGTAAAGTTGTTACTTATGCTACTGCCGGTACCTTAAAAGTTGACATGCAAGTAGACGGTGCTAACTGGAGTAAGGATCTATATGTTTTGGCTGGTTCTACTGGCCCAACTGGTCGTTACTTAGGTGAATTAGTCTTTACTGCTGCCAACGAAGATGTAACTGTAACTCAATTAGATTTAGCTGCCACTTCTACAGCTTCTGCTGGTACAGATGATATTGACCAAGTAGAATTGGTAAACAATAGTGGTGTAGTAGTTGGTACTGCCAACTATGATACTGTTACTGAATTTACCGAGCTTAACTACTTAGTTAAGAAAGATTCTGCTCAATCTTTGTATATTAGAGTTAAAGCCAGAGGCATGAATGTTGCTGGTGATGATTCTGCTACTGCTGATTCTGGAGCTACTGTAATCTTCGGAGTTGATGATGTAGTTGCCAGTGGTGCTACTTCTGGCGACATTGCTATGTCTGCTGGTGCTGGTACTGCCGATGATACATTCGATACTGTTACCGCTTCTAAAGAAGGTTTGGTAATGGGTGTTGTATTAACAAACGTTACCAACCAATTAGCTGACGGTACTTTAACCGGAGGTACAAACAGAATCTTGGCTAAATTTGCCTTAACCTTTGACAATGGTTCCAATCGTTTGGAAGCTGATGACACAGATTTATTAGCAGTGTTAGGTAATGCTTTCAAGCTAACCTTCACTACTTCTTCTGCTGTTGCTGTAACCAATGTTGAAGCCTACATTGAAGGCGATGATTCCAATGTAACTGATCCAACTAGTACTTTTGCTAGTGGAATAGCTACTTTAGACATGACCACTTTAGACAACAGCGCCAATCAAGTTGATGGTGTAGTTGTTATTGTAGTTCGTGGTGATGTAGTTACTACTTCTGCCGACAGTGAATACTGCCAAGTAGATATAGCTGCTATGTCCACCGATGTTAATTGGGGTGATGCTACAACTACTGTTACTAACAGTCGTTTGAAGATCACTACTGTTACCGGTGCCAACCTTCATGAATAATTGCTTTTCTTTATAAGGCATTAAACATGCAAGTTCAAAACCCGCCGCAAGGCGGGTTTTGGTTTGGGTGGACAAGAAATAGATAAAGCGTTATAATTGTCATGCTGAATTTATTTCAGCATCTTTTCGTTAAATAATTACACTAAGTAAATATAATCTTAAGAAAGATCCTGAAACCCTTCGGCATGAGCTCAGGTCGAATGCAAGTTCAGGATGACAAATTCTATGAATAAAATTATTGAAAAAATTGCCAAGTATCTCATCATCGCTTCGTTTTTCGTCCCGCTTATTGTTTTGCCAACCAGCTATATTTTTCCCTTCATCGTTCCTAAGATTTTATGGTTTCGGAGTATTAGTTTGTTAATTTTTGCTAGTTATTTATTATTGTTATTTAGCAATTGGCAAAAATTTAAAATTAAATTTAATTTTTTAAATATTGCTGTTGGTTTGTTTTTTTTAAGTTTTATTGTTTCCACTTTTGTGGGAGTGGATTGGTACAAAAGTTTTTGGGATTCTCACGAAAGAATGCTGGGTTTGTTTACTTTGTTTCATTATTTACTTTATTACTTGGCTGTTAGCCGTCTCATTAATGGTTGGCCAGAATGGAAAGTGATCTTGCGTTGGTTTTTGGGTGCTGGGTTAATTGTAATGGTAATTGGCGGCATGCAACAAATTAATCCTGAACTTTTAATTAATCGTGGTGCTCATCGTGTTTCGGCCACTCTTGGTAATGCGATATATTTTTCTGGTTATGGTTTGTTTTTATTTTTGCTTGGCTTGCTTTTGGCTATAAAAGAAAAAAAAACAACCCTTCGGCTGGGCTCAGGACAAGCCTTCTGGTTTTGGTATGCTTGTATAGGTAGTTTGTTTGGTTTTTTGGGAATATTTTGGGGTGGTACTCGTGGTACTACTTTGGGGTTGTTAGTGTCTTTGGCGGTTATATTTTTTGGTTATGTAATTACTACCAAAGAACACAAAAAATTAAGACAAATGTTATTGTTTTTATCGATATTTTTTATAGTAGTTTTGGGAATATTGTTTGTTTATCGGAAAAATGAAACCATAAAAAGTATTCCTACACTTGGCAGGTTGTTAAATGCTTCGATTACCGAAGGTAGTGGTCTTACGCGTTATATGGCTTGGGGGATTGCGGTTGAAGGCTTTAAAGAAAAACCAGTGTTTGGTTGGGGGCCAAATAATTATTATTATGCTTTTAATAAATATTATAACCCAGCGTTTTTAGAACATGGTTGGACTGAAACCTGGTTTGACAATGCTCATAGTGTCATTTTTAATACTTTGGCAGTACAAGGATTTACTGGTTTGGGTGCCTATCTATTAATGTTTATAGCTGGGGCTTGGATGTTAATTAAGGCTTATAGAAATAAAGGAATAGACCAGCATATTTTAGTATTAAGTATGGCATTTTTAGCTGGCCATTTTGTGCACAATGCTACAGTATTTGAAAATCCTACGTCATATTTATATTTCTTTTTCTTTTTGGCATTTATAAATTCACAAACTGCAGATAACAAACAGCAGATAACAGATAACAAAAAAACATCAGAAATTTCTGTTGGTTTGCTAGTGACAATCGGTCTGATTTTATTGCTCATCATTTACTCTACGAATATTAATCCTGGACGGGCAAATAATAATACTCTGCAAACTTTAATGGCTTTTTCTACTGGCAAGGATGTTTTTGGCCCTTATGAAATAGCCCAAAGTACTCCCACACCTCATATAGATGATATTCGTAGTGATTTTGCTCGTACTGCTATTCAAGCTTTGCCACAAATTTATCAAAGTAAACAAACAGATTTGGCCAACAAATTAGCTGATTTGGTAATTAATGAATTACAAAAGAATCTAGTTTTACACCCAATGGATATTCGTACTAATCTGGCTTTAAGTCAGGTTTATGGTTTACGTGCTCAGGCAGAAAACAATGGGCAGTGGCTTCTAAAAAGTGAACAAATTTTAAATCAAGCTTTAAGTTATTCACCAAAAAGACAACAAGTGCTTTTTGTATTATCTAGTGTAGAATTAGGTTTGGGCAAAGTGCCTGAAAGTTTAAAATTAATCCAGCAAGCCTTGGATAGTGATAATAAAATTGCCGAAGGTTGGTGGCGCTTGGCAGTTACTTATGCGCAAATTGGCAACAAAAAAATGGCTATAGAAACCATTAATAAAGCAAAAAGTTTAAATATTGAGCCTACCGAAGAACAACAAGCTTTACTTGATCAGGTTATGGGTGTAAGTAGCACTCAAAAGTAGTGGCAAGCATTTTTTCTAGTGTATAATTTGGTTTAGGGCTTTGTGTAAATTGTTCTTGCAAATTTTGATTAGAAATAATTTTTACTAAATTTTCTGCTAATAATTCCGAAGAAGCAGGGGAGAGCAACCCTGTTTTTTCATGTTCTATTAATTCGGGAATTCCACCAACGTTTGTGGCGACAATTGGCAAATTAGCGCTTAAAGCTTCCAAAATAGTATAAGGCAAACCTTCTTTTCTGGAAGGTAAAACAAAAATATCAAAGGCAGTTAAATATTGGCTAGCGTTTTCTATTGAACCAAGTAGGTGAATGTTGTTAATTTGTAATTTGTTTATTTGTTGTTGTAATTTTTCATGTTCTGGCCCTTCGCCAATAATGATAAACTTGGCACTGTCATTGCGAGGAGCCTCAAAAGGCGACGAAGCAATCCCGCCGCTTTCATTACGAGCCTCGCTCGAGGGAGGCGTGGCAATCCCTTGCTTCATTGGGATTGCTTCGTCAGTCAATGCGAATTGACTTCCTCGCAATGACAATAACTTTACCGCCTCAATCAAAATATCAATTCCTTTAGTTTTATATAAATTAGCAATCGTACCTACCCAAATGTTACCACTGTCATCCCGACCGAGGCTCGCGACGAGTGGAGCCTGCCTGCCGGCAGAGGCAGGGGATCTCTTGGTGTTGTGTAAGGGATTCCTCGGTTCCGCTCCGCTACACTCGGAATGACAGACAGACGCTAAAAATCGTCTCGCCACATCTCTTTCCAAAAACACCGTCTTTTCAATTCCCAATGGTATTTTAACTAATTTGTTTTTTGCAATACCTAAATCCATTCCATCCTGATAATCTTTATCCGACAAAACAATAATTTTATCTTTTAATTTAGCAGTAATTTTTTCCAAAAATCTATAAATTGTTTTTCTAAAATTGTTCATTGGCTCATTAAACACCCAGCCGTGAACCGTGTACACCAACTTGTCATTGCGAGAAGTCCCGAAGGGCGACGAAGCAATCCCAAGTCTAGCAAGAGACCCAACAATTCCTGCTTTAGAGCTATTTAAATGTACAACATCTGGCTTTAGTGTTTTATATAGTCTTCTAAGCTCAAAAATAGCTAAAATATCATGCCAAGGACAAATTTTTCTTACTAAATGTGAAAGTTGTACTATTGTTATGCTATTTGCCCCTCGGCCTGAGCTCGGGACGAAGGTTATCTGTTTTTTGTTATCTGCCAAAATTTTCTCTTGTAATTCCTTTTTTCTATTCTTTTCTCCCACAGCCACAAAAACCTGCCAGTCAGTAGGTGTATTAATAGCCAAGTCATATACATATCTCTGCGCTCCACCCCACTCACCTTGGGTAATTACATAGAGAATTTTCTTTTTTTGTTTATCTTGACTTTCCATAGTATTTATAGCATAATATATTTAGACTTTTTTTGCAAGAATAAGCGGAAAAAACTGTCATGCCTAACTAGTCTGTCATGCTGAATTTATTTCAGCATCTCTCTTAATATTAAAAAGATCCTGAAACCTTTCGGCGTGAGCTCAGGTCGAATGCAAGTTCAGGATGACAATTACTATGAACATTCTAATAACCGGTGTGGCAGGTTTTATAGGCTCGCACTTAGCCGAAGCCCTTATTGCCAATGGGCATCAGATAATTGGCGTAGATAATTTATTTACGGGGAGTTTGGAAAATATTAAGCATTTACAAAATAATGCTAATTTTAAGTTTATTGAACACGATATTGTTGAACCTTTGTTTTTAGACCCTTCGGTAAACTCAGGGCAAGCGAAAATTGATCAAATTTACAATCTTGCCTGTCCTGCCTCGCCCATTCATTATCAAAACAACGCGGTACATACTATCAAAGCTAATACTTTGGGTGTAATCAATATTTTGGGCTTGGCCCGAAAGTATGGGGCGACAATTTTACAAGCTTCTACCTCCGAAGTGTATGGCGACCCAGAAATTCACCCTCAAACAGAGGAATATCGTGGCAATGTAAACCCTATTGGTCCGCGAGCTTGTTATGACGAGGGTAAACGCGTAGCCGAGACTCTTTGTTTTGATTATCACCGCATGCACGGCTTAAAAATCAAAGTGGCCCGGATTTTTAATACTTATGGACCAAAAATGTCTTTTAATGACGGCCGAGTGGTTTCTAATTTTATTGTCCAAGCTTTACAAAACCAGCCAATTACGATTTATGGTCAAGGTGAGCAAACTCGTAGTTTTTGCTATGTAAGTGATTTGGTAGAAGGGCTAATTAAATTAATGAACAGTGGAGAAGAAGTTACCGGGCCAATAAATTTAGGCAATCCTGAAGAATTTACTATTTTAGAATTAGCTAAAAAAGTTATTAATTTAACCAAAAGTTCTAGCGAATTAGTTTTTAAAGATTTGCCAGTAGATGATCCACAAAAACGTTGTCCTAATATTACCAAAGCCAAAGAAATATTAAATTGGCAACCAGAAATTGATTTGGAAGAGGGACTAAAATTAACAATTAGTGAATTTAAAGAAAGATTATGTTAACTGTCATCCTGAATTTATTTCAGGATCCCTTGGGATTCTGAAACGAGTTCAGAATGACATTTTGTATTATGAAACAAAAAATTTGTTTTTTAGCAATAGACACCGAAGAGGACTTTATAAATAGTCAGACTGTTAATAGTTTTGAAGGGGTCAAAAATTTAAAATTAATTAGTCCAATTCTAAAAGAGTTTAAACTTCGGCCAACTTTTTTTTGTACGGGTAAAGTCTTAGAAAATTTTGCTAGTTTATTTAAGCAATATCAAAATTTTGGTTGTGAAATTGCTTTACATGGTTTTTATGACCATTTAAATATGAAAGAACAAAATCAAAAAGAACGAGAAGAAAAATTATCTAAACATTACAATTTATATCAAAATATTTTTAAGGAAGCACCAGTCGGTTTTCGCGCGGTGCAAAATACTATTGACGAAGCAGGTTTAAAACTATTAGAAAATAAATTTAAATACGATTCTAGTATAATTTCTTTTTATCCACATTTTAAAAAATATATTGGTTATACTGGTAAAACTGCCAGTAAACTTTATCGGCCAGATAATTTAAATATTTTGGAAATTCCCTTAAATCCCTTGTTTGCTGGGGTGCAATTGCAAGGTAAATGGCTTAGAGAATTAGGTGTAGTTTTTTATAAATTTTGGTTGAAAATAAAACAACCAGAGTTAATTAGCCTAAGTTTTCATAGTTGGGATTTAAATCCAGAACAAAAAAATGGGGGAGAAATTTTTGTTGGTTATTTGCGAAAAATTATTTTACTCTTAAAAGAACAAGGTTATGAGTTTAAGAATGGCCAAGAAATTTATGGAGAATATAAATAACAATTTAAAAGAAATTACTAATTTGTTAGAATGGCAAAATTTTTTAGACAAAGCTGAACGCCAGCATTGTTTTTTTTCTGTTGTTTGGGAAAAGCAAGTGGAAAATTATTTTTCTGATTGGCAGTTTAAACATTTTTTATTCAAAGATAATTTTTTAGTTAGTGTTTTGGTGAATAAAGAAGGTAGAGCAGTGAGTGTGCCTTTTTCAGAAGTAGGTAACATTATTGCTTTAGATTATAGTCAAGAGCTTGATACAAATGATCTAAAAATCGTTTTAGCAAATATTTTTAACAGTTTTAAATTAACAGTCAACATTTTTTATTGCCCTGTAAAAAACATAGAAGAAACAATGTTGATAGATTATGTTTTGCCTTTAAACAAATTTAATTCTTTGGAAGAATTAGAAAACAACTATCGCAAAACTACACGTCAAGAAATTGAAAAGTCCAAAGTAGAAATAAAAGTAATGGAAAACATCAAAGAACTCAAACAAGTTTATAAATTATATTTAAAAAATATTCGGGCAAAAATGAATTTAGTTTTGCCATATAGTTTTTTTGAGTATTGGTTCCAAAACAAAGAAACTTTTTTGTTATCGCTGATGAACGGTAAAATTGTTGGTTTTTCGCTGTATTTAGAAAATAAAAATCTTACTCATTATTTTTTAAATGCTTCTAGTCTTGTAGGTAAACAAAGTGGCGCTACGCATGCACTTTTAAGTAGTCAAATTAAAAATAGTTTTAATAAACAAATAAAGTATTTTGAATTTGGCGGTACTAAAAAAGATTCAAATTTAGAAATATTTAAAAAGGGTTGGGGTGGAGAAGTTTATAATATTTATACTATTAGTAATCAAGAATTTGTAAACATCAAATCAAAAGGTCGTACTTTATGGAAATTCGTGCCGTTGTGTTTGTTACCGTATCTAAGTAAAATTTTGTGGAAGAGATTTTTATAATATGAAAATATTAATGCCAGTTTTACATTATCATCCAATTATTGGTGGTTTTGAAATTTTTATAAAAAATATTTGTGATCGGCTTAAAGACAAGGCTGAAATTTTTGTGGTAACTGGAAAAGTAAATAATCAGCCAGCTTTTGAGCAAAGTGCAGGTTTAAGAATTTATCGCAACGCTTCGTTGTTTACTTTAAAAGATTATTCTTATAGTTCTTATTGGTATATTTTTACCATGTTACCAATTTTATTTATTAAATCTTGGTCGTTAATCAAAAAAGAAAAAATTGAATTACTCCATGCCCAAGGTTATTTTAGTGGAATTATTTGTTTATTACTAAAAAAATTAACTGGCGTGCCTTATCTTATTACTATTCAATCAGCCGATTTTACAGTTTATCATTCCGAAGTAAAAGCAAATTTTATTGTCCGTTGGCAAGATAAACTAGAAAAAAAGGTTTACCGCGAAGCGAGTATTTGCCATGCTGTAAGTAATGATTTAGTAAAACATTTTGCCAATCAAGGTCGGACCGACGCGATAATGATTCCGAATGGTGTAGAAACCGACATTTTTAAACCAATTATATGGCAAGAAAAAAATAAAATAAGAAATGAAATTGGTATCCGAGAAAAATTTGTAATTAGTTGTGTTTCGCGACTGCAAGAGAAAAATGGTACTCATGATTTAATTTCGGCAATTGCTTTGCTAAAAAAAGAGGGAATTGCTGTAGAATGCTGGATAATTGGTGACGGTCAAGAACGAGCTAGGCTAGAAAAATTAGTTGGTGAATTAAATATTAAAGATAATATAAAATTTTTGGGTCAAATTTTACACGAAGATGCAGGAAAATTGGTGGCAGCCACCGATTTGTTTGTGCGTCCTTCTTTGGCTGAAGGCTTTGGTATTGTTTATTTGGAGGCCTTTGCCTGTGGCGTGCCAGCAATTGGCACTCCGGTTGGAGGAATTCCAGACTTTATTGTTGAAGGGGAGACTGGTTTAATTTGTCAAGTTGCCAACCCCAAAGATTTAGCAGAAAAAATAAAATTACTAATAAGTAATGAAGAATTAAGAAATAAAATTATTGCCAATAGTTTTAAATTGATAAAAGAAAAATACAGTTGGGACAAGATTGCCGAAAAAATTCATAATCTTTATTTAGAAAATAATCAAAAAAATGATCAAATAAAAAAATGGGTCTCTGAATTTAGAGTTAGAAATAATTGGGATTCGGCCAAACAAAGAAAAGTTCAAGAAAAAGAAGCAAAATATATTTATAATTTTTTTAAAAAAATAGCTTTACCAAATAAAAATATTTTAGAAATTGGCAGTGGCAATGGTTATTTAGGTGCTTATTTAATTGAGTTGTTTTCTAAAAATGAAAAAATAAAGTATACTTTTTCTGATCTTATTCCTGAATGTGTGGAATTGTGTAAAAAAAATACTGTATTATTAAAGAATGATAATATATTTTACAAAGTATTAGATGTTTATAACCCGGGAAATATTTCTGGTTATAATATAATAATTTCCACGGGCTATGCGTCGGCAGCAACTTACAAAGAAGCAGTGCCAATTTTAGCAAAAAATATCCAAAGTGGGGCATATTTAATTTGTGATTTTGTTAATCATTTTTCAATATTTGTTTTTTTTCAGCACCCTTACAATAGATTAAAACAATTTATTAAATATCTACTAAAGAAATCAGACAAGAAAAATTATCATTTTGGAAAATTAGGTATAAAAAATTATTTTGGTGTTTATGATTTAAAATTAGTAAAGATAAATAGTTTAAGGTTTAGAAGAAATCCGTTTATAGCAGTTTTTAAAAAAATATGAAAATATTAATTACCACAGGAATTTATCCACCAGACATTGGTGGGCCAGCTCGAATGATAGAAAAAATGGCTGAAGAATTAAGCAATAACAATTTTAAAATTGAAATTTTGACTTTTGGTGACGAGGGATTGGTGGAAAATGGAAAATACAAAGTTTTTAAAGTTTCTAAGAAAAAATCAAAAATAAGTCAAAAAATAAAGTATGCTTTTTGGCTTTTTCGTTTGGCAAAAAAAAGTGACTTAATTTATACTTTTGATTTGTATACTGCTGGTTTTTTTTCTTGGTTAATCGGCAAAATTATTTTAAGAAAAAAATTGGTTGTTCGTTTTGCTGGAGATAGCGCTTGGGAAATAGCTAATAACCGTGGTTATACCAGTGATGATATTCTTAATTTTCAAAATAAATTTTATGGGATTTACATTGCAGTTATAAAAAAATTTAGAAATTTGATTTTGCGAGGCGCCGATAAAGTTGTTTGTGTAAGTGAATTTATGGGTGATTTGGCAGAAAAAATTGGAGTAGCAAAAAATAAAATTGAGGTTATATATAATTCTGTGGAGTTTTTAGATTTTTCTAATAAATCTAAAAATAATTTAATATCAGAATTAGATTTGCCTACAGAATCAAAAATAATTGTTACTGCCGGACGTTTGGTTCCTTGGAAAGGCGTCGCTGGTTTGATAAAATCATTAAAAATTATTAAAAATACTCCAATTGGAAAAAATTTAAAATTATTAGTAATTGGAGATGGTCCGGAATTAGAAAATTTAAAAAAATTAGCTGGAGAAGAAGGAGTGTTGGAATCGGTTCATTTTACAGGTTTAATTTCCTTAAATAAGGTAATTGAGTATTATAAATTAGCTGATGTTTTTGTTTTAAATTCTAATTATGAAGGATTATCGCATACTTTGTTGGAAGTTTTAAGTTTAGGGATACCGGTAGTGGCTAGTAATGTTGGTGGTAATCCCGAACTGGTTGAGAATAACAAAAATGGTGTTCTGATTTCCTACAATGATCTCTCGGCAATATCCTCGGCAATTGTGAGAATTTTGACCGAAGAAAAATGGAAAAGTGACGAATATAAAAAAGAGTGTGCTAAGATTTTAGAAAAATTTACTTGGAAAAATAATATTGAAAAAACCATTAATCTTTTAAAAAATATTTACCATGAGCAAAGTACTTTTAATTAATCCACCATTTAATATTGCCAAAGAAAACTACGACAGTTCATTATCTGTTGGTCTTTTGAGTATTGCTTCATATTTGGATAGCAAAGGAATAGATGTAAAAATAGTTGATGGTGTTAGAGAAGCAGACTACCGAGAAAAAATAATCAAAGAAGCTAAAAATTGTAGTTATGCGGGAATTTCGTTAATGACTACCCAGCTTTCCGAAGCTTTAAAAATTTCTCAGTTAATTAAAACCACTAATAAAAATTGTCAGATTGTTTGGGGCGGTCCACATCCTACTTTTTTTATGGAACAATGCGCCCTATCACCATTGGTAGACGTAGTTTGTGTGGGGGAGGGTGAGGAATCTTTTTACGAAGTAGTTAGCGGTCAGGAATTATCTCAAATTCGGGGAATTTTATTTAGAAAAGAAGATAAGTTGAGAGGTAATCCTAATCGCCCTTTGCACAATCCAGCCCAAATGCCCTTGTTTAATTGGGATTTAATTGATAACCAAGTTCTCAAAGAATTATCTTTTATTCCTTCTTTAACTTCGCGTGGTTGTCCGCATATTTGTACTTTTTGTATCAATGCTATTTTAAAATTAAGTTGGCGGCCAAGAACAGCGGAACAGGTAATTGAGGATTTAAAAATAATAAAAAGTAAAGAATATTTTAAAGATAAAAAATTGCGGTTTTGGGATGAAAATTTTTTTGTTAACATCGAGAGAGCCAAAAAAATTATTAATGGCATGTTAGAAAATAATTTAATTTTTCCTTGGGAAACAACCGTGCGTGCCAACTATCTTAAAGAGGGCATGGTTGATGATGAATTTTTAGAAAAATTAAAACAATCTGGTTGTTATCTTTTGGCCTTTGGTGCCGAATCCGGCTGTCCTAGGATTTTGAAAAAAATAAAAAAGAATATCAATCCTGAGGACATAATTAATTCTGCCAAAATGTGTCTTAAACATGGGATTATTCCCCAGTATTCTTTTATGATCGGTTTGCCTGGAGAAGAAAAGCACGAGATGATGGAGACTTTAAAAGTTATTGACCAGCTTTTAAAATTAAGTGATAAAGTAGAGATTTTGGGGCCCCAAGCATTTCGTCCTTATCCTGGTTCAGAATTGTATGACGAATGTGTGGCCGCTGGTTGGCGGGCGCCACAAACTTTGGATGAATGGGTTCATTTGGTTGAAAATGAATTAAATTATTTAACCGTACAGAATTTCCCTTGGGTAAAAGAAAAAGATTTTGTGGAATCAATGGAAGCTTATGTGCGTTTTGGTGCTCATACTGTTAAAAATGCCATGGCTTCTAGTATCAAGGCTCCTAAACTTCTAAAATTAGGTTTTGTTTTACTCTGTAAATTACGTTGGAAATTAAAGTTTTTTTATTTTCCAATTGAATTTAAAATAGCTAAAAAGTTTGTCACCAAATAACTATGAGAATTTTGAGTTTAAGTTTGGATAGAAATTTATTTGATTCTCAATCCGCAGTTGCCGAAAGAACATTGTCTTATGGCAGTTTAGTAAATTTATACCATGTCATAGTGCAAGACAAGAAAGATAATGTCTTAAATTTGTCAGAACAAGTTATAGTTTTTGGCAGTGGGGGATCAAACAAAATCTGGCGTTTTTTTAAGATTTACCATTTAGTTTGTGATTTGTCAAAAAAATTTAAATATGATATTATTACGACTCAAGATCAGTATTATTTGGGCTTTTTAGCCTTAATTTTAAGTAAAAAATTAAGGTTAGGTCTAGAAGTGCAAGTTCATGGTTGGGATAATTTTTGGGGATTAAGGTATTTATTGGCTAGAATTGTCTTGCCTCGAGCTAAAACTATTAGAACTGTAGGTGAAAGATCAAGTAAAAAATTAGTTGGTTTGGGAATTTCAAATCAAAAAATAGTAGTTGTGCCAATATTTACAGATTATCTAAATTTTTTAGTTGCTAACAAGCAAAAAAGTAATAGCGAAAAATTTGTTTTTTTAACAGTTGGTCGTTTGGTAAAAGTAAAAAATATTCAGCAACAAATTTTGTGTTTTGCCCAGTTGTCTAAACAATTTAGGAATATAGAACTACGAATAGTAGGAGACGGGCCAGAGAGAAATAAATTAGAAAAAATCGTTGCAAATTTAAATTTAAAAGATAAAATTTTATTTACTGGTTGGTTGAATGGTAATGAATTAAATAGGGAATACGAAAATGCTAATTGTTTTTTACTTACTTCAAAGAATGAGGGTTGGGGATTGGTAATAGTAGAAGCAGCCAATTATTCTTTGCCAATAATAATGACCGATGTTGGTTGTGCTGGCGAATTTATAAAGGATGGGGAAAATGGTTTGGTAATAGAAATAAACAATAATGAATTATTGCTAAAAAAGATGAAAGAAATTTTAGAAAACAAAGATTTAGCCTTTAAATTGGGGCAAGCTGCCCAACATTCGGTAGTAACGATGCCTAGTAAAGAAGAAACTTTAGCTTTATATAAAAAATCTTGGGTCCGGGCTTTAAAATAATTATGTTAGTTAAATATAGTAAAAAAATATATTTAAGCGTAATTTTAATAGTAATTGCAGTTTTTGGTTGTTTGTTAGTTTTTTTAAATTCTTTGCCAATGACAGCCAAGGCCAAAGTGCTTAATACTTTTCCTCTATTATATAGAGCTTCGGAATTAACAAAATTTTTTGACTTTTTTTATTTACCAATGACTATTGGGGAGTCTAAGACCGAAAAATGGAATTTGATTATAAAACAAAAAAATTTGGATCAATTAGACTCAAGTTTGCCAAAAGATTTTTTACACGAACAACCGGGGTCTGGTTTTAAAGATGAAGTAAAAGCCAAATTGTATATTGGCAATGAAGAATATGATGTAAATGTACGCTATCGCGGGGCCACCCCATCTCATTGGGCTTGGGCCAAAAAATCTTGGTCAATTAATTTTGATAAAGATAAATCATATAAGGGTATAGACAAGATTAATTTAATTGAGCCAAAAGATCGGCATTTCTTTATTGAAGCTCTCAATAATTATCGTGCCAAAAAATTAGGTTTAGTGGTGCCACATTATGATTTTATTAATTTATCTATTAATGGGCAGAATCAGTCATTTTATTATTTATCCGAACAGCTTTCTGCTACCATGTTGGCAAAAAACAATAAACCCGACTCTTCAAATATCTATGGTGATTCAACCGAAGATAACTATCTTTATCAAGATCCAGCTGTTTGGAAGAAGTTGAGTGGAGGAGAAACAGATGATCGGTCGGATCTAAGTGCTTATTTAACTTTTTTTCAAAATAAAGATCGAGATTCTTTGTTGAATTTAACTTCCAGAAATAATCTTATTTCTTGGTCAGCTTTAAATTTATTGGCCGGTTCTCGGCATCAAAATAATGGTAATAATGTTAAAATATTTTTTAATAATTCTGTTGGTCGGTTTGAATGGATTCCCGATGATGTGGCTTTGTTTGAATTAACTGGTGATATTAATCAGACTGATAATGATTTAATTGATTATATTTTTACAGATAATTCTTTAAGACAACAAAGGGATGACTTGCTTAAGAATTATTTAAATAATGAAGATAATCTAAAAGATGATTTAAATTATTTGGCTGGTTTGTATAAACAATACAAAGCAGATGTTTATTCCGACAATTTTAAGAGATATGGCAATGTAATGTTTAGTTTGGAGTATTGGAACTATCGCGATATGTTGGAAGATAATGTGGAGAAGCTAAAAGAAATTTTAACAAAAACTACCTATGAAAAAGAAACTGTTCAAGGTCCGGTAGCATCTCTAGATGATAAGTATGTAAAAAATAATCAGATTCTAAATCATTTTTTTGAAATTACTGATGTAGAAAAATTTAAAAATCAAAACAAAATGTTTCTGGTAAACGAAAAGAATAAAGAGATTATTTTACCAGCTGGATTGTATAGCTTTTATAGTACTGTTGTTATACCCAAAGGTTTTACTTTAAAAATAAATGCTGGGGTGACGGTTTTAATGTCTCCGGGGGTTTCTTTAGTAAGTTATAGTCGGGTAATAGCAGAGGGAAGTATTTCCGCACCAATAGCTTTCAAGAGACTGAATTCTTTAAAGCCCTGGGGAAGTTTCGCTGTTTTGGTAGAAGGGGGAGCAAATAGTTTGTTTGATTATTGTGATTTTTCTGGTGGTAAAGATGACACTATTAATGGTGCTTTTGTTTCGGGAATGTTGAATATTTATTCATCGGGGGCAGAAATAAAAAATTGTTCATTTAGTAATGCCACTGGAGATGATTCTTTAAATATCAAAAATGGTTATGGTTATTTGGAGAATAATATTTTTAAAAACAATATCTCTGATGCTATAGATTTTGATTGGGGGACTGGTGCAGTGCTGAGTAATAAATTTTATGGTAATGGCAATGATGCTATAGATTTGGGAGGCTGTAATGGAGTGTTAGTCAAGGATAATTTGGTATTTAATTCTGGTGATAAATGTGTTAGTATTGGTGAAGAATCATTAAATATTAAATTGTTTAATAATTTGTTTTCCCATTGCAATATTGGCGTAGCGGTAAAGGATAAATCTGTTGCCCAGGCAGCCAATAATATTTTTTGTGCTAACAAAACCGGGATTGCCGCCTATATGAAAAAGGATATCTTTGGCGGATCAGAATTTGAAGTTTATAATTCAATAATTTGGGGTGGAGAAAAAATGGTGGATATTGATGAACTTTCCAAAGTTAAAATTTTGTACAGTGACGTGGCTGGCGGTTATAGTGGAAAGGGGAACATTACCACAGATCCAAAATTGGATGTCAGTTGTCATGTTTTGTCAACCGACAGTAATTTTTCAACAGGTGGTGAAGTAAAATATTTAGAAAATTTTGATATTTTAAAAGTCGATAAAACTCCGATTGGTTTGTTTAATCCTGCTATTTATTAAAGATCTATGGGTTATAATGTTCATTTTCAAAGGTTTGAATTTAAATATATTATTACTTTGGCTCAAGAGAAGGAAATTATGGAACGAATTGGTAAGTATTTGTGTCCTGACAGTTATGTTAAAGAATCCAAAACTGGCTATGAAGTTAGAAGTCTGTATTATGATAGCCCACAGTTTTTTTATTATGACGAAAAAAATGATGGCGTTGGTTTAAGAAAAAAGATACGTTTGCGTTGTTATGGAGTTGATGAAGAATCAAGAAACAATGTTTTTTTTGAAATTAAACGTAAGAATGATGCCGTAGTAATTAAAGATAGATTTTTGCTTTCTCGAGATGAATACAACAAATTGATCAGTTTTGACGATTTATTGTTTGAAGAATTAAAAAAAGATTCTCATAGGGCCAATGTTATTGAGGAGTTTAGGTGTGAGAGGGGTTTACGTAGTATTGCCCCCAAGGTTTTAGTGGTGTATGATAGAATTCCTTTTTTGGATAGATACAACCCTTCTTTTAGAATTACCTTTGATAAGAATATAAGAGCTGCCAAGACTGATGATTTATTTTGTGATAATAAGGATTTGTTGGATGTTTTTCCCGATGGGGTAGTTATGGAAATAAAATTTAATGGTACGATGCCATTTTATATAAGGGGAATAATAGAATTTTTTGATTTACAGCGAACTTCTTTTTCCAAATATTGTACAGCTGTGGATACTTGTGGTGCCAATTCAGCTTTTATCTTTCCTTATCAAAATAGATTAAATAACAATTTAAATTTTTATTCATTTAACCAATCTTTCTATGACGGATTTAATTCTTAGTGGGGGGAGTCAGGTGACCTTGTATGCAGTAATATTGAATTTGTTACTGACTTTTGTTTTGGTGTCCTTTGTTTGTTTTCTTTACAAAAAAACGCATAGTGGGGTTTCTTATTCTCAAACTTTTGTCTTTACTTTAATAATTGTTGGTATTGTGGGAGCAATGGTGATGATGGTGGTTGGTAGTAATATTGCTACAGCTTTTGGACTTTTAGGGGCTTTTTCAATTATTAGATTTCGGACACCAATGAAAGATAGTAAAGATGCTGGTTACATATTTTTTGTTTTGGCAGTGGGAGTAGCCATTGGTACTAGTAATTATGCTATTGGTGTTATTGGTACTTTTTTGTTATCGGCGATAATTTGGTTTTTACATAGAATTAATTTTGGTTCTATAAAAAAATATGATTATTTATTGGTTTTTACCAGTACTAACGGCAGTTCTTCCAACAAATATGAAAGTATACTTAAGAAATATTTAAAATCTAGTTTGTTATTGAATATTTCGTCTAAAAAAGATGGTGAAGAAAGTGAAATTACTTATCATATTACTTTCTTGGACAAAAATACCCCAGATAGCTTTATGCAAGAAATGTCTCATGCCGAAGGAGTCAAGAACGTGCATTTAGTTACTTCTTGGGATAATGTGGAATACTAATTTAACCCCAAAACAATGTCATTATTAAAACCCAGTTTATTTTTCATTCTTCTTAAAAGATTACAAAAAAAGAGTTTTTTGTATGAATTTTATTTTAAAAATAAGCAGACTCTTGATATTGGTTGTGGGGAAGGTGAATTTCTTAATAATGACCCAGAGAATATCTATGGGGTAGATCTTAACAAGACAGCTATCGGGAGACTTTTGAACAAAGGCTGTAAAGTGAAGCTGGGGGATATAACCAAACTGGATTACGAAAGTAATTATTTTGAGGCAGTTCATTGTTCCAATGTTATTGAACACCTGAATGTGGAGGAGGCACTACAAATGATAAAAGAAGGAGCTAGGGTCTTAAAAAAGGCCGGTATTTTTGTCTTGGCCTCAGAAATGCCCACTCGTTTTTTTTTGGACACCTTTGGACATATTAAGCCCTATCCGCCAAAGGCCATAAAAAAATTACTTCGGGAAAATAGTTATGAAGCTTTTGAAGGAGTAGATAATCTGGAGTATCTAACTGAATTTTATATTGGTAATTATCATAAAAATCCAATTTTGTATGCATGTTCTTTTATTTTAGGTTTTTACCTGCCATTTTTTAGGAGAGAGTATTTTGTGATTTTAAGAAAAAAATAATTATTTTTTAGTTGGTTGGATATGAATTTACTGTTAATTACTCAGAAAATTGATAAAGATGATCCAATTTTAGGTTTTTTTCATCGTTGGGTTGAAGAATTTGCCAAACATTGTAAAAAAATAACGGTGATTTGTTTACAAAAAGGCGAATATAACTTACCAGATAATGTAAAAGTGTTAAGTCTTGGTAAACCAGCCCAAGGCTGGCCAGCCTTGGGCTGGGAAAAGTATTTGGGAAAATTGAAAGCGTTGGTAAATTTTTACAAATACATCTGGCAGGAACGAAAAAATTATGATTCAGTATTTGTGCACATGAATCATTTTTACGTTATTTTAGGTGGTTTGTTGTGGAAATTGTTGGGAAAAAAAGTTGGCTTGTGGTATGCTCATGGGCATGTACCACCAACGTTAAAATTGGTAGAAAAACTTTCTAATATTATTTTCACCTCTACAGTTAGTGGTTTTCGTTTACCAAGTAACAAATTAAAAGTAATTGGCCAAGGCATAGATACTGATTTTTTTATTCCCAATTATAATTTAACAAAACAGAATAATGATCTTATTTTAATTAGTGTTGGACGAATTAGCGTAATAAAAAATTATGAAACTATTGTTGAAGCACTTGATGTATTATACAATAAGCAAGGAATAACCAAACTTAAGTTGATTTTGGTAGGTGAGGCTAGTGTGGGTGCCGAAGACTATGAAAGAAAAATTAGAGAATTTATTGTAAATAAAAATTTATCAGTCGTAGTTGATTTTGTTGGTGCTTTGCCCAATTACCAAATAGTTGAATATTTGCAAAAAGCGGATTTATTTTTAAACTCTAGTCTTACTGGTAGTTTGGATAAGGCGATGGTAGAAGCCATGGCTTGTGCTTTGCCAGTTTTAACCTGTAACGAGTCAATGCAGGAAGTATTAGGTGGTTATCAAGATTTGTTAATGTTCCCCAAAAAAGACAGTCAAAAATTAGCATCTTTGATAAGTTCTTTTTTAAACAAAAGTTTGGAAGAAAGAATTGAACTTGGTTTGGCGTTGAGACAGCTAGTTGTAGAAAAACATAATTTAAAAGATTTTATTGTTAAAATTTTATCTCAATACTAAAATTAAATAATATTATGATGACTCCCTGGCGAGAATTATTTTATAAAAAATTAAAGGGGCTTAAATTGGAAGGTGAAGTTTTGGATATGGGTGGAGCCGTAGACGCCGATTATCATAATTTGTTTCAAAAAAAAGATGGTACTCATATTTATGTTTTAGGATTTGATAAAAATTATGGTTATGACATACAAGCTGATCTAGAAAAAGCAACCACTTTGAATAATAATCAATATGATACAGTCCTTTGTTTTAATCTTTTGGAACATATCTTTAATTATGAGAATGTTTTACAAGAAAGTTATCGAGTACTTAAAATTAATGGTCAATTTTTGTTAGCTGTGCCCTTTTTGTTTAATTTACATCCTTGTCCAGCGGATTATTGGCGTTTTTCTGGGGATTGTTTAAGAAAAAATTTGGAAAAAACTGGTTATCGCAATATTGAAGTGATAGAAATTTATACGGGTTTATTTGAGACCTTATTTCAAATTGCTTATAATTTTTATGGGTTTAATTTTTTAAGATTTGTTTTTAAAAAGATTGCTATCTTTTTGGATTTACTACTGGGTTTAATTGGCGGAATCAAGTATAAAAATTTAATTAAAAATTATCCCTTGGGTTATTTGGTAAAAGCATACAAATAAATATGGGAAACAGAAAAGTTTTGGTGGCTATTAACGATTTAAACTTTGGCGGAGCACAAAAATTGGCTGTTGAACAAGCCAATCGTTTGTTTGTTTTGGGTTACAAAGTATCATTCTTAATTTTTTTTGATAACCGAGAACAGAGTTTTGAAAAAAAAATATTGTCGGGAATTAATATCTATAAAATTAAAAATTCTAAGTTTAATTTTATAACATTTTTTAGGTGTTTTAAATTCATTTATAAAAATAGATTTGATTTAATTTTTACTCATTTATTCTTTTCTAATACTTTGGTTAGAGCTGTTTCAATATTTTTGTGGAGAAAACCGTTTATTATTTCCTATGAACACAACGTGTATACTGGACAGAAAAGTTCACTCTCTCTACAAATAGATTACTTTTTATCTAGTCGTTCTGATTTAATAATTGCCGTCTCTGAGGAGGTTAAAAATTATTTGATTGAGAAAAGGATTAATTCGAAAAAGATATTATTGGTTAACAATGGTATTAACTTGTTAGAACCAAAAAATTTAGTTAATTTAAAAAGAAAAGAATTAAATATTAGCAATGATAAATTTATAATTGTTTCGGTTGGCAATGTTGATTATCAAAAAGGTCATGATATTTTGGTTGAGGCAGCAAATTTAATTATTAAAAAATTTCCCAATTGTATTTTTTTGGTTTGTGGAAATGATAGTAATAAGGTTATGGTGGATAAGATAAAAGCCAAGATAGTTAAATATGGATTAGAGAATGAATTCAAATTACTAGGTAATAGAGCTGATGTAGAAGAAATTGTGGAAGCTGCTGATATTTTTGTGATGCCTTCTCGATTTGAAGGATTGAGCATTGCTCTGCTTGAAGCCATGTCACTTAAAAAAGCTATTGTCGTATCGGACATAGACAGTATGAAAAATATTTTGACCAATGGCAATAATGGTATATTTTTTTCTACCGAAGATCCTGTTGATTTAGCAGAAAAAATAATTGGCTTAGTTCCTGATTCTATTTTGAGAGAAAAGTTGGGTAGAGTAGCCTATTCAACGGTTCAAAATTATTCAATTGAAAATAATGTTATTAATATAATTAAGGCTGTTGAATCATTAAAAAAAAGGAAACATTATTTTTTTAATAAGTATAATTTGAATCATCAAAAATCACTTAAGTGGACAGAGAGGTCCAAAGAAGCATTGGAGTTGTTTAAAAATATAAATTTTACAAACAAAATTATAAAAATTGCTGACTTGGGTTGTGGTGATAAAAAATTATTTGAATTAATTAATAAACTTAAAAATTTGGAATTTACATATAAAGGTTTTGATATAATGCCACAAGCCGATGATGTAGAAAAAATAAATTTGTCTGAAAACGTTATTAATGAAGAGTTTGACGTTGTTTTTTGTCTTGGATTAATTGAATATTTAAAAAATATTGATTTTTTCTTTGCAAATTTAGTAAAAATATCTAACTATGTTATATTGAGTTGTGTAGTTAGTGATTATGCTGATTATAATGAAAAAGTAATTCGTAGAAAAGGTTGGGAAAATTATTTATCTGTTAAACAATTAGAGATGTTAATTAAAAAATACGGTTTTGAGATTATTAAAAGTAAAATGATTGATAACGGAGTAACTTATCTGTGTATTTTAAAAAAGATAGAAACTAAATAAAATATGAATTATTCTGTTCTCACACCTTATTTAATACCCAAAGAGTTAGAGGGTTATAAAATACAAAATATTGGCGATGGTTTTATTTTATTGGCCATTAAAAATATTCTAGAACCATTTAATGCTCTTTTTGAATTTTCAAGCAGAAAAATTTTGGTTCAAGAAGACTTTGACAAAATTAATTCTACTAAGGCTTTAATTGTAGCGGGTGCTAATCCGTTAAATGATGAATATACGATAAGCCCTAGTTTGAATTTAGAATCATTAAAAAAAATTAAAGTACCAATTATTTTTTTAGGAGTAGGTTACAGTGGTCTTGATTCGTTAAATTTAAAAATGACGAATTTAACAAAAAATATTCTTTTGCAAGTTCATTCGGGTATTGAATATAGTTCGTGGCGTTGCCCAATTACCGTAAGATATTTAGAAGCTAATATTCCAGAAATAAAATCAAAATTTTTGATGACTGGTTGCCCTGTTATTTACGGAGAAAAACTTTTGTCGGGACAGCCATTTACTGATAACCCAGAGAGAATAGCCGTCACGATTACCGAGCGTGGTAATTGGTGGGGTAGAGAGAAGAAGACTATAGATTTTGTAGCGAATAAGTTTAAAGGTAAAGAATTATTTCTAGTATTGCATCAGGATTTTACTAAGAAAAAATTAAAAACTAAGATTAAAGATTTGTTAAAATTAAATCCACCTGCCAGACTAATTCACTGGTATGCCCAATGTAAGGGTTTTAAAATAATTAAGCCAGTTTCGGTAGAAATTTGCCAACACTTTTATGACTCTTGTGATTTGCATATTGGTAGCAGGTTACATGCTCACTTGTATTGTTTAAGCAATTGTTCCAAATCATTTTTAACCTATGTTGATGGAAGGGCTACAGGTTTTTCGGAATATTTAGGTTTTCCTGCTGTGGATGTTGATAATATAGAATCATTTTTAGATTATGATTTTGAAATTTACAGAACTAATGTTTTAAAACATTATAAAAATATGAATTTTTTTATTAATTATCTAAAAGAAAAGATTTTATGAGCCCAAAAGTTTTTAAGTGTTTTGAAAAAATTATTCAAAATTATTATGAGCAAAAGTCAAAACCGTTAAGCGTAATTGAGCTTGGCGCTTATTACTGGAGTTTGCTTAAAATTGATACTTTTGCTAATTCTCGCAAAGTGGCTTTTAATCTCTCTTTTACTGATGGTGACAAATTAGCTCTAAAAGATTATGAAATAGTCGAAGGTAATATAAATAATTTACCATTTAAAGACAATGAACTTGATTGCATTTTATCCTGTTCGGTATTTGAACATGACAAATATTTTTGGAAGTCGTTTGCTGAAATAAATAGAGTAATTAAAATTGGTGGTTTGTTGGTTATAGGAGTACCAGTTTATGTTTCTCTAAAAACTGATTGTTTAAATACAACTTTAACTTATCACCGCCATGGAAAAAATTATAATGCTGATTTTTATCGATTTAGCGAACAGGCAGTTAGAGAAGTATTTTTTGAAGGATATAAAATAGTCGCCACTCAATTAGTGCGAAGATATCCCAATCCTTATTTGATAATGGCGGGTATAAAACTCTAATTATTTATTACCCTATTTATTTTATAGAAGCAGTTTAGGCCCGAGCAAATAGCTGGTTTTTGAGAGAAGAAAAAAGTTTTTTTAATTTATAAAAAGTTTCTTGGGCATATTCTCTGGCTACATAAAAAGCGAAGTGGCTGTAAGGATGTTTGATCGTGTAAATAAGTTTTGCTTTGTTAAATTTTTTTACAGCTTTTCTTTGCAAAGTAACAATTTCTTCTTTGGTAAAATTTTCAGTTTCAAAACAAGGATCAAATCTAGTGAAATCAAAGTCTCGATCTATTTCATATCCCATATTAATCGTTTGATCATAAATTTCAGTATTGGGAAGTGGGGTGAGAACAGAAAATTGGGCGTCATAGGGCAAAATCTGGCAAGCAAAATCAATGGTGTCTTCGATCATTTTTTTTGTTTCCCAGGGAAAGCCAATCATCATATAAGCTTTGGAAACTATACCAACTTTTCTACATAAAGACATGGCCTTTGCCGATTCCTCAGGTTTAATCATTTTATTTATTCTTAGAAGTGTTTCCGGAGAACTAGATTCAATACCAAAAGCAATTTCTTGACAGCCAGCTTTTTTCATTAGCCGCATTAAATATTCATCTAAGACATTTACTCGGGATAGGCAACGCCACAATATTTTTAATTTTTTTTCTAATATTAAATTACAAATATCAATTAGCCTTTGTTTATCGACTGTAAAATTATCATCATAAATTATAAAAGCCCGATAATTAAAAGTATTGTATAAGTATTCAATTTCAGCTATTACGTTTTTGGCACTACGGCGTCTATAAATTTTTCCATGAAAGTCATGGAAACAAAAAGAACATCTAAATGGACAACCACGAGAAGTTATAATGTTGGTAGCTTTTTTTAGAAAGAATTTAGAGTTATATCTTGGTAGATTAAATATTGATCGATCTACTATTGGTATTGTATCAAGGTCTTTGATTATTGGTTCTGCTTCACTAGTAATTACTTCTTCGCCTTTTTTGTACACCAAATTGGTCACTTGTTCTAATGATATTTTTTCATCTAAATAATCTAGCAGTTTAAGAAAAGTTTTTTCACTTTCACCTTTAAGGACAAAAGTTTTAATTTGTTCAACAGTTTTTCTTTTTAAATATTCTTCGGGTTCAGAAGTTGATTGGGGGCCACCGAATACCACATTGTAGTCTTTTAGTAGCTCAGCAATTTTAAGAGCTTCTTTTTTTGAACGAATAGTTGAAGTAATACCTACTAATTTTGGATTATGTTGTTTGATTTCCACAATTAAATCAGCATATTTTTTTTGTTCTATTTCTAAATCTATAATTTTAACACTGTGTCCGGCAACTTTTGCTACTGTACCAATATAGCCCAGGCCCAAAGGAGGAAAGTTGTCATAGCCTACAGTTTTTGGTTGAATTAAACAAATATTCATAGGTTTGTTGTTTCTAGTGATTTCTTAGTAGTTTCTTTTAATGATATTATTGTTGCTAATACTAAATTAAAAATGCCAGCTAATAGTTTTCCGGTCATGATTCCTATAATTCCCAGTGGGCTTAACAAAACAATTGCCGAAATTTGAATAATGGAACTGGTTATGGATAAATGTAATATTTTTTTCTGACTTTTTTTGGCGTATAAAACCGAGTAGGGAATAATAGTCGCCGAAGTAATTAAAATTAATGAATAAATTTGTGAATAAGCAATTGATTCAAGATAATTAGGGAAAAATAGTTTATAAATTATAGGAGAGATTATTATATAAATAATAATTAGTGGGATAATAATAAAAATTAATTTGAGTATTGAGGGGAGTATTTTAGCTTGCCAATTTTTTTTATCGGAATTTAAAAATTTTGTAAAAACCATTATTTGTAAAGACCTTAGCATGTCTTTCATTATTTCTGGTGGAATAACTGCAAAAAGAAAAATAGCTACCTCTTTGGCTCCCAGGTAATGGAAGATCAGTATTTTATCAAATTGTTCAGAGATTGTTTCTAGAGCGTTAATGACTGACAAATTTTTTCCATATTTAACAATTGATTTGCCGGTTGTTAAGTTGGAAGTTATCTCAGGGTTTGGGTCATTTTTTATTTTTTTAAATGTAAATTTTAGTATTATTAAATTGGTAAGAGTAATAACTGTAAAATAAACAATTAGCAAAGTAAGTATGTTGGTTGTTTGTGTAATGGTAATTATCATTGCTAAAAGATAAACTATTTTGCTAATAGTTTGGTAATAGTTTAGTTTTTTAAATTCATTTTTTCCATTAAGAATATTTACATAAATAGTAGAAGAATAAAAAAGAGGTATAAAAAAACTACTAATTAAAAAGCAAGTGAACAAAAGATTGTCGCCTTGGTAATAATAATATGCAGATAATAAGATACTAACAACTGTGCCAATAATTCCATATTGATTTTTTTTCCAAAAACAAAATAAAATATCTTTTTTTGTTGTCCCGGTAATCACTGCTTGGGTTATGGCTGTGGACATTCCTTGCAAAGTTATAATGGCAATTACTCCTATTACCGATAAGATAAATTTGTATAATCCATAAGTTTCTTTAGGTAGATTATGGGCAATAAAGACTGATAAAACAAAATTAATTAAAGCCCCAATAATTTGGTTGGAAGTAAGCCAAAAACTGCCTTTGGCAAAATAAAGCATGTCAATTCGGGTGTATTTTTGGCTCCAAATTAGCGCTGTCTTGATTTTTTCTCTAATTTTGTTAAAATTCATATGTTCGTTTTTAATTTTAGCATAAATAGGCTTAAAAGCCAATTACTTTAGGGTTTATGAAAAAAATAGGAATAATCGGTGGCTCGGGTTTAGAAAATTTAGAGTTAACGGGAAAAGTTCAAAATTTGGTTGTTAATACTCCTTATGGCAGTGTGCCTTTAAAAATTATTAGTTTTTCTGAAAAAGAAATAGTTATTTTGTCTCGTCATGGTATCAATCACATTATTCCTCCCACGCAAATTAATTTTCGGGCCAATATTTTTGCTTTAAAAGAATATGGTTGCGATTGTGTTTTGGCCACCACTGCTGTAGGCTCTTTGCGCGAAGAAATCAAACGAGGTGATTTGGTAATTCTGGATCAATTTATAGATTTTACCAAACATCGCTTGGCTACTTTTTATGAATCATTTGAACCAAATAAACCTGTGCATACGGCTATGGCTGATCCTTTTTCCGTATTTTTAAGAGAAAAATTAATTGAGAATTGTCAGAAATTAAATTTTTCGTTTCATAAAAAAGGTACAGTGGTAACTATCGAAGGTCCGCGTTTTTCTACGAGAGCCGAAAGCAAAATGTTTAAAATGTGGGGAGCCGAGGTAATTAATATGAGCACTGCTCCTGAAGTAATTTTGTGTAATGAAGTAGGTTTGCCTTATGCCTCCGTAGCTATGTCCACAGATTATGATTGTTGGAAAGAAGATGAAGAACAAGTGTCTTGGGAAGGAATTGCTAAAATTTTTGGGGAAAATGTAAAAAAAGTTACTGATTTGCTAGAAGCAACAATTTTAAGTTTAGAATAAATATGAATGATTTTATAAAAGAAAAAATTAGAACTATACCTAATTGGCCAAAAGCAGGGGTAATGTTTAGAGATATTACTACGTTGTTAAAAGATCCTGCTGGTTTTCAAGAAGTAATGAAACTTTTTTTTGAACGTTTTCAGAATGAAAAAATAGACAAAATTGTTGGTGTGGAATCTCGGGGTTTTATTATTGGTGGGGCTTTGGCCGATAGATTAAAAATTGGTTTTGTGCCAGTACGTAAAATTGGCAAGTTGCCAGCCGAAACTATTACCGAAGATTATGAATTAGAATATGGCAGTAACAAATTACAGATTCATCTTGATGCTATAAACCCTGGAGAAAAGATTTTAATTATTGATGATTTGTTGGCTACTGGTGGAACAGCTTTGGCGACTTGTAAGCTAGTTAAAAATTTAGGAGGAGAAATTGTGGAATGTGCTTTTATCATAAATTTGCCCGATTTAGGTGGAAGTGATAAACTTAAAAAACATGATTTTAAAGTTTTTAATTTAGTGGAATTTTTAGGTGAATAATTGGTTGTGCCATTTATCCACACCCTCATCTTTACCAATTACGGAGGGTGATCATAAATTGAGTATAAGACGTTTCTGTTTTTTATCATTTTTGATAAAAAACAGAAACGTCTTACTATCAAAGTTATTCGCAATGGGATATATTTGGCAGGTTGTTTCCAGATTAGTATAATTATTATACTAATCTGGAAACAATTGTATAATTGAAGAATTAGAGGAAAAAGCAAAAAATTTTCTTATCAGACAAAAATTAAGTGGAAAGTATAATTTGCGCCTATGTTTAAAAAAATAAATAGTGATTATACTTATAATTTTTCGGTTGAAGAAGAAGGTCTTTATTCAATTTCTATTTCTGCTACTTGTAAAAAAAAGAATTATTTAAGAGTAGAAATTGATGACTTGGCTTTAAAAGGTTTATTACCAAAGAGCAAGAATGAACATTTTAATATTCCACCTGCCTGGAATGGTAATGAATTGAAAGGTGTTTTGAAGACAGTTGTTTTTATTTTAAAATTGTCTAAAGGCAAACAAAGTTTAAAATTTGTTCCCAAAGGAGAAGCAGAGATTAGTTTTGAACCTGAAGTAGTTTTGTTGGCTAAAAGTGGTTTAATAACCCTATTTAAAGATCTTAAAAGTGAAGAAAGAAATTGTCAACCGTGGATAACTGTAGCCCTAATTAATTTGCCTTTGCCAATTTTGGATGCTTCAATTAGTTGTCAAAAAAAGTTTTTAGATAGTGACGAGGCTAAATTAATCATCGATGGTCAAATTCAAAAAAATACCCAAACTATTTTGCGAGGAAAAAATTGGTTTTGGAGGGGTTGGCAGCTTAAAGGAAAAATTTTGACTTCTAGATTTTATCCAAATTTACCAGCGGGGGTTCACTATATAGAATTATGGGCAGACAGAACACCGATTTTAAAAAGTTTGGATATCCTAGTAGTTAAAGAAGTTTCAATAAAAAGAATTCCCACAGTTGAGAACCCCGAGTGGACTGGCAATTTTCTTGATGATCCAGAGGAAATTATATTAGCTAGATTAATTTTTGGAGAAGCTAATAATCAACCATCTGAAGCCAAAGTTTGGGTTGGCTGGTCGGTGATTAACAGAACAAAAGCAAAATCGTGGTGGCCGGATAATATTCACGGTGTTGTCTTGCAAATTGGTCAATATGACGCTTTTAAATTGAGTGACAGAAATTTTTCTAAAATCATCAATCCTTTGGGTTTTAATAATGTTGGTCAATCAGATAAAAAAAGTTGGTATGAATGTTATGAAATTGCTGAGAAAATTATTTTAGGAAAAATTGAAAATCCGACAGAAGCAACCCATTTTCATGGTGTTGGAGTTAGTAAAGATTGGTTCGAAAAACATCAAGTTCCAAAGGGAAATTTTTTAAAAAAAATAGGTGATACTTACTTTTATTGGAGTCCGAATTAAAGAAAATATGATGTACAAATTTGGCAAAATTATTTTCTTTTTCATATTATTTTTAATCTTTGGTTTAACCATTGTTTTTTCAATTTGTCCTTCTTTATTAGTTTATATATACAGAGGTGATGATGAAAAAACTATTTGGGTTGAAACAAAATATTTCCCAATTAAAAAAAATATTTTCAGCACAAATTATTTGATAGCACCAAATGTGGAATGGTCACCTAATGGTACATATTTTTCTTTTTATGATTATGTGAGACTAGAATGGGCTACTAAAGAATGGGCGTTAAAGATTATTAATGCCAGAACTTTTAGAATAAAAACTATTTTCATAGGTGATTATAAAACTAGTGAATATAAATGGATTGATAATGAAAATGTAAGGGTCTATGAAGATGCTGGTAGTGGAGTAAGAATTTATCGGGACATAAATATTAATGTACCTGAACCATTTATTGCTACTGATCATGCTTCACCGGAATATTGGACACCAGAAAAAACATTTTAATTTTTTAAATTAATATTTTATTTATAGTGAATTTATTGAACTATGAAAATACTTTATATTGGTTCGGGGTTTGTGGGTGCTTGTAGTGCGGCGGTATCGGCCGACAGTGGCCACGAGACTTTGGTCTACGATATTGATCAAAGAAAAATTGATCTTTTGTCGTCTGGCGATCGTGATACCATTCAATCTTGCCTATACGAAGAAGGGCTAGGGGATTTGCTTATTCGTAATCGCGAACGAATTAAATTTACTACCGATTATGCGCTTGTGGAAGAGTTTTTAAATACGGCCGAAGCAGTTTTTATGTGCTTGCCTACGCCAGAAATTGGTGAAACTGGTGAGAGTAATTTAAGTTATTATTTTTCTGCTGCCGAAAAATTGGCTGAGAGTCTTTTGAAACGCAATAAAAATAAGCAAACTCAATACATCGTGATTATCAACAAGAGCACTGTGCCAATTGATATGATAAATAAAACTGCGGAAATTATGGATAAAAGCCAAGTAAAAAATTATGGTGTGGTTTCTAACCCAGAATTTTTGGTAGAAGGCAAAGCAGTGCAAGATTCACTTCACCCCGATCGCGTGGTAGTAGGTGCTTGGACCGAAAAAGATTTTGCGATTATGCGTCAAGTTTATAATCGTTTTTATAATTCGGCAAATGTAAAATATTTGGAAGTAAATCCCAAAGAAGCGGCGGCCGGAAAATTATTGGCCAATTTTACTTTGTTTAATAAATTGGCAATTTGTTTTGATGTAATTGGCCGTACTTGTGAAACTTTTAGCGATTTAAAATTTGAAAATTTACGGCAGATTTTAACTAGCGACCCTCGTATTGGCACTTGGGGTATGTATGATAGTTTGTATGCTGGTGGTAGTTGTTTTATCAAAGATGCGCGTTCATTGTCGCACCAATTACAAACTGCGGGGCAAAACGCGGTAATGGTCAATGAAACTTATTTGGCCAACAAGCGCCAATTGGAATTGTTTATGAGTCGGGCAGAGAAAGAAGTCCTTCGACCAGCTCAGGATAAATCTAATTTTTCTTGGACTGGTAAAAAAGTTGCCTTACTTGGTTTGGCTTTTAAACAAGCCACCAATGATATTCGTAATTCTCCGGCAATTGATATTGTACGGATTTTACAAGAAAAACAAGTAGGTGAGATTCGTTGTTTTGATCCAGCGGCAATGTTTTGGTTTAAAACAATATTTCCCGAAAATGAACAGATGAAGTATTGTGAGAGTGAGGTAGATTGTCTTGGTTCGGTCTCCCCCTTAACAAAGGGGGACGAAGGGGGATATTCGCCAACAACCCCCCAACCCCCCTTTATTAAGGGGGGGAATAGTGACTGTATTGTTGACGTTGTCATCATCGCCACAGACTGGCCACAATTTAGAAATTTAACTACTAGTTTATTAAATTTAAAAAACAAACCACTTATAATGGACGGCCGGCGCATGCTCTCGGGAGATTACGAAAAATTAAAAGAAAATGGTTTTGTAGTTATTCCAGTTGGGGGACAGGTAGTGAAGTAAAAAATTATTTTGTAGAGACGTCCCGAATGCGGGACGTCTCTATTTTATTATTGACAAAAATATTTTTTAGTGTTTAAATTAGTTTGCGTGAACCACGTCCCGAGGGACAAATGGCCAAGGCGAAGTTGCCCTTCCTGTTGCGTTTGGACTTGGGGGAACCCATTCCTTTCTACCCCCAGAGTCCGGTGTGTACCGAGCCCAAGAGCAAGCGGCGCTACCTCTTGCTCTGCACGAGCTTGATGGTTGGGGTGCTCACCTTCATCGAGAACCCCGCCAAGATCGTGCACTCCGACGGCGGGCTCGCCAAGCTGATGTTGCCCAAGGGCGCCAAGCCCGGCGACAAGCTGATCCCTGTGCGCAGGAGCCACAAGTTCAAGTGCTACTGGGCCAGGATCGCTGCGCCCACCACCACCACCACCAAGCGCTAGGTGCGCGCCATGCTCTTTTCTACTGGACCGCCCTGTCTTGTACGATTATTCAATTGTACAGCAGGCCAAGACCACATCCCCAGCCTGTTTAGTTTTTAAAAGATTAAAAATTGAGCAGGCCTGCCTGCCGGTAGGCAAGGAGAAATAGGGATGTGGTTTTTGTTTTAGTTAATTTTTTTGAAGCGATTATTTTTTTGTGATATAATATTGTCATTATTTTTTTCTGTCATGCTGAACTCGTTTCAGCATCTTCGCGTCATTCCCGTGTAGACGGGAATCTTACAAACAAAAAAAGATCTCCGCCTACGCGGAGATGACGCATAAAAAAGATTCTGAAACCTGCCTGCCGGTAGGCAAGGTAAATTCAGGATGACAATGTAACAAAACAATATGTTTAATAAAAAAAATTTCTTGGTGACAATAATTATTATTGTGGCAGTATTGTTGGTAGGTGGCGGGGTAACGTGGTACAAAAATTGCCAAGAGTATGTAAAAAGAGGTTTGGCAAAAAACACTTTTCCGTACACAAAATATAATCAAGATGAGTTGAATAGTTTGTATTCACAATACCCATTGGAAAATGTGGCTACTACTCAAACTCCCGAACAAACTTATCAAAAATTTAGAGAATATTTAAAAAATCAAGATATTGATGGGGCATTGAGTTTGATTTTTGAACGTTATCGAGCAGAATATAAAAAAGCTTTTGAAAAAGCAAAAAATGAGGGCAAAGTTTTAGAATTGTATAAAGCCTTGCCTGAAACTTTACAAAAAGTTAGTTGTTATGACACGATTTGTACTTACAAAATTGGAAATAAAGATGTTGAAGTTGAATTTGTGAAAAATTTGCAAGGTGTTTGGTTGATTGAATCAATTTAAAATACCAATATGCCAGAAAGGAGAAAGAAAATTTGGGGCTGGGGCTTTTTATTTGGTTTGGTATTTATTTTGATTCTCTTTATTTATTTGTCCGAGGATTCTTATACCTACGACACCAAGGTAGCTCACCCGGGAATTGTGGATGCAGCCGTAAAACTTTATAATGAAAAAAATCCTGATAAAAAAATTACTGTTCAACAAACAATTTGGTTGCGTGAAGGCGCAATGGACGAAGATACTCCCACTCGTTGGCTTAATCATTTTTATGATCCCGTGTATAACCGCGGGATTTGGTTTACAGATCAACAATTGTCGGCCAAGGCCTGGTATGATAGTTCTTTTACGCAAAAAATGTTTGCTTTGGGTGATTTTAGTTGGAGCAGAGCTTTGAATGATTATGTAAATAATGATCAAAAAATGGCTTTTATTGGTTTGGGGCATACTTTGCATTTATTGGCCGATATGACTGTGCCAGCTCATACTCGCGATGATATTCATGTTATTCCTGGTGATTCTTATGAACAGTATTTAAAAAGCAATTGGAAAAATATTCCTAAAGGGGAATATGTAGAAATTACTGATTTGGATAGTGCGTTTGATGAATTAGCTGGTTTTACTAATAATAATTTTTATAGTGATGATACAATTGTTAATGAAAAATATATTTTTCCTAAATTTGACGTCAAAGAAAAAGTTGGTGATTATTTGATTAAAAATTTAGGAGGTAAAAAATATAAACTTCTTTATAAAAAACAAACTGCTTTTGAAGGGATAGAAGATATATACGTTTTTAAATTTAATGATTTAGTCCGTTATGACTACTCCCAACTCCTCCTCCCCAAAGCCATTGGCTATAGTGTCGGAGCAATAAAATTATTTTTTGATGAAGCAGAAAAATATCAAGGAGAAATTACTGAAAGTAGAATTAATTCTTTAGGTTATACAGATTATTTACTTGGCAAAGGCATTAGTTTTTTGGGTGAATTAAAAGATTATTTTAAAACGAAAACCGGTGATAATACTGTGATTACTGAAACGCCTCCAGAAATTAAAACTACCACAGAAAACACTCCTAAAACCGAAACCAAACCGGCTGTGCCAGTAGTCGTGGCACCAATAGTAAAACCCATTGTTACCTTGCCTGTAGAGCCCAAAAATGAGCCCCAAAGCCCAATAATCCCTGTTTTAGATATTCCAGCTCCGGAAACAGAAATACCCTTGCCAGAGCCTGTTTCTACTACTCCGCCAGTGGTCTATCCTGGCAATGGTGGACATGATGGTGGTAGTAGTGATAATATCTCTGGTAACACTTGTACAGACGCATTATTATGCGTCTCTACACCAACTTCTACCATTCCCGACCCGATTGTGCCAACTACAACTCCAACCTCCACTATTCTTGATCCAATTGTTCCGACTTCCACTTGTACAGACGCAACATCTTGCGTCTCTACAACTACACCACCGATTGACCCACCTCCGACTTCTACTCCAACTTCTACACCTCCAGACACAACGCCCCCAGAATTGCCAATTATAAATATTACGCAAACAAATTTTGTGACGCCAACTTTACAAATCACTTGGGAAAGTGTTGGAGCAATTGCTTTTGCTTTGGAATACAGAGTGGGGGATTCGGAAAATTTAAGTGGCATAGAATATCTTAATTTAACTACTAGCACCACCAGTACAGTTTGGGAATTTGTGGGCGAAAAATTAAAAGTTTATCAATTTCGTGTGCAAGCAGTAGACGAAGTTGGCAATGCGACCGACTGGGTAGAAAGCGATACTGTAATTCCGGATTGGCCAAAAACAATAATAATCAATGAAATTGCTTGGATGGGTACTGGCCCCACACCAGATCAAAAAAACGATGAATGGTTGGAACTTTATAATAATACGGAGGCAGAAATTGATTTGAGTACTTGGCAAATATTAATTAATAGTCAGCCCCTGACTTGGAATAAAATTAATACCAAAATTTCCGCCGGTGGTTATTATTTATTGGAACGTACCGATGATAGTTCTGTAGTAAATATTCCAGCCGATGGTTTCTTTACCATTTCCGGTGGCCTTAATAATAGCGGTGCAAATTTAAAATTAGTTAATAATGGCCAGACAATTGATGAAATAAATTGTGTTAGTGGTTGGTATGCGGGACTAATTGCCAATAATAAATATCGAAGCATGCAAAGAATTTTTGCTAATCAGCCAGGGTCTATGGTGAATAATTGGCAAACAGCGTTGGGTGCGGCGCCCAAAGCTAAAGTTTCTGGTGGAGAAGTAATCTATGGTTCACCAAAATTGTCAAACCAAGGTTATTGGCTTTTATATGGTGATTTGTCAAATTATTATAATCAAGCAATTACCAGTAATGTTTTGCATTTAACCAAAGATAATAGCCCATATTTTATTGGTTATCAAGTAACTATTCCTAGTACTTTAAAAGTAGAAATAGATCCTGGAGTAATCTTGGTGGGTTTTGATCGTTCATCTTTTATAGATGTAAGTGGGGAATTAAACTTACTTGGTACAGAAACAGAGCCAGTTATTATTACTTCTGCACTGGATAGTAATTATTTTAATCAGAATTATTTAGCTTTTACAAATTTAACTGCAGGTGAACCAGCGCCAGGGGATTGGAGTCGGATTCAAGTAAAACAAGCTGGGAAATTTACTGCCAATTATACAAACTTTTTTTATGGCGGAGCCAGGTTTTTAAAAAATAATGGCTGGGTGTATGGTGATTTTGTGGCCCAAGTAATTCGTAATTTGGGAGGAACAGTGGAAATAAATAACACTACTTTTAATAATAATTATTTGGAAACTCGCTCAGCCGAATTGGGATCAAATGCAATTCTTTGGAATGAAGCGCCACCAGCAGGTACTGCCAATTTAAAAGTAGAAAATTCACGCTTTAATGGCGGGAATTTGGCAATCAAAAATACTAGTGAGGTAGAATCAATAATTAGTAATAATTATTTTACTGAATTTCAAAGTGCCAATGGTCCAATTGATACTTCGTTTTTAAAAACTAGTTTAGAAAACAATGAATTAGTAAACAATTTACTTGATCGAGTAGAATTCGGCCAATTAATTTTAAATAGAGACGTGACTTTAACTGGTGACAACAATTATTCTTTTAGTACTATCAATGTACCAAGTGATTATACTTTAACCATTGAACCAGGAGTTAATTTGTATTTAATTGGTGATTTTGTGGTAAATGGCAATTTGGAAGCACAGGGCACAAGTGAAGCACCAATAAATATTTTACCCAAAAATGAACATTGGGGAGTATTGTCTTTAAATAATGCTAATACAAATTTAGCTTACACAAATTTGGAATTAGGTAATCATTCAAGCGTTAGTTCGGTTTTTACTCGGGGTATGATTACGGCAAATAATTCTAATTTAACACTAGAAAATGTAAATTTAAAAAATTCCGAACGTCCGGCCAACATGATTTATGCTAAAAATAGTGCTTTACAAATAGATAATAGTCGTTTAGAATGGATAGAGGAGTGGAACGATCCTGGAGACTGGATTATTGCTGGTATTATTGTAGACGGTGGGTCTTTGGCACTCACAAATAGTTATTTGGATAATATGGATTATGGTGTGGAATTTTTGGGTGGAGCGACTTTTGATCCTCTAAATTTGTTTACTAATACTTTTTCTAGAATTACACTTGGTAATTGGTGGCCTTTAATTCCTAATTAAAACTATTTATTATGTCACATTATTTAGTCACTGGTGGAGCTGGATTTATTGGCTCCAATTTAGTAAAAAAATTAATTGCTCAAGGCCATAAGGTGCGAGTTTTTGATAATTATTCGGGTGGGAAAAAACCTGAGCGCCTATTTCCCGAGGTAGAATATATTGAAGGGGATATTAGAAATTTAGCAGATTTAAAAAAAGTAATGATTGGTATTGATGGCGTGTTCCATACGGCTGCCATTCCCCGCATGCCATATTCTGTAGAACAACCTTTGGAAACCAATGAGGTAAATGTAACTGGTACTTTGCAAGTGCTTTTGGCAGCCAGGGATGCAGGTGTAAAAAGAGTGGTCTATAGCGCCTCTTCTTCGGCTTATGGCGATCAACCCGCCTTACCATACCAAGAAACCATGAAAACCCGTCCTATGAGCCCCTATGGCCTGCAAAAGTACATCGGTGAGGAGTATTGCAGGCTGTTTTTTGAGCTCTACGGCCTACAAACTGTGTCCCTGCGGTATTTTAATGTTTATGGTCCTTTGATGGACCCAGAGGGCGCTTATGCCCTAGTAATTGGTAGATTTTTGAAGCAAAAAATGGCAGGTGAGCCAATGACTGTCTGTGGCGATGGCGAGTATTATCGTGATTATACTCATGTAACAGACGTAGCCGAGGCTAATATTTTGGCTATGACAACAGAAGGAATTGGCAAGGGCGAAGTAATAAATATTGGTAATCATGATCCGCATTCAGTAAATGAATTAGTAAAATTAATTGGTGGAGATTTTGTAAATGTGCCAGCTCGGGCTGGAGATCCACGTAAAACTGATGCGGACAACACTTTAGCAAAAAATCTTTTAAATTGGCAGCCACAAATTGCCTTGGCCGAAGGGGTAGAAATGTTGAAAAAAGAGTGGAATATTGCTTAAAACAAAAAATGACCGTCTAGTATTAGCTAGGCGGTTTTATTGACTTTTTTCGCTTAATTATATATAATCAAAGCACTTTTGGGTCTGTCATCCTGAGCTTGTTTCAGGATCTATCCTAAAGTCATATTTGTTAAGTAAAATAATCTTAAGAAAGACCCTGAAACAAGTTCAGGGTGACAATTTTATGAACGTCTCAGAACTAGCTCGAACACTTAGAATAAATACTCACGAATTACTGGAAATTTTACCCAAGTACGGTTTTGATGTTGGTTTGCGAGCCGTAAAGATTGATGACCGAGTGGCCGAGAAAATTACCCGTCAATGGAAATATATTAAAAAAGAATTAGAAGAAAAGAAAAAGAAAGAATTAGAAGAGAAAAAAATAAAAGAAAAAGAATTACGTAAAGAGAGTGGTCAAACAGTTATTTTGCCGCATTTAATTACCGTTCGCGCTTTTGCCGAAAAATTAAATTTACCAGTTAGCCAAATTATTACCGAACTCATGAAAAATGGTATTTTGGCCAACCAAAACCAAAATATTGACTATGAAACTGCCGCGATTATGGCCGAGGATTTGGGTTTTACTGTACAAAAAGAAATTGGTGAAAAAATTGACGTAGCTAAAGAAGAAGAAATGAGTAAAGCTTTGGAAGAAGCTTTGAGTAAAGTAAAAAATCTAGAATCACGTCCACCGGTCGTGGTAGTTATGGGCCATGTAGACCATGGTAAAACCAAATTACTAGATGCAATTCGCAGTGCCAATGTAATTGATACGGAAGCTGGTGGTATTACCCAGCATATTGGTGCTTATCAAACTGTTTGGAAAGATCCCAAGACCAAAGAAGAGCGCGCGCTTACTTTTATTGATACTCCTGGCCACGAAGCTTTTACGGTAATGCGTAGTCGTGGTGCCAAAATTGCCGATATTGCCATTATGGTTGTAGCCG
The DNA here is from genome assembly GCA_000990355.1 of Candidatus Magasanikbacteria bacterium GW2011_GWC2_37_14. Classification (GTDB taxonomy): domain Bacteria; phylum Patescibacteriota; class Patescibacteriia; order Magasanikbacterales; family UBA922; genus GWC2-37-14. Next base: position 65,368 of record LBSX01000004.1, read on the forward strand.
CCGATGATAGTGTAAAACCACAAACCGAAGAAGTAATAAAAATTATTCAAGCTGCTAAATTACCACTTGTCGTGGCGATTAATAAAATAGATAAAGAAGGCGCTGATCCAACTCGCGTGCGCGCTGATTTGGCGCAACGTGGTATTCAATGTGAAGAATGGGGTGGTAATGTGCCAATGGTAGATATTTCTGCCAAACAAAATTTAAATATTGATAAACTTTTGGATGTTTTATTATTGGTCGCCGATATTAATGCCGAAAAAATTCAGGCTGACTCGGGCATCCCAGCTGTGGGTACAATTATTGAATCACATGTAGACAAAGGCATGGGTCCAGTGGCCACAGTATTAGTTCAGGCTGGTACACTGGTGGCCAATGATCCATTGGTAGTAAATAATGAAATCTATGGCAAAGTGCGGGCTATGAAAAATTATAAAGGTGAAAATATTTTAAAGGCCATTCCTTCTACTCCCGTACAAATTATTGGTTTTAAAGTGGCTCCCGAAGTTGGCGATATTTTAGATGTGGGACGAGCCGAATTTGCCGAAAAAATTGATGTGCGTGCCAAAAAAGGCTTGCAAACTGGTGCCGAAAAACATACTGTAGTTGCTACTTCCAAAAATGAAGAAAATGAAGAGGCGAAAAAGACTTTAAATTTGTTAATCAAAGCCGATGTTTTGGGTTCTTTAGAAGCAATTATTGGTTCAATGGAAAAAATTAAACACGAAGAAGTGGGCGTAAAAATTGTTGGTAAAGGTTTGGGTAATATTACCGAAGATGATGTGCACAAAGCCGAAGCTGGTGGAGCAATTGTCGTTGGTTTTAATGTTAATGCCAACAATGATGTTGCCGAATTAATGCGTGATAAAGAGATACAATTTAAAGATTATAGTATTATTTACGATTTAATCAATTGGGTAAAAGAAGAATTAGGAAAATTATTAGCTGTAGAAAAAATTGTTACCGAATTAGGCAGAGTAAAAATTTTGGCAATTTTTAGAACCGATAAAAATGTAATGACTGTTGGTGGTCGAGTAGAAGATGGTAAAGTAAATATTGGTTCGTTGGTCAGAATAAAACGCGAAGGCGAGATAATGGGCACAGGAAAAATTTCTGAGTGTCGGGTTGGCCAGGGGGTAATGAAAGAAGTAGCGGCTGGCACCGAATGTGGTATGCGTTTTGAAGGTAAGACCAAAATTGAAGTTGGTGATGTTTTGGAAATTTATAAAGAAGAAAGCAAAATTCGTTTATTAGTTTTAAATTAATTTTTATGACTAACACAACCGCTGATTCAATGGAAATGGAATTACATGGTGAAGAATTGCACCAACAGTCAGAGGCTGTAGAACAAAAAAAAGCAAAACCAGGCCATTTGGAAATTTTGTATGGCAATGAATTTAAAAAAAATAATACTGCTCATTTAAAAAATGGCGCTGAGGTAAATGTAGAAGCAGTTAGTTTGCCAAGTTTTCAAGATGGAAAAACTCAATTATTAACCAGAGCAGTAGAACACGAAGGCGAAACCGGTGATGCTGGGCAAGATGATGCCGAAGATGTAAGGCAAAAAAATGTAGCCGAAGTTTTAACCGAACGTGAAGTTGATAAAAATTTAGTTGAAACTTTAGACAGAATTTTTCGGAGTTTTGGTGATCAGGTGGGTATGGTAAAAAAGGGTGATAGCATAGGTTTTGACCCTTGGAAAGAAGGGCATAGATTTGATTTTAATAAATCTTTGAATTTTGTAATAGCAGAATCACGCGCCGAAGAAATGAAAGCTTTGATAAAAAATCCTCCAGCGGCCAGTGCTGGTGAAATGGCACCTGCCTTTGCAGTCAAACCACGTTTTGATTGGTTTGCCCAAGAAGACGGAAAGAAAAAATTGGGTATGGTATTTTATTACGAAGCTCCCGATGGTAAAGAATCCAAGCCTGTAGTATTTTTATTTGGTAAAGAAAAAGAGGAGAAGGATGAAGAAAAATCCTCCTCCGCTGAAGCTATGGAGGATAAGCCAGAAATAAATACATAGTTATCCACTCTTGCTAGCAAAACTCACTAATGCTAAAATAGACCCTGCACCAGAATGGTGCAGGGTAATTTTTAATAATAATATATTATGTCAGAAACAATGTTGACTGATCAAAATTTTGATCAAGAGGTTTTAAAATCAAAGGTACCAGTGTTGGTAGATTTTTGGGCACCTTGGTGCGGTCCTTGCCAAATGATGGGTCCTTTAATAGAAGAATTAGCCAAAGAGTTAGATTCTAGCAAAGTTAAGATTGCCAAACTCAATGTCGATGATAATCAGGTGATAGCTGGAAAATATCAAGTAATGAGCATTCCTACTTTTTTGGTTTTTAAAGCTGGAGAAGTGGTGGATCAAATGGTTGGTGGGGTGTCAAAAGAAAAATTAAAAGAAATGATTGAAAAACATTTATAATTTTTAAATTATTTTGTATGTCAAAATATTGGAAAATCATTTTAGCAATAGCTTTGCCAGTAGTTGTGTTATTAGTTGTTCTTTTTGTTTTTTTAAATTTAAATAATAGAGAGTCAACTAGTAATTATGGAATGATGGGTGGAGGCTATGGAGTAAGTAGCGGTCTGGCTTTAAACAAAGAAGCTTCGGTGTCAGATTCTTTTGCTGTGCCACAAATGATGGAAATTTCTAATTCAGATGAAAGACCAGCAACGGGCGGTAGTACTACTGTTACCGATCGTTTGATTATTAAGACCGGTTCTTTGTCTATGGTGGTTAATGATGTAAAAGAAACAATTGTAAAAATTTCTGATTATACCAAAGCTAAAGGCGGGTTTGTGGTAAGTAGTGAGACTAGTAAAGCCGGAGTTGCCCCTTATGGCGAAATTACAGTGCGAATTCCTGCAAAAATTTTTGACAACGGAGTAATTGACATAAAACAACTAGGTCAAGTAGAAAGTGAAAGTGTGAGTGGCCAAGATGTAACTGAAGAATTTGTTGATCTTGATTCGCAATTAAAAAATTTGCGTGCAGCCGAAGCACAATTTTTGCAGATTATGCAACGAGCGACAAAAATAGAAGACGTTTTGGCAGTACAAAGAGAATTAACCAATGTTCGCGGTCGAATTGAAAGTATACAAGGTAGAATGAAATATTTACAACAAAGTGCTGATCTTTCTACAATAACTGTTTATTTATCTACTGATCCAAATGTTTTACCAACTGTTGATGACACCAACAAATGGAAACCTTGGGCCGAAGTAAAAACTGCCGCCAGAACTCTCTTGGTTGTGGCCAAAGGTTTAGCAAATTTTGTTATTTGGTTGGTTGTGTACATTCCTCTGTGGATAGTAATTGGTTTAGTAATTTGGGGTGTAATAAAACTTATAAAAAAGAAACAAAATCTTTAAAATTATGAATAATCCTTTTGAAAATGCCATGTCACAATTGGACAAGGCTGCCAAAATCATGAATTTGGATAAAAATATTCATGAAATTTTAAAACAACCAGACAGAATTTTGACTGTTGCTGTACCAGTAAAAATGGATAATGGCGAGGTAAAAGTTTTTACCGGGTTTAGATCACAGTTCAACGACGCCTTGGGTCCTTACAAAGGTGGTATTCGTTATCACCACAATGTTAGTTTAGATGAAGTAAAAGCTTTGTCATTTTGGATGATGGTAAAATGTGCCACGGTAAATATTCCTATGGGCGGTGGTAAGGGTGGAATTATTGTAAATTCCAAAGAATTAAGTCAAGGTGAATTAGAAAGAATGTCTCGTGGTTATATTCAAAAAATTTGGCGTAATGTTGGGGCACAAATTGATGTACCCGCTCCAGACATGTATACCACACCAACTATTATGGGTTGGATGCAAGATGAATTTGAGAAATTGTTAGGTCACGCTGACCCCGGCTTTATTACTGGCAAAGCTATAAAAGATGGTGGATCCGAAGGTCGAGAAACTGCCACTGCTCAAGGTGGGGTTTATGTCGTTCGTGAATTAGCCAAAAAGTTAGGTTTAAAACCAAATGAAACAACTGTGGCTGTGCAAGGCATGGGTAATGTCGGTGGTTTTATGGCCAAAATTTTGGCTAGTGATGGTTACAAAATTGTGGCGATTTCTGATTCCAAAGGCGGAGTTTACAACGAAGCTGGTATTGATATAGCTAAAGCGGAACAAATTAAAAAAGATGGGGGAATGCTTGGTTGTTATTGTTTAGGAACAGTTTGTAGTTTGGAACAAATGCCTAAAGATGGTCCTTGTAAACATGTTTCTAATGAAGAAATTTTGGAATTACCTGTAGATATTTTGGTACCAGCTGCTTTGGAAAATCAAATTACTGCTGACAATGCTCACAAAATAAAAGCCAAAGTAGTAGTAGAAATGGCCAATGGCCCAACTACTCCAGAAGCAGATGAAATTTTAAAAGAGCGAGGAATTATTTTGGTACCAGATGTTTTGGCCAATGCCGGGGGAGTAACGGTGAGTTATTTTGAATGGGACCAAAATGTAAAAAATGAACGTTGGACCGAAGCAGACGTGTTTGCTAAATTAGAACCAATTATGATTCAGGCTTTTAATGAAGTTTGGGAAACAAAAGAAAAATATAATATTACTATGCGCGAAGGAGCATTTGTTAAGGCGATTGAAAGAGTGGCAAGTAAAATGAAAAACAAATTGTCATCCTGAACTTGTTTCAGGATCCCTGGGATGCTGAAACCTGTCTGCCGATAGGCAGGTGAATTCAGCATGACAAATAAACGAGCTCCAAATTATGGAGCTCGTGTAGTTTACAGAGAGTGGAACGACGTCGACGGTCGCTCCACATCTCCTTGCGTCGTTGCCGACGCCCCCAGTACCACTTGCATCACGCCGTTGTCAGCTGATGCTACTCAGGAGCCCGATGCTCTTGAAGGCCAAGATGCCTGGTCCGAAGAACAAGAGCATCGTGATGGTGAGCAGTAGCTCGAAGAGATCGACGTCGTCGTCCTTGTGGCCACTGTTCCAGACCTTCCCGATGAACTCGAGAACCCTGGTCGCGATCAGCAACATGAGATCCTCCCGACTCAATTGGTGGTACATTCACTAAGTAGCTTAATATAGTACTATTTAGAAGTCAATATGCCCGAACTACCAGAAGTAGAGACAATCAAAGAAGATTTGAAAAAGAAAATTATTAATGAGCGGATAGTTAAAGTTTGGTTATCATCAAAAGCAATTATAAAAAATAGTCGTGCGAGTTTTGTAAAAATAATAAAAAATAATAAAGTTGTAAATATTTCTCGGGTTGGTAAGTTATTAATTTTTGTTTTAGCAAATGAAAATTATTTATTAATTCATTTAAAAATGACTGGGCAGTTAATTTTTCGACGAGGTAAAGAAATAATTGCTGGTGGGCATCCCGAACCAGCAATTACTGAATTGCCAAATAAATTTACCAGAATTATTTTAGAATTTAAAAATGATGGGCAATTATTTTTTAATGATATCCGTCGTTTTGGTTATTGGCAATTGGTTAATCAACAGGAATTATTTAAAATTAAAAGCAAATATGGCCCTGAACCACTAGCCAATCAATTTACTTTTAATTATTTAACAAAAATTTTGGCTAATAAAAATAAACCAATAAAAGTAGCGCTAATGGATCAAGATAAAATTGCTGGTATTGGTAATATTTATGCCAGTGAAATTTGTTTTAAGGCTAAAATTAACCCTCAAAGAAAAGCCAAAAGTTTGTCCAAAAAAGAATTGTTGGCCACACACCAGGCTTGTAAAGAAGTTTTAAAAATTGCCATTAAAAATCGCGGTACAACTTTTAGTGATTATGTAGATACGGCCGGGCGGGGAGGGTATAATATTAGTTTTTTAAATGTTTATGATCGTGAGGGTAAAAATTGTAAAGTTTGCCAAAAAGCCAAAATAATCAAAATAGCCCAAGGTGGTCGAAGTAGTTTTTATTGTCCTAGGTGTCAGAAGTAAGTCAAAAAACCCGCTGTTGACATTTTTTTTGTTTTTCGGTATAATTCTGGGCACAATTATGCTTGTGTCGTCAAAGCTTCGTAAGCGAAGTCGCGCCGTTGTAGCTCAGATGGTAGAGCACCTCCATGGTAAGGAGGTGGTCCGCGGTTCAATTCCGCGCAACGGCTCTTGGGCTTTTTAAATGCCTTTAAAATATTTAATAACTAAAATTAATTTTATGCCATCAAAAGAACGCGAGAACATGATTAAATTGGAATGTACAGTTTGTAAACATACCAATTATTTCACTCGAAAAAATAAAAAAATATTAAAAAATAGACTTGAATTAAAAAAGCTTTGTAAGTATTGCAAAATACACACCTTGCATAAAGAGACAAAATAAGTTAAAATAGTCCCGTTCCTTGCGGGACTTTTTACATGGGCGCGTCGTATAATGGTAGTACTACGGTCTCCAAAACCGTTAGCGATGGTTCGATTCCTTCCGCGCCTGCAAAACAAAACCCCACTCTTTGTAAAGAGTGGGGTTTTAAAATATTTTGGGGTTGGGGGAAGTTGGCCAGGCAACTTCCCCACATCTATAATAAAAGAGCTTGCGCTCTTAGGTGTCTTTCCCGACACAGAGTCGGTGTGAGTGAAAGGGATTTAATCCCGATTTTTTCGGAGATCAATCTAGACCTACCAACTCACGAAAGCAAGGGCGAACCCTAGCACGAAAGACAAGTAAAAACTACTGGCAAGGCTATTAAAACATACTTAGTATTGTTTTGTCAATTTTAAATAAAAACAAACCATTTTTAATGGTTCATTTTTCTTCCTTTGTAATCTTAAAATTACAAAGGAGGAGACCGCCTATTTAAACGCCGGCGGAGGGCAAAGGTGCTAATCCTGATGGTCAGGATTCGGGCAGACGGCGCAGAGGACCCCCGCGGAAAACAGGAGTACAGCTAATACGACCGCGACAGCCGAAAGGACGACACTCATTTTCTCCCTCCTTAGGAGAAAACGGTTTGTTAATATTAAGACTACTCTTTTTTTAAGTTTTTGTCAATACTAGGGCAGTCTTTTCCAATCAATAGATGAGCCCCAAATCTATCCACACCGTTGGTCAAATGAATTAAATTGTTTGATGTTCTGAAACACGAAAAGATTTGAATA
>LBSX01000005.1 GCA_000990355.1 Candidatus Magasanikbacteria bacterium GW2011_GWC2_37_14
TTCAAGAGAAGCTAAACAATCGCCCGAGAAAGTGTTTAAACTATCAAACTCCTAACGAAGTTATTAACAAAATGGTGCTATGAAAACTTGATTATTTAGTGTTCAACAACTTATCCACAATATCTGTCGAAAAAAAATTGACAGATATTTCCCTTATGATAAAATATATTGTAGCTTGAAAAATGACAAAATATGGACATGGAAATCTTTAAAAAACTAGGATTTAGTGATAAATTAGCCAAAATTTATCTTGCTTTATTGTCTTTGGGCCCTAGTTCGGTACGCAATTTGGCCGAAAATTGTGAATTAAACCGGGGTACTACTTATGATTCTCTAAAATGGTTACAAGAAAAAGGTCTGGTAAATTATTATCAAAAAGATACCAAACAATTTTTTGTGGCCGAAGATCCAGAAAAATTACAAACCTTGGTAAAAGTTCAGCAAGTAGAATTGAGCGAAGCTAGTCAAAAGCTAGAAAAAACTGTACCAGAATTACAAGCCTTGTATAATAAGGGTGGAGAACGGCCAGTAGCGCGTTATTATGAACGCAAAGAAATTTGCCAAATTTTGGAAGATGTTTTAACTACTTGTGAAAATAGCCCTTCGACTGACGCTCAGGGCAAGTCTGAAAATTTATACCGTATTTATTCTGCCGTTGGCATTCGCGAATATTTGTACGACAATTTTTCCACTTTTTCTGATGCACGGATTGGTAAAAATATTGCGGTAAAAGTTATTGCCATTGGTGAGGGTGGAGAATTACGTGGACTTGATGAACGCAAATGGTTAAAAGCCGAAAATGCCAACCCAACCTATATAATTATTTATCCAGGCAAAACTGCTTACATTTCCTTAGATGCCAAAAAAGAACCAATTGGTGTGGTAATAGAAAATGAAGGTGTTTTTGAAACACAAAAAATTATTTTTGATAATTTGTGGGAGAAATTATAATATGTTTATAATAGATTTTGATGATACTTTATTTGATACACATGGTTTTAAACAAGCCAGATTAAAAGCTGTTGAAAAAATTGGCATAAGTAATGCTTTATTTTGGACGACATACAAACAAGCACGAGTAAATAGTGATGGAGTATTTACTTATTCCGATAAACGTCACGCTGAGATTTTGGCAAGTGAGGGTTTTAAAGAAGAGGAGATTTTTACAGTTTTAAATAAAGTTACTTTAAACATGAAAGATTTTTTAGCTCATGATGCTGAAGAATTTTTACAAAGTTTATCTTTGTTAAAACAACCGTTAATTTTATTAAGTCTTGGGGATTCGGAATTTCAAGAGTTAAAAGTAAAGAGTTGTGGCATTGCCAAATATTTTGAAAGAATTTTTTTTGTGGATAAGACGAAAGAGAATGTTTTGGAAGAATTATTTGGAGCCACTACTGATAAGGAAAATTGGTTGATCAATGATAAAGTAGATGAAAGTCAACAATTACAAATTCATTTTCCAAATTTAAAAGTAATTTTAAAGATTTCCAATTCATTTCCATTAAACATTTATAAACACAGTGGTTTACCAAACTACAGAACTTTATCAGAAATAAAAAATTATTTAGAAAATTATTATGACAAAAGAATCTAATTTAGGCATAATAATTTTGGCGGCCGGCAAAGGCACCAGAATGAAAAGCAACAAATTAAAAGTGATGCATGAAATAAATAATTTGCCGTTGATTGAATATGTGATGTATACAGCCGAAATGTTGGGAACCAAATTAAAGCCAGTGGTCGTGGTTTGTAATGATGACCCGGCAGTACAAGACTATTTAAAAAATCGCGCGACCTATGTTATACAAAAAGAACGTTTGGGTACTGGACATGCAGTAATGATGGCCGAAGAATTTTTAAAAGGCAAAGTAGAAAATATTGTGGTCTTGTATGGTGATATGCCATTTTTGTCTACTAATTCTATAAAAAAATTAGTTAATAAACATTTGAAAAAAAACAATCAATTAACTTTAATGACTGCCGAGGTTTCTGATTTTAATGATTGGCGGGAAAATTTTTATGATTATGGCAGAGTTATTCGTGGCGGAATAAAAAATTATATAGTTAAAATAGTAGAAAAAAAAGATGCGACTGAAAAACAATTAAGAATTAAAGAAGTAAATACCTCACTTTTTTGTTTTAATAGCGACTGGTTGTGGAATAATTTAAAAAAATTAAATAATAATAATAAGCAGGGTGAATATTACTTAACAGATTTGGTAGGTTTGGCTTTTGCCGAGGGACAAAAATTATCCTCCGTGGCTATGGATCCCAAAGAAGCTATTGGCATTAACACTAAAGAACATTTAGAAAAATTAGGTGTTGAAATTATATGACAAAAATTATACAAGCTCTTACAATTGATATTGCCAAAAATGAATGGTATGGACAAAAAGGATTTTTTAAAAGAGAAGTTCCAATGCCGGTTTTGGATGAGTTGAACAATAAAAAAGATGCTGCCAGTGTGATTGTCAGAGTACTTTATGCTGGTATTTGTGGTTCAGATCGCGGAATGTGGCATCGACAAGCATTTACAGATATGTTTCATAATTCACTGAAGAAAGAAAATAAACAAATGCGAATTGTTGGGCATGAATTTGTGGGTGAAATTGTCGAGGCTGGTTCATTGGTAGAAAGTTTATATGGGGTAAAAGCTGGTGATAAAGTATCTGGTGATTCACATATTACTTGTGGTAAATGTTTTCAGTGTCGAATGGGTGAAGAAGAAGTATGTCAGGATCAAGCGATTATGGGTATTAGTATTGATGGTATTTTTGCTGAATATGTAAAAATCCCTGCCAAGAATTTATGGGTAGTAGATTTTAATCGGGTTCGTCCAGAAATCTGCGCCATGTATGATCCATTTGGCAACGCGGTTCAATCATTGACTCGGGTAGATGTGAGGGGGGCACGAGTGGCGATTTTTGGTTGTGGCCAGATTGGTTTGTTTTCTGTGTTGTTAGCGCGACAGTTTGGCGCAGCCAAAGTAATTGCGATTGATATTAACGAGGATAATGTAAAAATGGCGCTTGAACTTGGGGCCCATGAAGGTATTGTTATTAAACCAACGCCAAAGGAACATCCTTATGATTATGATAAAGAAATAATTGATGAAATTATGAAATTGACTTATGGTAAAGGGGTGGATGTGAGTATGGAAATGGCTGGATTTAATTCCTCGGTAAATAATTGTATCGAAGCAACCCGGTTTGGTGGGCAAGTAATTTTGTTTGGAATTAAGGATGGTGATTTTATGATTCCAAAATTTTCTAAAATGGTAATGAAAGGTTTTACTTTGCATAATATTATTGGCAGGCAAATATTCAAAACCTGGCAAACTGCCCAAAGAGTATTGTCTGACAAAACTAATGGTGTCCAAGATAAAATGTGGAATATTATTATGCGCGGAGGAGATGGACCGGTTATTAATTTTTCTGAATTCAGTCCCGAACTTATGGAAGAAAAGATGAAGCAGTATCCTAAATTAATTTTTGATATGCAAAAATAATATGTTTTCAAAAATGAAAGATTTTTTACAAAATAAATTAGTTGAAATAAAAGAAGCTGGTTTTTCCAAAGACGAACGTTTTTTGCAGGGTAAACAAGGGGTGACGATTTCTGTAAAAGGTAAAGAAGTTTTAAATTTTTGTGCAAATAATTATTTGGGTTTGGCTAATCATCCTGAAGTTATTAAATCTGCTCATGAATCATTGGATAAATGGGGTTATGGTATGAGTTCAGTGAGGTTTATTTGTGGTACTCAGGAACAGCACAAAGAATTAGAAACCAAGATTAGTAATTTTCTTGGTACAGAGGATACAATTTTATATTCTTCTTGCTTTGATGCCAATGGTGGTTTGTTTGAAACTTTATTAACTGATGCAGACGCGATTATTTCTGATCAATTGAATCATGCTTCTATTATTGATGGTGTGCGTTTGTGTAAAGCCGAGCGTCATCGTTATACCCATAGCAATATGGAAGAATTGGAAAATATTTTAAAACAAACTCAAGAGAAAAGATTTAGAATGATTGCCACTGACGGCGTGTTCAGTATGGATGGTGATACTGCTAAACTAAAAGAAATTTGTGACCTCGCTGATAAGTATGATGCGATTGTAATGGTAGATGATTCTCATTCTACTGGTTTTGTGGGTGAAAATGGGCATGGTACAGCTGAGTATTGCGGAGTAGAGGGTAGAGTTGATATAATCACTTCTACTTTAGGTAAAGCTTTGGGTGGTGCGACGGGTGGCTTTACCTCTGGGAAAAAGGAAATAATAGATTATTTGCGTCAAAAATCTCGACCATATTTATTTTCCAATACCTTGGCACCAGTAATGGTTGGAACTTCAATTAAGATTTTGGATTTACTTTCCACTACAAAAGATAGTTTAAATAAATTGCGGGGCAATACAAAATATTTTAGAGAAAAAATGACTGAGGCAGGATTTGAACTTCACGGTACAGATCATCCGATTGCTCCGGTAATGCTCTATGATGCTAAAATTGCCAAAGGAATGTCCAATAAATTGTTAGAAGAAGGAATTTATGTAATTAGTTTTAGTTATCCAGTCGTACCCGAAGGACAAGCCAGAATTCGTGTGCAGATTTCCGCAGCGCATTCTTTAGAACAGATTAATAAGTGTGTGGAGGCATTTGTGAAAGTGGGGAGAGAAATGAAAGTTATTTAGAAATAAGTTGTAAGACTTGAGATATAAGAAAATATGAATAATAATAGAAAATTTTTATATGGACATGAGTTGGTAGTGCAAGCCTGTTTAGATGCCGAGGCCGAAGTGATGTACGGTTATCCAATTACGCCAACTTGTGAAATTTTGTCGGGTTGGATTGCCACAGGCAAACCAAGTTTACAAACCGAAGATGAAATCGCCGCTGGTTTTGCGGTATGTGGAGCAGTCTTGGCCGGACAAAAAGCGTTTACCGCTTCGGGTGGACCAGGTCATATTTTGCTACAAGATGGTATGAGTATGGCCGAAGGCATGCGACTTCCGTTTGTAATTATTGTTGGCCAACGTGGTGGTCCTTCTTCGGGCACAGTAATTTATTCGCAACAAGAAGTAATGCTGGCTTGTTTTGGTGGTAATGGCGAAGGCCTGCGCTTGGTATATTCGCCAGCCACTAGTAGAGAATTATACGAATTAACGCGTCAGGCTTTTAATGATGCTTGGCAATATCGTTTTCCAGCAATTGTATTAACTGATGGTTATTTATTAAAAATGCGTAGTGGAATAAATTTGGCAGAAATTAAAATTGAAAATGTCCCGGCACATCAATTAGTACCAGAAGATAAAATTGTGCATTGGCCAAATATTTACACCATGGAAGAAGAATTAAACGAACAAATTAATTTAGCACAAAAAGATTGGGATGAAATTTCTCCACCAATTGCCAAAGCTGAAATATTAGAAACTGCTGATGCCGAAATATTATTGATTGCTCACGGGATTGTGGGTGCAGCAGTAAAAGAAGCTGTAAAACAATTAAGAAAGAGTGGAATCAAAGCTGGTTATTTTCGGCCAATCACATTACGACCATTTCCCAAAAAAGATTTAGATAATTTGTTTATGAAAGATAACCTCAAAAAGATTATTGTTATTGAATCTAGTTCTGGCCAATTAGCACGCATTGTTCGTGAACAATTGGCGCCAGAAATTGCCGTTGGTTTTGAGTATTTACAAAAACCAGGTTTGGGAATAGAGGTGGAAGAGATAATTGATTTTATTAAGAATAATTAAAAACGTCATCCTCGCGAAGGCGGGGATCTTACAACCAATTCAGGATTCCCGCTTTCGCGGGAATGACGCAAAAATAATATGCCAGAGAATTTAGCAAAATTTTGTCCAGGCTGTGGGTACCCAATTACTTTACTCATGCTTAATAAAACTTTAGAAAAATTGGGAATACAAAAACAAGCCGTTTTGGGACTTGATATTGGTTGTGCCTTGCTTGCTTGGAATTTTTTACCAATCAATACTTTTCAAACACATCATGGGCGTGTTGTGCCAACCATGATGGGTTTTAAACGCGCAAGAAAAAATTCTCTTTGCGTAGCTTTGGTGGGCGACGGTGGTGCTTATGCGATTGGTTTGCAGTCATTAATTCATGCTGCCAAACGTGATGAACCAATTATGGTAATTGTTACCAATAATACTGTATATGGTATGACTGGTGGGCAAACCGCACCAACTACTCTAAATATGCAAATTACCCCCACTAGTCCACAAGGTAATATTGAAGAACCATTTTTTGGTCCAGAATTATTAAAAGGAATTGTTAAAGAAGGTGCTTTTTTGGCTCGCACAGCAGTAAATGAACCAAAACAATTAATGGAATATTTGGAAAAAGCTATTCAAACTCAGGAAGTGGGTCATTTTTCTTTGGTAGAAGTTTTAAGTTTCTGCCCAACGAATTGGAAAACCGTTGGTACACAAACTATTGATAAATTAAATGGTTTAAAGAATGTTTTTAAATTGGGTGAATTATGATTTTAAAAATTTTATTGGCTGGTGATGGTGGTCAAGGCATACAATCAATTTCAGATTTATTGGCACAAGCTAGTTTTGCCAATGGTTTTTTCATTTCGCAAATTCCTAATTATGGTTTGGAACAACGTGGGGGAGTTTCCTTATCGTTTTTAATTATTAGTGATGAGGAAATTGCTTACCCGCGCTTTAGTGAACCAAATGTTTTGTTAATCATGAGTGAACAGGCTGATGCCCGAACGAAGAAATTTAAAAATGCAGACCTACCTACCGGCAGGCAGGATTTAAAATTAGACATTAATGATTTTGTGGAAGTCTTTAAAGAAAATAATATTTTAAAACAAAGTTACAATATTTTCTTTTTAGGATTGATAACAAAATTTTTAGCAGATAAAAATATTTTAAAAACTGAACAAATTTTTGAATTGCTAGAAAAAAAATTATCAAAAAAAACAAATTGGGAAGAAAATAAAAAAGCATTTGAATTATCATTAAAAATTAATAAATAATTTTATGTGTGGAATTGTTGGTTATCTTGGTAAAAAACCGGCCTTGCCAATTTTAATTCAAGGGCTTCGCCGTTTGGAATATCGTGGTTATGATAGTGCTGGAGTGGCCGTAATGAACGGAGAGATTGTGCGCATGCGGGCAGTAGGTAAGATTGATAGTTTGGCTGATAAACTTAAGGATACAAAAATTGAAGGCACAGTTGGTATTGCTCATACTCGCTGGGCTACGCATGGTGGGGTAACCGAAGAAAATGCCCATCCACACTTTGCTTGTGATGGTAAATTAGTTATTGCCCATAATGGTATTATAGAAAATTATCGCGAACTTAAAGAAAAATTAACTTCACTTGGTCATACTTTTAAATCGGAAACTGATACAGAGGTTTTGGCGCATTTAATTGAAGTTAATTATAAAGGAGATTTGCGTTTGGCAGTAGAAACTGCGTTGGCTCAAGTGCGTGGTACTTATGGTTTGGTAGCAATGCATGCCAATGAGCCAAACAAAATTGTGGCAGCACGTTTGGGAAGTCCATTGGTAATTGGTATTGGCGAAGGTGAATATTTCATCGCGTCTGACGCCACGCCAATGTTGGCTTATACCAAAAAAGTTACTTTCTTGGAAGATGGTGAAATTGCCGAAATTGGTTTAGAAGGTGTAAGAACTTTTAATTTGCGTGATGAACTAATTAGTAAAAAAGTAGAAGAAATTGAATGGAACGATGAACAAGCACAAAAACAAGGCTATGATCATTTTATGCTCAAAGAAATTCATGATCAGCCAACAGTTTTTGAAGATGCAATTCGAGGTCGAGTAGATTTGGAAGAAGGCACAGCACATTTGGGTGGTTTAAATATGACCGATGATCAGATGCGTTCTATTGAACGAATTGTTTTGATTGCTTGTGGTACGGCTAGTTATGCGGCCATGGTTGGTAAATATGCTTTTGAAAGATTGGCTGGCATTCCTACCGAAGTAGATGTGGCAAGTGAATTTCGTTATCGTGACCCAATTATTACCGACAAAACTTTGGTGTTTGCTATTTCGCAATCGGGCGAAACTGCGGATACATTGGCCGCCGTGCGCGAAGCCAAACGTAAAGGTGCTTATGTGCGTGGGATTGTAAATGTAGTTGGCTCAACTATTGCTCGCGAAACCGATGGTGGCACTTATATTCATGCTGGGCCAGAACTAGCAGTAGCTTCTACCAAAGCTTTTACCAATATGGTGGCAATTATGATTCTCTACGCCATTCAATTTGGTCGTTTAAAACGAGTTACTTTGGCTACTGGTCAAAGATTAATTAAAGCCTTGCTAGAAATTCCCGAAAAAATGAATCAGGTATTAAAATTAAATGACCAAATAAAAGTCTTGGCAGAAAAATATTCTGGTTACAAAGATTTTCTATTTTTAGGTCGTGGTATAAATTTTCCAGTTGCCCTAGAAGGTTCACATAAATTAAAAGAAATTTCTTATATTCATAGTGAAGCTTATCCAGCTGGTGAAATGAAACATGGGGTAAACGCTTTGCTTTCACCCGAATTTCCAATTTTTGCGATACTCGTTAAAGATCAATTATATGAAAAAATGCGCAGTAATATTGAAGAAGTAAAAGCGCGCAAGTCGCCAATTATTTTGTTGGCGACTATTGGTGACGAAGCTGTCAAAGAATTGGCCGAAGATGTTATTTATGTACCTGATACTATGGAATTGTTGGAGCCTTTGGTTAATACCTTGCTTTTGCAATTGTTTGCTTATCACATGGCTGTTATACTTGGTAAAGATGTAGATCGTCCACGCAATTTGGCTAAAAGTGTTACCGTAGAGTAGGTTTGTCATGCTGAACTAGTTTCAGCATCTCTCCTAAATTAAAAAGATCCTGAAATAAATTCAGGATGACAGTAAAAATTATGAAATACAAAGCAATAATTTTTGATACGGATGGAGTCTTGGTAGATAATTATCAAGCTTGGTTAGCTTTTGATCGTCAATTTTTAGCACAATACAATGTCGTACCCGATGATGCCTATATTGCATATTGTAACGGACGAAGTGAAGAAGAAGTAGTACGTTGGGTAAAAGAAAAATTTAAAATTAGTGATAGTATAGAAAAAATTACCGAGAGCCGTCAGGATTATATCAAAGATATTTATCAAAAATATTCTCAGCAACAAAAAAATGCTGAAGAATTATTAAAAAAAATTAAAGCCAGTGATTTTAAAATAGCCTTGGCTTCGGGAGCCAAGCTGTGGATGATTGAAACAATATTAAAACGTTTTAATTGGGGGCAATATTTTGAACAAGTAGTTTCTAGTGATCATGTAAATTATTGTGGTAAACCTAACCCAGAAATTTATTTACATACTGCCAGACTACTGGGAGTTAAACCAGAAGAATGTATAGTTTTTGAAGACTCAGAAAATGGAGTAGTATCGGCCAAAAATGCGGGTATGACTTGTATTGGTTACAAAAATATTTATATTAATGATAATTTAAGTAGAGCAGATTTTATTGTGGATGATTTAATGGATAAAAAAGTTTTAGAATTTTTAAATATATGAAGAAAAAAGTCGTAGTAATTGGTGGAGGTAATGGGGGAGCAATTTCGGTAGTAGCTTTAAAACAAAATTTGGCTTTATTTGATATTTCGGCAGTAATTTCTATGGCCGATTCTACTGGTTCTTCCGGTAAATTGCGCCAAGAATACAACATGTTGCCACCAGGCGATGTAATGCGGGTAGCTTTGGCTATGAGTCGTCATGATTATCCTTTTCTAAAAGAATTGTTTTATCGTCAGCGGTTTAAAGACTTGGGCGAATTATCTGGTCATAATCTGGGTAATTTATTTTTATTTGCTGCCTGGCAAATGACTGGTGATTTTGTACAGGCTTTGCGAGCTTTTGAACAAGGAGTACAAGCTGTTGGTAAAGTTTATCCAAACATTTTAAAACCTACTCATATTTGTGCCGAATTAAGCAACGGCCAGATTATCAAAACTGAAGGAGAGATAGATGTACCAAAATATGATCGTAGTTTAAAAATAAAAAAAGTTTATTTAGAACCAGCAGTATCTGCTTACAAAGAGTCACTAAAAACAATTTCCGAAGCGGATTATCTTATCTTAGGTCCTGGTAGTTTACATACTAGTATCATCGCGGCCTTGCTTCCCAAAGGAATTAAGGAAGTAATTAAAAGAAATACCAAAGCCAAATTAATTTATGTGGTGGGTAATGCCCGCCATACCAATGGCGAAACTGGGCCAGAAGATGTGGCTGGTATGGTACAAACTTTGGAAAAGTATTTGCCTCGTCCATTAGATTTGGTAATTTATAGTGGTAATAAATTAACGGCTAAACAAAAAAAGAATTATAAAGTGAGGGGTTGGAGTTTATTGGAAGATAATGGCGATTTACTTGGTAAAAAATTGTTACGTGCACCATACGAAAGAGACAGCGGTGGTGTTTGCGCAGAAAAATTAGGAAAGATTTTAAAGAAGGTGTTAAAGTAATTATTTTATTTAATATGGAAATTAAAAAAGAAATAAAAAATGACGCTTTTGCTGTTAAAATAACTTTAGAAGAAGAAAACAAAGTTTTGGGTTGGACTTTTGTTTATATTATGTTTCAAGATCGCCATCCCGAACCTTATGCTTATTTAGAAAATGTTTATATTGAGGAAGAATATCGCAGTCGTGGTTTGGGTACTCAGTTGTTAGAGTTAGCTATTGCCGAAGCCAAAGAACAGGGGTGTTATAAAATTATTGGCACATGTAAAATGAAAAAAGTTCTCGTACATGAATTTTATGAAAAACATGGTTTTAAAAAAATGGGTTTTGAGTTTAGAATGGATTTAAAAGAGACTGAAATTTTGACTAAAGATTAATATGGGTGGAATAAAAGTTATTGCCGTTGATTTGGGAGGGGTGCTTTTTTCCGAAGGGAAAAAGGTAGCTTTTAGTAATTTGGCCAAAAAATATAATTATGATGAAAAAATAATCTTGCCATTAATTTCAGCTCGTTTATCCCAAATAGCCAATGATACTAGGAAAGGATTGGTTGATGAAGAAGTATTTTGGGAGTGGGTTCAAAACAATTTACCAGTTGGGTATGATGCCAAATTGATTAGGCAGGAATGGTGGGACGGCTATGTTTTGGACCCGGAGATTTTTTCCGTGTTTAAAAAGGTGAAGAGTTTAGGATCAGTAAAATTAATTATTTTTTCTGGCAATTTTTCCAGCCGAGTTGCTTATTTGGAGGAAAAGTATCATTTCGAAAGTATTTTTGATGAAAAAATTTATTCTTTTAATGAACATCTAAATAAAACAGGTAATTGTAAGCAGTTTTTGGAGGTTTTAATTAAAAAATCTGGAGTGAAAGCGGGAGAAATATTATATTTAGATGACGGAGAGGATTTTATTGAAGAAGCTAACAAATTGGGTATGAGAGGTAAGGTCTGTAACGCTGGAGAGATGAAAAGATTAGCTAACTATTTGGAAGAATTTGGAATAAATTAAGCAGTAATTTCTCCTACCAATTTGTTGGGAAAGTCCATGGGGCCGTCGCCAGTTACTACGGCATCGAAAGATAGAGAGTATTTCTGACGGCTGTCTGGGTCGGTTTCATCATTTAAAAAACCAACACTTAACAAATTATCAAATTTGGAACCCTCAACCATATCCAAATCATCGATATTGTCACCCAGTACTAACACATTTGGTCTGTCGGCAACGTCTTGGTGACATTCATGGCCGGCCACTAAAATTTTAGCTTTGTTGGCCAGATTAATTATTGGTTCCTTAATCCGGAGCAGTTTACCTGTTTCATCAAATTCATATTCATTAGCAATAATATGTATGCCCGGTCGGTAAAGGCCGGCTTTTTTTAAATGCCCTTCAATTAAATATCGAGGACCACTCGACATTAAAACTAGGGGAATATTGCTATTTCCTAATTGTGCTAAAAATTTTTCTAATCCCTGTCTAAAACAAATCCCGGGGTTGTCGATAATCTGGTCTAGCATCTGTTTGGTAAGTCCTAATTTTATTAATAAATTATTGGTTTGTTCTTGCCATTCTTGCATTTTGGCAGCGCGTTCTTCCGGGTTCAGGTTATAATTTATTTCTATAGGGTAGTATTTTTTAAACAGTTCACTAGAGGTAGTTGCGTATTCCGGTCCCAAAACACCGCTACTTCTAATTTCGCTGGTTACTGAAGGGACAGGTTTGGCAGTGGTTAAGGTGCGATCAAAATCAGCCAGGACGTACATTTTTTCTGGACCGTCCTTTTTAAAGTCTTGAATTGTCGCTTCTAATCTTTCTCGATCGTTGCAGATGACCTCATATGGTGAATGTGTAGGTATTTCAGGTCTAAAGTTCATAATTTTATGGGTTGATAAATATACATATTAGAGTATAATTTACCTTGAGTTTATCACAATTGTCTATGATCCAGCAAATTATTGATCTCCATATCCACTCCAAATACTCCCGGGCGTGTAGTAAGAGTTTGGAATTGTCAGAAATTGCCAAGGCTTGTGCTATTCGTGGGGTAGATATTGTAGCAACAGGGGATTTTACCCATCCTAAGTGGTTTGAACATATAAAGACAAGTTTGGTGGAGGAAAATGAAGGGGTTTATAAATTGAAGGCTCCCACTCCCCCTACCCCCTCTCGGGCAGAGGGGGACAGTGAAACCCGTTTCATTATTGGTACAGAATTATCGTGCATTAAAAAACACAAAGACAAAACTCGAAGAATTCATGTGTGTGTTTTTGCTCCCAATATTGAAGTGGCAGAAAAATTTAATAACAAATTAGAAACAATGGGTTTTAATTTACGTTCTGATGGTCGGCCAATTTTAGGTTTAACAGTAAAACAGTTGTTAGAAATTATGTTAGAGACTGATGAACGAATGATTATGATTCCCGCCCATGCTTGGACGCCGTGGTTTGGTATTTTTGGTTCCAAAGGTGGCTATAATAGTTTAGAAGAAGCTTTTGAAGAATTAACGCCAAAGATTTTTGCAATTGAAACTGGTTTATCTAGTGACCCACCAATGAATTGGAGGCTTAGTAAATTGGATAAAATTGCACTAGTATCCAATTCTGATGCTCATAGTTTGGAAAAAATTGGGCGTGAAGCCAATGTTTTGGAATTTGTAGATGAAAAAGCCATTACTTATGAAAATATTTTTAACGTCATTAAGGAGAGTTGCCACGTAAAATCTGCTTCATCAGCAGATCACGTGGCTGGAAAGTTACTCTATACAATAGAGTTCTTTCCAGAAGAAGGAAAGTATCATTATGATGGTCATGCGAATTGTAAATTTGTTTGTGCACCAGAAGAAAGTAGAAAATTGAAAAATATTTGTCCTAAGTGTAAAAAAGAATTAGTAATTGGAGTAATGAATCGCGTGACGGAGTTGGCTGACAGAACAGAAGAAGAAGCAAAAAAAATAAAACACGTTCCATTTAAAAGTCTGGTACCCTTGCCAGAAATTATTGCTGATTGTTTTAATTGTGGAGTGAGTACCAAGAGAGTAAAAGAAGTATATAATAAGTTAATTAAAAAGTTAGGTAATGAATTTAATATTTTATTAAATATT
The DNA here is from genome assembly GCA_000990355.1 of Candidatus Magasanikbacteria bacterium GW2011_GWC2_37_14. Taxonomy (GTDB): domain Bacteria; phylum Patescibacteriota; class Patescibacteriia; order Magasanikbacterales; family UBA922; genus GWC2-37-14. Next base: position 13,619 of record LBSX01000005.1, read on the forward strand.
GATACGCAAGAAATTGCGTTTACTTCAGAACCAATCATTGGTGAAGCAGTTGAGCGAGTAAGAACTGGTAAAATTTATGTACGGCCTGGTTATGATGGCGAGTTTGGAGTAGTAAAAGTGTTTAGTGATGAGGAAAGAGTTGGCAAAAAACAAATAGGCCTTGAGTTATAACTGTCTGTCATGCTGAATTTATTTCAGCATCTCAGGGGATCCTGAAATAAATTCAGGATGACACAAATAACAAAACCCTGTACCAGAACGGTACAGGGTTTTTTAGAAAATTATTTTCTCTTTTTTGCTTTTTTAGCAACTTTTCGTTTAGCTACTTTTTTAACAGCTTTCTTTTTTGCTTTCTTAACAGTCTTTCTTACCACCTTTTTAGCTTTTTTAACTTTTCTAACAACTTTCTTTTTTGCTTTTTTAACTTTTTTCATATTGCCACCCCCTTTCAAAAGAAGGCACATATTTTGTTGTGACCATGGTGCACACCAAAATTTTTTATTGTGCAAATTGTACAGGACAAGCATCGCTGTAAATTTTTTCTACTTATGTGTATAGTATAAAGAATTTTTTTGTTTTTGGAAATAGTTTTTGGTATTTTAACTGTGCATAACTATTTTAAAAATAATTTTTTATAAAATTAATATATTTTTTTATTTTTTATAAAATTTTTTTAAAAAATATTTTATAATAAAGGGGTCTTGATTTTTTTTGCAAAATCTGATATAGTCTCATTATCTAAAATTTTGCTATGCGTCCATAGCTCAGCGGTAGAGCACCACCCTTATAAGGTGGCCGTCGATGGTTCAAATCCATCTGGACGCACATCTTTCGCTCTCGTCGTTCAATGGATAGGACGCCAGCCTCCGAAGTTGGTGATGCGCGTTCGATTCGCGCCGAGAGCACAACTAAAGTTCTCCGCCTATGGCGGAAATTCCTGTCGGGGGTACTAATAGAAATTATTATGATAAGTAAAAATAAAAAAATTATTATAAAAGATTTAGATAGCAAAATTCGTTTGGATGTTTTTTTGACTGAAAAACTAAAATTAACTCGTTCTAAAATTCAAAAATTGATTGAGCAAAAATTAATTTTGTTAAACAAAGAATTACCTAAAAAAACTGGTACCATGATTTTGAATGGTGATGAGATTGAAATTATTAAACCAGTAATTGTTAAAAAAATTATAACCAATAAAATAGAAAAAAATTTGAAAACAGAAATTGCTAATTTGCCAATTGAAATTGTCGCCGAAACTAGTGATTATTTGGTGTTAAATAAACCAGCTGGTATATTGGTCCATCCAACCGAAGCCGGAGAAGAAAATACATTGGTAAATTGGTTGCTAACAAAGTATCCCAAAATAAAAAAAGTTGGTGACTCCCACTCCCCCCACACCCCCTCTCGGGCAGAGGGGAAAAACATAAGACCTGGTATTGTTCATCGTTTGGATAAAGAAGCTTCGGGATTATTGGTAATTGCCAAAACTCAGGCTATGTTTGAACATTTAAAAAAACAATTTCAAAATAGAGAGATAAATAAGGAATATTTAGTTTTGGTACATGGTACAGTACAAAAAAATTATGATCAAATTGATTTTGAAATAGATCGTGGTCATGATGGTAAAATGGTGGCTCGGCCCAAAACTGATAAATTTAAAGTAAAGAATGTAGAAAAAATTCAAGAAGGCAAAGAGGCTTTGACCGAGTTTGTAATAGAAAAGAATTATGTTCGTTATACTTTGCTTCGTGTAAAAATTTTTACTGGTCGTACCAATCAAATTCGGGTACATATGATGGCTTACAGTCACCCAGTAGTTGGTGATAAATTATATTTTAATAAAAGATTAAATAGAAAACGAGATACAGAATTAAACAGAGTATTTTTGCATGCTGTAAAGCTTGGTTTTACTGATTTAAATGGTTATGAGCAAACTTTTACAAGTAAATTGCCCAAAGAATTGGAAAGTTTTTTAAAAGACTTAAATTAATATGTCTAAAAAAATTTTGGTAATTGCTGGCCCCACTGGTTCTGGAGAAAGTACAGTTACTAGAGAATTAATAAAAAGATATCCTATTTTTACGAGGTTGGTTACTGCTACCACTCGTGAACCACGTCTCAATGAAAAAGATGGACAAGATTATTATTTTTTTTCTGAAGAAGAATTTAAAAAAGAAGTGACAATTGGCAATATTATTGAACATACTTTTGTAACTGGTCGGGCTGTATATTATGGCACTTATAAACCGGATTTAGAACAAAAACTTAATGCTGGTTTTAATATTATTGTTAATCCAGATGTGGTTGGGGCCAGGTATTACAAAAAAAATTATGAGGCTACTACTATTTTTATTAAAACCGAATCAATTAGTGTTTTGGAAAAGCGTCTTAAGGGACGGGATCCCAACATTAGTGAAGTGGAGTTAAAAAGGCGTTTAGAGGCGGCTAAATATGAATTGGATAATGAAGAGAGTTTTTATGATTATGTATTGGTAAATAAAGATAATAAATTAGAGGAAGTTTTGACTGAAATTGTAGAAATTTTGCAAAAAGAAGGTTATATTTTAGCCCTCCCCCCTAGGTAGATAGGAAAAATTTAGGCTCTTGACTTTTTTTGGGTTTTATAGTAACATAACGTCACTTTATGTATAACTGACGTTGGCATTCTAGACCAACCTCTCATTAACAATATTAATATGAATGAAGATAATAGAACAAATTTAGCTCCTGGCATGATTATTAAAGTCCACCAGAAGATTAAAGAAACCAATACCAAAGGTGAAGAAAAAGAACGTATTCAGGTTTTTGAAGGTATGGTAATTGCGGTAAAACATGGTAAAGAACCAGGTGCTACTGTAACCGTAAGAAAGATCTCCAATAGTGTAGGTGTAGAGAAAATTTTCCCTATTCATTCGCCAGTGGTTGAAAAAATCGAAGTAGTGCGCCAAGTAAAGGTGCGCCAGGCTCGCCCTTACTATTTGCGTGACTATAAAAAGAAATTAAAAGAAATTAAAGGTAATAAAGTAGAAAAGGTAGACAACGAAATATTAAAGAACAAAAAAGAAATTGAACCAGTAGACATTTTGCCAGAAGTAATAGAAGAAAAAGTAGTAGAAGAAACTAAAGAATAAAATAAAAGCCGCGTTCATCGCGGCTTTTAAAATCTCTGGATTTGTGATAATCTGGGTGGGTAAGGAGGAGAGAGAGGTGGCTTCCGCCCAAGGCGGACCAGCCTCGGGCTGGGAGTGGTTATATTAATAATTTGGTATGCATTACGTTTACATTTTGAAAAGTGTAAAAAGTGGAAAATTGTATAAGGGTTTTACTAATGATTTAAAAAGAAGAATAAAAGAACATAATTTAGGTAATAGCGAATTTACATCCAATAATGGTCCTTGGAAGTTGGTGTATTATGAGGCTTTTTTGTCAAAAAAGGACGCGCAACAAGAAGAAATTTTTCTAAAAACAGGTAAGGGGAGAGAAAGAATAAAATATTTACTAACAATATAAATAATGGAGGCGTGGCTGAGTGGTCGAAAGCACCGCATTCGAAACGCGGCAGACCTTTACCGGTCTCAGGGGTTCAAATCCTCTCGCCTCCGCATGGGTTCCCCGAGATAAACTCGGGGTCCCGGGTTAATCCCGGGATAAATCCCGCCCTTTCCTCATAATATATGTCCATAAAAATCACCTATTTTGTACATGGTACAACAACCGACAACGAAAAAGGCCTGGCGACTGGCTGGGAGCAGGGAGAGTTGTCGGCTTTGGGGATTGAACAATCCAAAAAATTATCAAAACAAACATATTGCCATTGTGGCTCATCAAGCTCCGCAACTAGCCTTAGATGTAATTTTGAGTGGTAAAACCTGGGAACAGGCAATTGACGAAGATTGGCGAAAGCAGAAAGCCTGGCAACCAGGGTGGGGTTATATTATTGAATAATGCTAAATTTTATGAACATCATAAAAACTAAAAGTTTTGAACTTGCTGTAAATATAAAAGGTGATCCAAGTTCCACAAAACTGGCAATTTTAATTCCGGGTAGATTGGATACCAAAGATTATTGTAACTTTGTTAGTCATGCTAATTATTTAGTCAGTAAAAGTTTTTTTGTTGTGGCGTTTGATCCACCAGGTACATGGGATAGCCCAGGGGGAATTGATATTTATTCCACGACAAATTATATTATAGCGGTTAATGAATTAATTGAATATTTTGGTAATAAATCAACATTATTATTGGGACACAGTCGGGGGGCAGCGACCGCTATTCTTGCTGGTGCACCCAATCCAAATGTCATTGGTATAGTTTCTATAATAGCAAACTACGGCAAACCAACTCCTCTGGATCAAGAGTCTTTACAAAAGGGTTTTAAGATTTCTTATCGAGATCTTCCCCCAGGAAATTCCCCAACGAAAAAACAAAAAGAATTTTTATTACCTATTAGTTATTGGGAGGATGGGAAAAATTACGATGCTGGTGATTCTTTAAAAAAATGTTCAAAACCAAAACTACTAGTTTATGGGTCGAAAGATGAGTTTACTACTGTTGAGGAGGTAGAAAAATTGTATACACTAATTCCTGAACCAAAAATGTTAAAATTAGTTGATTCCACACATGATTATCGTTATTTTCCAGAAGCCATTGAAGAAATTAATTTAGTGATTGGCAAATTTCTTGATTCAGCAATCTAAATATTTTTAAAACAGTTTAAAATAATTTTATGCCAGAAGAAAAAAGCCCAGCCTCCGCTAAAGCTACGGCGGGTAAAGAAAATTTATATACAGCCAGTGAAATGAAGAAAGTTTTGCAAAATGCCGAAATGGCTTTGTGGTTAGATAGTTATAATAATATCTTTTCTGATTTTGACCCCCGACCTTTTGCCGAACGAGCTTTGTCCGATGATTTTATATTGGAAATGAAAAAAGTCGCTCGCGATCGCGGTAAAGATAGTTATGAATTAAAATTTTTATTAGCCCCAGAAACAAGAAATCACCATCAGGAAGAAGTTATTAAAGAACGTTTACATCATTTTTTTATTGAACAACACCATCAATATATTAAGGAACGAAAAGGGATAATTGCTCGTGGTTTTTTGTTTGTTATTTTGGGTGTAGTTTTTATGTCAGTTGCTTCATTTTTGTTGACCTTTTTTGCTAATGAAAAATTTTTATTTAATTTTCTCGTTATACTTTTAGAGCCAGCTGGCTGGTTTTTGTTTTGGGAAGGTTTGTCACACGCTATGTATAAATCAGAGCAAGTAAATCCAGAAATAAAATTTTATCATAAAATGGCACATAGTAAGATTGAATTTATTTCGTATTAATTATATGAAAATTAGATTTTTAGGTACCAACGGTTGGTACGATGACAAAAGTCATAATACTATTAGCACTTTGATTGATGTTAAAGATTGCTATCTTATTTTAGATGCTGGCTATGGAATTACCAAATCAATTAAGTATCTTAAAAAAGATAAACCAATTTATTTATTTCTTAGTCATTTACATTTAGATCATATTGTAGGTCTGCATGCACTCCCTCTTTTTCATGATAAAAATGTTACAATTTATTTACCAGTGGGCATGAAAAGATATTATGATATTTTAGTTAGAGCTCCTTTTACTGGCTTAGGTGATAAGTTTAAGATAAAAGAATTGAAGCCAGGCGTATATAAATCACCGGTAAATTTTGAATGTTTATTTCTACAGCACACTGTTCCTACACTTGGTTTTAGATTTAATCTGGAAGGAAAAGTAATTACTTATTGTTGTGACACGACGGTTTGCAAAAATGATCTATTGTTGGCAAAAAATGCAGATGTTTTAATTCATGAATGTTCAAACAAAGTTGGAACTTCTGGTGGTTGGGGGCATTCTAACCCGGTTGATGTAGGAAAATTAGCTGTGAGAGCCAAAGTAAAACGGCTATTTTTAACACATTTTGCTCCTAATGTGTACAAGAAATTTTCTGATAGAAAATGGGCGGAGAAACAAACAAAAAAATATTTTTTAAATACTAAAATTGCTTCTGAAAATGAAGTTATAAGTTTGCCATCAACCAAAAATAATTATTTATAAACTATTTTTTGAATAAAAAGTGTTAGCCAAAGACTGGCAGTAAAAAAACCTAGTAAAGCGGAAAATTTTAAAGAAAGTGTTAAATAAACAATTGACATTACATACATGCCAATAGAATTTGGTAGTGAGGTAGAAATGACAATAGATCCTTTTTTATTTTTAAATCCGTAGTAAACTTGTGGTATCAAAGCAAAAACAAACATTATACTGATAATTGTGATAATTATATCTTGCCAAAGCATAAAAAATAGCTTAATAATATATTAATTATAGCATGTTAAGAGTAAAAATAGAAAAGCTGGTATTTGGTGGGCAAGCTTTGGGTCGAGTAGATGACAAAGCTGTTTTTGTATGGAATGCTTTGCCTGGTGAAGAAGTAGAAGTGGAATTAAAAAAAAATAAACATAATTTTGCCGAAGGTGTAGTCAAAGAAATTATTACTCGCTCTCCCGACCGTTTGGAACCACGCGAAAATCATTTTTTGTCTTGTAGTCCTTGGCAAATAATGAGTTTTGCTACAGAAAATAAATGGAAAGTGGAGATGTCAATTGAGACATATCAAAAGTTTGCTGGTTTAACAGTTACTGATTTAGAAATTGTTAGTGATGGGGTAGAGTATGGATATAGAAATAAAATGGAGTATAGTTTTACAGAAGAAAATAGTGTAATTAGTCTGGCTTTTTTTGAACGTAATGGCAAAAAACATTTAGCCATTCCCAAATGTGAATTGGCCAGTGAAGCAATAAATAAAGTGGCTTTGGAACTTTTAGCTTGGGTAAATGAAAATAAAATTTCGCTTCGTAGTTTAAAAACAATGATTATCCGTTCGAATCAAAAAGGTGAAGTTTTGGCTGGGTTGTTTATAAAAGATCGTTTAGAATTTAATGATTATCCAAAGTTAACAAATAATTTAGTTGGCTTAACTATCTATTACTCTACTCATAAAAGTCCGGCTTCGGTGCCAACCGCGGTTTTATACAAAATTGGTCAGGACTATTTAGAAGAAGATTTGTTTGGTGTAAAACTTCGTTATGGTTTGTTTAGTTTTTTTCAAATTAATGTGCCAATTTTTAAACAAGCTTTAGCCGAGATTAAAAATCACCTAAGCAACAATGATAAAGTAGTGGATTATTATTCTGGGGTAGGGGCAATTGGTTTGCCTGTTGGGGCAAAAGAGCTAGTAGAAAGCAATCCGGAAGCAGTGGAATTTGCCAAAATAAATATTGAGTTAAATAAAATCAAAGCCGAAGCAATTTGTGCTCCATCGGAAAAAATGGTGGAGTTAATTACTGCAGAAAAAACTATTATTTTTGATCCACCTAGGGCTGGGTTGGATAAAAGGGTAGTTGATCAAGTTTTAAATAAATTACCCAAGAAAATTATTTATTTATCTTGTGACATTGCTACTCAAGCACGAGATTTAGGATTATTAAAAGAAGCTTACGAAATTAAATTTTTAAAATTATATAATTTCTTTCCACGCACAGCTCATATTGAAGGGCTTTGTGTTTTAGAAAAAAAATAATATGAATAAAACAGGCATTGTTTTAAAACCAGGTCGTGATAAAGCCATAAAAAATAAACATCATTGGATTTTTTCCGGAGCAGTTTCATATATTTCCGAATTTAGTAATGGTGAAATTTTGCCAGTTTATAATTCTACTGGAGAATTACTAGGCCATGCTTATTGCAACAAGAATACTTCTATTTTGGGAAGAATGATTAGTTTTGGCAATACTGATCCAGTCAAAGAATTAGAAAAAAATTTGGAAAGCGCGATTGCGATGCGTAAAAGTTTGTTTAATGAAAAAATAACTAATTGTTATCGTCTGGTTAATTCCGAGGGTGACAATATTCCGGGTTTAATTATAGATAAATATGCTGGTGTTTTGGTAATTCAAAGTGCGACAGCGGGTATTGATTTATTAAAACCACAAATTGTAGAATTTTTAGTAAAAAAATTAAAACCCGTGGCAATTTATGAAAAATCCGATTTATCATCTCGCCGTGAAGAAGGTTTGACTATGAGCGAAGGTTTGGTATATGGTAAAGAAGTAAAGAATGTAGAAGTAATTGAAAATGGTTTAAAGTTTGTAGTGGATTTGGTGAATAGCCAAAAAACTGGTTTTTTTCTTGATCAGCGGGAAATGCGGGTTTGGGCAGGCGAATTAGCCAAAAACAAATCTGTGCTTAATTGTTTTGCCTATACTGGAGGTTTTTCTTTGTATGCCGTTCAAGGCGGGGCTAAACAGGTAGACACAGTAGATATTTCTAGTGAAGCAATACAGAGAGCCGAGGAAAATTTTAAATTAAATGGTTTTCTCCCGCCTCCCCCTACCCCCTCCTCGGGCATGAGGGGGCAATTTGGATTTATTACGGCTGACATTTTTGAATTTTTACGAGCTGAAAAATTAAATTATGATTTAATTATTTTGGATCCGCCAGCTTTTGCTAAAAAGAAAACCGATGTTATCAAAGCTTGTCGAGGCTACAAAGATATTAATCGCTTGGCACTACAAAAAATGCCAGCTGGTAGTATTTTAATCACTTCTTCTTGTTCTTATCATGTAGACGAAAAACTCTTCCAAACTGTAGTTTTTCAAGCTGCGGTAGAAGCAAACAGAAAGGTCCGGATAATTGGTCGTCATCATTTAGCACCCGACCACCCAATAAATATCTTTCATCCCGAGGGGGAATATTTAAAAAGTTTGGTTTTGTACATAGAGTAATTTTGTAAGAAAAAGGCTATAATATCGTCATATATGTTGAAAGTGCAAAACAGCTTTATGGAAAAGGAATTTTTGGCAGTTTATGATAAACACGCCGACGCGGTTTTTCGCTTTTGCTACCTGCGTTTGTTTGAGCGTGAATTGGCCAAGGATTTTATGCAACAAGCGTTCCTTAAAACTTGGGAGTATCTTGGTAAAAATAGTAATAAAGAAATAGATAATTTAAAAGCTTTTGTTTTTAAAGTGGCTCGGAATTTAATTATTGATTATAGCCGGGCAAAAAAAGAAAATCTTTCGGTAGAGACAATGCTTGAAAATGGTAATGATTTAATGGCCAAAGCTGAAGATTTAAATTTAAAAATTGATTTACAAGAAGTTAAAAAAGTTTTAAATAATTTAGAAGAAATGTATAGTGAAGTTTTAAATTTGAGATATATAGAAGGATTTCGTCCAAAAGAAATAGCGTTAATTTTAAATGAATCAGAAGATGTGGTATCGGTAAGAATACATCGGGGATTAAAAAAGATGAAAGAAATAATTAAAGAAATTGATTAAATTAATTTTCTTGCTGCGGGTTCGCTCCGCTAGGTCCTCGCTACAAAAATAAATTTAATCAATTTCTGCAACAATATGAAATTTTTTAGAAAATTAAAATCTATCAAATTATCTAAAAAAGAAAAACAAAATTTTCGGATAGTTTTGTCTAATTTAATTATGAATAGTGCCGGCTTGTCGGGCGTAGCGGAGCGAAGACCGGTAAGAAATTACTATAATTTACGTCATAATAATCAGAAGGTTCCATTCCTTCATTTAATACTTAAACATAATTATATGATAGCAGGTTTGCTTATTGCCGCTATTTTGGCCATGGGTGGCGGTACTGCCGTGGCAGCCGAAAATTCAGTCCCAGGGGATCTTTTGTATAGAATAAAGACCCAAGTAAATGAAGAAGTACGTTCGGCTTTGGCCATTAGTCCAGAAGCGCAAGCCGCTTGGGATGCTAAACGTGCCGAAAGACGTTTGGAAGAAACCGAAAAATTAGCTGGCGAAAACAAATTAACTACCTCTACTTCGGAAATGTTGGCTAGCAAGTTTGCAGAATTTTCGCAAAAAGCGACTGATCGTTTACAAAAATTAGAAGACGCAGGAAAACTTACTCCGGAACAGGTTCAAAATTTAAAAGCCAATTTTGAAGTGGCAGTAAAAGCTCATGATGAAATTTTATCTAGGATCGAAGAAAAAAAGCAGAATCGTGGGGAAATGAAAGCAGTAATGGATTCTTTACGTGGACAAGCTTCTACTACTATCAAAGACAGGCTTGAACATGATTTAAAGTTAATTGAAGAAGGAACTTCTAGTACTCTAAGTAAGGTATCTGAAAACAGAAAAAATGCAGCTCAAAATAAAATTAGCGAAGTGCAAAAATTTATTGATAATAATGATGATAAAGTAAGTAGTGAGAATAAAGCAGAAGCTGTTAAAAAATTAGCTGAAGCAACTACCTTAGTTACCGAAGGTGACAAATTAGTTATTGAACAAAAATTTGGTGAAGCAATTATGAAATATAGCGAAGCCCACCGTAAAGCCCAAGAAGCGCAAATGTATTTGACCACCAGATTCCGTTTGGAAAGAAGAATGGAAAGCACCTCTTCTACTCCAGCAGTTTTTGCTAGTGGTACTTTGCAGTTTAATAATGAAAAAAGACAAGAAATTTGGGACACTCACGAAGGTTTTAAAAATATGGAAGAGAAGTTAAAAGAAGAGGTAAAGCAAGCCAGAGAAACCTTTAAAGAAGTTAAACAACAAGAAATGGAAAAAATTAAAGAAGCAATAAAAGCTAATCGTCCTCCAAAACCAGAAGATAAGGTTGAAAATGAAGTAGAAAATGAAGATGATAACGGTTCAAGTACAACTTCTACAAATCAATAAAGACAGTAAATAACCCCGGGATGAACCCGGGGTTTCTTGTCAAAAATAACAAAAACTGCTATATTATTCGGGTATTTAACTTTAATTTTATGGCTATTTTAGTTTCGGGTTCTTTGGCTTATGATTATATAATGGATTTTCCCGATAGTTTTAAAAATCATATTTTGCCAAATCAGTTGCATATTTTGAATGTTTGTTTTGTGGTAGATAATTTACAGCGTAATTTTGGTGGTACCGCGGGTAATATTGCTTATACCATGAATTTACTTAGTGCTGAGCCTTTAATTTTTGCGCCACTTGGTGAAGATGGTAAAGATTATTTAAATTATTTTAAAAAACTTAATTTAAAAACTGATTATATTTTTTTGAGTCAAGAAAAACTTACAGCTTCGGCACATATTACTACGGACAAAGATAATAACCAAATAACGGCTTTTTATAATGGGGCGTTGATTGAAGGAGAAAAAATAGCAGTGAAAGATTTAAAAGATGACGTGGCTTTTGCTTTAATTTCCCCTACACAAAAAGAAGTAATGATTAAACATGCCAAAGAATGTTATGAATTGCAAATACCATTTTGTTTTGATCCTGGTCAACAAGTAACTGCTTTTTCGGCTCAAGAATTAATGATGGTTATTGGTCAAGCAAAGTTTTTGATTGGCAATGATTATGAATTAAAATTGATTGAAGAAAAAACTGGTTGGGGAGTGTTTGAACTTTTAAAACATGTAGAAGTAGTAATTATTACTTTGGGTGAAAAAGGTTCTTTGATAGTTAACAAAGATGGGGCAATAGAAGTGGGTGTTTGTCCTGCAATTTCGGTAGATGACCCAACCGGAGCTGGGGATGCTTATCGGGCAGGGTTTTTTTCTGCTTTTGTTAAAGGAAAAGATTTAAAAACTTGTGGGCAAGTGGGCGCCGTGGCTGCAACTTATGCAGTAGAAAATTATGGTACACAAAATCATTGCTTTACTTTGGCAGAGTTTAAAAATCGCTATGAAAAAGCTTTTGTTGAAAATTTAACTTGGTAACTGTCATTGCGAGCCCCGTCCGAGCGGGGCGAAGCAATCCCAAGGTATATGAGAGAATACTTTGTTTATATAATGACTAAAATAATTTAATGACATATGATACAAGATTTTAAAGTAAGAGATATTTCGTTGGCAGAATGGGGAAGACGTGAAATACAAATTGCCGAAAAAGAAATGGTCGGTTTAATGGCAATTCGTGAAAAGTATAGTAAAACAAAACCCCTGTCCGGAGTAAAGATTATGGGTTCACTCCACATGACTATTCAAACTGCGGTATTGATGGAAACATTAGTAGCACTTGGCGCCCAAGTTCGTTGGGTATCGTGTAATATTTTTTCTACTCAAGATCATGCTGCTGCCGCGATGGCAGAAGTGGATATTCCGGTTTTTGCTTGGAAGGGTGAAACATTGGAAGAGTATTGGTGGTGTACCGAAAAAGCCTTAGACTTCGGCAACGGGCAAGGACCAGATATGATTGTTGATGATGGTGGAGATGCCACAATGATGATTCACAAAGGGGTAGAAATAGAAGCAGACCCAAGTTTATTGGATGTTGATTATTCTGCCAAAGAAGAAGATCTTAGAGAATTAATGAAAAATTTAAAAATAGAATATAAAAAAAATCCAACTCGTTGGACAGAAGTGGCAAAAAAAGTAAAAGGTGTGTCCGAAGAAACTACCACGGGTGTGCATCGTTTGTATCAAATGTTTGAAGCAGGAAAATTATTATTTCCCGCTATTAATGTGAATGATTCCGTAACCAAATCTAAGTTTGATAATATTTATGGTTGTCGCCATTCAGTGGTGGATGGTTTGAATCGAGCCATGGATGTAATGCTTGGTGGGAAAGTGGCCGTAATTTGTGGTTATGGTGATGTAGGTAAAGGTTGTGCTCAAGCGCTCAAGGGACAAGGTTGCCGGGTAATTGTTACGGAAATTGATCCAATTTGCGCTTTACAAGCAGCAATGGAAGGTTATCAGGTTAAAACAGTAGAAGATACTTTGGGTGAAGCTGATATCTATGTAACCACTACTGGTAATCGGGATATTATCCGGGTTGAACATATGGAAAAAATGAAAGATCAAGCAGTAGTGTGTAATATTGGTCATTTTGATAATGAAATTCAAGTAGAAAAATTAAATAAATTAGCTGGTGTGCAAAAAATAAATATCAAACCACAAGTTGATAAATATTTATTTCCAAATGGCAATGCTATATATATGTTGGCCGAAGGACGCCTAATGAATTTGGGTTGTGCTACTGGCCATCCAAGCTTTGTAATGAGTAATAGTTTTGCCAATCAAGTTTTGGCCCAGATTGATTTGTGGGAAAAGAATTACGAAGTTGGTGTGTATCGTTTGGCAAAAGAATTGGATGAAGAAGTTGCGAGGTTACATCTTGCCAAAATAGGGGTTAAACTTACCAAACTTACAGCTGAGCAGGCTGAATATTTGGGGGTAAAGGTAAATGGGCCGTATAAGGCGGATCATTATCGGTATTAAAAAGACATGCCCATAATGCGCTTGCAAAAATTTATTGCGGACCAAGGAATTTGTTCTCGGCGAAAGGCCGAAGAACTTATTTTGGCTAAAAAAGTAAAAGTAAATGGAGTAGTAGCCGAAATTGGTTTAAAAATTGACAGTGAGAAAGATAAGGTGGAAGTGGTAAATTTCAATTCTCCCACCACCCCGGCTTTCAGCCACCCCTCCTCCGGCAGGAGGGGACACGTGTACATTGCCTTGAACAAACCAGTGGGTTTTATTTGTTCGGCAAGTAATGAACAGGGTAAAACTGTTTTGGAACTTCTAACAAAAGAAAATTATTTTGGTAAAGAAAAATTAGAAATTAAAGATCGGGTTTATCCCGTTGGCAGGCTAGACAAAGATTCAGAAGGTTTAGTATTGCTTACGAATGATGGTGAACTTACCAATAAATTAATTCATCCACGTTATCAACATGAAAAAGAATACGAAGTAGGGTTAAACAAACCATTGGGAAAACCTGAGGTAAAGATTTTAGAAAATAGTATGGAAATTGGCCCTGGAGAACGTGTTTGGGGAATAAAAATAAAAGATCTTGTTTGCAAAAATGATCAAACTATAGCTACAGTGATTTTGCACGAGGGCAAGAATCGTCAAATTAGACGGATGTTTGGTAAATTGGGCTATAAAGTGATGTTTTTACGTCGGGTGCGTATTGGTAAATTAAAATTAGGCACTTTGCCTTTGGGTAAATGGAAAATGATTGGCAAAATTCAAATAATTTAACCATTGTTTTGGGGGTGTTGACTTTTGTTAAAATATGGTATACTATTGCTATTCAATAAATTCTTCAATATGTCTGCAGATTTTTCTTCCATTTCAACAAAACCTTGGTACAAAACTGGCAAAGGTATTGGTTTTTTATTTTTAGGTTTGATTGTGGTTGTGGTCTTATTAGTTTTTTTGGGCTTTTTTGCTTATTATGCGGTAACTATCAAATATGGTGATGCCACAGGTTTAAGTGAACAGTTTTCCACACAAAAATTTAGTGTAAATAAAAATGCCGATGTTACAGCAGGTTTAGAAAAAATTGACGATATTAATAAATATATTCATGATTTTAATCCAGTTTTGGGAAATATTAATTCGCCAGTTACGGTTGTGGCTTTTGTGGATTTTGAATGTCCTTATAGTCAAGAAGCTTTTTTGGGTTTTAATAATTTAATTAAAAAATACGAACCAGTAATTAAAGTTGTTTTTAAACATTTGCCACTTACTGATTTACACCCCAATGCTTTGAATGCCAGTTTGGCAGGCGCTTGTGCCAACACCCAAAATAAATTTTGGCCTTATTATAATAATTTATTTACAAACAAAGATTTAACTACAGAAGGGTTATTAAAACAAGCTGTGTCTTTGGGTTTAAATGATATAGACTTTACCAATTGTTTTAATAATAAAATAACACTAGATGACGTTAATATTGATTTAACAGATGCTGTAGCTCTTGGGGTGCGTGGTACTCCTACTTATTTTGTAAATGGGGTTAAATTGGAAGGGGTAATCGACGAAGCAACTTGGGATAAAATTATTTTACAAGTTTTAAATAAATAATATGAAAAAATATTTTTTCTTTTTATTAATATTCTCAATTTTATTTTCTCAATTTTTTTCTTTTGCCAACGCTGAGGGTAGTTGTGTTAGTGATAGTGATTGTGACCTTAATGAAGAATGTGTAGGAGATATCTGCGCTGCTAAGTTTTGTACATCCGATGATGATTGTTTGGTAGGTGGGGCCAAATGTATTGGTGGTGTTTGCGACGTGGAAAGTGCCGTTGCTGCAGCCGAAGGAGGTGGATCAGCCACCGGGCCAAAAAGTGTGGCTAGTGGTGTGGCAGAAAGTGGTGGTTATGCACCAACAGTCTCATTTAAAGGTTTGGATCAACGTTGTTGGGTAAAAGAAAAGTGCATAGAAGCAGAAGGAGCAGCTTATGGCGCAAATACGGAAACAATTACTGCTTGTGGTGGAGAAAAAAATGCTGTTGGTGAAGAATTAGTTTTTTGTAAACCTCCTTATGTAGCCCAAACAGAAGTTACTTTTGGCAATACCAATACTTTTGCCAATATGGGGGAATTTATTAAATATATGTTTCGTTATGCCATTATTGTGGCTGGTGTGGTAGCAGTAATCATGGTAATTTTTGCTGGCATACAATGGACCATCTCTGGTGGTAATGCCGAAAAAATTTCTAGTGCCAGGAAAAAAATTGGTGGAGCCATGATGGGTTTATTTCTAATAATCATGAGTTATAGTATTTTAAGTTTTATAAATCCTTATTTGGTAAATTTGCGTTTACCCCAAGCTTGGATGATTAATACTCAAGGATTGGCGCCAGTGTATTGTGACTTTTTGTCTTCTTCGACTACTGTAGCTACTGCCTACCCTTATGGTACCAAAAAAACTATTTTAGAAAAACAGCAAATGTCTACTTCTGTTACTTATAATGTAAATAGCCAAGTAGCCACTTGTGGCACAGAATATTTTGTAAAAGATACTGGTGGACAAACTTGTTCTGGGAATGCTTGCCCTAGTGGACAATTATGTTCAAATTTTTCAAATGGTGAAGATCTAACACCGAAATGCGTTACCAGTAAATTGGCAGGTAGAATTACGGGAACCTTTAGTGTTTTTAGAGCCCCAGCCGTAGATAAAAGTGATAATGAAATTGAATTGTTGGCTTTATGTAAAGCTGATGCTAATAAAATTGTAAAAGTTGCCACTATTAAGTACGAAGGCTCCACCTCAGATGGTGACCCTTATTTTTTTGATTATCTTGATAAATTAGATAGTGCTTGTAGTGATTATGGCGGGCCAGTTGGCTTTTATTTGGGTGTGGAAGTTAATGACGAAACTGAGTATAGTGGTAGTGGCTGGGTAGAAGGAGCTCCTTGGACTTATGGTACAGATGACTGGTTTGCTATTGGACAGTCTTCTCCTAATTCGCACAATTGTAGTGTAAATTTGGCAAAAGTTTTTCAGCAAATTTATGCCAAACAAATTTATTGTGGTCCTGGTAATTTAATGTGTACTTGCGCTTATTTATCACAAAATAAAAATCCAGCTAGTGCGGCTCTTAGCCCAGATTTTATAAAACATCTAATTAGTTTGGAAGAATTAAAAAAAGGTTATGTTTGCCATATAGATATTAGCAGACGTAATTTCCCGTCAGCAGAAAATGGTATGCAATGGCCAACTTTAGGTAGTGTTGTTAATGGTACAATGGCAGGAGCTGCCACTGGTGCTGTTTTAGGTACTTTTTTTCCTGCTCCTGGTGTAGCCACACTAGCAGGAGGAGTAGCAGGTGGTGTTAAAGGGGCTGTTATTGTTCCTGCTGTACAGATTTTGAGTGGTTTATGGAATTATGTGGATGACCCCACAAGTTGCCAAGATAAAAATTAATAAAATTTAAGTTATTAAAAGTGTGGACAAAATAAAAATTATAAATTCTCGCGTACACCCCAGCACCATAAAGGTGCGGGGCAAGCAATTTAAAATATGAATAAAGATGTAATAAGTATTAAGAACGCCAAAGTACACAACTTGAAAGGCGTTTCGCTAGAAATTCCCAAAAATAAATTAACTGTAATTACAGGACTTTCCGGATCCGGAAAGTCCTCTTTGGCTTTTGATACAATTTATGCCGAGGGCCAACGAAGGTATGCCGAAAGTTTGTCGTCTTATGCTCGGCAATTTATGGAAGTGCAAGACAAGCCAGATGTAGACGAAATTCAGGGTTTGTCGCCTACCATTGCCATTGATCAAAAAACTACGGCACAAAATCCTCGTTCTACTGTGGGTACAGTAACCGAAGTTTATGATTATTTGCGTTTGCTTTTTTCTCGGGTGGGTACACAATATTGTCCGGATTGTAAATTAGCCGTAAGAGCTTATAGTGAAGGAGAAATTATTGAAGAAGTAAGAAAAATTGTTCGTCAGGGAACAGGACTGTCTATATTTGCCCCCACGATTATTGAACAAACAGTTAAACCAAAAGAATTACTAAATCATTTGGAACAAACTGGTTATGAGTTGCTCCGTTTGAATGGGGTGTTAATGAAGTTAGCCGAAGTTGGTAAGTATAAATTTTTGCCAGATAAAAAATATACTATTGAAATTTTGATTGGTAAAATTGAAGATATTAAAAAACATGATCCAGCAAATTTAGTAATTAAAACGCTTGATTTAAGTAATGGTTATTTATTGGCAGTTACCGAAGCTGGTGAAGAATATAATTATTCTTTGGTAGCCAAGTGTGCTCGTTGTGGACGGAAATTTGAAAAAATAGAACCACGGACTTTTAGTTTTAATAGTCCCTATGGTGCTTGTGCTCGTTGTACGGGTTTGGGTCGGACTTTGGAAGTAGACACCGAGTTGGTAATACCCAATTCACGGCTTACTTTGGCCGAAGGGGCAATCCAGCCTTGGACCAGAATTGTGGGTAATCAAAATTATTATCAAAAATTATTGGCGGCCGTGGCCAAAACTCATAATTTTTCTGTGGATACTCCGGTAAAAGATTTATCCAAAAAAGTAATGGATTTGCTTTTTTATGGCACCGATGGTGAGTTGTATGAAGTGGAAGGCAAAAAAGTAAATTTTGAGGGCATTGTGAGTAATTTAGCTAGTCGTCATGCCGAAACTGATTCTGATTATATACGCAAAGAAATAGAAAATTACATGCGAGAAAAGGTTTGTTCTGTTTGCAATGGTCGACGTTTAAAGGCAGAATCTTTGTTTGTTAAGTTTTTGGATTTAAGCATTGCTGAAGTAGTAGAAATGAGTGTGTCCGAAGGCAGAGAGTTTTTTGCGGGTATTGTTAGTGGTAAAAATAAAAATAATTTAACTTTGAACAAACAACAGTTGGCGGTAACCATGGCAATTTTAAAAGAAATTGATAAACGTTTGAGTAATTTATTAGAAGTTGGTTTGCATTATTTAACTTTGGATCGTTCGGTAAACACTTTGGCTGGTGGTGAAGCGCAACGGGTGCGGTTGTCCACTCAATTATCTACAGGTTTAACCGGAGTAATTTATATTTTGGATGAACCATCAATCGGACTTCATTCTCGAGATAATGATAAATTAATTTCTACTTTAAAAAACTTACGTGATTTGGGTAATACGGTAATTGTAGTAGAACACGATGGAGCCATGATAAAAGCTGCAGATTATATTGTGGATGTTGGCCCGGGAGCAGGTGAGTATGGTGGGCATATTGTGGCCGAAGGTAATTTGCAACAAATTAAAAAGAATAAAAATTCTTTAACCGGAGCTTTTTTAACTGGGCGTGAAGAAATTGAGCTACCTAAAAAATTACACAAAGGCAATAATAAATTTTTAAGTATTATTGGCGCCAAAGCCTTTAACCTTAAAAATATTGATGTAGATATTCCTTTGGGGAAATTAGTTTGTTTAACTGGTGTTTCGGGGTCTGGTAAATCTACTTTAATTTCGGAAATTTTAGGCAAAGCTCTTAGCCAATATTTTTATCGCGCCAAAGCCGAACCTGCCGAACATAAAGCTTTAAAAGGTTTAAGCAATATTGATAAAGTAATTGAAATTGATCAAGCGCCCATTGGCCGTACTCCTCGTTCCAATCCGGCCACTTATACGGGAATATTTAGTTATATTCGTGATTTGTTTACGGCTGTGCCCGAAGCCAGAATGCGCGGTTATGATGCTGGTAAATTTAGTTTTAATGTAAAAGGTGGTGGGCGTTGCGAAGCTTGCGCGGGCGAGGGCTATGTGCGAATTCCTATGCAATTTTTGTCGGATGTATTTGTAGAATGTCCGGAATGTAGCGGTAAAAGATATAATAAAGAAGCCTTGGAAATTCATTATCATGGAAAAGATATTGCCGATGTTTTGAATTTAACAGTGGAAGAAGCTTATAAATTTTTTCACGATGTGCCACCAATTGCCGACAAAATGCAGATTTTACGTGATGTGGGTTTAAGTTACATTCATTTGGGGCAATCGGCCACTACCTTGTCTGGTGGTGAAGCTCAACGGGTAAAATTGGCTACCGAATTATCGCGTCGTGCTACTGGCAAGACTTTGTATATTTTGGATGAACCAACTACTGGTTTACATTTTGCCGATATTAAACGTTTGTTACAAGTGTTAAATCAACTAGTAGACAAAGGTAACACGGTTTTGATTATTGAACACAATCTAGATGTAATTAAATGTGCGGATTGGATTATTGATTTGGGGCCCGAAGGTGGTAAAGGTGGTGGAGAAATTGTTGCTCAAGGCACACCCAAAGATGTAGCAAAAGTTAAAAAGAGTTACACGGGGCAGTATTTGAAAGAGATGTTGAAGTAAAAATAAATTAAAAAGAATTGAGGCGTCCCGAATGTGTTCGGGACGCCTTTGATTTTTAAAGAACAAGTTTAGTGATGCTCTGTAATTTACAGAGTCACCGTGCCTGTACCTCTACAGGTGTGGCAAGAGTAGATTGGTATATCCCGTTGTCTACCTGTACCACTGCAATCCGAACAAGTGACAAAAGAAATTTCCAAGACTTGATAACCCAGGCTATTGCATCTTGGACAGTCGTATATCCTTCCGAGATAGTATAAATGACCACTACCATGGCAGGCAGTACACCGTTCTTTCACTCTTTGCAACATGTTTTCCTCCTTTAGTCGCATTCACCAAATGGGAATGCATTAAGAAATCCCCCTTCATTAAGTTGAGGCACCTCAACTTTTGGGTAGATTTCGTTCACACGACGCAACACTTTGATAGTTTTTTCCAAGGTGGTTCCACTCAAACCAAATGGATTGATAATTTCTCGTAACCAAGATTCCAGCATTGGTTGCCGATTAAATTTCTCACTGACCATCAATGATGAATCAGTAAAAGAAATTCTATCAGCAATTGAAACCACTTTTTCTACCTGGCGATCGTAACAGACAAAAGCAAATTGGCTCCCTCTTTTTTTCATAACCTGACGAATAAGATCATCGAAATTGCTTTCAGTAGTTGGTCCGATTTTTATATTAACACCGAAGACATCATAGAGATAAATTACTTCGGCTAATACTAGAATTGAGTACCAGCGTTGGTATTCGGTGTCGTAACGATTATAGTTGGCATAATTTTTGATAGAGATTATTTCCCCATCATTTGCTTCGCTACAGTATTGAATAGCTTCTTGCAAAGAGAGTTGATATCTTTCACTAAGCCACAAATCATTAGCATCGATGACAATTGGTTTATTCTTTTGTGGAAAAAGTGACAAACTTATGGCTTCCAGATATCGTCCTCTAGTTTTTGAACAAGCCAAGACGGTGTCACTCGTTTGGAACCAGCTAGTCAATCGTAGACAAACTTCCTTTGCTGTTTGTTTGGTAAATTTAGTGGCAGGAACTTCACGATTTTGATTAACTACCGCATAGGGTGAGGCATTCAAGACAAGACCGCGCCAGCCAGTCCTTTTTATGTAGCCAAAGAAGTCCAAGAGAGCAAGGTTTTCCCCTAACTGAGCCACATAAGGGTTGTAACTAACGCCTTTGTAGGGTAATAGTTGAACCTTACTGTCCAGTAGGTCAAGAAAATCACTCACATAGGGAATCACAATTTGTTGGATTTCCAAATCTCTTTGCAAAACTAAACCTAAAAGTTCAAGTGCATTATCTATTTTGCGACAGGTTTGTTGCCAACGTCCAAATGAGATTTTTCCTTGAATAGCATTAGCCACTCTGAGTCCTGGTCGGAGAATCACCGACATTTTTTGGTAGGTTGTGTCCATGTGTTTGTCTCCTCTTAAGTTGTAAAAGAACATCGCAAACAAAAAATCACCGACTTGGTGATTTTTTGTCCAAAATAGCAAAACAACAAAGTTAGTTGGCTACTTTGGACATATTTTGTGGTGGTTTAATTTTTGAGTGGTTTTTTGTTTCATATTCTTGTATCACTGTATTACTACATTAACACAAGAAAAAATTGTTGTCAAATAGGGGTGTGGATAAAAAGGTTGTTTTTTCACGTGGTAGAGACGCAAAATTTTGCGTCTCTACAGTGAAACGTTATTATACCAACAATCCCTCAGGATTATTTCTATCACGGTCCCACATTGAGGGATTATTGAAAATATATTGTTGAATATTGTGTAGCGAAATTTCGTCACGAATGATGTGGTCGTAAAATCGTGCTTGCCAGATGAATGAGACGTTGTTTGTTGTAGCCCATTTTGATACACCAATTTTAAATCCGCGAATAATTGATGATAAATTTTTGGATTGTGGGCCAAATTTATTGTGGTAAAGTTTGTCGTTGTCGTGTAGAGACGCAAAATTTTGCGTCTCTACAATTGGCGGATTGTTGTTAATTATAATAATTCCATGTACATGATTTGGCATTATCACAAATTCGTCTAATGTTACAAACGGAAAATGTTTTGGTATTTCCAACCAATATTTTGTGGCCATTTTTCCAATATCATTCAAAACAATTTCATCACCAACTATTTCACCAAAATAACAGAATTTATTTTTGGTGCAAATAGTTATAAAATAATAACCCGTTTGGCTATAGTCATATCCAGCCAAACGGGTTGAAGGTATTAAAAATTTATTTCTAAATAAATTGTCGGTCATTTTCTCAAATTTTCCAAAGCTTTTTTGTAGCCATCTTCGCCATGTTCTAGCCAGTGAGCGATGCGGGTAATGGTTGTGGTAGAGAGTTTAGTAATCTTGGCAACTTCGCGATAAGTCTTGCCTTGGTTTAAAAGTAATACGGCTTGCCAACGATTAGACATTTCTTCCAATTCATCCAAGGTACAAAGATCGCGCAAAAAATTGGCAATGTCGTGTGGCGTTTTTAACACCGAAAAAGCTTTGGCTAGGTTTTTAAGTTTTTCATTTTTCCAATTCATAATTTTTGGTAATTAAAAGTAAAGCTGGTAAAAGCCAAAAAAGTATTGCCAGGTCGTTTTTGATATATGGAGAGTCGACCAAGCCCATCACGAGAATAATTATCATTGAAGAGATAAGGTAAATTGTTACATTGTTACATTGTTGCACTGTTTCACTGTTATCTGTTATCTGATATTTGATATTTGACATTACTGTTTTGAAAAACCAAAATATAATTAAAAGAAAACTTACTAATCCCAATAATCCCAAATTTACATACATTGTGAGGAATATATTATGTGGATGATGAAAAATTTCAATATTTTCACCATTTACTTGGCTGTGGTAAGGAACAATTTTTTGTGAATAACTAGTCAAGCCTGCACCAGCCAAAGGATGATCTTTTAAAAAGTTTAGGGTGTCTTGCCACATTACTAAGCGGATTTGTCCGGAGCGATCGCCAAAAAATATTTCTTGTTTAATCTTTGAGAGGCTTGCAAGGCTGACAAGGCTTACGATGCCAACAATGCCAATGATAATAATTGGCCAACGAGTTTTTTTGTAGACTAGTAATAAAAAACCACTTCCAGCTAGAACCCCAAGCAAGGGGCCAGTGCCTTTGGAAAAAATTATTGCCGACAGATAGCAGATAGCAGATAACAGATAGCTAGTGATTAGTAACCAATTTTTTTGTTTTAATTTTTGCCATTCTTGAATAATAAAATATATAATAAAAGGAACAATCGGCGCCAAAAATAGCCCTACTCCATTGGGAAAGCCATACCAAGCTGTAACACGAAAAGTATTGTGGTTTTGCCAAAAAGCATAGGGCACTTGCCAACCAGTAAAGTGTTGGTAAATAGAGAGAAGGGCTGTAACTAATCCAGAAACAATTAAGGCGTAAATTATTTTGTGGGGAATTTTTTTAAAAGTAGTAATTAAAATAATAAAAATTAAAATTGGCTCGACATAAAATGCTTTCCATTCTCCCAAGGCAGCTCGAAGATTGCTAGAAGTAAAAATTGAAATTGTGGCAGAAATTAGAAATAAAGTAATTCCTGCAAATAAAATCTTATTTTGGTTTATGTTATCTGCTATTTGATATTTGCTTTTTGATTTAATTAACCAAACTATAAGAATAATCCAAAACATTATTTCTAATAATGTGGTTGGTAATGATCCTAAATTTAAGCGAATTAAGTAAGTAGGTAATAATAAAAAAAATAAAAATAAGCCATTGGTAAAATTTTTCCAAGTAAGGAAAGTAAATAATATTGAATAAACAATTAATACTGAGTAAAATAACATAATTATTTTTGTTTGATTGCAAGAATTTCCTTTAGTGTTTCTTGAGAAATTGCTTTGGTGACTAGTAATACTAGGCCGTAAACCAAAACACCAATTATAACCAACAAAATTACATTAAGTTTTATTAAATAATTTAAAGCAAAACCCATTAACACTCCAGCTAATAAAATTTTTCCAAAAGTTAAAGTTTGAATTTTTTCTTTGGTGTAATGTTTTATAACTATTAACAATAATATTCCAGCATAAAATTCGGAAAAAACGGTCATCCAAGCGGCACCGTACATGCCAAATTTGGGAATAAAATACAAATATCCTGCCAAAGTAAGCACCGCATCGCTAACATAAATCCAGATAGTTTGTTTTTGTTTGTTAATAGCTACAGCAGTATGCCCAAAGATGGATCCTAAAAATACCCCAAATACCGCTAGAGCTAGTATTTTTAAAGGAGCACCGGCATTGTATTCTGGTGCTACCAGATTCATTATTTTGTCTGCCAAAATTATTGTGCCAATAGTTAAGGGCACAGCAAAAAGCATCATGCCATCAAAGGCTTGCTGATAAAATTTGCGGAATTCTGTTTTTAAACTTCTTGACCAGTAATAAGATAAAAGTGGTAACATTACTCCCATAAGCATCATGGCCGTTTGTGCCAAAATATCAATTACGCGGTAAGCTGCCCCGTAAATACCCACCTCTTGTTGGCTTTTAAATAAGGAAAGTAACACTGTGTCTCCACGTAAATAGACAACATTAAAGATAATGGAAATAGCCACTGGCCACATTTTTTTGATGATTGATTTCCAAATGTTCCAATCAAAAGCCGGGCTAATAGCCGTAAATTTTCTAGCCGAAAACCACATGCAAATGGTGTAGATTAAACTATTTAAAACTACCACCCACATTACAGTTAAAAAGCTGGCTTGATTTTTAATACAAAGCCACAGGCCAATAGTAAAAATAATTCGGCCAATATTTTCACCAATCGCTGATAAATGCATTTGTAATTTATTTTGGTAAAGGCCAATAAATACTTGGTTCATGGCCACACTTAAAAAAGTGAGTGTGGAGATGACAATAGCAATTTTTACTTGTGGTGGGTAAGGAAAAAACAAAGCTAAAAGTGGTGCTAATCCTAAAAAAATAATCGCACTAGTTAATCTAAAACCAATTAGATTTCTAAATAATTTGTTTTTATCATGTTCGGGCTCGCTAAGCATTTGAGCAGTAACGGGAATTAAACCAAAATCTATTAAAATTCCTATAAATTGCAAAAAAGACATGGTGGTAATGTACCAGCCAAATTTTTCTGGGCCTAAATAGCGTGTCATTAATCCTAGACCCAAAAGACCCAAGGCAGTGGAAGTTATTTTGCCAATGATTTGTACAGAAGTATTTTTTACAATTGCACGAGTAGTAGACATATTATATTGTTGATTATGTGGATATCTTATCATTTTTTGGCTTAGGTATCAACTATTTTTTGGATAGTATTTTTTGTGCTATAATACTCTATACCTATGAAAAAAATATTCTTTTTAAGCTTAATTTTATCTTTATTTACAATTGGCTCAGTTTTGGCAGCCGAGCCCACAGTAAAAGTCAAGGATAACGCTTATAGCGCTAAATTTGTTTCACAAAACGAGGCTGACCCGATTGTTATTGAAGCTGGGGCAACTAAGAATATTGTAATTAAATTTAAAAATGTTGGTTCAATAAATTGGGATGGTTCTAAAAGTCATTTTATCTCGGCTTATACAATGGAACCACGAGAAAGAAAATCAGTATTTTTTACTTCGAATTGGCTAAGTAGTAATCAAACTGGGAAAATTGGTGGAGTGGTTAAGCCCGGGCAGACCGGTGAATTAAGTATTAATTTAAAAGCTCCAGAGAAAATTGGTGAATATATAGAAAAATTTTATTTGGCGGCCGAGAATTATTCTTGGGTACAGAATGGTTATTTTTTTCTAAAAATTAAAGTTGTGCCAGCTAAAATTTTGGTTAAAAAGGATTCCGAAGCAGTTGTAACAACCACTCCTAGTAATTCGGCTACTGGTTATGCAATTAATAAACAAATTTGGACTAAAAAAACTGCTAGTGGAGTAGGTGGGGAGGTAATAAAAGTGGTAATGGCTTGGCAAAATAAAGGTAAAAATACTTGGGCAAAATATCAGCTTACTGGTTCGTCAAATATTTATGATAGTTCGTGGGCAAATAAAGATACAATATTAAGTGAGAATCAAGAAGTGCTTGCAGAAAATTTTTTGAGAAAAGAATTTTATTTTAAATTACCTAACAAACAAGGTGAGTACGTGGCAGAGTTTGTTTTAAATATTGATGAAGGAAAAATTAAAGAAACAATGTTGGTGCCACTTACTGTTACTGCTGATGGGACAGAAGTACAGACTGGTGAAATAGAAAATTCGGTAATTAATAATTCAGGAAATCAAGTAATAAATAGTTTGCGTTTGGGGGAAGAACCTAGAATGAGAGTTGGTTTGGTTGCTCCTGAAAGTAATTTTATTCAATTTCGTTCTTATGAAGATGATTACAAAGTTTTGAGTGGGGGAGAAGAAAAGGGAATTTTGCCAACAAGAAAATTTGCGGTGATTAAATATGAGGATGGTAAATATAATTTTAAAGGTGGCGATTTGGAATTTATTTCTACCAATTATATTCGTTTGGAACCGGTGAATAACCCTAGAGCAGTTTTTTCGGTGCCAAATTTAATAAGAACGGCAAAATGGGTCGGTCCAGGGGTTGATTTTGACACTTATCGTGGGGCAATGGAGTATCGCCGAGGTGAAGTTGATAAAAAATTATATGTGGTAAATGATTTGCTCTTGGAAGATTATGTACGAGGTATGGCCGAAAACAGTCTGTCGGCTTCACAAGAATTTTTGAAGGCTAATTTAATTGCTGCCCGCACGTATGCTTATGTTAGCCGTGGTAAGTATCCTTTTTTTGATGTAGTAGGCAATACTTATGATCAGTTATATCTAGGTGTTAATGCCGAAAAGATTTTAACCAATGTGCAAGAGGCAACCACAGCCAGCCAAGGAATGATGGTAACTTATGATGGCGAAGTAGTAGTAACACCGTATTTTGGCAATAGTAGTGGTACAACCAAGAGTTGGAAAAGTGCTTGGGGCGGGAGTAATAAACCTTGGCTAGTGCCAGTAATCTGCGAATATGACAAGGGTAAACGAATGAATGGTCATGGTGTGGGTATGAGTCAACTAGATGCTTATAATCGTGCTAAAACCGAAGGTATAAATTTTGTGGAATTATTAAAACATTATTATACTGGTGTAGAAATAGAAAAACTTTATTAAATAAAAAATCCTGATTAAAATCAGGATTTTTTAAATCTATAAATTTCTCGACCCAGATGTTGATTTGGTCGATGGTAGAGTAGAGACGCAAAATTTTGCGTCTCTACTCTAAATGGCATAATTTCAAAACCAATTTTTTTCAAATCTTTTTCCCAATTTATCGCTAACCAATCATTACCAATTTTAAATTTAGGGATAGCAATTACTATTACACCTTGTGGTTCCAGAATTTTGTAAAATTCTTGGCAAGCTTTTAAATAAAGACTTTTTAATTCAGTTAATTGTTTTTCTAATTGGTTTTTGTTTTCACGACCAGTTAAGGGTTTGCCCAGATAAGTCTCAGTAACAATTAAAGTAACAGAATTGTTTTTTATTTTTTTAGTTAATTGAGTGGCGTCACTAATAATAAATTGGCAACCAATATTTTTAAGATTATATTTTTCTTTTAACCAAAGGAAATTTTTTTCACTGTCAACAACGGCTTTTTCCGAAATGTCAGCAGCAATTAAATTATTAAAATTCATGAGAGTGGCTTCATTTAATATTGTACCCGAGCCACAAAATGGGTCCAAGAGAATTTTGTTTTTAATCACCCCGGCGCCCTCGGCAACTCCCCCCGCCTGCCTTGACGGCATGTCGGGCAGGCCTGCCCCCTCTTGGTAAAAGGGGGATAAAGCGAGATTAATCATTATCTTGGCAAGCTTGGGCGGTAGCATGCCAGACAAGTCATCACTGTCTGGTCTTTGGTAGTCACGTTCAGCCATTTCTTCAAATGGCTGTAGAGCGGTCGTAACAAAAATTTGCTTATTGATTACTGTTAAATCCGATTTTTTCTCTACTAATTTGTTGTAAAGAATAGTAGCGGTATTTTTTGGCTCAATGTAGCGTACAGAATAACCGTTGGTTTTTAAAGCTTTTTTAAGTTCCAAAGCTAGTCTTTGATCATTTAAAGAATATTCAATTTTACCAGTAGGGCAATTAGTTATTAAGTATTCTTGTAGGTGAGTTAACAACCCCCCTTCGCCCCCCTTTATTAAGGGGGGAATTTCGGTAGCAATTTTTATAGTGCCACCCAGCTGTTTGATTAATTTTGCTGAATCTAGTTTTTTGTTGGTTTCAATTAATAAATATTGGTTGGAATTTTGTTTTAGGGTTTTAATATTTTTAAGTTTTAATGACGAAAAAACCGCCTGGATTTCGGCGGTGGAAATAAGAGGTTGGTGCCCTAATTGAAAAAGGAAATTCATAATGATTTTTCGGTAGAGGAGGAAATATTATTGAAAGGATCATTAAAATTAGTTGAGGTTGTTGTTTGAATTTTTTCTTGCCAAATTTTTTCTACCTTTTCAAATTTTGTAAAATCAATTACTTCTAATGAAGAGAGCCCGCTTTTGGCAATAATTATTTCTTCGGCTTGGCCAATAGTAAGAAAAATATTTTGATAAATAAATAAACACCCTAAAATTGTGGCTAAGCCCAAAAGAGTGAAAACCGAAATATTTATTAAGCGTAATTTTAAAAATTGTTGGTATTCTGGTGAATGATAAGTTTTTTCTTGTTGGTGTTTGGATTGTAATTTATTTAGTAGCCACATAAATAATAGCATCAAAACGCAAATTAATTGGATTTACTTCGTTTTCTATTTGGTTTTTCCTTTTTTCAAAATTTATATTTTCAATAATTACATAATAAGGAAGTTCTTCTAAATCTTTTAAATAAGCCAAATGATCTAAAAATGTTCCTTCGTTTAAAAATGAAAGACGGTAATAAACAGGGAAGATGCGGGCATCTTTGTTTTTGCTTTCTGTATTTATTTTGGTTTCATCCACCAAGTTTAAGTTCATTGTTTGATTAATATTGTGAGAATTGGCAATTTTTTCTAAAGTGGTAATTAAATCGATTTCTTCTCCTGGTTTAACAAAAACTTGTTCCATTTGGGTGGTAACTTGTTTAATTTGGTTTAGTTCTTTTAAAGATTTTTTAAGTTTTTGGGTTTTTTGATAACGTTCTTCAAGTTGTCCCTGAATGGTATTAATTTCATTTTTTAATTTTAAAATATCTTTAATGCTAGGGTAAACAATGAAAATAATAATAACAATCAAAACTAAACCAATTGAGGCATTGGCAATTAAGATTTTTTGTTTGAGGTTTAAGGTCATAGCTTATTTTAGGAGGACAACCAAAGAAAACAATAAATTAGTTTTTTCGGTTAATTGACTGGGGGGGATATCGGCTGTTTGTAAAAAGGGAATAGTAATTAATTGATTTTTAAGATTTATTAGGTCTTCTCTGGTAAGAGCTGTGCCTTGTAAAGTAAGTTTTTTATTTTTTTGGTCCAAACTTAAATTTTGTAAGGTAATATTTTGAGGAATTTTTTCACTAATAATAACTATTTTGTTACTCCAGGAATAATATTCATTTTGGATTTTTTCTACTTTGTTTATTGTTTGGTTTATTTTTTTAATGTCTAGATTAGTTTCGGAATAGTGACTGCTAATAGAAATAATTTGTTCAGCAATTTTGTTGAAATAATCTTCTAAAATCCATTGTCCACCTAAGAGAGTAATTCCACAGAGACTGATAATAATTAAAATTATTTCTAATAAATTTTTTATAAATTGAAAATTAACCATTCTTTTTAAATGTTGAGCTTTTTCTGGTGAAAGTAAATTTAAGCGGTGGGGGAACATCATATTCTATTATAAAACATCTTTGGTATAAAAAGGATTGTCGGCAGCGCGTAGTGCCAAACCAATGGCTGTGGCGCAACCCAAAGATTCCTGATAATTTATTTTTGGTTCTTTTTTTGAAAAAAGATTTTTCCAAGGATGTCCAGGGCTGGCAATAACTTTAAGGCGTTTGGAAATGGTTTTATCAAGCATGGCCATATTGGAACCACCACCACACATGGTAATGCGGGTGATTTTGTTGGCTTCGGGAAAGTGAGAATAATAAAATTGGAAAGAATCTTCTAAATAATCTATTAATTTGTCTGTCATTTCGAGCATTATATTCCAAGCTTTACCAGTGTGATTTTGAAAACTTAAGCCTTTTTCAATTTTTATTTTTTCGGCTTCTTCTTGAGTAATGTGTAGTTGTTGGGCAATGGCTGTAGTAATTATTTCTCCGGAAAATGGTAAAGAAGTAGAAAATTGAATAATGTCGTGGTCATAAACAATAAAACTTGAGCGGGTAGCACCTAAATCTAATAGGCCCCGGGCCTCTTGCTCGTATTCTTTGTTGGCAGTGATCATGGAGCGGGCTATTGATAAAGCTTCAACTTCTAAGGCCACCACGCCTAAGCCTAAACTTTCTAATAAATAAGTGTAATTATCGGCAATTCTTTTAGGCACAGCACCAATTAAAATTCTAGTTTTTTCTTCGGAATTTTCTTGGTCGGGCATTATTTGCCATTGGATATAATAACTACCATCGTCGTCATAAGGAATATGTTTTTTGGCTAAATTTTTGATATCATCTTCAAATAATTCTTTGGCAGGAGTGTTGGTTTTTATTAATTTTATAAAGCTCTGTGTTTCGGGCAAAGCAACTACTACCCAAGGACTGGTGATGGGTTTTTCATCGCCCCGGCCTTTTAAAAGACGCATGATTCGTCGGCGTACTTCTTCTGGTTTTTCTAATTCACCATTTACAATTAGTCCCGGTGGTAGTTCAATACTACGGTAGTTTTTTAAATTATAAGTAGGCTTGCTGTTGAAGAAAGATTGGTTTTCTATTTGGATGAGTTTTATACTTAAATCACCAATATCTAGTCCAAAGGCGCCAGGAAAAGGATTGTTGAACATAAAAGAAGCTTAACTAAAGCTTCTTTATTATAGCAGAAAAATAATGTTTTGGCGACACTAAAAACTTTGTACCAAAGTATACATGGGCATAATTACTGCTACTGCCATGCCAGCCACAGCTACACCTAAAACCAAAATAATTACTGGTTCAATTATTTGGGTAAAGTTTTTCATGGTTTTGTCTACCTCTTTACTATAAAAGTTTGCTAGTTCGTTTAATAATTGGTCAATTTCTCCAGTACGTTCACCAACCATAATCATCTCAGTGACCATTGGTGGAAAAAGATTGCTGTGGGTGCCAAGAATTTCGGAAAGTGGGGTGCCAGTTTTTATTTTTTCAGCGGCTTCGTGTAAAGCTTTTTTGTATAAAACATTACCACAAGTTTCGGCAGTAATGTCGGTGGCGTCAACAATTGGAATAGTACTTTTTAAAAGAGAGGAAAGAGTAAGTGAAAATCTAGCTAAATTTATTTTTTTGATTATTGTTCCAGCGATTGGTAATTTTAAACTTATTTTGTGAACCATTTCTTTGAATTGTGGAGATTTTTTTAAACCGGTGGCAAAACTAAAAATAAATAAAAATATAAACAAGATTAAACCTATTAAATTTTTTGGCTGACTCATAAAATCAGTAATGGCCATTAAAATTTTGGTAGCAGTGGGTAATTCTGCATCAAATTCTTTAAACATCTCAAGCATTTTTGGTAAGACTACTGTTACCATCATTACCCCAATACCACTCATAGCAAACAAAATAACTGCTGGATAAATCATCGCTCCGCGAATGCTGGACATTAATTCTTGAGTTTTTTGCATCTGAATAACTATTTGGTTTAGAGATTCTTCCAATTTACCAGAAATTTCTCCCGAGGCAATCATTTTTACATAAATTGGTGGAAAGACTTTGGGATATTCGGCTAGTACTTCACTAAATTGGCGTCCTTCTTCTACCCCAGCTTTTATTTGGCCAATAACTTTTTTTAGTTTTTTATTTTCTAGTTCTTTGTTTAGTACTTCCAAAGATTCGGTTAAAGACAAACCGGCATGAATCATGGTACGGATATGATCAATAAAAAATATTTTTTGGACAAAAGGAACACTTGTTAGGTGATCGGTAACCCAAGCGTTAATTTTTATTTCTAGGGGTGAGAGTTTTCTTTTTTCACTCATATTATTCACGAGTAACTCTTAAGACTTCTTCGATTGTCGTTATTCCTTGTTTGGCTTTTACCAAACCATCTTCGAGCATGGTAATCATACCTTGTTCACGGGCGTATTTTTTTATTACATCAGCATTGGCACGTTCGTTGATTTTTTGAGCAATGTCTTTGTTTATTTCCAAAATTTCATAAATACCAATTCGGCCTTTGTGTCCGCTATTGCCACAGCGACGGCAGCCTTCGCCATGATAAAAAGTAATGCTTTCCAATTTGTCTTCTTTGCTATTTAATTTTATATTTTGTCCTTCGAACAAAGTTTTTATTTGTTTAATATCAAAAAGTTTTTCTAATTCGGCAATAGCATTTTTTTGTAATTGGTATTCTTTTTTACAATTTTCGCAAATTTTACGTACCAATCTTTGAGCCACAATAATATTAGCGGTAAAAGCTAATAAAAATGGTGCAATTCCCATGTCTAGTAAACGTGGCAAAGTGGTTGGCGCATCATTGGTATGTAAAGTAGAGAGTACCAAGTGACCAGTCATGGCCGCATGAATAGCAATTTCGGCGGTTTCCTGATCGCGAATTTCTCCTACCATAATAATATCTGGATCTTGGCGAAGAAATGCTCGAAGTCCAACAGCAAAAGTAAAACCAACTTGGGTATTTATCTGGCTTTGGTTAATTCCTTTTACATGGTATTCAATTGGGTCTTCAATAGTGGAAATATTTACATCGGGTTGATTTAAGATTCCGAGTAATGAATAAAGAGTAGTAGTTTTACCACTACCAGTAGGCCCAGTTACCAAAATCATACCATGTGGTTTTTCAATAGCTTGTTCTACCAATTTTCGTGGTCCTGGCAAAAATCCTAACTGGTCTAGACTTAATGGTTTTTGGCCTTCGTGGAGCAAACGCATAACAACCTTTTCACCGTCATACACTGGAATAATAGAAACACGAAAAGATAATTTTTCTTCTTGAATTTGAATTTTAAAACGGCCATCTTGGGGTTTCATGTGTTCGTCCAATTTTAAATTGGACAAAACTTTGATACGAGCAACAATTCCCCCGGCCACTGTTTTGGGCAAAGTCATGACATTTTTTAAAATACCATCCACGCGATAGCGCACAGTAACTTCTTTTTCTGTGGGTTCAATATGAATATCAGAGGCGCCTTCGTACACGGCATGCTCCAAAGTGCTGTTTACAATATTTATAATTGGCATTTCTTCGGCTGCTTTTTTTAAGTCGTTTTCGCCAATTTCTTCACTGTCTTTGAGTTGGGTAATAGAAACATCACTTTCTAAATCTGCATGATAGCGATGCAGAGCTTCTTTAATATCTGAGGGCGTGGTTAAAAAAATTTTTGGAGTAAGCGCGGTTTTACGATGTAAAAATTCAATAGTTTGGATATCTTGGGGATCGAGCATGGCCAAGTGTATTTCGGTATTGGTTTTATTAAAAGCTACCACTTGGTGAGTTTGAGCCAATGGGGCTGGTACCAAATTAAGGACTTCTTTTTTGATTTCTACCCCTTTTAAAGCAACAATTGGTACTTCAAAGATTTCTGCCGCTGCCGTATATAGTTCCATTTCGTCGACTGTACCATCGTCAAGCAAAAGTTGTTCAATATCTTTGTTTAGTTTTTTGGCTTTTTCCGCGTTAGCTTTAAAATCAGTTTCAGAAATTTTGAATTTTTTGGTTAATAATTGTTTAAGAATTTTCTCAGGTAACATAAAAAGAAAGACTAGAGATTATTTATATAAATATTATAACATATTTATAACAAAAAGGTTAGGAAGCAAGGTTGACAAAAAAGAATTTTTGGAGTAAAAATAACTTGAACCATCACCAAGTTAGGCAATCATGGACGATCTCAAGAAATTCACCCTGGATGCTTCCACGTCGGAAGCGCTCGCGCAGTCGCTCGAGGCTCTCAACAATTTCTTGCTCGGACAGAGAGTCACCCGGCGACACTCGGTCGCCCAGGCAGGCTGGCTCTTCAAGATCCTCTTGGAGTACAGGGACAGCCCCAGCGCCAACGGGCACCCCCAACTGGCTATTGCCCGGACACTGGAAGAAGCCCAGAAACACCGGGGGCTGGGGAAGTCGGTGGATCTCTATCTCCACCAGGCCACCCCCGCCAGCGAGGTCATGGAGTTCTACTTCGTCTGGCACATCGTCCGCTAGGAGGACCACCATGGTTGCTCGTTCGCCGCCGTTCTTTCACCAAGGGGGAAGCCCCCGACTGCACGATACCGGAGGAACAGTCGGGAACAGTCGAAAGATCATCTAGAAATAGGTGGTTTTTTGTTTTTATCTTACATTGACAATTAGGTAAAATTGTGATAAAATAATATTTCAGTTATTTATAAAATATGGCCGAAGAAGTAATTTTAAGATTTGATAATTTAACTTTTGGTTATGCCGAAAAAAAGCCAATCTTGGATGAGGTAGGTTTTGGTATACACAAAAATGCTAAAATTACTTTAATGGGCCAAAATGGTGCGGGAAAAAGTACAATTTTTAAATTAATTAAAGGTGAATTAAAACCAACAAAAGGCAATGTTTTTATTACCAATAATGCCACCATTGCCACTGCTTCTCAGGTAATTGGTCGTGAAGATCTTAATTTAACTTTGGCACAATATTTTTCCAAAGCTTTCACACCAGTGCCAGGAAATATTAAAAGCCAAATAAACAAAGTAATGATTGCGGTAAATTTGACTGTGCCCTTGGACAGAAAAGTAGGGGAATTATCGGGTGGGCAACAAGCACGAATTTTATTAGCTTTTGCTTTAATCCAAAATCCCGATATTTTGTTATTGGATGAACCAACAAATAATTTGGATAAAGATGGCATTGATCATTTAATACAATTTTTGGTAATGTACGAAAAAACCGTGTTGGTAATTTCTCATGATGCTGATTTTTTGAATTGTTTTACCGAAGGAGTAATTTATTTGGATGTTTTTACCAAAAAAGTGGAAACTTATGTTGGTGATTATTATTCGGTAGTAGAAGAAATACAAAATCGTATTGAACGCGAAATAAAAAAGAATGCGCAATTGGAAAAAGAAATTTTGGACAACAAAGAAAAGGTAAACTTTTTTGCTCACAAAGGTGGCAAGATGCGCAAACTAGCTAGTAAATTAAAGGAAGAAGTACAAGAAATGGAAGAAAATAAAGTAGAAGTACGGCGTGAAGACAAAACTATTCGGGAATTTAGTATTCCAGCGCAGGGAATTGTGGGGGATATTGTAACTATCAAATCGGTAAAAATAATTAAAAATCATGAACCAGTGGTAAAAGAAGTAGAGATTGTTTTACGACAAAAAGACAGGCTTTTGATTTCTGGACCAAACGGCATTGGCAAGAGTACACTACTCCGAAATTTGGTAAATAAAGAAAGTGAGGGCGCAACTATTTTGGAAAATACGCGCGTGGGTTATTATAGTCAAGATTTTGCTACCTTGGATTATGAGCAAACTGTATTTGATTCTTTGCAAAGTGTTTTGGCCGATGGACTAGACATCCAGCAAATGCGCGCAATTGCTGCGGGTTTTTTGATTACCGGTGAACTAATGGGTTTAAAAATTTCGCATTTATCCGAAGGACAAAAAGGTTTGTTGTCTTTTGCTCGTTTGGTATCCATGAAACCTGGCCTTTTGATTTTGGATGAGCCAACTAACCATATTAATTTTCGTCATATACAAATAATTGCCCAGGCGATAAATAATTTTGAGGGAGCAATTATTTTGATTAGTCATATGCCAGATTTTGTAAAAGAGATTAAATTTAACCAAGAATTGG
The DNA here is from genome assembly GCA_000990355.1 of Candidatus Magasanikbacteria bacterium GW2011_GWC2_37_14. Classification (GTDB taxonomy): domain Bacteria; phylum Patescibacteriota; class Patescibacteriia; order Magasanikbacterales; family UBA922; genus GWC2-37-14. Next base: position 49,220 of record LBSX01000005.1, read on the forward strand.
ATTTGGGCAGGTTTTAATTGTTTTGTAAAAATTAGTTATAAGTTATTATGTCTCTAGTTTTTAAAAAACAAATTCCCGAATCAGAAATTAAATTTACTTTTGCCCGGTCATCTGGCGCGGGTGGGCAAAATGTAAATAAAACTTCTACCAAAGTTGTTTTGCGTTGGCAAGTGGGCAACTCAGCAGTTTTTAATTATGCCGAAAAAAATAGAATCAGAAACAAATTAGTTGGCCGATTAAATAGTCTTGATGAAATAGTTATCACAGCAGAAGAAGAAAGATCACAAATTCAAAATCGTCTTCAAGCTATTGCTCGTTTGCAAACATTGGTAAATATTGCCTTACTCGTACCCAAAAAACGTCGGCCAACCAAACCAACTTATTCTTCCAAACTCAAAAGATTGGCAGGCAAAAAACAACATTCCAAACTTAAAGAAGGAAGACGGGTGGTGGGGGAATAGCAGAGTGGAGCGGAATGTGATAGAATGTAAGAAAAAGAATGTTTTATGCTTCAAGAAACAGCATTAGAAATTTTAAAAACCGGTGCCAATGTTTTTTTAACGGGTGAGCCAGGCTCGGGCAAAACACATACCATTAATCGGTATGTTTCTTATTTGCGTGCACGAGGAATTGAGCCAGCCGTTACCGCTTCTACGGGCATTGCGGCCACGCATTTGGGTGGCATGACCATTCATTCTTGGAGCGGGCTGGGAATTAAAACCAGATTAAGCAAATACGAATTAGACAAGTTGGCTTTTACTGAATATTTAAATAAACGCATTAGCCGAGCTAAAGTTTTGATTATTGACGAAATTTCTATGCTTGGGCCAGAAATGGTGGCTACAGTAGAGGCAGTTTGCCGAGAAATAAAAGATAACACCTTGCCTTTTGGGGGACTGCAAGTTATTTTTGTGGGTGATTTTTTTCAATTGCCACCAGTGGTGAGAAATAAAGAAAATAATGACGAACAAGAAAAATTGTTTAATGAACCAAAGTCACGTTTTGCTTTTCATTCTTCGGTTTGGAACCAAGCTAATTTATTTATTTGTTATTTAACCGAACAATTTCGTCAAGATGATGATAAATTTTTGGAAGTTTTGTCGGCTATTCGGCATAATGTTTTTAATGATCAACATTTACAGCATTTAATTAAACGTCAGACCGAAGCACACCTGGCGCCAAAAGGCGTACCGAAATTATTTTCACACAATGTGAATGTAGATAAAGTAAATGAAGAAGAATTGGCAAAAATTTCTGGAGAAGAAAAAGAATTTATTGCTCATTCATATGGAGCTAGGCCCTTGGTAGAAACTTTGCAAAAAGGTTGTTTGTCGCCCGAACGACTTTGTTTAAAAATTGGGGCAGTAGTAATGTTTACCAAAAATAATTTGCGTGAAGGTTTTGTAAATGGTACTTTGGGTCGTGTGGAAAGTTTTGGTAAGGGCAGTAACCAGCCAATTGTGCGCACTAAAGATGGCAAAAGAATTGAAGTAACACCAATGGATTGGACGATTGAAGAAAATGGACGTCTTAAAGCGTCAATTACTCAATTTCCTTTACGTTTGGCTTGGGCCATTACTGTACACAAAAGCCAAGGCATGAGTTTGGATGAAGCAGTAATGGATTTGAGTGCTGTTTTTGAATATGGCCAGGGTTATGTGGCCTTGTCGCGTGTGCGTCGTTTAACAGGTCTACATCTTTTGGGTTGGAATGAGCAAACTTTTCAAGTGCACCCCGAAGTTTTACTTAAAGATAAGGCAATGCGTTTGGATTCCGAGGTAATAGAAAATGCTTTTATTAGTATGTTACCCGAAGAATTAAAAACTATGCAAAGAAATTTTATTTTGGCTTCGGGAGGCAGAGAAAATGCAGAAGAGATAACAGAAAAAGTTAAAAAAAATAATAAAAAAGGAGAGACGCACAATGAAACATTAAAATTATGGCAGAGTGGCAAAAAAATTGCCGAAATTGCCAAAGAACGTGGGCTTACGGAACAAACAATTTTAAGTCACATTGAAAAATTAGTTACAAAAGGAAAGATTAATCGAGCAGATTTAAAATCATTAATTTCCGCACCATTATTGCACGCTTTGCCACGTATTCAAGAAGTTTTTGCGAAATTGGGTACAGAAAAATTAGCCCCAGTTTTTGCCAGGTTTGGTGGAGAGTATTCTTACAATGATTTGCGTTTGGCTAGGATGATGTCTGAAAGGTAGACAAAAGCGATGTTTAGGGGGTTGACAGATTCATTTTATTTTGTTATTATAATGAAGCTCCAGAAGCAAATTTTATAAGTCCTGGTCGATCGGGACAAAGAAATTTTTTAAGTAAATTATGAAAAAATACGAATTATTAGTTGTTTTTCCAGGTACTTTGGCAGAAAATGAAGTAAATGCCGAGGCGGAAAAAGTAAAAGCTGTGGTAACCGAAAATGGCGGTGTTGAATTTGAGATGGGCGAAATAGAAAAAAGACGTTTAGCTTATCCTATTAAACACATTCGTTATGGTTATTTTCAATTAGCCTTTTTTTCGGCTGATACTGTACAAGTAAAAATCATTGAAAATAAATTTCGTTTGATGTCCGAATTATTACGAGCAGTAATAAGACAGCAAAATGTTAAAGCAAACAAAAAAATTAATTTTGGTGCTTTGATAATTGGCGAAGACAACAAGCGATCAGAAACTGAAAATGAACCAATACATTACAATCAGCCAGTTGCTTCTGTAGTAACAGAAGAAAAGGTGGTGCAAGAAGAAAAGAAAGTAGAAGTAATTGTTTCCGAAGAACAACAAAAATTAGCAGCAGCTCCAGTAAAAAAAGCTAGTGCCAAAAAAGAAGAAAAGAAAAAAATTAATTTGGATGATATTGATAAAAAATTGGATGAGATTTTGGACATTGGTTTGGATAATGTATAATAATTACCGTAATTATTAATTTAAAATATATGGATTTGAATAGAGCAACTATTCTCGGGCGTTTGACCCGCGATCCAGAATTAAAAACTACTCCCAACGGAAAGAGTGTGGCCACTATTGGCCTAGCTACCAATAGAGTTTGGACAAATGCTGGCACTGGCGCCAAAGAAGAAAAAACTGAATTCCATAATTGTGTGCTTTGGGGTAAATTAGCCGAGATTGCTGGTCAATATTTAAGCAAAGGACGTCGTTTGTATGTGGAAGGAAGATTGGAAACCAGAGATTGGACAGGTCAGGACGGTGTAAAACGTTATCGTACCGAAATTGTGGTAGATAATATGATTATGCTTGACGGTCCACGCGGGACCGAAACCGGTAATCGCCCAGTTGCCAAAGTAGATTATTCAGAACCAGCTTTGCCAACTATTTCTGCCGATGAAGTAGTAGAAGAAGAAATTAAAGTTGAAGATATTCCATTTTAAAAATTATGATGTACAACAATAACAAAGAAAATGCAAAACCCATAGTAAGATATTGTCATTATTGTGTAAATAAACAAACAGCAGTAGATTACAAAGATGTACAATTATTACGTCGTTTTGTTTCCTCTTATTTAAAGATTGCTCCTCAACGTCGCAGTGGTTTGTGTGCACTCCACCAACGTAAAGTTGCTAATGCTATTAAACAAGCTAGAGTTGCTGGTTTAATGGGATTTGTGTCGAAGTAAAGTTTATAAAGTCTATAAAGTAAAACCGTCCCGCAACCTGCGGGACGGTTTTTTTCTCCCCCTACAAGGGGAGGATTACGAAATGTGTTTGTGTGCGCGTGAACGAGTGATTGAACGTCGTCGCTGTCCCCCTCTTTCCCAACCTGCCTGCCGGTAGGCAGGGAGGGGGTAGGCCTGCCCGACATGCCGTCAAGGCAGGCGGGGGGAGTTTGCCGAGGCTTGCACAAACTCCGGCAACTCCACCGTCCGCCCTGGGCGGGCACCTCCTCTTGGTAAGAGGAGGATTAAAAAACACTCCGCTAATTAGCAGAGTGTTTTATATTAACCCTCGGTTCTCCACAACACACTTATCTAAATATAAATGTATTCTGGAGATCGGAACCGAGGGTTCAGTGCCGATCATCCTTGGGGGGTGGTCGGCCGGGAGTGGCCTGGTGGGGTTCAACGCCCGCAGTTGAAGAGCTTGTGACTGCAGTTGGGGGTGGGGTCGCAGACATCACCACTACCGTCCTTGTCGACGTCGGTCTGGTCCGAGTTTGGTTTCTCGGGGCAGTTGTCGCAGACGTCGCCCACACCGTCCTTGTCGAAGTCGCGTTGGTCGTGGTTGAAGGTCCGCACCAATGGGCAGTTGTCGATGCGGTCGGGGATGTTGTCCCCATCCACGTCGGAGTTGCGTTCGGCTTCGGCGGCCGACTGCTTCTGTCCGGCCTGGTAGTCTTCCCAGGCCTTCTCTCTGTCGGACGCTGGCCCACGCATCATGAGGACACAGCCTGAGAGATTTAGCACCATCGCCCACAGGGCGATAAGGATCATGCGGTTCATGATTGCCTTTCAGCCCCAATGGGGCAGTGGTTAACCGCTTATTTTAGCAAAAAATTTGGCTAAATTAAGCGATTTACAACTATAAAAATATTTTATATACTAACGGCGTATTATAGCACAAATTTGCCTTTTTGTCAAGAAGGTGTTATCCACTCCTTTAATTTGACAGTTCTTTTTTTATGAGGTATACTGTTGTCACTTTTCTCTCAGGGACACATTTGATTAGCAATTTGTCTGAACTTGAAAACCTGGGGTGTCGTACTCAAAAATACCTAATTTAAAGGGTTTTCGGGTAAGTACCTACAGCATGTTGGAAAAAATACTTCGACAATAAATAATATTTTTGAGCTTCCTTAATAAAGGAAATTTTTTGTTATCTAAAAAATAATTTTTTAAAATAATTTTATTTATATGCCAATTTTCAAACGTCAGCCTTTAAAAATAAAAGAACGTCAGTTCTTTACCGATAAACGCGAAGCCATACCTTTGCCAGATTTAATTCAAATCCAAAAGGATTCTTATAACTGGTTTGTAAAAAATGGCGTGCGAGAATTGTTTGAAGAAATTTCTCCAATTACTGATTTTACTGGCCGTGATTTGGAATTGTATTTTGAAGATTATTATATTGATGAACCAAAATTTGATGAAGTAACTTGTCGTGAAAAAAATATTACCTATGAAGCGCCACTCCGGGTAAATGCCAAATTAATTAATAAGCGCACTAGTAAGAGTGACACCCAAGAAATTTATTTGGGTGATATTCCAGTAATGACTCCTCGCGGAACTTTTGTGGTAAACGGTATTGAACGTTGTGTGGTGGCCCAGCTTATTCGTAGTGCCGGCGCTTTCTTTACTGCCGAGAATGTACGTGGTCGCCGTTATTATGGAGCAAAAATTATTCCTAATCGTGGAGCCTGGATTGAAATTGAAACTGATTTAAATAATGTCGTTTGGATTAAAGTAGACCGCAAAAGAAAAGTAGCAGCCACATCTTTGCTTCGCGCTTTTGGTATGGGTAATGACGAAGATATTATTAAAGCTTTTAAAGATGTAAATAGTCATCCCAATGTTGATTATGTAGAAGCGACTCTAAAAAAAGATGCCGCTAGAAATGAAGATGATGGTTTGATTGAAGTTTATCGTCGTATTCGCCCAGGTGATTTGGCTACTTCCGACAATGCCAAGAGTTTAATTCATGCCATGTTTTTTAATTTTGACCGTTATGATTTGGGACGTGTAGGTGTTTACAAATTTAATACTAAATTTGAATTGAATTTAAAAGAAGATGATTATGAAAAGAAAGAAGAAAGAGTGTTATCTTTAGAAAAAATATTATTAGTTTTAAAAGAAGTAGTGCGTTTGAATGTTACTCAAGAAGAACCAGATGATATTGATCATTTGGGAAATCGACGTTTGCGCGCGGTTGGTGAATTGGTACAAAATCGTTTTCGCGTGGGTATGGCCAGAATGGAACGTATTGTAAAAGACAGAATGAGTACTTATGAATTGGAAAGTTTAAGTCCAAATCGTCTTATCAATGCTCGTCCGGTAATTGGTGCTGTTCATGAATTTTTTATGAGTTCCCAATTATCCCAGTTTATGGATCAAATAAATCCTTTGTCTGAATTGGAACATAAACGTCGTGTTTCGGCCTTGGGACCCGGAGGTTTGTCCCGTGATCGTGCTGGCTTTGAAGTTCGGGACGTTCACACCACTCACTATGGTAGAATTTGCCCAATTGCTACCCCCGAAGGTCCAAATATTGGCTTGGTTGGTCATTTGGCTAGTTTTGCCAAAGTAAATAGTTTTGGCTTTTTGGAAACACCTTACCGAAAAGTGGCTCAAGAAAAAGGTAAAAAACCAAAAGTTACCAATGAAGTTGTTTATTTAAATTCTTTTCAAGAAGAAAGAATAATTACTGTAAGTGCTAATACTGTTGTTGACAAAGATGGTTATATTTTGGGCGTAAGAGTTCCAGCTCGTATTAAAGGTGAGCCAGGAGTAACTGAAGTAGAAAATATTGATTACATGGATGTGGCTTCCAATCAAATTTTAAGTATTGCTACTTCTTGTATTCCATTTTTGGAACACGATGATGCTACTCGCGCTTTGATGGGTTCAAACATGCAACGCCAAGCAGTGCCTTGTATTTGTCCCGAAGCTCCTTTGGTTGGTACTGGCATCGAAGGCAAAGCCGCCGAAAATAGTGGTCATGTGTTGCTTAGTGATTGTGATGGCGAAGCAACTTATGTAGATGGCATGCGAATAGAAATTACCAATAAAAAAGGTGAAATTAAAAAATATCGTTTAAACAAATTTGTTCGTTCCAACGCTTCTAGTTGTATAGACCAACGTCCATTGGTAAATTTGGGTGATAAAGTTAAAAAAGGTCAACCAATTTGTGATGGCCCATCTACAGATCAAGGTGAATTGGCCTTGGGGCAGAATGTTTTGGTTGCTTATATGGTGTGGGATGGTTTTAACTACGAAGATGCGGTAATTGTTTCCGAACGTTTGGTACAAAAAGACAAATATACTTCGGTTCATATCGAAGATTATAAAATTGATGTACGTGAAACAAAATTAGGACCAGAAGTAGTAACTGCCGACATTCCAAATGTTTCTGAAGAAAAATTAAAAAATTTGGATGCCGAAGGAATTGTGCGTATTGGTGCCGAAGTTCAATCTGGAGATATTTTGGTAGGTAAAATTACGCCAAAGGGTGAAACTGAATTATCTCCTGAAGAACGATTACTTCGCGCCATCTTTGGAGAAAAAGCCCGAGATGTACGTGATTCCTCACTTTATTTGGAACATGGTGAACATGGTAAAGTAATTGATATTAAAATTTTCTCGGCCGAAAATGGTGACAAATTACAGCCAGGCGTAATTAAACAAGTACAAATTACCGTGGCTGATTTGCGCAAAATTCAAGTGGGTGACAAAATGGCTGGCCGTCATGGAAACAAAGGTGTTATTTCCAAAGTAGTGCCAGTAGCCGATATGCCATTTTTGGAAGATGGTACCCCAGTAGATATTATTTTATCTCCTTTGGGTGTTATTTCTCGTATGAATTTGGGGCAATTGCTAGAAACCCATTTGGGTTTGGCAGCCAATGCTTTGGGATACAAAGCCGCTACCCCTACTTTAAATGGAGTTACCGAAGAACAAATTAAAGCCGAATTAGTTAAAGCTGGTTTTCCAGCTAGTGGTCAATTACAACTTTGTGACGGCCGTACTGGTGAACCATTTGATCACAAAACTACTGTGGGTTATCCTTACATGCTCAAATTAAACCACATGGTAGAAGACAAAATTCACCAACGTTCAATTGGTCCATACAGTTTAATTACTCAACAACCTTTGGGTGGCAAAGCCCAATTTGGTGGACAGCGTTTTGGAGAAATGGAAGTGTGGGCCTTAGAAGCATATGGCGCCGCCCATACTTTACAAGAAATTTTAACTATCAAATCCGATGATGTACCCGGACGTTCCAAAGCTTATGAAGCGATTATTAAGGGTGAAAAAATTACCCGGGTTAATTTACCAGAATCATTCAATGTGTTGGTTAGAGAATTGAAAGGTTTGGCACTGGATGTAGAACTTTTGTCTAGAAATCAAGATGGCACTTTTCGGGCAGTAAGCGAAGAAGAATCAATCAAGAAGCCCGAAGAAGAGAATCGTGAAAGAGTAAAGACAGAAACAGTTGAAGAATAATTTAATACTTTAATTATCAATTATTATTCTATAAATTTATGACACGTGATTCTCTACATTCAATGGAATTTGATGCCTTGCGTTTAAGAGTAGCTTCTCCCGAAGTTATTCGCGCTTGGTCTTATGGCGAAGTAAATAAGCCGGAAACTATTAACTATCGTACGCAAAAACCAGAAAAAGGTGGTTTGTTTGCCGAAGAAATTTTTGGACCGACCAAAGATTGGGAATGTTACTGTGGAAAGTACAAAAAAATTCGTTATAAAGGAATTATCTGCGATAAGTGTGGAGTAGAAGTTACTCATTCGTTGGTTCGTCGTCAAAGAATGGGACACATTGAACTTTGCACTGCTGTTTCGCATATTTGGTTTTTACGTTCCATTCCTTCTAAAGTCGGTTTAATTTTAGATCTATCTATTCAGTCTTTGGAAAAAGTAATTTATTTTGCTTCTTTTATTATCACCAAAGTACACGAAGATGCCAAAAAAGAAACACACGAATTATTAAAGCAAGAATATAAGTCCAAGAAAAAACAAATTTTAAAAGAAACAGAAACAGAAATTGCCCAAGCCAATGAACAGAAAAAAGGCCATGCTGTTTTGGAAGAAATTGCCAAAGAACGAGATCGTAAATTACAATCTTTGGAAGATGATTTTTCTCAAGCAGAAACTGATTTACATGATTTGCAAATTTTAAAAATTATTTCGGAAAATCGTTATCAAGAATTAGCTTTACGTTTTGGTCATTTGTTTGATGCGGAAATTGGGGCCGAGGCTGTACGTCGTTTACTCGAAAGATTAAATTTGGCTGAAACAATCAAAAATTTAGAAGCAGAAACTTTAAAAACCAAAGGAGCCAAACGTGACCGCTTGGTGCGTCGGGTAAAACTTTTAAAGAGTTTGCATAAAAATGATATTCGTCCTGAATGGATGATCCTGACTACTATTCCAGTGGTGCCGCCAGATTTGCGTCCAATGGTAGCATTAGATGGTGGACGTTTTGCGACTTCTGATTTAAATGATTTGTATCGTCGGGTAATCAACCGTAATAATCGTTTACGTCGTTTGTTAGAACTTAATGCTCCAGAAGTAATTTGTCGTAATGAAAAAAGAATGTTGCAAGAAGCAGTTGACGCCCTAATCGACAACAATGCTCGGGCTAGTAAAACTGTAACTGCTTCTACCGGGCAAAAAAGACAATTACGTTCTTTGGCCGACATCTTAAAAGGTAAACAAGGTCGTTTCCGTCAAAACTTGCTTGGTAAACGCGTGGACTATTCTGGTCGTTCGGTAATTGTGGTTGGACCAAAATTACATATTGATCAATGTGGTATTCCTAAGCGTATGGCTTTGGAATTATTCAAACCATTTGTGATGGCCGAAATTATTAAACGTGAATTAGCCCACAACGTGCGCAGTGCTAGTCGTTTTATCGAAACCAATGCTCCAGAAGTTTGGGATATTTTGGAAGAATTAATTGGCAAAACTAGAGTACTGTTAAATCGTGCTCCAACTTTGCATCGTTTGGGTATTCAAGCATTCCGTCCTCATTTGGTAGAAGGAAAAGCAATTAATTTGCATCCGCTTGTTTGTCCAGCTTTTAATGCTGACTTCGACGGCGATCAAATGGCCGTACATTTGCCATTAACCGAAGAAGCCAAATGGGAAGCAGAACATTTAATGGCTGCAGAAAAAAATCTTTTAAAACCAGCTACGGGCGCTCCAGTAATTACTCCACAACAAGATATTGCTTTGGGTTGTTATTATTTAACCAAATATCGTGAAGATGACAAAGGTGAAGTGAAAAAATATTTCTCTGGATTAAAAGAAGCTCGTTATGCTTACCAAACACGTAAAATTTCTTTGAAAGACAGAATCAAAGTTCGTTTTGATGATTTAAGTAAATTTCCCGAAGGTCAAGAATCAATTATTGAAACTTCTTTGGGTAGAATTTTCTTCAACGAAATTTTGCCAGAGCGTTTACCATTTTATAATGAAGCGATTACCAAAAAACATTTGGCCAATATCATTCAATTATTGTTGGAATTTTATGGCCAACAAGAAACCGCCTTTGTCTTGGACAAGATGAAAGATTTAGGTTTTAAATATGTAACCAAATCTGGTTATTCATTGGGCATGGACGATTTTGGTAGAATCCCCGAAAAAGCCGCAATTTTAGTAGAAGGTGACGCCTTGGTATTGCAAGTGCAAGATCAATACAAAGACGGTTTGCTTACAGACAGTGAACGTCATTCCAAAGTTTTGGAAATTTGGACTACGGTAAAAGATCGAGTAGTTGGACACAACAAAGAAGCTTTGGATAAAGACGGCCCAGCTTTTGCCATGATTGATTCTGGGGCTCGTGGTTCTTGGGGTCAGCTTGGCCAAACCATTGGTATGAAAGGCTTGGTAGCTTCTCCTTCTGGAGAAATTATTGAATTGCCAGTAAAAGGCAACTTTAAAGAAGGTTTTGATGTACTTGAATTCTTTATTTCTTCTCATGGTACTAGAAAAGGTTTGTCCGATACTGCTCTTCGTACTGCCAACGCTGGTTACTTAACCCGCCGTTTGGTAGATGTAGCCCAAGATGTAGTAGTTTTGGCCGAAGATTGTGGCGAAGATGAAGGTCAAATATTTACCAAAAAACAATCAGAAGAAATGGGAGAAAAATTATCCGAAAGAGTACAAGGTAGATTTGTGTTGGCCGATGTAAAAGTTGGTAACAAAATAATTATTAAAAAAGATGAAATTGTTACCGAAGAAATTGCCAGAAAAATTAATGAAAATAATATTGAGGAAGTGCATGTTCGCTCAGTTTCCAAATGCCGATTGCCAAAAGGTGTTTGCCAAAAATGTTATGGCTTTGACTTAGGTTATAATCGTTTGGTAGAAAAAGGTATTGCCGTAGGTACAATCGCTGCCCAATCCATTGGTGAACCGGGCACTCAGCTTACCATGCGTACCTTCCATTTGGGTGGTGTAGCCGGTGGTGGTGATATTACCCAAGGTTTGCCTCGTGTAGAAGAACTTTTTGAAGCTCGTCCCCCAAAACGTCAATCTGTTTTAACTGAAGTTTCGGGCACAGTAGAAATTGAAGATGCTGATGGTAAAGTAATTACCGGTCCAACTGGACGTAAAATTTTTGAAGGTCGTCGTGGACAAAAAATTATTAAAGTTCATTTTGAAGGAACCGAAGAAGCCAAATTTAAAGTTAATGCTCAAGATGATTTGCAAGTAAAAGATGGTGATAAAGTAAAAAAAGACGATGTGCTCTTGGTGCGAGGTTCTTCTGGAGAAGAAATAAAAGCTAGTTATCCTGGGACAGTAGCAATAAATGGTAAAGAATTATTACTTACTTTTGAAGGTAAACAAACCAAAGAATATATTGTTCCATTGGGATATAAGATTTGGGTGAAAAATGGCGATCAAATTCAAAAAGGCGATCAAATTACCGAAGGCGCGGTGAATTTGCAAGAATTATATGAATTAAGAGGTAAACCAGCGGTAGAAAGATATGTGCTTAGTGAAATCAAAGCAATTTATGCTTCGCAAGGTCAGCGTTTAAATGATAAACACGTAGAAATTATTATTAAACAAATGTTTTCTCGTGTGTATGTAGAAGATCCAGGCGATACCGAATTATTGCCAGGAGAAACTGTAGAAAAAGCTCAAGTAATGGTGGCCAACGAACAAATGCGCAAAGAAGGTAAAAAAGAAGCCAGTGGTCGTGAATTATTCTTGGGTGTTTCCAAAGTTTCACTTTCTACCCAAAGCTTTTTATCTTCGGCTTCGTTCCAAGAAACTGCTCGCGTACTTATTAATGCCGCAATTACTGGTAAAGTAGATTATTTAAATGGTCTAAAAGAAAATGTAATTATCGGCCGACTTATTCCTGCTGGTACTGGGTATAAGGAGTAAAACTGTTAAAATAAAATCGTCCCAAATTAGTTGGGACGATTTTTTTATTATACTCACGTACTAGCGTACTAGTACAGTAGTGCGTTTGTTAAGACAAAATACTTTTGGGAAGGGGGGACACAGAACTGCGTCCCCAGAGGAGGGAAGTGAACTACCGGAAGAGTACGCACCGCGGGGGCACGATCAGGCTGGCGGGGTTGACACCGTCCCAGCTGATCAGTCCCTGGAGCACCATGTTTGTCATGTGCGACTGCCACGCCCGTTCGACTTCGTTGACGCGCTTGGCCAAGGAGTCGGGGGTGTCGTCATCGCGGATCAAGACCGGGTAGTGGAAGAAGACCGGTCCTCGGTCGAATTCTTCGGTGACGAAGTGCATGCAGACCGCGCTGGCGGTCAGCTCGCCTTGGTGGAAGGTGGCCATCACGGCTTCGTGCACGTGGTGGCCGTACATGCCCGGACCGCCGTACTTGTACAACGGACCGGGGTGGATGTTGATGGTCTTCTTGGGGTCGAGACCCCTGACCAACTTCAGCCAGCCGGACAGCGCGACGAGGTCGGGCTGGAAGGCGTCGACGAGAAGCTGATATTGGTCTACCGACCAGGGTGCGGGCATGTGAACGAATTTGACGCCCAATTTTTCGGCGCGTCGTTCTACACCACCACCTCGCACGTTGGAAACTACGGCCACGATGTCCGCCTGGAGAACTCCGGTGCGGGAATTCTCCACGAGTTCTTGGAAGCCAGAGCCTCCACCCTCCCTGGAACCCGAAGCGAATACGAGAATCCTTTTCATGTCTGAGCCTTTCTGGTTGTTGTTCACCACTCCCAAAAATATTTTGTAAATAACTAAACTATTGGTTAGCTTAGCGCTAAATATGGGAATTGTCAATGGTATTCCCCCTTAGAAAAGGGGGAATAAGGGGGTTGTTGGTAAACCCTCCCCTTGTAGGGGAGGTACCCCGAGTATACGGGGTGGTGGGGTTCGTAGTTCTAACATGAACCCCCACCCTCCGACTGCGACGTCGGAGGACTCCCCCTACGAGGGGGAGGATTACGAACTTTTTTTAAATAATAAACCTATATCGACATTTTTTTCTGTCGCCATTTAAGTACTGGTCATTGTGTTTTGGTAGATCAACAATTTCTATTAGTTTACCACCGGCCAATTCGCAAGTTTTTCTGGAAGCAAGATTGTTTGTATCGCAGGTTATATAAATTTCGTTTAAATTGTGTTTTTTGGCAAAAGGTAATAATAATTTAATACTTCTGGCTGCATAATGATGACCTCTAAATTTTTCTTTTACCCCATAACCAATATGTCCACCATAAAAAATATTTTCATTATTGCCAATTCTTAAGTGTATAAGACCCATGCATTCACTGGTACTGGAGTTTTTCATTTCAAAATTATAGGCTGGAACATATTTTTTTTCTTCGTTTGCAGGAATTTTTTTTACCAATATTAACTCCAACTCATTATCAATTAGTTTACCAGGACTTAGGAATTTAAAAATATTTTTCATATTTTTACTTTATCATTTTTAGTTTTTCCTGGCAAGCCATAAGCCTTGATTTATATCTTTAAATAGCCTAAAATACTCATATAATTACTAAGTACAATTTTTATGTCCGGACATTCCAAATGGCACAATATTCAAGGTAAAAAGGGTAAAGCCGACAAGGCTCGAAGCAATGTTTTTACCAAATTAGCCCGTATGATCACGATTACTGCCCGTGAAGGCGGTGGCGACCCAGTAATGAATTTTTCATTGCGTTTATCAATCGACAAAGCCAAGGCCGCCAACATGCCCAAAGAAAATATTGAACGCGCCATCAAAAAAGGCATTGGTGAAGATGACGGAGCCAAACTTGAAGAAGTAATGTACGAAGGTTATGGACCAAGCGGGGTGGCTTTTCTCGTAGAAACTTTAACCGATAATATTAATCGCACAGTTTCGGAAGTAAAAAATGTTATTTCCAAAAGAGGCGGATCACTCGGAGCAGCTGGTAGTGTAAAATGGATGTTTAATCGTCTCGGCGTGGTGCGCCTCGACGAAAGTCAAAAGTCAAAAGTCCAAAGTCAAAAGTCCGAATTTGAACTTGAATTAATGGACGCGGGAATTAATGAAATGAATGATTCTGAATTTGGTTTGGAAATCACTTGCCCAGTTGAAAGTTTTCAAAAGGTTTTGGAAGTGGTAAAAAAATATGAGTTAGAACCAGAAAGTTCGGGGTTGGAATGGGTGGCCAAAGAATTAGTTACTCTAGACGAAGAAACTTCTAACAAAGTAAGCGAACTTTATGATGAACTTGATGATTTGGATGATGTGCGTGAAGTGTATACGAATGAAGCATAGCTTATTTGTAATTTTCAATTTACAATAATCAATTTACAATAAATTTTCAATGAGATAATTTTCATTGATAATTTGTAAATTGAAAATTTGTTGAAAATTGTAAATTGATAATTGATTATTATGTCAAACAACAAAGGTAAAGAGCGTGTTTTAGGAATTGATCCAGGGTTCGGTAGAACTGGTTTTGGGGTAATTGAAAAAATAAATGGCGTTTGGAAAGTTTTGGGTTATGGTTGTATCGAAACTCCCAAGACTGATGATTATTCTTTAAGATTATTAGAACTTAGTAAATGTTTAAAACAAATTATAAAAAAGTATCAGCCGGCAAAAGCGGGGGTAGAGGATTTGTTTTTTTATAACAATGCCAAAACCGCAATAAAAGTCGGTCAGGCTAGGGGTGTAGTCCTCTTAACTTTGGCCGAAGCAAATATTCCGGTTTGGGAATTTACCCCGCTACAAGTAAAACAAACTATTACGGGTTATGGTAAAGCCGAAAAATCAGCCATGCAAAAAATGGTGCAAAAATTGTTTGGTTTAACCAAGAAAATTACCCCCGATGATGCGGCCGATGCCTTGGCAGTTGCCCTAACAACTGCAGGGTGCTTAAAACTTAAATAACTGGATTGCTAAAATCCAGTTTTTTTTGTATAATAACCAAAGTTCATAAAGTCAGAAAGTTCGTAAAGTTCATCAAGAATTGGACTTTATAAACTTTATAACTTTATAAACTTTTAAAACTAACAATATGATTAACATCGCAATCAACGGGTTTGGCAGAATTGGCCGTCAGGCTTTTAAAGCTGCTTTTAAAAATAAGAATATCAAAATTGTTGCCATCAATGATTTAACCGACACCAAAACTTTGGCTCATCTTTTGCAATACGACACTGCCTATGGCAAATATGAATTGGCTGTTTCACATGATGAAAAAAATATCATTGTTAAGGGCAAGAAAACTCCGGTCTTTGCCGAAAAAGATCCTTCGCTTTTGCCTTGGAAAAAATTAAAAGTGGATGTGGTATTAGAGTGTACTGGTCGTTTTACCGACAAAGCTGGTGCTGAATTGCATGTTAAAGCTGGTGCCAAAAAAGTTATTATCTCTGCCCCGGCCAAGGGTGGTGATGTACCCACTTATGTGCGGGCAGTTAATTGTGGCAAAGTAGGTAAAGAAAAATCAAAAGTAATAAACAATGCTTCTTGTACCACCAATTGTATTGCTCCAGTAATGGCAATTTTGGATGAAAAATTTGGTATAGAAAAAGCTATGATGAGTACAGTGCATGGTTATACAGCTGATCAAAATTTACAAGATAGTCCACACAAAGATTTGCGTCGCGCTCGGGCAGCTGCCGAAAATATTGTGCCAACTACTACTGGCGCGGCCAAAGCAGTTGGTGAAGTAAAAACTAATTTACAAGGAATTTTTGATGGTGTGGCTTTTCGGGTGCCAGTGCCAACTTGTTCGCTATCCGACATTACTGCAGTCTTAAAAAAGAATGTTACCAAAGAAGAAATTAATAAAGTCTTGATTGAAGCTTCCAAAACTGCTCGTTTTGCTGGAGTTTTGGCAGTAACAACTGAACCTTTGGTTTCTTCCGACTATGTTGGCAATGCTTATTCTTCCATAGTAGATTTACCTTTAACCAATGTGGTGGGTGGGAATTTAGTAAAAGTAGTAGCTTGGTATGATAATGAATATGGCTATGCTCATCGTTTAATAGAAATGGCATTGTTGTTTGCCTAGTGTCATTGCGAGGAAGTGCCGATGAGGCACTGACGAAGCAATCCCAAGGCTTTAGAAATAAATTATGAAATTGAGAACGCTTAAACAAATCAAGAACTTAAAAAACAAGCGCGTGTTGGTACGAGTGGATTTTAATGTGCCGGTAAATAATGGAAAAATTCTTGATGATGAACGGATTAAACTTTCTGTTCCGACAATTGAATATTTATTAAAGAAAAAAGCCAAAGTAATTTTATTGACTCATTTAGGTCGTCCGGCTGGTTACAATGGTAAAGGCAAAAGTGGTTATGACAAGAAGTTTGCTTTAACCTCAGTTGTAAAAAAGGCTAGTGAATTATTAAATAAAGAAATAAAATTTGTTGAGGATATTAAAATTGGGCGAGCAAAAGATCAAGAACTATATTTTGCTAATGCGGAAAAAGAAATAGCCAAAATGAAAGATGGAGAAATTGTAATGTTGGAAAATATGCGATTTTTCCCTGAAGAAGCTAAAGAAATAACAAAACTAAGCAAAAAAATTGCTAAGTTAGGTGATATTTTTGTTTTAGATGGATTTGCGGTTGCTCATCGTGAGGCCGCTTCGGTTTCGGGAGTGGCAAAATATTTACCTTCTTTTGCAGGGTTCTTGTTAGAAAAAGAAATTATTAATTTAAATAAAGTTACGGAAAAACCAAAAAGTCCTTTTGTAGTGGTGTTGGGTGGTGCCAAAGTAGAAACCAAAGCACCGGTTTTAAAAAATTTATTACCCAAAGCTGATTATGTTTTAATTGGTGGGGGAGTATTTAATACTTATTTAAAAGCTGTAGGGTATAAACTCGGTGGATCTTTGGTAGATAATGATTATTTAAAAGATTCATTAAAATATTGCAAGACAATGAAAGTAATTAAACCAATTGATGTAGTAGTGGGAACTGAGGACGGTAAACATTATGAGGTATTAAAAGTTAATTCAAAATTAGAAATTAAAAATTCAAAATTAGCCATTCTGGATATTGGGCCAGCTACAATTCGCCTTTATGCCGAGTATATCAAGAAGGCTAAAACCTTGGTGTGGAATGGAGCTATGGGGTATTTTGAAAAAAGGGTGTACAGCACTGGAACATTGTCTGTCGCGCGTTTAGTGGCTTCTAGAGCGCGTGGACGTGCGTTTGGGGTAATTGGTGGGGGTGAGACATTAGAAGCTATGGAGAGGGTAAAAATGACCGAATTTGTGGATTTAGTTTCTACTGGTGGAGGAGCAATGTTGGAATATTTAGCAGGCAAGAAATTGCCAGGAATTAGAGCGTTGATTTCATGAACACATGGACTCAAATAGCATGAACTCACTAATTGTTGAGTAAATGTTATTTGTGTCCATGAGTTAATGTTTTGTTGTTGGTTGAATTTTGTGATATAATATAAATATCAAATTATAAATTTTATTAATAATTAATACAATTGTATGCCTGTCAAAAAAATCGACGAGACTCTCGTCAAAGGCTCCTGTTGTGGAGAAGGTAAGAGCTGTTGCTCATTACCAATGGGTAAATGTTGCCGTGGCAATTTTGCTCATAAAATTATGCTTACCCTCGCGGGTATTTTGTTGGTTTACGGAATTGTCTTGGTTGGCACCATGATCCGCAACAACATGCAACAATATTATTTTATTGGCAAAGCGCCAAAATCAGAAAGATTAATTACTGTAGAAGCTAGTGGTAAAGTTACAGTAAAACCAGATCTAGCAGTTACTACCATGGGTATGATGGCCGAAGCCAAAACTGTGGCCGAAGCCCAAAAGAAAAATACCGAAGTGATGAATAATTTATTGGCCAAATTAAAAGCTGTGGGCGTGGATGAAAAAGATATTCAAACTGCTAATTACAATGTATATCCACAATACGATTATACAGATGGTACTAGTGTGCTAAAAGGCTATCAAGTAAGCCAAAACTTAACAGTTAAAATTCGTGACTTAAATAAAGCTGATCAAATTTTGGGCTTGGCCGGAGAAGTTGGCGCCAATAGTGTAAGTGGCATTGAATTTACATTCGATGATACTGATGTTTATGTAGCAGAAGCTAGAGACTTGGCAATGAAAAAAATAGAAGATAAAGTAAAAATGTTGTCGCAACAGTTGGGTGTGCGTTTTATGAATGTCACTTCTTATTATGAATATAATGATCAAGGTACAGCCTATCCAAAGATGTATGCCGAATCGGCTATGGGTATGGGTAATGCAGTTTCTGTACCAGATATTCAGCCAGGTACCAATGATATTTCTTTGAAAGTTAATGTGACGTTTGAAATAAGATAAATTGAATAATAAAAATTCCTCGACTAAATGTCGGGGTTTTTTATTTTAGGTTTATTGATTTAATCCAATGAGGAAATATGGAATTGGGGCTGGAAGCGGGAAAATATTTTCCCGCATCTTAACCTAATTCCTTATTCCTTTTCTTTTTAAAATATATAATAACATCTCCCGACGTTAAGTCATGGGATGTTTTAGTTTATCCCTACTCCCCCCGTATAGTTTTTTAAAAAGCAGATTTTATGATATAATAGTTTTGTTAAAATTTAATCAAACAAATTTATATCCTTCACTATCAAAGGCAAAATTTATAGTATTGTCAAAGAATATTTATTCATTAGTATTATTGTGTTGTTTTTGGGTGTGGCAGGGGTGCTTTTGCCATATTTGTATGGAGGTATTGATAATGTCAAGGCTGTTAGTTTTAGTAGTGTAGCAACGATAGCAGAGAATACTTATGGTTATGAAAATACATTAAAGTTACAAAAAATTAATGGAATATACTATTCATCACATTTGGCCAACGACGGTGATGGGGATGGTGCTCTTACAATAGCGACATCTTCAGATGGGTCTACTTGGGGTTCGCCATACACAGCTATGACGGATATTTCTCCAAAAGATTGTGAATTTGGCTATTATGAAAACGGGGGCTACTTCTATGCTATTTTTTCAAATTATAATAATAATGATCACACACCAACAGAAATAGTTATTACCACTTCTTCAGATACTATTACTTGGTCAGCGACGTCAACAGTAGTAAATAATATTGATCCAGTAGTTGATAATGATATAAAAGTTTTTTCTTCAGTCGTGTCTTCCAGTAATTATTTGTCTTTTGCATATTTTAATGTAGATTCTGGGGTTGTAATATTGGCAACATCTTCTAATGGTGTTAGTTGGGCCACTTCTTCTATTTTTGATTCTGCTGTTGGTATGGATGGGTTTGTGACAGATGGCAGTGATAATATGCACGTAATCTATGGTGTTCTTTCAGATCAAAATTATAATACTAGTACCCAGGTATATTTAAAATATGCTAACTCAACTGATGGCGGTGTGACATGGACTAGTAGCACAATTGATAGGGTTGATTATGAATACTATACAAGTAGTATAATTGGATCTATTGCGCTTGATGATAGCGGTAATCCTGGAATAGTGTATTACACAATTGATGAGAT
>LBSX01000006.1 GCA_000990355.1 Candidatus Magasanikbacteria bacterium GW2011_GWC2_37_14
TGCCGTTCGTAAAACGTAAACTCATTTGACATATGTGCCACCTTTATGGTTAAAGCCATATTTTACCATTTAGGTGGTGCTTCTAGTTTAGATTATTGTTCCACAACCACTGGTCTTGACAAAACATCTTAAGAATGATAGAATCTCTTTATCCATAGACAGTAGGGGCTTGAAAGAGCTTAATATCCTACCGAGGTACAAAAGGGCAAATCCCAGGTCGATTTGTACTCTAAGGTCTGTGGTCAAAAGCCACAGTTTTTAATTGGAAAAAATTATGCCAAAAACAAAAGAGCAAAAATCACAAATGATTAGTAGTTTAGAAAATGGTTTAAAATCTGCAAAGTCAGTGGTTTTTGCTAATTTTCAGGGTTTAAAGGTAAAAGAATCCGAAGAATTACGCAAAAAATGCCGTGAACAAAATGTCAGTTTGGTAGCTAGCAAAAAAACCTTATTACGTAAGGCTTTGGAAGCTATTGGGATCACCCTTGATACTGATAAGTTTAGCGGTGGCGTAGCAGCTATTTTTGGTCAAGGCGACGAAGTTGCCCCAGCCCAGTTAGTAGCTGAATTTGCCAAAAAGCATGAAGTAGTTACTATTTTTGGTGGTCTTTTAGAAGGAAATTTAATTGATGGTGTCAAAGTAGTAGAACTTTCCAAATTACCAAGCAAACAATGTTTACTTGGCCAATTGGTTGGTACTTTAAATGCTCCTGTTTCTGGCTTTGTAAATGTCTTGGCTGGAAACTTGCGTAATTTAGTTGGTGTTTTAAATAACATCAAAGAAACTAAAACTAATTAATTATTAAACTGTCATTGCGAAGCCTATGAAATTGGCTGAAGCAATCCCGGGGGGATCGCCACGTCAGCTTTTGAAAGCTTCCTCGCGATGACACACTATAAAAATATGTCCGACGAACAAAAAAATGTAGTTGTACCAGAGAAATTTAAAGCTTTGGTAGAACAAGTAGAAAAAATGTCTGTTTTAGATCTTTCCGAATTGGTAAAGATTTTAGAAGAAAAATTTGGTGTATCTGCTGCTGCTCCTGCCATGATGATGGCTGCTCCAGCTGGTGCTGCTGCTCCTGCTGCCGAAGAAAAAACAGAATTCAATGTAGAATTGGCTGATTTTGGTGCCAATAAGATTAATGTTATTAAAGTAGTAAAAGATATTACTGGATTAGGGCTTGCCGATGCTAAAGCTTTGGTAGATGCCGCTCCTAAAATGGTAAAAGAAAATGTGAAGAAAGAAGAAGCCGAAGAAATGAAAAAGAAAATTGAAGAAGCTGGTGGTAAAGTAAATTTGAAATAAGATTTGTCATGCTGAACTTGTTTCAGCATCTCTTTTCAATAAATTCATTTCATAAAATTTAAATTTATGAAAGATCCTGAAATAAATTCAGGATGACATAAAAAAATCCCCCGAGTAAATTGGGGGATTTTTTTTATATTTGTTTTAATCTACTAACCATAATAATCGCGAATAGTAAAACAATTGCACCCAGAAATTGGGTGAAGTTTAAGGTTTTGTGATAAAACAACCATTCAAAAATAATTGCCGAAAGAGGTAGTCCTAGCTCACAAATAGTAGAGACCGAAGCTTTTACGTGTTTTAAACCATAATAGTACAAAAGAATTGCGGCGCCACCAGTGCTAAAAACAATTATCAGAAATATTAACCATTGATGTGAGTTAACAGTTGTAAGTGCTTCCGTGGTACCAGAAAAAAACATGATGGGGAGCATTATTAAAGTGGTTAGACCATAGCGTAAATAAGTACCTACTCGGTAGTTTGTTTCGTTTAAAGCACGTTTGGAAAATACAGTGGAAGCACCCCAGGAAACAGCTGCCAGGAGTCCAAAAAGGGCTGCGAGAGAGGTTTTATCTCCAGTATTAAAATTTGGTATTAGAGTAGGGAAAGCTACGAAATAAGCTCCAACCAAGGCCATCACAGTATAAATAAAAAACTTTTTTGGTAATTTTTCTTTTAAAATTATCCAAGCTAGTAGTATTGCAAAAATCGGCTGTAATTTTTGCATTAAGATAACGGCCGACAAATCCGCAAAGTGAACATAGAACAAACCTTTGGTAATAAAAATAGTTCCCAAAGCGCCACCAAACAAGGCCACTAAAAAAAAGTAGAAATATCCAGTTTTAGTAATTGTGGATAATTTTTTTCGCTCCAGAATTAAAAATGGTAACATGAAAACAAATCCCAAGGCGTGTAATAAAAAAACTACCGTGGGTACAGGTAGGGAATATAATGAAGGAGTTAAAATTATTCCGTCCAATCCCCAAAGCATAGCCGCAATTACAATCATTATTGAATGAATCATAAATTAATATTAAATTGATAAATTTTGTTATTATCCAAAATATAAATTAATTTTTTATCTTCTTGTACAATCATGCCTGTAGGATTTTGCCAAACTGGATCACTAAATTGGTTTAGCAGTTTTCCTGTTTTGTCCAACATTACTATTCTTTTGTTTGTTGGTTCCAAAATATATATGTTATTTACATTATTGTAAGTCCAAATTGTTTTTGGATTATTTAACTTTGGATCCAAGCCACTAATATTAAATTCAGTTTGAATGCCGTTAATTAATTTTATAATTTCTCCGTTAGCTTTTAAGACAAAAACATCCCCATCTATTGCCAAGGAATTGGCATCTTTTATGTTTAAATCAGTTGTTTTAAGCCAGTTGGTACCTTTATCAAATCCAGTTTGGGTAAAATTATGGCGATAAATTTGATTATTAGCAATATCTATTGTGTATAAACGACGATTGTAAATACAGAGTGCAGATAATTGAGTATTTTCACTTGGAAAACTAATATCTTCTGCCAATAAATTATTGCTATCTTTGCTGTATGCGGCTACACTTTTGTTATTGTTAATAAAAACAATAGTGTCTTGCTCTTTGGGAGTGGAAGCATTTTGAGGATGAAAGACATCGGCCAAAATTTTTGTTTCAGTTTTTTTTGTTGCCAGATCGGTTCTGTAGATTTTGTTATCCTCTTTGCCATAAGCAATTAAAAAATTATCTATTATTGCCAAGTTTTCAGTTTTGGCTTCTGGATTGGCAATTGTCAGGTCCGTTACTAGTTGACTTTGGGGGTTATAGATTTTACGTAATTTATTTAAACTATTTTCCAGGGCAATACCCAGAGTATTTATTTGTTCTTTTTCGTTTGTGTTTTTGTTTGGTAAATTATTCAAGATATTTTTTGCTTCCAATAAAAGGGTGAGTGCCTTGTTGGTATCATTGTATAGTAGACTAGCATCAGCCGCATTTTTTTTATCAATTATTGCTTGAACCTGGTTGGCATAAGCTGTTTTTTCTGCTTGCCAGGTTTGTTTTATTTTATAAACAAAAATACTAGAAACAAAAATCAAAAATAAAATAACAGTTACGAAAAGAATAATTTTGCTAAAAGTTGGAATATTTTCTAATTTTTCTTTTTGTTGTAAATAACCACGACGCCATTCTTTAATAACCTCGGCTCTTTTGTGATCTTTGTTGCTTAAAAGTAAAATTAAAGCAATACTATTTCGGCCGATAAAAAAGATTAAAATTTTAATAAATTGCCAGAGTTGCCAAAAGATATTAAAAAGCATTTTGCCAAAAAATACCAAAAAATTGTCAAGCCACGTTCCTTGATTGCCTTTAGTTTTTAATAAGCGAAAATTTGTTTCGATTGTACCATGGCTGGTACTGTCTATTTCTTTTCTTCGCTTAATTTGTAATTTTAAAAGTTTTTTCTTTTCTTTTTCTTCTTGGTGATTTTTCCACCAAATTTGCCATTTCTTTTTTGTGCGTCCCAAAAGTGGGGGAGTAAGCATTTCCTCGGTTGTTTGTTCCAGGTTGACCATTTTGTTTAAAGATTCAACAGAACCATCTTCTTTAACAAAAGCTTTTTGTCCACTAGCCAACATTTCCATTTTGTCTGGATGATGGAAAAGTATTCCACCAAAAGAAATGTCGTTATTTAGTTCTTTGAGTACTTTTTGAATATGACTAGCGCTTTGTCTAGTATTTCTAGTGAGTAGAATTTTTTTAATGCGGTCAGCAGTAAAGTAGTCGCTGATATGAGGGGTGGCCAAATAAAAATAATCACCATCATTTAAAGTTCCTTGCAAAATTGCCGAGAATAATTGGCCGTTGGCAATTGTTTCTTCGGATAAAATATTCATTTCTTTAAATTCTTCGTTTTCATTATAAAAAAGCCAGGCTTGTGGTAGTCCATGATAAGATAAAGATAATTCGTGATTGCGTAGCACACCTACCAAAAAGCTGGTTACAGAATTTTTGTATTGTAAAATATGGTGCCCGCGACGATTGATAAATTCCAAGGTAATTTCAAAAGCACTTTTGTTTTCCAAGTCATCTGTCTCGTAATATCCAGATTCCAAATCATCGATCATTTGTTGTAAATGTTCAATTTGTTCCAAAGAGCCATTGTTAATTTCCACAATAGCAAAAAAATAACCTTTGGCTTTTTCTTGGGGTGTGCCAGGTTCGGTAATGTGGAGTAACACATGAGAGCGTTCTTGATCTTTGCCCTCTACAAAAAATTCATGTATTTCCAATAAATCTTTCATAAACAATTTTGACTAAATTGATTAATAATATTATACTATATATGTTAAAAAATAACCATAATAACATATTAACATTCTAACATCTCAATAAATGTTAGAATGTTGTATTGTTAGTATGTTAAAATTATACTTATGCTTGAACACCTATTTGGTTCAAAAACACGCTTAAAGCTTTTACGCTTCTTTTTTAGGCATTCAGATCGCCCTTATTTTGTACGAGAATTGGCCAGAGAATTGGGAGTGCAGGTAAATGCTATCCGCAGAGAATTGGAGTTGTTGGTTTTGGCAACATTAATCAAGGAAGTGGCTGCAGGAGAAAAAAGTAATTATGAACATGGTTCCAACTTACGTAAGTATTATATTTTAAATGAAGATTCATTGCTAACTCCAGAGCTACAAGCATTGCTACTAAAAGCCCAATTGTTGGGAGAACAAAAGTTTATCAATGAGGTTAAGGATCGTGCTGGCGAAATTAAATTATTTTTATTAACTGGACAATTTACTGGTGATACACGTACCAATAGTGACTTGCTTTTGGTGGGGGAAATTAAGGAAAGGGTAGTAGACAAAATAGTTACTGAGTATGAAAAAGAGTTTGGTTTTGAAATTCGTTATACAATTATGAGTGAAAAAGAGCTTTTAGATCGTCGGCGGATGATGGATAAATTTTTGTATGCTTTGTTTGAAGCCAATAATGTAAAGGTAATAGATAAGTTTAATATTTAATATGTATTTGCTAATTGACATGTCGGAACAGGACAAAATTCATCTTGCTGTTTTTGATAAAATACAAATTGAACACAAATATTATACAGGTAGAAATCGTAAGCTTTTGGTTTGTATAGATAAATTACTCAAGAGTTCCCCCCTTGGTAAAGGGGGGGCAGCCCGCCTGCCGGCGAGGCAGGGGGGGTTATTGTCTGGAATCATGGTGGCAGTTGGAACAGGAAGTTTCACTAGTACTCGTGTGGCTTGTGTAGTAGCCAATACTTTTGCCTACACATTACAAATTCCGCTCTTGGCTATTAAAAAAGAAGAAATTGTTAAAGTCCAAAAGTTGATTAAAAAATTTGAAGCTTGCCCGGCGAAGCCCGGAGGGCGAAGACGGGGACAATATCTCTCTGCCACTTATAGTGGCGAACCTAATTTAGGGCCAGCTAAAAAATAATTATATGCGGGAGGAAGAATTAATAAAAAAATTTAAAAAAATGCCTTGGCGACCTTGGCTTAAAAGGTATTTTCCTGTGTTAGTAGCTTACTCAATGGTAAAGGGTGGCTTGGAGAAGAGTTTTGCTAAACAAGGTATAAAAGGTGAAATGCCCTTTGTTTTGTTTGAAAAAAATATGTGGTATGGAACGCCAGAGATGTTTAAACAAGGTGGTTTGGAGGCAGAAAAGTATATTAAAAAATTAGGTATGAGGTTTTTGGTAATGATTTGTTTAAATGCTTATAAAAAAGCTTTACGAGAGGTGGACAAAATGGTTAAAGACAAAAAAAGTGATCCTCTAAAACAATATAAAAAAATTATTGAATTACTAGAACCAATTAACGTGAGTATCTGGACAGCACACGCAGGAGAGGTTTATTTTGATAATGAATTAGAAAAAAAATTAAAGTCTTTTGTGCCAAAAAATAAATTGGATGAGTATATTGGTGACATTGGTTTTCCCAAACGTAAAAATGCTCACTCCTTAATGGTGGCTGACATTTTGAAGGGCATGAAAACCAGAGATTTATTTATTAAGTATTCTTGGTTGAAAAGCAGAATAGAAGCAGGCTTTGGTATTGGTTACACCTATTCAGAAATTGTAGACTTACGTAAAAGTATTATTAATAATCCACCAGTTAAACATCAATACCCAAAAATTCCTAAAGAAATAAAAAAATTAGTTGCTGGCTTGCAAGATATTGTTTTTTTGCGTACTTTTCGTACGGATTCATTATTTGAAATTTATTTTAAGGCTCGGTCGATTTTTGCACGTTTAGAAAAAGAATTAGGCATTGATTCGGTTAAATATTATTTACCAGAAGATATTATTAGTGGTAGGCTAAAACGTTATGAAAAGTTTGCTGTTCTTAAGTATTACGACGACATTGTAGTAACCGAACAAAAAATTGTTGAAGAAGAGAAAGTAAATAATCAAGAGATAAAAGGGGCGATTGCTTGGAAAGGTATTGCACGCGGAAAAGTAAAAATAATTTTTAATCCCTCGCAAATAAATAAAGTAGAAGTCGGTGATATTTTGGTAACCAACATGACGATTCCGGCCTATTTGCCGGCCATGAAAAAGGCAGCCGCTTTTGTGACTGACGAAGGCGGTATTACTTGTCATGCCGCCATTATTGCCAGAGAAATGAGAAAACCTTGTATCACTGGCACCAAATTTGCCACCAAAGTTTTACAAGATGGTGATTTGGTGGAAGTTGATGCTGATAAAGGAATAATTAAAAAATTATGAATTTAGAAAATTTTAAAAATAGAAATTGGATCAAGCATTGGGCCGGGCATTGGCAGCTGTTAAACAACTCTTTGTTGGGTTATCAATACACTAAACTCTTGAAAGATGAAATTGGTAGAGGGCTAGAGGTTGATGTGATAATTTCACATCAAGATCGATCAGTTGCCTATTTAGATGCAGATGATTATAAAAAATTTGCAACCTATTTGGCAGAGAAAGTGGTATATAATGAGGAGAGTCTTCAACATTGGACAGATTTGTTGCATAAAAAGGCAGATGGAATTTTAAATTTTATAGAATCTACAAAAAAACAAAAGGCTTTTGCAAAAGAAGGAGCGCAAAATTTTATTAACATTTTTTATAGTTATTCTGTGCCTCACAGAGTGGTAAAAGTCGTAGTTGATGGTTTAAGTCCGGACAAGCTAGAAAAGTTTTTGCCAAAACTTGAAGAGGCTAGAGTTTATGCCGAGCCGGTTTATGCCGAAACGGAAAAGTTTATAGAATTTTTGGCAGATAAAATTGCCAAAGAAACGTGTTATAATGTCCAGCAACTGCCTCACCTTACTAAAGAAGAATTTTTAGAGTATTGGGATTCGGGAAAACTACCGAGTAGAGAAGAAATGGAGAAAAGATATTATGCTACAGCTATATTATACAAAGAAGGCGAGTTTACTTTGTTGACAGGTGAAGAAGTTGGAGAGGTGGAAATGATTGTTACCAATCAGTCTGCTGTTGGTGAAGAGACTTGGACTAAAAATTGGTCGGGTAATTGGTGTTTGCTCTTGGGTTCGTCGTATGGAGATATTTATACTAAGGGCCTAAAAGAATTGGTGGGCCGTGGCTTTAAGAAATTTTTTGTTACTTTTGAATCGGGCACGAGTGCCAATTATCTGAACCAGGCAGAATTAGCCGAGCATTGTCATTATTTGGTTTCTTTAATAGAAAAAGATAATACTTTACCAGAACGCTGGGTAGAGCAGGTGATGATTAATTCTGATAAAATTTTTGCTTTGTTTAAAGAAATTGCCAATAAAAAAATTTACACCAGACGAGATTATGAAGATTTGCAAGAATATCGGTATCGCATTACCATGGCCAATTTTTCTATCAAAAAAGTAATTGATTTTTTACCTGATGATTTGCGCGAAAAATATTTACCATTATTTACCAAAGCTCGGTTGCATTCCGAGCCAGTCTATAATGAAGCTGATGAATATCTGCGAATAGTAGTTGGTTATTTATTGCAAAATCGTTTGTCAGTCCAAGCTTTGGCCGTGTTAACCAAAGAAGATTTAACAGAATTTTTTGCTTCGGGAAATTTACCAAGCGAAGAAATTTTATTAGAACGCTATGGTGGCTGTGCATTGGAATATAACCAGACTGGTGAAGTAAAAATATACCAAGGTGAAGAATATAAAAAATTAATGTCTGGCATTGCTAAACAATCAACTGGTCAAGAAATAAAAGGCCAAATTGCTTATCGTGGCAAGGTGACTGGCCGAGTGCGAGTAGTTTCAGACCCCAAGAATTGTCTTGATTTTCAAGAGGGAGATATTTTGGTGACAGGCATGACGCGTCCAGAATATTTATCTTTAATGAAAAAATCTGGGGCTTTTGTTACCGATGCTGGCGGCTTACTTTCTCACGCCGCCATTGTCGCTCGCGAACTTAAAAAACCCTGTATCATCGGTACCGAAGTAGCCACTAAGTTTTTGAAAGATGGGGACATGGTGGAGGTAGACGCCGAGAAGGGGATAGTAAAGAAGCTGAATTATTAATATAACTTATGCTGGAAGAAAAAATTATTGATGAGAAAAATAACCTTATTTTAAAACAGGGAGTTCTTGATTTGAAAAAATATAAATTAGCAAAAATAGTTCGCAGAGATAATTCTCCATTTTTTAATTCACTGATGAGGGTTGGTTCAACAATAGAAAATCCTGAATTAGGGTTTGATAGTCGTATGCCAGTACATGTAGTATTAGATAATGATATTTATTATTGTGAAGATGATTTTAAAAAACTGGAAAAAATAATCTTATTTAAAGCAGAAAATGACAGTACTTTTTATGACCGATATTTTGAAAAAGTAGAAAAAGATTGTGCAGAATTTTTACAATGGTCCAGGGAGCAGAAAGTTCTTTCCGAACCACTCCGGGTTTATAATGAATATATTGACTGGTCCTTAAAAATAATGAGTCATTTATGGCCTTGTTTGGCTCCAGAAAAACTAATATTAGAGCAGATAGAATTAAAACTTGCCAAATATATTGATCCTAAAACAAAATTTGCTGAATTTAAGAACGCCCTGATGTTGCTTACCTCGCCAACTGAGTTTTCTGAGATGAACCTAGAAAAAAAAGAAATTTTTGAAGGGAAAGATTTGAAAGAGGTTTATGATAAATATATTTATATAAGGGATCAAGGTCTTTATTTTAGATACCAAACTTTTGAAGAATATAAACAAGAGTTGGTTAAAATTGATAACCCAAAAAATCAACTGGAAAAAATGATGAACGATCTTGAGGCAGTGCGGACGAATCAAAAAAATCTTATAAAAGAATTAAATTTGGATAAAGAGTTATTAACTTATTGTAAATTCGCTCGAGTAATACCACATATTCGCATGATTAGGAGAATTTGTGTTATTGAAGCAGGATATAACATAAGAGAATTATTTTACGAATTGGGCAGAAAAGTTAATCTGAATGATGTTGCTCTTGCTTATTATTGGGAGATTAGAGATCTTTTAGAAGGAAAAATAGTCGATAAAGATAAAATTGTCAAAAGAAAAAATTCGTATAGTTTTATTCTCATTGGTAATAATTTTTATGAGTGCGGAGAAAAAGAGGCAATTGAGTTAAAGAAAAAAATTGAGTCAGAGGTGGTTTTAGGAAACGAAATAAAAGGCCAGACAGCCTGTTTAGGCAAGGTGACAGGCAGAGTAAAAGTATTACATTCTGTTAAAGATTTGGGTAGAGTTGAGCGGGGCGATATTTTGGTGACGTCCATGACCATGCCAGATTATATTCCGGCTATGGAAAAAGCCATTGCCTTTGTTACGGATGAAGGCGGTTTGTCTTGTCATGCAGCAATTGTAGCTCGGGAAATGAATAAACCCTGTGTCATTGGTACTAAAATTGCTACTAAAATGTTTAAAGATGGGGACTTGGTTGAAGTGGATGCCGCCAGAGGCATTGTTAGAAAAATATGATTGATTTAACTAAAATTAATTGGCATTATATTCATACTCGTCGGCGTAGTCCTTGGTATGCTTACTGTTGGTGGCAGGGTGTTGGCACTAAAACTTTAGATTTAGGTTTTGACTACCAGGTTAAACACGTTGGCGCTGCTGGTCATAAAGTTCTCATGTCTGAGATTGATTGGCAAACTCAACAACAAGCTCTATTGGCAGAGATCGAGAAAGAACCTTTGTTTTTACACAAGATATTAAAAAAAGCCTATCAGGCTCATGAGGAATTTACTGAATTTTGTAAAAAAATGTATGAGATAAAAGATTTTAGTGGTTATTCTAATGATGAATTGATTAGTAAAGTAAATAAATATAGGGATTTATTTTTTTGTTGTGATGGTCCATCGATTTTGCCGTTGTATATAGAAGAAGATATTACCGAAAAAATCTATAATATCTTTAAAAAGGAAAGTAAAATAGCTGATAAAGAATATGCAGTGGTTATGACACCGGTGAAAGATTCAATAATTATTTTGGAAGAAGAAAGTTTATTAAAAATTGTTGTTAAATATAAAGAAGAGGGTAAAGATACTATTATTAAAGATTTAATAGAACATATTTTTAATTATGGCTGGATGAAAAATGTTGGTTATTATGGTGAATTTTTTGATCAAGATTATTATCTACAGAGAATTGAAAAACTTATTCAGGAAAATACTGAGGAACAATTACAGATTATTCAGTGGGAGAGAGAAAAAAAGCAAAAAATATTCGCTGATTTATTGGAAAAATACAAAAATAATAAATATTTAGTTAGCTTAATTAAAACTATTAACGAAGCTATTTATTATCGTAGTTTTCGTAGTGAACAATTTTATCAGTCGCCTAAATATTTAATAACTTTTTTTATAGAAATAGCCAAACGTTTAGGTTTGAGTGAGTACCGAGATATTTTTTATTTTATTCCGCCAGAAGTAGTTGAACTTTTAAATAAAAAACAAAAAGGAAATCAAGAGAGTATTGCCAGACGTAAAGATTGTTTTGTGCTTATAACCAATTTTGAAGATAGAGTTTTTTATGAAGGTGAAGAGGCTAAAGTAATAGTAGACAAGATAGGTGTTGTTTCCTTGGAGACGGATGAAATCAAAGGCCAAGTAGCTTTTTCTGGTAAGGTTACTGGCATAGTTAAAATTGTTAAAGGTCCAGATGACTTTGATAAAGTTAATAAAGGTGATATTTTAGTAGCTATGTCCACACAGCCAAATTATGTGCCAATTCTTAAAAAAGTTGCGGCCATAGTTACAGAGGAAGGCGGAGTTTTGTGTCATGCTTCTGTTATATCTCGCGAATTAGAAATTCCTTGCATTATTGGAACCAAAATCGTCACCCAAGTTTTAAAAGATGATGATATGGTTGAGGTTGATGCCGAGAAGGGTGTGGTGAGGAAGTTGTGAGGTTTCTCCCCCTTGTAGGGGGAGCCAAGAGGGGGTCTGTTTTGCTAACGACCCCACCCTACCTCCCCTAAAAGGGGAGGAAATACAAAACTATGTCAAAAATAATTTGGAGAAAATTTTGGGAAAGAGATTACACCTACCAATATGTGGAGTGTCTTTTGTCCGCTCTTACCAGTTGTTTGGAACAAGAAAAAATAAAATCTTTTAAAAACATGCTATTTGTAAGAAAGAATAATAGCTCGAGTATTTACAGTAAAACAAATGAACATGAATATTTTATTAAACAATTACACAAAAAATTTTTATCCAACAAAAATGAGATAATTAAGTTTAAACAACGTCTCATTAAAACAGGCAAAGCCTATCTATTTTCTGCCCAGACAAGTAAACAGGTTAACTTGACTCTGCTTTCACAACAAAAATTATTATCGTTATTAAAAGTTCATTATCAAAATTGGTTAAATTTTACAGTACGAATTTGGGTGGTTTGGAATAGTTCGGAATATTTTTCAGAATTAACCGGGCATTTACTAGAGGATAAAACTCGTCAGTGTGGGCAAGAGGCAAAATTATCACAATATCTTAAATATATTTCTACACCAGTAAAAAAATCTTCGATTTTGTTATTAAATGAAAAATTAAACAAATACAAAGCTGGCAAAAAAATTGATCTGGATAAAGTATATAAAGATTTTTTGTGGATGCCTTGTGGAGATTTGCATGGCGAACCTTGGACTAAAAAACAATTTTTAGAATATGTAAATAATTTCCAAATTAGCCAAGACGACGGAGTAATGGCAATTGATCCAAGTCAAGATTTGCATTTAAACGCTGAAGAAAAATTATTGATTAAAGTAAATAGAGAAATGGCATATTTGCGTGATTATCGTGATGAGATACGTCGGCGTACTGTATATTTTGCGCGGTTTCTTTATCAAGAAGTAGCGCGACGCTTTAATATCACTTATGAAGATTTAATGCTTTATTCTACTCCAGAAGTTTTTGAATTGTTTAAAGGTCATAAATTATTAGCGCGTGAATTGCAAGCACGACGCGGTGATACTATTATTATAATAAAAAATAATAAATTAAAAGTGTTGGTCGGTCAAGATCGAGACAAGATGCTAAAAGAAATTGTCTTTGCTGATAATTCTGAAGTAAAAGAAATAAAGGGGCTGGTCGCTTCCAAAGGTAAAGTGCAGGGAATAGCAAAAATTGTTAGTCTAGACAGTGATTTAAAGAAAATTAATCAGGGAGATATTATGGTGGCTGTCACTACGCATCCCGAGTATGTAATAAAAATGCAATTGTCTAGCGCGATTGTCACCGACGAAGGCGGACTTACTTGCCACGCTGCTATTGTGGCCCGGGAAATGAAAAAACCTTGTATTGTTGGTACCAAAATTGCCACCAAAGTTTTGCATGATGGTGATTTGGTGGAAGTGGATGCCGAAAAGGGAATAGTGAGGAAAATATGAAAATACCTAAAGATTATAAAAAAGTTATTTCGACCGCTGCTGGTAAAAACAAATGGTATTTTTTAACCAAGCGTGGAGATATTCCACCGCTTTCTGTGTGGCTCAAAATTGTGGCTTTTTCTTATGAACCAGAAAGTAAAAAACTTTTTGGTGAAGCCATACCTTGGTCGGCTTATTGGTCTCACAACGACATTAGTTTGTATTTAACCACGCGCGGTTTTAAAAAGGCATGCGAAAAAATGACCAAGATTATCTATACGCCAACTTTGTTGCGTCGTCATTTAAATCGTTTAGATTATTTGTGCCAAGCAGCCAGACAAGAAGCTAAGTATTTTTATGATCGAGAATTAGTTGTAGTTAAAGAAAAAGAATTATTAAAACATTATCAAGCAGTAGTTAAAAATTACGGTTTATCTTTTTCATATGGTTTTTTTACTTGGTGTTCACAAGTTTTACAAAAACAGGCTAAAGAAATTATTGTTAGCTATGAAGATAAGTTAAAAATTTTAAATTTGGATAAAGATAGCGCTTTGGGTATTTTAATTGTTTCCGAAGAGAAGTCATTGTATAGAAAAAAAGAAGAAGCTTTGGATAAATTATCCAATATTTATTATTTAAAAATAAAAGAATTAAAAATTAAAAATCTTCAGGAAGTTGCCAAATTATTGCCAGCTTTGGATAAAGCTATAAAAGATTTTTTAAAAAAGTATCAATGGGTAAGTTATGATTACAATGGGCCGACTATTTCTTATGAAGAAGTTTTATCGGCTATTAGTTCAGTTAGGGACGGCGGAGTAAAAAATATTTTAAACAAAGAACAAATTATTAGTAAGTGTAAAATTAAAAAATCTGAGCAAACAGTTTTTGAACATCTCTCACTAGTTTCTTGGGCCAAGGATTTACGCAATACTATTGATGATTTTGTACATTGTTCACTAGATAATTTATATCGAGAAGTTGGTCGACGACGGGGATTAGAAAAAATTGAAGTTAAATATTTATGGCCCGAAGAATTTGTAGATTTACTTTTAAATAAACAGCAATTTACTCATGCTTATCTTAAAGAAAAACATGATGAATGTTTAACTTTTACCTTGCCAAAAAAAGTTGGAGTGGCAGAGTTTTATGTGGGTGAAACAGCAAAAAAAATTGCTGAAAAAGAATTTTGTTTGGCAGTCGACAAAACCGATCGTACAAAGCCCTTGAAAGGTACTGTGGCTTCACCAGGTAAAGTAGTTGGCCCAGTAAAGATTGTTCAAAATTTTTCAGAAATTAATAAAGTAGAAAGTGGTGATATTTTGGTAGCTTATATGACTAGCCCGCGTTTTATGCCAGCAATTCACCGGTGTGCTGGAATTGTCACAAATGACGGTGGCCTTACTTGCCATGCAGCAATCATTGCCCGCGAAATTAAAAAACCTTGTATTGTTGGTACCAAAATTGCCACCAAAGTTTTGCATGATGGTGATATGGTGGAAGTGGATGCAAATAAGGGTGTGGTGAGGAAGTTGTGATTTGTCCTCCCCTTACCAAGGGGAGGTGGCGAGTCAAGCGAGCCGGAGGAGTTGCCGGAGTTTAAAAATATGACAAAAATATACGCCCGTAAAGACAGAAAACAAATTAGACATAAATTACGCGAAGAAATGACCAAGAGCGAAACAGTATTTTGGAAAATTTATCTATTTATTTAAAAGAAAGAGAAAAACAACTACAGACCTCGGCATCTCCTCTGCCTTCACTGCGTCGTTCAGGCACCTCCTCTTAGAAAGAGGAGGACACCCCTCCTTCGTAAGGAGGGGACAGACAATATTCTATTATGTACCAACTTAACCTCACAATCCACGGTCGAGTACAGGGTGTAGGTTTTCGTTGGAGTGTTATGAAAAAAGCCAAGAGTTTAGGCTTGGTTGGATATGTTAAAAATTTGGTCAATGGCATAGTAGAAGTTCTAGTAGAAGGTGATAAAGAAGACTTGAAAAAACTGCTAGAATATTGTAAAATAGGACCCTTACTTGCCCATGTTGAAATTGTCGGAGAAAAATGGGAAAGTTTAGATATTCTGCATTTTAAAATTTTTGAAATAAGATTTTAATTTTCAATAATCAATTTACAATTTTCAATCAATTATTAATTTCCAATTACTATATTGAAAATTACTATATTGAAAATTTAATGTAAATTGTAAATTGAGAATTGTAAATTTATGTTAAGTGACTATCAACGTTATCGCCTTTATGAAATTTTGCCTGGTGCCTCCATCTGGCTAACTTTGCTTTTGGGTTTAGTTTTGGCATTTGTGCGTCCTTTGTGGGTGATTTATTTTGTAATTGTTTTTGATATTTATTGGGTTTTAAAAGTAATTAATTTTGCATTTTATTTAATTATTGCTTGGAGTCGATATTACCGTACCAAAAAAATTGATTGGAAAAAGAAATTGTCATTGGAACTCAATAATTGGCAAAATAAAAAACATTTAGTTTTTTTAACTTTGTACAATGAAACTTGGGATGTAGTAAAAACCGCTGTAGAGAGTATTGCTGGTGCTGTGTATGACCCCACAAAATTTATTATTGTGGTGGCCGGAGAAGAACGAAAAAAAGAAAACTATGAATTGATTTTAAACAACATTAAAAATGAGTTTGGCAAGAATTTTGGTGAAATTATTGGCACTTTGCATCCGGCAGATTTAGCAGGAGAGATTCCTGGCAAAGGATCAAATTTACATTACGCCGAAAGACAAATGCAGAAAATTTTAGACGAAAGAAATTTAAATTATGAAGAAATAATTGCCACAATTTTTGATATTGACACAGTTTGTAATTCACAGTATTTTGCTTATCTTACTTATTTGTATTGTACTCACCCACGGCCAACTCATTCTTCTTTTCAGCCAGTGGCTTTGTACAATAATAATATGTGGGAATCACCAGCGATTCTGCGGATTATGGCCTTTGGTACGACTTTTTGGTTAATGACCATGTTGGCCCGGCAAGATGCTTTGGTAACTTTTTCTTCGCACTCCATGAGTTTTGCCGCGATTGTGAAAGCTGGTTTTCATGAAAAACGCATTGTTAGTGAGGATTCAAGAATTTTTTATCAATGTTTTTTGGCCAACAATGGCGACTACGAAGTAACACCAATGTATATGGCAGTGTCTATGGATACAGTACGTGATGATAAATGGTGGCAGAGTTTTAAAAATTTGTACCGCCAACAACGTCGTTGGGCTTGGGGTGTGGAACATGTGCCATATTTAATTTGGGAATTTAAGAAAAAAGGCAAATTAATTCCTTGGTGGAAAAAATTTAAATGGATTTTTGTGGAATGGGAAGGTAAATGGTCGTGGGGAGTAGTGGCAATTTTAATTACGATTTTGGGTCGTTTGCCAATGTGGGTGGCTCCGGAGTCAGTGCGCCAAAGCGCTTTGTTTTTTAATGCCCCGCACATGTTAGAAAATTTGATGATTATGGCAATGCTTGGTATGATACTCTCTGCTGCCCTAAGTTTGCCACTCCTGCCTCGTCGAGCCGAAAAAATTGCTTGGTATAAATATATTTTAATGTTATTGCAATGGTTACTGTTGCCAATTTCGATGATTTTTATTTCCGCCATTCCTGCAATTGATGCTGTTACTCATTTAATGCTTGGTAAATATTTAGGTTTTAATGTTTCGCAAAAAAAGCGCAAAGAAGATCCAGAGCAGAAAAAAGAATGGGCGGTAATTGGTAGAAATATAAAATAATTCAAACGCGTCATTCCCGCCTGCGCGGGAATGACGACTAGGGTTTTATGAACAAAATTATAAAAATTATTCTGGGCATTGTTACATTTTTTGTTTTGGCACTTGCGGGTTTGGGTGTGGGTGCTTATTTTTGGTTAAAAAATTTAACTCCAGAAAAAATTATCAATTTTAATTTAGTTAAAAATTCTGTAAGTCAAGAAAATCAAGTTGTTCTAAATTTATTACCCAAGGTTTTGGGTTATACAAAACCAATGAATTATCTAATCTTGTTTGCCAACAATACTGAACTTCGTCCTGGTGGTGGTTTTATTGGCGCTTATGGGGTGATTAAATTAGACCAAGGCAAAATGGAAATTTTAAAAGTTGATGGCACAGAAAATTTGGATCGTTATACTCCAGAAGAATTTAAATTAGCACCGCCAGTGCCGTTAAAAGATAATTTAAAAGTAGATCGTTGGTATTTTCGCGACAGTAATTGGTCACCAGATTTTGCTGAAAGTGCCAAAAAATCTTTGGAATTATATATTGGTGAAAATGGCGTGGCAGCTAAAGATATTGACGCTGTAATTGCTTTTACTCCTACAGTTTTGGAAAAAATTTTAGAGACCATAGGTCCAGTAACTGTCCAAGGAATTGAATTTAATGCAAAAAATGTCACAGAAAAATTAGAATATGAAGTAGAATATGGCTATGATGATAAAGGTATTGCCGTACACGAAAGAAAACAAATTATTCAACCATTGTTTTTGGCGATTTTGAATAAACTAAAAAACAATTTGTTTTTTAATTTGGAAACATATTTTTCTTTGGGAAAAAACTTGTTGGTAGAAAAACAAGTAATGGCCTATGCCCTGGATCCAGAGTTAGAAAAAATTATTACTGATTGGCAAGGTGATGGGCGAGTAAAAGAAACTATTGGTGATTATCTTTTGTGGGTGGATGCTAATTTGGCCGCCTTAAAAACCGATTATGCTATAAAACGCAATTTAACATATACTATTAAAAAACAAACAGATGGGCGATTTTTGGCTACAGCCCAAATGGAATACAAACACATAGGGAAATTTGATTGGAGGACTACACGTTATCGCACTTACACGAGAATTTTTGTACCACTTGGTGTTGAATTATTAAAAATAGACGGTTCAATGAACCGCGACAAATCCAAAACACCAGGAGCAATTGATCAAGGACAAGAATTAAATAAACAATGGTTTGGCACTTTTATTAGTATTGAACCAGGAACAACCAAAACTTTAAGTTTTAGTTATTATTTACCAGAAAATATTGTACAAAATAATTATTCATTATTAGTACAAAAACAATTAGGGACCATTGATTCTGGTTTGACTTTAAGTCTAGATTTTGGTAAAAATATAGTATCAGCTAGGCCAGCAGAAATTGAAAGCAAATGGCTTGATAGTAAGTACGAATATAATACTGAGTTAAAACTAGATAAAACGTTTAATATACAGTTATCAGATAGCAAATAGCATTTTGTTATTTGTTATCTGTTATTTGAATTTTGTGTTATGTGGATTAAAAAAGTTGCCATTGATTTAGGAACAACAAACATTTTGGTACATGTCCCCAAGCGCGGTATTGTAATTAATGAACCATCAGTAGTGGCAATTTCTCGAGATGATAAAAAAGTTTTGGCCGTGGGCAATGAAGCCAAAGAAATGATTGGCCGCACTCCGGATTCTATTATTGCCGAACGTCCTTTAAAAGATGGAGTAATTGCTAATTATCATACAACCGAGGCTATGCTTCGTTATTTTATTAATAAAGCTTTGGGCGGCGTAAGATTATTTCGTCCCGAAGTAATGGTGGCTGTACCAGCAGGAATTTCTTCTACCGAACGTCGAGCCGTAATTGATGCAACCATGGCAGCTGGCGCGCGAGCCGCTTATATTATTAAAGAGCCAATTGTGGCTGCCATTGGTGCCGATATTCCAATTGGTTCGGCATCGGGGCATATGATAATTGATGTGGGTGGTGGTACAGCCGAAATGGCCGTGATTTCTTTGGGTGGAATTGTTTCTTGGGGTTCGGTGCGTATTGGGGGAAATCGTTTTGACGCTTCTATTCAAGAATATGTGCGTCGTAAATATGGTTTGGCGATTGGTGAACGTTCGGCCGAAGAAATAAAAATAAAAGCTGGTTCGGCTGTGTATATGGATAAACCACTTAGCATGGAAGTAAAAGGCCGAGATATGGTTTCGGGATTACCACGCATTATTACGGTAACTTCTGATGATGTGGTAGATGCCTTACAACATGATTTACAAGGTTTGGTAGAAGCTCTAAAAGAAGTATTACACAAAACTCCTCCAGAATTATCGGCCGATGTAATGGACAAAGGTATTATTATGTCTGGCGGTTCTTCACAACTGCGCAATCTTGATCAATTGTTTACTCAGGCAACTGGTGTGGCTTGTTATGTAGCCGATGAGCCACTTTTGTGTGTGGTAAAAGGCACAGGTATTGCTTTGGAAAATCTTGAGGCTTATAAGCGATCAATTTTAGCGACCAAGTAATATGATAATTGGTATTGATGCTTCACGCGCC
Source organism: Candidatus Magasanikbacteria bacterium GW2011_GWC2_37_14 (assembly GCA_000990355.1). GTDB lineage: Bacteria > Patescibacteriota > Patescibacteriia > Magasanikbacterales > UBA922 > GWC2-37-14. The sequence continues at coordinate 19,501 of LBSX01000006.1, forward strand.
AATGAAGAACAAAAAACCGGCGTTGGTTGGTATGCTTTTTGGCTAATTGAAGAATTAAAAAAAATAACCCCCGAAAATATTCGGGTGGTTTTGTATACTCGTGAACCTTTAAAAGGCCAATTGGCAGACTTACCAGAAAATTGGCAAGAAAAAGTTTTGGGCTGGTGGCCAAAAAAATATTGGACACAAATTCGTTTAAGTTGGGAGATGTTGTTTCATCGACCTGATGTTTTATTTATCCCTGCTCATGTTTTTCCAATTATTCACCCCAAAAAAACAGTAATGACTATCCACGACATAGCTGCCAAACGTTATCCAGAAACCTACAATAAATTTGAACGTTGGTATACAGTGTGGAGTGCCAAAACAGCTTTAAAAAAACTTTGGCGCGTCATTGTACCTAGTGAATTTGTGCGCCAAGAATTGTTGTGTTATTTTACTGCTCGTCATGAACATAAAATTACCGTAATCAAACACGGTTGCCACACAGAACTTTTTGAGTATGATAATTTGATAGATGGACAAGAAATTTTACGTTTTTATGGATTAAATAGTGATTATTTAATTTCTCTTGGGCGTTTGGAAGAGAAAAAGAATACTATTGGAGTGGTGAAAGCTTTTGAACAAATCAAAATGTCATTGCGAGAAGCCTCAAAGGGCGACGAAGCAATCCCCAGGGATCGTCACGCTCCTGTCGTCGCTCGCGATGACAGTGGTTTAAAATTGTTATTAGTTGGTTCACCGGGTTTTGGTTATGAAAAAGTAAAACAAGCAGTAGAAGAAAGTCCTTTTAAAGATGATATTATTATTCCTGGTTGGGTAAAGGGAAAAGACTTAAAAGTACTTTTGGGAAGCGCCAAAGTTTTAGTTTTTCCTTCGCGTTATGAAGGTTTTGGTTTGCCAATTTTGGAAGCTTTTGCCGCCGGTGTACCTGTGGTGGCCGGACAGGGTAGTAGTTTGGAAGAAGTTGGAGGAGAGGCGGTATTGTATTGCAATTCGGGAAATATTCAAGAAATTGCCGACAATGTAGAATTGTTTTTAAATAATCCAGAATTAACCACAGAAAAAATAAATTTGGGCAAAGAACGTTTAAAAAAATTTACTTGGCAAAAAACAGCCGAAGAAACCCTAGCTTTGTTATTAAAATAAGTTGTTTATTAAAATTTTTCGTGGTATTATATAACTATGGAAGAGGTGACCGGACATGAAAAAATTTCTGCCTTTTTTAAAAAGGTAATCAGTAGAGGAAGTTTAAGTCATGCCTATTGTTTTGTTGGACCACAAAGCGTGGGCAAAAAACATCTGGCCAAATATCTGGGAGCAGAACTTTTGGGAGTATCGTTTGCAAAATTAAGCACTCAACCGGATTTTGTAATAGTTGAGCAGGAATATAGCGATAGCCAAGAAAAAACCAACAAAGATATTACGGTAAAACAAATTAGAGAATTGCGTTCTTTTTTAAGTCAAAGTGCTTATCTAGGCAAGTACAAAATTGCGATAATTGATAATGCCGAAAAAATGAATGCCGAGGCAGCCAATGCTCTTTTAAAAATTTTGGAAGAACCTTCAAAAAATACTATACTTTTTTTAATTACTGCTAACGAGACAATGCTCCCCAGTACCGTAGTTTCTCGTTCGCAAGTATTTTATTTTGCTCCAGTTTCTGGGCATTCTCTAGAAGATTGGCTCCAAAAAATTGATACCAAATTAGACAAGGACGAACTAATAAAATTGTCTTTGGGTTCGCCGGGCAAAATTATAAATTGGTTAGAAGATTCAGAAAAATTTTTGACTTACAAAAAAGAAGTAGAGCGTTTTAACAAATTAATTGGCAAAACTTTTTTTGAAAAATTAAAAATAATCGAAGATGTTTTTGTAAGCAGTGAAGATAATGTAAAAGTAAAAGAAAATTGGCAAAATATTTTGGCGCTTTGGAGACTGTTGGTGCGTGATAGTGAATTATTAAAAAATAATTTAGCAGATTTGGCAGTACATAAAAATTTAGAGCAATTAACTGTGGAAGAAAGTTTGGCAATTGAAGAAAAAATTTTACAAGCGCAAGATTTATTAAATAAAAATATTAATCCACGTTTATTAATAGAAAATATTTTATTAATTTTACCTTAGTATGAAACATAAAAAATTATTTAATTTAGGAATGCTAACGCTAATTTTATTTTTTGCTGGTGCTGGTTGTGTTAGTTTGTCTTCCAATAAACAAACTACCACTGGTCCGGCAGGAGTTTTTGTTTCCAGTGATGCTGGCGAAAGTTGGAAACAGGCCAATGTTATGCCTACAGCCGAGGGAGTAAAGTCTATTGCCGGAGTGAATGTTTATCAAATTGTGGCTGATCCCCAAGACCCCGATACCATGTATTTGGCTTCGCGAGAAAATGGTTTGTTTTATACTTATGATGGTGGGGCTACTTGGCAAAAATCAGGCAGTCCTTTTGCCAGTGGCTTTGTTTATAGTGTAACTGTGCACCCCAAAGATAAATGTGAACTTTATGCTACCAATGGGCGCCAGATTTTTAAAACTATTGACTGCAATCGCAGTTGGCAGGAAGTTTATCGTGAAGGCCGTTCCGATGTTTTGATAGGTGCTTTGTCTTATAATAATTTTCCTCCTTATCAAATGTACATGGCCGAAAGCAATGGTGATTTTTTGCAAAGCAAAGATGGTGGCGCTAGTTGGGGTTTACTCAAAAGATTTAATGTACGTTTGTCTTTTATTTCTGCCAGTCCCTTTGATGGAAATTTACTCTATGTAATTTCTCGTACCGATGGTATGTATCGTTCCGAAGATGGAGGAATTACCTGGGTAAATTTAAAAGATAAATTAGCCAAATTTGCCGGAGGTTTGGAATATCGCCGACATTTGTTGCATCCCACAGATATCAATACTATTTATTGGGTTTCTACCTATGGTATTATGTATTCTCATGATCGTGGTAATACTTGGAGCGCTTACAAATTAATTACTCCACCAGGTAGTGCCAATATTTACAGTTTTGCCGTCAATCCCAAAGATGACAAACAAATATTTTATGTAGCCACAATTAATAATCGTTCCACTTTTTATAAAACTCTAGATGGCGGTAAAAATTGGATTACCAAAAAAGTACCTTCTGATCAATTGCCAGTATTACTGCGTTATCATCCTACAAAACAAAATCGTTTGTATTTGGCTTTTACAGTTTTGCCCGATGCTAGTAAAACCCAAACTAACACTCTTACTAATACTAAATAATATGAGTATTGTTGATAATCACAAAGGAGATTTTAATCAAAGTGTAGAATATTTTAAAAAAGATATTTCTAGTTTGCGTACTGGCCGAGCTACTCCGGCTTTGGTAGAAGATTTGGTTATTGAGGCCTATGGCGCTCGCCAAGCATTAAAAGCTTTGGCTTCGATTACTGTACAAGATGCCAAAACTATTGCTGTAGAACCTTGGGACAAGAGTATTACTATGGCCGTAGAAGCAGGAATTCGAGCCTCCCAGTTGGGAATTAATCCAGTAAACAATGGCAAGGTAATTTTATTGCCTTTGCCAGAATTAAGTTCCGAACGTCGTCAAGAATTAATTAAAGTTTTGCATCAAAAAATAGAAGCAGCACGCATTGCTATTCGTCAACTTCGCGAAATGGTGCGTGATGAAATTGAGGCAGGGGAGAAAGCCAAAGAAATTTCTGAAGATGAAAAATATAAATTGCAAGATGAATTAGAAGAAATGGTAAAAGAATTTAATGAAAAATTAAAAGAATTGGGTGAAGGTAAAGAGACGGAAATAAATACGATTTAAGAGTTATAAAGTTGAAAGTTATAAAGTTCGTAAAGTCAAAATGTTTCACAATTTGTGAAACATTTTTTGTAAATAAAAAACTGCTAAAAGCAGATTTAAAAAAAGATTCCTTTCAGCCCCGGTCGCGTTTTGGCGCGACCGGGGCTGGCTGTTTCTCATGGTGCGCGCTAGGCGCGCTCGGGCTCGTCGCAGAAGGCGACGGTGGGGTCGTCCGTCGGGTCGTTGGTCAGACTGGGGTCGGGGCCGAGGTTTTTGGCCCGGCTACGCTGATCAGCCAAGAAGTCGGCGACGGCTTCATCGATCGTGTAGCGCGGGGTCATGATGACCTCGGCTTGGTCCATGTCCGGACGCGGCCTGAATTTGGCCGGCGGGCCGAACTCGGTGATCTCGTGCAGGTGGCCTTCCCTGTCCAGGCAGAGCCAGAGGCTCTCGCTGGTCCCGACCAATCGCAAGTATTTGCCAAAGCCCACGTCGTAACCTTTGCCCGACACCTCGAACCTCTCCTCCTCGTCCACCACGATGGCATCGCTTACCCAGAGTTCGTCAAAGGTCTTTTGGTCCATGAGAAATTTCCCTCCTTGTGGGATTGTGGAATGAACGCGTCGCCATGGGATTTTAAGCCCATTTATGACTACCAATTATAGCACATTTTAAGGGTTTTGTCAAGTTCTTCGGCCCGGCTCAGGGTTTTTGACATTTTGCTTGAATTTTGGGATAATAGCTACACTTAATTACTTAAAATTTATATGGAGAATTTATTAGATAAAGTAGTGTCGCTTTGCAAACGCCGAGGGTTTATTTTTCCAGGCAGTGAAATTTATGGGGGCTTGGCCAATTCTTGGGATTATGGTCCACTTGGGCACCAGCTAAAACAAAATCTTAAAAAGGCTTGGTGGAAATTTTTTGTGCAAGAGCGCGATGATATGGTGCCATTAGACACGGCCATTATTATGAATCCCAAAGTTTGGGAAGCTTCGGGACATTTGGAAAATTTTTCCGATAAACTTGTAGAATGTAAAAAGTGTCATCATCGTTTTCGGATTGATCACTTGCTAGAAGCAAAAACTATAGAACCAAAATACGACAAAGAACAGCCAGACAAAGAATTATCCGAAATAGAGTGTCCAGATTGTGGTGGTAATCTTACCGAACCAAAAGATTTTAATTTAATGTTTAAAACTTTTTTGGGTACGAACGAAGATACTTCAACCACTGCTTATTTGCGTCCCGAAACTGCAGCAGGTATGTTTGTAAATTTTAAAAATGTTTTAAATACCACGCGTCGTCGCTTACCGTTTGGTATTGCCCAAATTGGCAAGAATTTCCGCAACGAAATTACTCCGGGTAATTTTATTTTTCGTACTCGTGAATTTGAAATTGGTGAATTTGAATATTTTATCAATCCCAAAGACTGGGAAAAAACTTTTGAAATGTGGTTGGGTGAAATTAAACGTTGGTGGCAGGACATTATGCAAATTAATATGGATAACTTGGTGTGGCATGAACTCAAAGGTGATGATTTAGCATTTTATTCCAAACGTACGCTAGACATTGAATACAAATATCCTTTTGGAGTAAAAGAATTACACGGTATTGCTTATCGCACCGACCATGATCTTACTCGTCATCAAGAATTTTCCAAAGCAGATTTAAGTTATGTGGATCCCGAAACAAATGAGAAATTTATTCCACATGTAATTGAGCCAACCTTTGGTATTGATCGCATGCTCTTGGTGAGTTTGTTAGAAGCTTATTGTGAAGAAGACTTGCCCGCCGTAGCTTCAGCGAAGGAGGGAGACGGAGAAACCGAGACTCGCGTGGTAATGAAATTTCCCAAACATTTGGCGCCAATTCAAGTGGCAATTTTGCCTTTGTCCAAAAAAGAAGAATTATCTGGTGTGGCCAAACAAATTGCTAGTGATTTACGAAAAAACTTTTTGGTTGATTACGACGAAACTCAGTCTATTGGCAAACGTTATCGCCGCCAAGACGAAATTGGCACCCCATATTGTGTGACTGTAGATTTTGATTCTTTGGAAGACAAAAAAGTTACTGTTCGTGATCGCGATACTATGGTGCAGGAAAGGATTGAAATTAGTGAATTAAAAAATTATTTGTTGAGCAAATTTTAAAAATTATGGTAATAGACAACAGAGAAAATGAAGTAAGTCAAAGAGTACAGGCTCTAATTGGCTCGGTAGAGGGCGCTATAGCTAGTTTTTTTAATAGTAGAGATTTAGAGCCGGCTAGAAAATTAGAACTTATTGAACAACATAAGTTAAAAATTAAATTTGATGACACCGGTAGACTTATGCCGGTTTTTCATGATTGTGTTATACCAACTGTTTTGTTAAAAGCTCTAACTGCTATTGATGTAACCATGCAGGAAATGGTTAATGAATACGGTCCAGAAATAATACCAAAAAAATATAGAATTACTGAGGAAGAAAAAGAACTTTTGTCTAATAAAGATTTGACTTTACAAATTGAAGAAGAAGAATAAAATTATGCCTTTTAAAAAATACGAATTAAAAAATAAAACTACAGTTTTTTTGGTGCCACAACCAGATGCTCAGTCCACCACTGTTTTGGTATTGTATCCAGTTGGTTCGCGCTACGAAAATAATAAATTGGCTGGTGTGTCGCACTTTATAGAACACTTAATGTTTAAAGGTACAAAAAAACGTCCCACTAGTTTGGCTTTAACGCGTGAGATTGATCGGTTGGGAGCAGAATACAATGCTTTTACCAGCAAAGAATATACAGGTTATTATATAAAATCTGATGCTAAATATTTAGACATTAGTTTGGATATTTTATGCGACATGCTTAATAATTCTAAATTTGATGCGAAAGAAATGGCCAAAGAAAAGAAAGTGATTGTAGAAGAATTGCGCATGTACAACGATAACCCATTAATAAATATTGAAAATGTTTTTGAAAATTTAATTTTTAAAGACACTGATTTAGGACGAAACATTGGTGGTAGTGAAACCAGTGTTTTAAATTTGCCAAGAGCCGAAGTTTTAAAGTATTATCACAATTTTTATGCTCCAGAAAATACTTATATAGCCGTTGCCGGAGCCGTTGGTGGTAATACTGTAAAATTGATTGAAAAATATTTTGGCCACGTAAACCCCGCAAAGGCGGGGCACGTGGCAAGTCACGCAAAGTCGTTACACTCCCGCGTGCCAAGCCGCAACTATAGTCCGGCCAAGTTTGGTCCGGAAACAAAAACTGCTAGAATTGCCGTAGAAAAAAAACCTACCGATCAAGTTCAACTTATGCTTGGTTTGCCGGGTTTGGATCACAACGACAAACGCAATGAAGTTTTGTCAGTTTTAAATACTATTTTGGGTGGTTCCATGAGTTCGCGTTTATTTAGTGAAATCCGCGAAAAACGTGGGTTGGCATATATGGTAAGAAGCGGGGAGATGAATTATCGGGACACTGGTTTTTTTGATGTACGTATGGGCTTAGAAGCCAAAAATATTAATGGTGCTTTACAAGTAGTAAAAAAAGAAATGGAAAAAATTATTAAAAGTGGTGTAACAGTCAAAGAATTAAAAGACGCCAAAACTCATTTACATGGTGCGCTTACACTTTCAATGGAAGATTCTAGTACGCAGGCTAGCTGGTATTTACAACAAGCATTGTTTTTGAATGAAATAAAAACTCCAGCCGAACGTCTAAAAGAAATTGATAGGGTGACCAATGTGCAAATAAAAAAATTAGCCAAAGAAATTTTTGTTTGGAATAAAGTTCGCGTGGCGATAATTGGCAACGTAGAAAAAGAAAATATTAAATTTTAATACTATGAAATACTTATTTGGTAATTGGAAAATGTATTTGGATTACAATGAATCAATTAATTTGAGCAAGCAATTAGCCGAGGTTAATTTGCCTAGTAAAAATAAAATAGTAGTTTTTCCCAGTAATTTGGCTTTTAAAGCGGTTCAAGAAAATTTAGCTAGTACCCAAATAGCCACTGGTCCACAAAATGTGGCTTGGGTTCCAAAAGGAGGTTACACCGGAGAAGTTTCTGCACATATGTTTAAAGATCTTGGTGCTACTTATGCTTTAATTGGTCACTCGGAACGCCGTCATGTGTTTGGTGAAACCGATGACGAAGTACGAAAAAAAGTAGAAGCCTGTCTTGATGCTGGATTAATTCCTGTAGTTTGTATTGGTGAAACCAAAGAAGAATTGTCCGAAGGAAAAAGAGAATATCGCTTAAAAAAACAAATCATGAAAGTATTTGAGAATTTAGATTTAAGTGGCAAAGAAATTATTGTGGCTTATGAACCAGTTTGGGCGATTGGCACAGGCACCCCATGTTTACCAGCCGATGCCGATGATATTCATGGCTGGGTAAAGAATGAATTAAAACAATATACGAATCAAGAAATTCCTGTGCTTTATGGCGCTAGCGTTAATGCCGAAAATGTGTTATCATTTCTTTCACTGTCAACTATTGATGGCATATTAGCGGGTGGTGCTTCTGTTAAGTTTAATGATTGGCAAGAAATTGTCAAAAAAGCAGAAGAAATATAAATTTATGATCAGTTTTTTCCCTTTTATTTTAATAATACTAGGATTAGTAATTTTAATTGTAATTGTAGTGCGTAAATTTCCACAACTAAGTCTTTTGGATGTGGAAAATATTCCCGAAGTAGTATTGGAAAATAAAAAGGATAATATATTAAAAAAGCGTTTAGCCGAAAAACATCAAGAAACAGATAAAGCTAGAAAAGAATCTTTTAAACCATTGGTGCAAAATGCAAAAAATCTTCAATTAGTTTTTAGAAAATATGTTGGTAAGATAGAAAGATCAGTAATTGAGTACAGCGAACGTCGTAGGAAAAATGAACCACAAGAAAAAAAATTAAAAAAACGTGAAGACTTGCGAATTTTGTTGCAAGAAGGGCAATTTGCTTTTGAGCAAAAAAGTTTTGAAGATGCTGAGAAAAAGTTTTTGTCGGCTATTAAAATAGATCCTAAAAATTTTGATGCTTATTTGGGCTTATCTAGTGTGTATAGTGCACAAAATAATTATAATGAGGCCAAAGAAACTCTTAATTTTCTTTTGCAGCTAAATTCCCAAAATGAAACAGCATTGGTAAAATTGGCAGAAATTTATGAACAAGAAGGTAAAAAAGAAGAAGCCATAGAATTTTATCAGCGGGCAGTATTGGTGCAGGCCAATCGTCCAGGCTTGTTTGCCAAATTAGCCGAACTCTTAGGCCAAGCTGGTAAAAATGAAACCGCCTTAGAAGCAATTAGCCAGGCAGTAGAAATAGAACCACAAAACCCTCGGTATCTTGACATGATGGTGATGTTTAGTGTATTATGTGGTAATAAAAAAATCGCGGAAAAAGTTTATCATGAATTAAGAATGGTAAATCCAGAAAATCAAAAATTAGCAGTTTTGAAAGATAAAATAGACAACATGCCGGGATAGCTCAGCTGGTACCATGAACCACAGGGGTTCATGGCCCTGCACCCTTGTGGTGCAGGGGAGCAGCTTGGACTTTTAAAACAAAAAAAATTACATGCCGGGATAGCTCAGCTGGTAGAGCAGCTGTTTTGTAAACAGCGGGTCGCGGGTTCGAATCCTGTTCCCGGCTCAGTGGAAAATTTAAAAGGGCAGGTACCGAAGCGGTCAAACGGGGCAGACTGTAAATCTGCTGGCTTAGCCTTCCAAGGTTCGAATCCTTGCCTGCCCACACAAAAAATATCACTTATAATAAGTGATTTTTTTTGCTTGCCAGCCGAAGCTTACAAGCGTAGGTTGGTCGGAGTAGGCGGATTTGAACCGCCGGCCTCGTCGTCCCGAACGACGCGCGCTACCAACTGCGCCATACTCCGTATATTGTCCAATTTTACTATTTTTAAGTTTTAAAATCAAGTTGCTCTCTAAGGGCTTTTGTGATAAAATACTAGTAATAATTAATAGTTTATTTTATGAAAAATTTAAACCAATATTTTGATTTAGCCATTGCCCAAAATGCTTCGGATTTGCATTTGGTAGGAGAAGAAAAACCAATGCTTAGAAAAGAGGGTGAGTTAGAGGAACTAGAAGACAAAAAATTACCAAACAAAGAATTAAGCGAGGCAATTTTTGAATTATTAAACAGTGAACAAAAAAAGCGTTTTAATGATGAACTAGAATTAGATTTTGGCTATGAACATAGTGGAGTGCGATTTCGTCTTAATTTACATTTGCAAGAAGAAAAAATTGGTTTGGCTGCCAGAATTATTCCAAAGGTTATTCCTACTCCAGAAGAATTAAATTTTGAGCCAGCTTTGGATAATTTTATTAATCTTTTGGACGGCTTGGTCTTAGTTGTTGGGCCAACTGGAAATGGTAAATCTACTACTTTAGCCGCGATGGTCGAACAAATTAACAAAACCAGAAAAGCCCACATTGTGACTATAGAAGATCCAATTGAGTTTGCTTTTGAAGATAAAAAGAGTTTGGTTGAACAACGAGAAATTGGTGTGGACACCAAATCTTTTGCCAATGCTTTAAAACACGTCTTGCGTCAGGACCCCAATGTTATTTTGGTTGGTGAAATGCGTGATCCCGAGACTATTGCTACAGTGCTTACTGCTGCCGAAACCGGGCATTTGGTTTTTTCTACTTTGCATACTTCTACCGCTGCCGAAGCGGTCGAAAGAATTGTTGATGTCTTTGAAGGCTCAAAACAAAAACAAATTTTAATTCAGTTGAGTGCTGTACTTCGGGGAATTGTTGCCCAACAATTAATTGTTGGAGTAGATGGCAAAAGAATCGCGGCCAGAGAAATTTTAATAAATACCCCAGCAGTTTCCAATCTTATTCGTGAAAATAATATTTCACAAATTACTAGCGCCATGCAAACTGGTGCCAAAGATGGCATGATAACTATGGAAAACGCTCTAAAAGAATTATTAAAGAAAAATTTAATTGACAAAGGAACAGCCGAACGTCGCACTGGCAGACAAAAACGTATCTAATGTGGCCTACCTAAAAGCAAAATTAAAAGATGAATATGGTAAACAAAATAGTAACCCAAGATTAAGAATGGTTTTGGTTATTTTTTTTGTTTTTTTAATAGTAATAATTTTTCGTCTAGTGCTTTTAATGCTTTGGCAACATAATTTTTATTTGGCTTTGTCTTCGGGATCACGAGAATTTTATAGCCAATTATATCCAAAAAGGGGTAGTATTTTATTTCAGGATTCTCGCACCAAAGAAGAATTTCCATTGGCTTTAAACAAGGATTATTTTTTGCTCTATGCCGATACTCGAGAAATAAAAGATAATCAAACAGCCGAGCAAGTTGTGCAAAAATTAACGGAAATTTTTAATTATAATGACGAGAAAAAAGTAACTGTTTTGGCTCAACTAAACAAACGTACTGATCCTTATGAACCTTTGGAAAAGAAAATAGCTGAAAGTGTTTATGAAAAAATAAAATCTTTAAACTTACCTGGTGTTAATTTTGTTCGTCTTGCTTATCGCTATTACCCCGAAGGTGAGTTGGGGGCACCAATAATTGGTTTTTTGGGTAAAGATAAAGACGACAATAATATTGGAAGTTATGGTGTAGAAGGTTATTGGCAAAATGAATTAGCCGGTAAAGGTGGCTTTATGACTGGTTCCAAAACTGCTGTTGGTAGTTTGGCGCATTTGGCTAATTGGTCTTTTAACAAAGCCGAAGATGGCGCGGATATTTTATTAACAATTGACCGGACTTTGGAATTTAAAGCTTGTAATACTTTAAAAAAAGCTCAAGAGGAGTATGGGGCCGTAAGTGCTAGTTTGATTATGCTTGAGCCAAGTACCGGGGCAATTAGAGCAATGTGTAGTTTTCCAAGTTTTGATCCCAATGATTATGGTCAAGTAACTTCGGCTAATGTTTATAATAATAATACTATTTTTGCTCCCTATGAGCCTGGTTCGGTTTTTAAACCTTTGGTAATGGCCGTGGCGATAAATGAAGGTGTAGTAAAACCAGAAACTACTTTTGTGGACACTGGTTCGCGCGAAGGTTTTTGCCAGACACCAATAAAAAATGCTATGGGGCGTTCCTATGGATTGCAAAACATGAGTGGTGTTTTAGAAAATTCCATAAATACTGGCATGGTTTTTGTGGTAGAAAAATTAGGCAAAAACAAACTTATTGATTATATTAAAAATTTTGGTTTTGGTACAAAAGAGGGAATTGAATTGGATACCGAAGTAAGTGGTAAAATTGATACCTTAAATCAAAAAAAAGGCGATAAAATAGATTGTTACGCAGCCACAGCTTCTTTTGGTCAAGGTATTACAGCCACACCTTTACAATTAGTTACGGCTTTTGGCGCGATTGCCAATGGTGGCCAATTAATGAAACCATATATTATAGATGAAATGCGTTTTGCAGATGGTCATATAGAAAAAACCAAACCTCAAGAAGTACGTGAAGTAATAACCAATCGTTCGTCGCTGCTTACCCGTAGTTTAATGGTAAATGTAATAGATAAAGGGCATTCAACCTTAGCTGCGGTAAAAGGCTATTATGTGGGTGGAAAAACTGGCACAGCGCAAATTCCTGGGCCTGGTGGCTATACCGAAGAAACTATTCATACCTTTGTGGGTTTGGCGCCAATTGATAACCCTAAATTTGTTTTATTAGTAAAATTTGAAAAACCACAGAGATTGTGGGCCGATGGCACAGCCGCGCCAATTTTTGGCGAAATTGCCAAATTTGCTTTACAGTATTATCAAATTCCGCCAAGTCGTTGACAAACAGTGCTTTTTTGTGTTACAATTTTTCTACTTTGTGGCCCTATCGTCTAATGGTTAGGACCTATGATTCTCAATCATGTAATACGGGTTCGATTCCCGTTGGGGCTACCAGACTCCGTTGTATTGTGCCTGGCAGGCTAGTTTATATAAATTATTTGATGTAGATTTGCCTGCCCGGCGTAGTTCCGGGGAACGAAGACGGGTCAGGGTAGCTCAGCTGGTTAGAGCGTAGCATTCATAACGCTAAGGTCGGGAGTTCGATCCTCCCCCTTGACACTAAAAAAATCCCGAAAGGGATTTTTTTGTGACTTTTTTTTAACTATTTATATTATTTCAACACACCAATTTTTAATTTCGCTAACATCTGTTCTGGTTTTGGTTGATCACTGTGTTTTTGATCAAAGGCATTAGTACCGTCTTTGCCACAAATTTTTAAAATATTTGTCTCTCCACCCGGATGATTAGGCACAAAAGAAGTTACATCATAAACATTACCATTAACTATTGTGTAACAACTACTGACAGAATTATGAATAGCAACTTCTGCCAAAGTAAAGGTTTTTGGGCCATTGTTTACAGGGGGTGGTGTGGGGGCAGGGGTTGGTTTAGCAGTGGTGGTTTGTCCATTAGAAGTTTGTACAGTTACCGTAACTGGTGGTTCAGTGGTATTTTGTGTGGTAGTATTTTGTACTGTATTGCCAGCAGGTTTGGTCTGTGTGGTATTAGTGCCACCACAGCCAGCGCCAATAAGCAAAATGGTTAAAACCGCTAAATTTAAGATTAAAAGTTTATTTTTCATATAAAAAATTAAGAATTATTATTATCTTATACTTATAATACAATTTATAATACTATAAAATTTCAAACTAAACAAGTTGACTATTGTTAAAATGTCATCCTCGCGACTGTGTGTTGCCAAAGCTTTAGCGATGGTACAAACGGGGAACCAGAAATCGAATAATTTGGTGGAGGCAAATTGCGAACGGATTTTTTGTTTGTCATTTTTTAAAAGTTAGTCGTTGGTAAATCCCCTCTAGCCTTCGGCTCTGAGGCTCAGGCTCGAAGAGAGAGGGGTGTCAGCCGTCGCAGGCTGACGGGGTGTGTTACCGTTGTTATCAATTCATTCATACTATTTACTTCTCATACTTCCACTTTTTCAAAAAAGTGGAGCAAAAACTTCGCGCTAAACAAACACTACAGAAAATTTAGGCCTCGTCATTCGTTTTTGTTCTGAACTCGCTTATTATATAGCTCAAACAGCAGAACAAATCCGCCTTCGCTCTCGCTACGGCGTACCACTCTTCCTCGCCTCTAAATTTTTGCTTTGTGTTTGTGCGCGCGTGAACGATTGAAAGTATTTGATATGATTAATAATGAAAATAAAATACTCACAAAATTTTGTGAGTATTTTTTATCTGTGTTATTTGTGTAATAAAATCTGTGGTCTATTTCTTCAAAGAATCTTTTAAATTTTTTCCAGCTTTGAATTTGGGTACTTTTACTGGAGGAATTTGAATTTTTTCTGTTGGTCTTTGTGGATTTACCCCAATGCGACCAGCCCGAGTTTTGGCGCTAAAGGCTCCAAAACCAGAAATAGTTACTTCACCGCCATCTTTAATGGTTTCGGTAATGATTTGAGTTAAAGCTTCAACCATGGCTTCACCTTCTTTTTTGGATAAGCCAACTTTTTCGGCGATTTTTTGGGCAAGTTCTGCTTTGTTCATATGTTTTAATTATTAATTGTTATTCCTATTTTGTCATGCTGAACTCGTTTCAGGATCCTGTTGGGATGCTGAAATTAATTCAGCATGACATAATAATTGTAGGATGACACTTGTATTATATTGTTTAAATAAATTTGTGTCAATAGAGCCAAATTTTTTATCCACAGAACGATTATTGACCTTTCATGCGTAAAACCAAATTAATTGTTCTTAAAATAATTACCAAGTCCAAAAGCGGTGATTGGTTTTTGATATAAAAAATATCATATTGTAATTTTTGTAAAGTGGTTTCCAAAGTATCGGTGTAATTTTGATTAATTGCTGCCCAGCCAGTAAGCCCGGGTTTTACTATGTGACGAAGTGGGTAATAGGGCATTATTTTTACCATTTCTGCTACTATTTCTGGTCTTTCGGGTCGGGGTCCAATTAAAGTTAATTCACCTTTTAACAAGTTGATACATTGTGGCAATTCGTCAATTCTAGTTTTGCGTAAGAATTTTCCAAAAGGAGTAATACGTTTATCATTTTTGGTAGCAAATTGATAGCCATTTTGTTCGGCTCCGCCGTCGGCTGTCAAAGCATACATGGAACGTAATTTATAAATAGTAAATTCTTTGCCATTTTTGCCAACTCTGATTTGTTTGTAAAATATTGGTCCAGGAGAAGTGAGTTTTAAGATAAGGGCAAAAATTGGGAAAATGATAATTAAAACACCAAAAATTATTAAACCAATCAGTCTATCTAATAAGTTTTTTATTTTATTATAGAATAGTTGTTCATTGGTTTTAAGGTTTTCCAAAAACCAAGCTTCGGAAAAAATAGTTGGAGGAATACGGCCAGTAATTACTTCGTAAAAAGAATCCAAATCAATAATATTTAATTTGCTTGAAAAAAATAAATTAAAAAGGTTTTTGGAAATTTCCTCATCTTTTTTTAAATGGCTGGCGATTATAAAAGTGTTGGTTTTTAATGCTGTGGCAATTTTTTCTATGTTTTGTAGAGAATTATAAGTGTTAAAAAAACTATATTTATTGGCTAGGTTTTTGTTTTCCAAGTCTATTAAAGCCGTAATCCTATAACCACGTTCTGGATAGTTTTCCAAGATTTTTATTAATTCGGTACTTTCTGGGGTGTAACCAATAAAAATAATATTAGTTTTAAGAGTGTCATTGTTTAGATATTTATTGTAAATCAAACGCCAAATAAAACTTAAAATAAAACCAAGTAAAATATTTAAAAGCAAAATTGTTTTGGGGGTGATGTTTTGTTTTGGTAGTAAATAAAAAAAGATTGTGGAGAGAAATAAAGACAAAAGAGCTGTTTCAATAAAATGTCTTTTGTATTTTTCTTGACGTAAGTGTGCCAAGTCGTAAAGGCCGTTAATAAAAATAATAATAATCCAAAAAATAAAAAGCAAAAAAAATAAGCTCAAATGGCGTTCAATTTGTTCCCATTGGGGAATTTTTAGGTAGCGTAACCACAGACTTAACCAAAAGCCCAAAGTAAAACACAAAAAATCACCAGTGGCCAAAAGTAGTTGTTTTATTCGGTAAATTAAGCGCATATTGGTTTTTTTTATTTTATTTGCTATAATAAAGCTAAATTCATCTTAATCATAGCTTATTTATGCAAAAAATACAAGATAGGCAAATATTAGTATTTGGCATATTTTTATTAGCCTCTTTTTTTATTGGTAATTATGTTTTGGCTGATTCGGCTTATGTAAATATCAACAACCGAGAATCTGTTACTAGAATTAGGGCGGTAACTATTGATTTTTCTGCTCCCGAAGGCACCAGACAAATGCTAATATCCAATGACAGTGGTTTGTATGGCGCAGAATGGGAACCTTACCAAGAAAGTAAGACTTGGTATTTGGAATATGGGGTAGGTACCCATACAGTCTATGTAAAATTTAAAGACAAAGCAGGAAGCATTAGCCAAATTTACAAAGACACTATACAATTATCTCCAGCCAAAGAAATGGGTGTGGAATTTGAAATTAATGATGGTGCCAAAGAAACTATTTCTCGTAAAGTTACTTTAACTATCAAATATACTCCTGGTGTAGAAGGAATGATTATTAGTAATAATGAAAAATTTACGGGTTTAAGTTTTTCCGATGTAAGTGAATCAGCAGTTTGGGCTTTGAGTGAAGGCAGCGGCCAAAAAAAGGTTTATATCCAATTCAAAGATTCTGCTGGCCATGTCAAAACTATTAGTGACACTATTAAATATAGCGAACCAGCAAATTATATTAATGATGGTGTATTATTAAAAGGGCAGGGAAGTACTATTTATTATTTAGGAGAAGATTATAAATTACATCCTTTTTCCAGTTCCCTCGTTTTTCATAGTTGGTACAGCAATTTTTCCAAGGTTCAATATGTGGGTAATGCCAAATTACGTGAATATGAAATTGGCAGTACCATGTGCGTGCGTCCAGGCACTTGGTTGCTAAAATTTAATGATGCCCCAACTGTTTATGCTGTGGAACCAGGTTGTAAATTACGTCCAATTTTGTCCGAAGCCCAAGCCTATTTGCTCTATGGTTCTGCTTGGTCCAAAAAAATAATTGAATTAGATACTATTGAACGCAGTATGTACCAAGTGCGTAGTTATGATGTTACAAATAAAGACAAAAAAATAGTCGATAGAGACCGAGATGGAGTGAATGAAGCAATTGAAAAATTACAAGGTACAAGTGATAGAAATAGCGATAGTGATAATGACGGTCTAAGTGATTATGAAGAAATTTTTTATTGGTTTTCTGATCCTACCAACACAGATACCGATGGTGATGGTTACAAAGATGGCGCAGAAATTGCCACTGGCTTTAGTCCTTTTAGTTCTGGCAAGTTAAAAGAAGTTCCCGAAGGCACTTATCGATATCCTTATGGTTCGTTTTTTTCTACCAGTAATGGAAACTATTATTATGTAGGGGTTGGCGGTATTATTTATTCTGCTGGCAGTGCTACCAATCTTACTGTTTTAAATGGTAATAGCCTGTCTAAGATGTTTGTTAACAAACCACCACTGCGTTTTAATTTAAATTTTAGTAATGCCCAAACTTTGGATATTAATGTAAATAATATAGAAGTGCCAATGATTTATGCAGGTAATCGATTGCAAAGATTGTAATTATTTATGGTGAATTTTTATTGAACTATGAATAAAATATTTTTTCTATTATTTTTGATTTTATTTTTGCCAATTACAGTTTTGGCAAAAATGCCCAATGACCCTGGAGCTAACCAGTGGTCTTTTGAACATATCAAAGCTTACGAAGCTTGGGATAAATTTACTGGTTCCAAAAAAGTAGTAGTAGCCATAATTGATAATGGCTTTGACATGTTTCATCCCGACTTAAGAGATAATTTGTGGGAAAACACCAAAGAAATAAACAACAATGGAATTGATGATGATAATAATGGTTATACTGATGATATTTGGGGATGGAATTTTGTACCCGAAGACACCAATAATAATGGAATTTTGGATGATAGTGAAATGTTGGGCAACAATGATCCACGTCCTAAAGTAGATAATATTGGCGATGAAGAAAAAGTTGGAAATATTTTTAGTCATGGCACAGTAGTAGCTGGTTTAATTGGTGCTAAGGGCAATAATAAATTGGGGATAGCAGGATTAAATTGGCAAGTACGACTAATGAATTTAAAAATAGCTAACAATGAAGGCACAGGTGATTATGCCAATGTTGCTCGAGCTATTCGTTATGCAGTAGATAATGGCGCTGACATTATAAATTTTAGTATTGTTATTTTGGATCACCAAAATAATGAAGCAGAATTGAAAGAAGCAGTAAAATATGCTTATGATAAAGGAGTAGCCATGTTTGCTGCTTCGGGCAATGAAAGTATTGTTTTATCAAATTTTCAACGTTTTCCAATTTGTGCTGATGCGACCTCCACTGAACAACAAATTATTGGAGTGAGTGCAGTAACTGAAAAACATTATTTAACAAATTTTTCCAATGTTGGTGGTAATTGTATAGATATTGCTGCTCCGGGAATAAATATTACTAGTACTGTTCGTTTTTCACCAACCAATGGTTTAGAAAAAATGTACGGTGGTAATTGGCATGGTACCTCTTTTGCGGCTCCATTGGTTTCGGGGGTAGCCGCTTTAATCAAAGGTATTATGCCAGAGTGGGGCGCCAAAGAAATTTATCAAGCAATAACTAGTACAGTGCATCATACACCAGGACAAAATGAAGATGTTTATAAATTAATTTTTGGAGCTGGTTTGTTGCAGGCCAACAAAGCAGTAGATTATGCGTGGCAATTTAGAAAAATAAATAATAGCAAAATAGGCATGGTAGATTCTGCTTTGGGAAATTTGCAAACAATAGATTGGCAAAGCGCCACAGTTACTAACACTGTATATAGTAGTACCCTTTTAAAAGCAGATAAAATTTTTAGTTTTTCGCAAAATGGTTTAAACAATTTTATTGTGGTTAGTAAACAACAAGTAGGTTGGCAATTAAATTTTTATAATCAAGATTGGGGCTATATTAATTCATGGATTTGGGACAATAATACTGATTTTTCTTTGGTAGTTGTTGATTACAATGATGATAAAAAATTAGAAATTTTAATTTTACCAAAACAAAAAAATAATAATAAAATTTTTGTTTATTCTTTGTGGGGTAATGAATTAAACACCATTGCTCTAGATTTAGAGGTTGAATACAAAGATATTTTTGTGGCCAGTTTTGATGATAGTGAATTGCTTTTGCGAGGCGTAAAAAATAAAGAAACAATTGTGGAAAATAGAAAAATGAATGGTGAATTAAGCAAAACTATAAATATTCCCAAATTGTTTTCGCAAATGGCCATTTTAAATAATTTAGGAGAAGAAAAGCAAATAGTTTTTTTGGCTTTAAATACCGAAGAGCCTTTTGTTTATGTTTACAATTTAGATGGGGAATTGTTGCGTAGTTTTTGGGCTTATGATACAAACTATCGTGGCAATATAAAAATATATAATTTGGATATGAATAATGATGGCAAAGATGAGTTAGTGACTGTAGCTGAGAAGTTTGATTTGCCTTGGCGGCTTTGGAGTGGTGAAGGGCGTAAACTTAAAGAATTTAATACACAGATTTCTTCACAAGCAGTGGTATATTGAGTATTTACTATTTTTTGTGGTACAATATAATTAAGATTACTATGAAGGAACAAAATCCAATATTTGAAAAAAAGAATGTGCTCGTGACTGGCGGTGCTGGTTTTTTGGGTTCGCATCTTTGCGAAAGACTACTTCGTGAAGCCAAAGTAATTTGTTTGGATGATTTGTCCAATTCTAGTATTCAAAATATTGAACATTTATTGCAGTACCCAGATTTTGAATTTATTAAATATGATGTAAATAAAGAAATAGATTTGGATTCTTTTGATGAATTAGATAAATTTAAAGTAAAGTTTCAGGGAGTGCAAGAAATTTATCATTTGTCTTGCCCCACTAGTCCCAAGAATTTTGAAAATTTAAAATTGCATTCATTGTGGGCCAATTCTAGTGCCATGCTTTCCACACTCAATTTAGCAGTCAAATTTCGTGCCAAATATGTTTTTGCTTCCAGTTCCGTAGTTTATGGCGAGCCTACACCCACACACAAAGTTTTTAAAGAAGGTGAAGAGGGGATTGTAAATCATTTGTCACCTCGGGCCTGCTACGACGAAGGCAAGCGCTTTGCCGAAACTTGTGTAGAAACCTATCGTCAGGTTTACAATCTAGATGCCAAAATTGCGCGGGTTTTTACCACTTATGGCCCACGCATGAAATTGCGTGATGGTTTGCTTTTGCCAGATTTTATTTTGGACGCCTTAGAAGGTCGAGATTTGGTGATTTACGGTGATGAAAATATGGAACAATCTCTTTGTTATGTTACAGACATGGTAGACGGTTTAATTAGACTAATGAAAAGTGGTTCAAGTGTAAATTTGGTGAATTTGGGTGGTGATGAAATTTATAAAATGAAAAACGTAGCAGAGCAAATTATCAAAATGACTAATTCCAATTCGCAAATAGCTATAGAAAAACCATTAATGTTTTTAACAGCCAAAGGCATGCCCGATCTTACCCGTTCCAAAGAACAGTTAGGTTGGTTGCCGTTAATTAAATTAGAAGATGGTTTAAAAAAAGTGATTGATTATACAATTGCGAATAAAGAATTATTTTCTTAAATTGTTTTTATGTTTTTGGCAATTGTGCCGGCCTTTAATGAAGAAAAAAATATTGGTTCCGTGGTACGGGACCTTTTTAATCATGGTGGTGTGGATAAAGTAGTAGTCATTGATGATGGCTCTGTTGATAACACGGCCGGAGAAGCGGAAAAAGCTGGAGCCGAAGTTTTAAAACACAGTTTAAATTGTGGCCAGGGTATGGCTTTACAAACAGGCCATGAATATGCCAAAATGATGGGGGCAGACTATATTGTTCATTTTGATGCCGATGGCCAGTTTTTAAGTACTGAGATTGCTGAAGCTTGGCAGTATTTAAAAAATAGTAAAGCTAATATTTTGTTTGGTTCGCGATTTTTAAATAAAAAATCACAGATTCCTTTTTTTAAACGTGTGGTTTTGATTCCTCTAGGTCGACTGGTTAATCGTTTTTGGGGAGCGATTCCTTTAACAGATCCGCAAGCTGGTTTTCGTATTTTAGATAAACGAGCTATAGAAAAAATTCAAATTGATCAGCCACGCATGGCCCACGCTACGGAAATTTTAATCAAAACCAAAAAGTATAATTTACAGTATGTAGAGTATCCTGTATATGTAATTTATCATCGTTTTGGGCAAAATTTTTCTGGGGGTTTAAAAATTATTAAAGATTTATTATTAGGTAAATTTGTAAAGTAAGTGGCGTAAGACATAGGATATAGGACATAGTGGGTAAATATTTTATGTCTTAAATCCTAAGTCTTAAGTCTGTAAGTATGATAATTGTTTTTAAGTTACTGTTCAGTTGTTTTGTAGTTTTTGCTTTATTAAATGTTTTTCAACGTAAAAAAGAGGGTCTTTTGGGTCCCAAAGGCTTATTTTTTTGGGTATTATTTTGGCTTTTGGCCGGGGTGGCTTTTTGGTGGCCAAATAGTACCACCATTTTGGCAAATTATTTGGGTATTGGCCGTGGAGCGGACTTGGTAATTTATGTTTCTTTGGTAATAATATTTTATTTGCTTTTTAAACTTCATATTAAACTAGAATCTGTCGGTCGCGATATTGCCAAGGTGGTGGGGAAGAAAGCTCTGGAAGATAAAAAATAATTTTTATGAAAATTGCTCACATTGTTTGTACTTTTCCACCCTACAACGGCGGTATGGGCAATGTGGTTTTTAGTTTGGCCAGTGAATTGATTAATCAAGGTGAAGAAGTGACTGTTTTTACACCAGATTATTTTGAAAGTTCGGAAATGAAAGATACTGGAGCAGAGCCAGAAAAAATACACACTGAATCAATAAATAATAATTTGGATTTTGTTAATCGTTTACGGCCAGCTTTGCAATATGGTAATGCGGCCTATTTGCCACAAATTGCAGAGGAACTAAATCAATTTGATATTGTCCATTTACATTATCCTTTTTTTGGTGTGGCTAATTTGGTGCGTAAATGGAAATTAAGAAATCCTCATAAAAAATTAGTGGTTACTTATCACATGGATACCAGGGGGCCAGGTTGGAAAGGTTTATTTTTTAAATATTATGGCTATTTTTGGCTTCCAAAGATTTTGGAATCGGCTGATTGTTTGTTGGCTACTTCACTTGATTATTTAAAAGTAAGTTTGGCAAGTGTTCATTATCAAAAGCACCCGGAAAAATGGCAAGAATTACCTTTGGGGGTAGATAGCCAAAAATTTCAACCGCACGAAAAAAATGATATTCTTGTTCAGAGTTTAGGTTTAGATAATAATTTTCCAACAATTTTATTTGTGGGTGGTATGGATGAGGCGCATTATTTTAAAGGTGTGCCAGTGCTGTTAAAAGCACTATATTTATTAAAGCAAAATAATTTTGTTTGCCAAGTAGTTTTGGTAGGTGAAGGGAATTTAAAAGCAGAATTTAAATTGTTGACTAAAAGTTTGGGTTTGGAAAATCAGATAATTTTTGCCGACAATGTAGACAATGAAAATTTGCCTTATTTTTATAATCTTGCTGATTTATTTGTTTTACCTTCTACAACTGCAGGTGAAGCATATGGCTTGGTGCTCTTGGAAGCAATGTCTAGTGGTGTACCGGTAATTGCTAGTGATTTGCCGGGAGTAAGAAAAGTGGCCGAATTGGGTGGAAAAGTGGTACCAGCTAGTAATGCAGAATTATTGGCACAAAGTATTCAGGCTTATTTTTCTTTGTCTAATAATGAAAAAGAAAATTTAAAGAAAGAAGTCAGGCAAATTGTAGAAGTAGATTATAGTTGGTCAATAATTACGCAAAAATTAAGGCAGATTTATCAACAGCTTGTTGTAAAGACCTAAATTTGCTATTATATAATTCACGCTTAAATAGCGAGATAATTATTAATTTTATTTTTCTTATGGAAGAAAAAAATCTTTTTGCTCTTTTAAATAAAAAGCAAGCTTTTGTTTTGGGAGCCGTTGGTTCGTTTTTAGTGCTTTGCACTGTTGGTTTTTTTATTTTGTTGGGAATTATGTTGTCTGGTGGAGTAAAAGTAGCCGATGGTAGCGCTAGTACAAGTTTTAAAGCGCCAAAAGTTTTTAGTCAATGTTTAGATGGTGGTGAGATGGCTGCCAAAGTTTCGGCCGACGAACAACTTGGTGCTTCTTTGGGTGTGCAAGGCACTCCAGCCACTTTTGTAAATGGTTATTTAATTGGCGGAGCTTTGCCTTATGAAGCAGTAAAATTGGTAGTTGATGCAACTTTGGCTGGTAAAGATCCAAACAATGAAGCAGGTTGGGATAAAACTAATTATGGTGTCTTGGAAAAAGTAGCTATACCAGAATTACCAGATGCAGTTTGGCTTGGCAACAAAGATGCCAAAGTAACCGTAGTAGAATTTAGTGATTTTGAATGTCCTTATTGCAACCGTTTTGCTCCTACCATTGATAAGATTGTTAAAGATTATAGTAGTCAAATTCGTTTTACTTATCGCAATTTTCCTTTAACTTCTATTCATCCTAGTGCTCAAAAAGCAGCCGAAGCTTTTGAATGTGCCAAAGCTCAAAATAAAGGTTTTGAAATGTATAGTAAATTATTTGCTTTGTCTGTTAGTAAAACCATGAGTGTGGATAATTTCAAAAAAGCCGCCTCGGAATTGAACTTAAAATAATTTAATTGTAAATTATATGGGTAAATTTAAAGGTGGTTTGCTTTTAGGAGGATTGCTTGGTGCCGGTTTTATGTGGTTAACAGTTACCAAAAAAGGCAAAGAAGTTCGGGAAAAGCTTTTGGACCAAGCAGCCGAAGTCTATGAAAACTTAAAAAAACAAGTATTAGTTTCTCCACAATATCAGAAATTAAGTAAGAGTGAATATGTAACATTGGTAAAAGAATATGTGGATAAGTATGCCATACAAAATGGCTTGGCCGAAAATGCAAAAAACATGGTCATAAAAATTGTTAGTGCCCAGTGGCAGAATTTGCAAAATGAGATTAAAAAATAAATAAAACATTTTTATTGTTAAATTATATGAATGATGTGCAAAATGGTAATAGTGATAATTCTAAGGACCTTTTTTATTCTAGCGTCTTGGGGCATGACTTAGAAAGAAAGAGTGAGGAAGAATTAAAAGCTGAGAGATTAGCTACAGTAGAAGAATTTTTTAACACAAAAATTCGTTCGTTATTGGAAAAATTAGTTGAAACTAGTAAACAAATGGAAAACAATAAGGAACAGGGAGCTACTTATGAAGTAAAAAAAGTTGCTGATGATGAATATCATAGATTAAAACTTGAAATTCAAAGATTAAGATCGGTTGGTTATCAAGAAGATTTAGGCATTCCAGAAAATAAAGAAATAAGTAGTTTGTTACGAAATTTAGAAAAAAAATGGTTTAGTGAAACAGGTAATGAAGATGAGTGGTAAGGTAATAGTTTGTAAAAAATAAAACCTCCTTCGCATATTGCGGAGGAGGTTTTGACTTTATGGACTTTAAAAACTTTATAAACTTTCAACTTATCTCGCGTACTCAATGATTCTGGTTTCGCGTATTACATTTACGCGAATTTCACCAGGATATTGTAATTCATTTTCAATCTTTCTAGCAATATCTTTGGCCAAGTTATAAGCTTGATAATCGTCTACTTGGTCAGACTTAACAAAGATTCTTACTTCGCGGCCTGCTTGAATAGCATAAACTTTGTCCACGCCAGGGAAATCGGAAGCAGTTTTTTCTAGTTCTTCCAAACGTGCTACAAATTGTTCATAAGTGTCGCGACGAGCGCCAACCCGAGAAGCAGAAATAGCATCAGCAGATTTGGCAATTTGAGTGAGTAATTTTTCTGGTTTGTCATCATGGTGGTGAGCAGCAGCATCAGCAATGTCTTCATCCATGCCAAATTTCTTTAAAATAGTATAACCAATTTCTGGATGGCTGCCTTGGGTGTCTTGGTCCACGGCTTTACCAATATCATGGAAAAAGCCAGCTTTTTTGGCTTTGGCAGCATCTACACCAAGTTCTTCGGCAATCATGCCACAAAGTTGAGCTACTTCTATAGAGTGGTTTAAAACACTTTGGCCATAAGAAGTTCGATATTTAAGGCGACCAACAATGGAAACTAATTTTGGATCCAAACCAGTAATGCCTAATTTGTATAAAGCTTCCTCACCGGCTTTTTTAATATCCAGAGCTAATTCTTTTTTAGATTCTTCAATAAATTCTTCGATTCTGGCTGGCTGGATACGACCATCTTTGATTAATTTTTCCAAAGCTAACTGACAAACACGGCGGCGGATAGGGGAGAAGCCAGAAACCAAAATCATGTCTGGGGTGTCGTCAATTATTAATTCACAGCCAGTCATTTTTTCAATAGTTTTAATATTACGTCCATCTTTGCCAATAATTCTACCTTTCATTTCATCACTTGGTAAATTTACCGCAGTAGAAGTGGTTTCCGAAGAATGATCAGAAGCACAACGTTGAATAGCATCAATTACAATCTCACGGGCTTTGCTTTCGTAAACTTCACTGTTTTCGTGTTCCAATTTAATAATCCGGCCCATTAAATCATCTTTTACTTGTTTTTCTACTCGTTCAAAAAGTAAAGCCTTCGCTTCTTCTTTGTCTAAGCTAGAAATTCTTTGTAATTCTAACAAAGCTTTTTCATAGGCTTCGTCTACTCGGGTTTTAATAGCTTGAATTTCCTCAACCTTTTTTTGCATTCTTTCTTTGCGTTCTTCAAACTCCAAGAGTTGTTTGTCAAACATGCTTTCGCGAGTTTCCAAACGTTTTTGAATTTGACTAATTTCTAGGCGACGTTGATTTTCTTCTACTTTGGCTTCATCAATAATTTTGATGGCTTTTTCTTTGGTTTTTAAAAGCAGTTCTTGCTCTTTATTTTTTGCTTCATTTAAGATTTTTTCAGCCTTGGCTTCTACACTAGAAGCTTGGTTTTTACCCACTTGTTTGCGGATAAAATAACCCAAACCCAAACCAATGGCCAAACTGACAAATGAGGCAACAATTGCAATAATTATTTCCAACATAAAAATATTCTCAAATTGAGGTCTGGTTCTAAAATTAGGTAGAAAACCTTATGATACGAAGAAGCTTGTCACTTTAGTGTGACAATTTGGAAAATAGTTTGGAAGAAGAATAATTTGCTTTATTTAAGCTATTTTTTCTTAAAATCATAAACTTTTTTCGTCTTTTTCGCATCCGTTTAGAACAGAAATTCCTCAATAATTACTAATTTAAAAGACCTCAATATTATAGCACATTTTAAGGATTTTGTCAAGATTTGGGTTTTGTGAGGGGAAAATAGTTTGGGGTGTGGATAACCTTGACAAAATAGAGGTTTTGGAGTAGGGTAAATACAACTTGCTCCAAATGAAGGGGGGTAAAAATGGATGCCATTCAGAAGTGGTCACCAGTAGGCATCATTCTCCTGGTGATCCTGACCATGGTCTGGGTTGGGTTGGGCAAGCCGGGCCTGGATAAGGCCGAAGTACAGCTCAACACGCCCACGCATGGCGTTCTGATTCCGCGTACGCCGTATGGCGAGCAGGATCTGGACGCTCAGGGGGAAACAACGAACTACTTCAGGAACAGGATCAATAACCAGTGAGGGGGACAAGCCATGAACAGTCGTTTTCTCGTTGGGTGTGCCGCCTTGGTGGGCTTGGTTACTCTCATTCGAGGCGTCACGGCCTATTACAACGCCGTGTCCGCTTCGAACTCGGAAACGGTGGACAGTGCGCCACCGGTCGACGTGGTCGACAGCCAGCTCGATACCACGGTCGAAGAGACTGACCAGATCGATCAGGCGGTCGAGCGCGTGGGTGAGGTTCTGCTACCCTATCAGATCGGTGACGACGGGTGCGTCACCAAACCCTACCACGGTGCCTTCATCAGCCCGCCAGACAACTGCAAGTACAGTAGCAATGTACTGCACTACTGCTGCCCCTGCGGCTACAGCATCATCTATACTGAACCATGGTGCTTCAACATGACCACGGGTGAAGCGTGGGGCGACGAACAGCCCGTGCCCTTCCTCGAGGTCGAGGCCGAGAACCTGAAGCCGGAGGAATTCGCTGACGAGTTCGGACCGCCCTGTCACCTGTGTCTCCACTTTGTGGAGTACCCGGGGCAGACTGTCACCTCCACCAGCCAGATCGTGACCTGCGACCAAATGCTCGACCTCGTCGACGGGTTCAACGCCGTGGTCGACCACCGGAGGTAACTGCCAATTTCGGCGTGGGTTTGGATGTTCATTCTAGA
The DNA here is from genome assembly GCA_000990355.1 of Candidatus Magasanikbacteria bacterium GW2011_GWC2_37_14. Classification (GTDB taxonomy): domain Bacteria; phylum Patescibacteriota; class Patescibacteriia; order Magasanikbacterales; family UBA922; genus GWC2-37-14. The sequence goes on from LBSX01000006.1 coordinate 46,719, forward strand.
AAGGAGAAAAAAAGAACTCCCCAAATCTGCTTTGTTTCTTTATTAAAAGAATTAGAGCAGAGGGGAGTTCTTTTTGTTTTTGTCATGCTGAATTCACCTGCCTATCGGCAGACAGGTTTCAGCATCCCAAAGGATCCTGAAACCTTTCGGCGTGAGCTCAGGTCGAATGCAAGTTCAGAATGACAATTGTCTGGCGTCTTTGCATCTGCTAATTTATATTCTCCAATCTTTGTCCTTTCCAATTCCTCGCAATACGCCCCACAGCCTAGCTTTTTACCAATGTCATTGGCCAGGGTACGGATATAAGTTCCGGCTGAACATTCTACTTCTATTTTTAGTGTTGGATAATTATAATCCAGAAGTTTTAGATTATAAATTTGTATTTTATTTTTTTTACGTTTAACAGTTATCCCTTTGCGCGCCAAATTATATAATTTTTGGCCATTAATTTTTTTGGCAGAATACATTGGTGGCATCTGTTTAATTTTTCCGATGAATTTTTTTAACACCCGTTCAATTACCCCCCTTGGTAAAGGGGGGTGAGGGGGGTTATTGGTAAAAATTTTGGCAAACAACCCCCTTATTCCCCCTTTTTTAAGGGGGATAATGATTGTACCTGTCTTATCAAACGTATCGCTTACTGAACCAAGTTTAATTGTTGCCACATAAGTCTTTGGTAGATTTTTAAATTCATCCAGTCTTTTTGTTGCTTCTCTTCCCACACCAACAATCAAAAGCCCTGTGGCAAATGGGTCTAATGTACCGGCATGTCCAACTTTTATTTTGTCATTGCGAGGAAGCCGATTCGCATCGGCTGACGTGGCAATCCCTTGGTTTTGTTTGCGTGCCATCTTTCTAACATAAGCCACAACATCAAAACTAGTCCAGCCTGAGGGTTTATTTATGAGCAGAAAATTATTTAACATATTGTTCAGTTATCAGATATCAAATAGCAGATAGCAAATTGTAGACAAATTGATATTTGTTATCTGCTATCTGTTAACTGTAGTCTGTTTATGTTACAATATTACCGTATGCTGGATAAAAAAACAACAATGGGTTGGGGTAAAATTCAAGTAGATGGTTCGGAAATTTGGGATGCCGAACCAATTTTTAAAAATGAAAAAGTTGTTTTTAAAGATTGGTTAAAATTACTTTTTTATCCCAAAAAATGGTTTTTGTATAATTTTATTGTTAAGCATGTTAAAAGCGTCATTCCCGCGCAGGCGGGAATCTTCAGTAGGGGAAAGATCCCCGTTTTCACGGGGATGACGGAAGCTGAGTCATCTATTATTCGCGTACTAGATATTGGTTGTGGCACAGGCAGTGATGTAATTTCTTTAAAAAAGATTTTTGGTAGAAGTGTAGAAGTATATGGTGTGGATGTAGTAAATTTGCAAATGGATTTGGCACGCGAAAAAATAAAAAAATATGGAGTTTGGGCCGAAGTAAAGTGGTACAATGGCCAAGAATTACCATTTGTAGAAGATTATTTTGATGCAATTTACACTAGTGATGTTTTGGGTCATGTGGCCGATGTGCGTTCTTGGTTAAGTGAACTTAATCGGGTATTAAAACCAGGTGGGGTGTTGGCCATGTTTAGTGAATCAAAATTGGGTCGTCATGCTTATGTAAGAAATTATTTAATGAGTCGTGGTTTAAATGTAGATCCGCACGCCGAGTTTCATATTTCGCTTTATTCCAAAAATATTTTGCGTGAATATATTGAAGCCTCAGGTTTTGAAATAAAAAAAATGTATTCAGCTTTTTGGGCAAGTTTTTTGGTACACCCAGATGAATTTTTTGATAAGTTACAAAATCAACAAAAATTTCCAATTTTAAAATTAATTAATAAAATTTTATATAAAATTAAAAAACGTTTACATCCTTATTCTACAGCTTTGTGTGAATTGTATGGACTAGTAGAAATGTATTTACTGGGCAAGTGGGTAGAGGCGCAGGGGTATGTGATACTTGCTAAGAAAAGATACGGCAAAGAATAAAGATTTAAAATAACAAATTACAAATTTCTAATGTCTAATAAAATGTCAAATTTTAATTTGATTTTTTGCAATTTCATTAGGTATTAGAAATTAGGTAATTAGACATTTATTCATACCTTGTTACTTTTATTAGCTTTTGTTATAATCTGTTTACTTATAAAATTATAAATTATGTCTTATAACTTCAAAGGTGGGGAATATTTAAACTTACAAGGCCAAACATTAGCAAGTTTACCAGGAATTGATCTAGAAAAATTAACCGAAATTGCCCGCATTATGCGTGGTTTTATTTTTACCACTGTAGAAGCGGCACGTTCTGGCCACCCAGGCGGTCCTAGTGCCAAAGTAGAACAATTTTTGGGAATGGTACTGGGTGGGGCAATGGCTTTTGACGCACTGGATCCAAAAAATACTGGTCGTGATCGGGTGATTTGGAGTGCTGGACATTGTTCGCCAGGTCTTTATGCTGGTTTGGCAGTAATTTATGAAGCTTTAAGAAAAGCTGGAATAAATTTTGATGGCAAAAAATTACAAGCAGTTTTGCCCGAAGATTTAGCTAGATTTCGTCACCCAGATGGTCCCCAAGGACACATTGAAAATCATAACCCTTTAACAGATTTTGGTACTGGCCCTTCGGGTCATGGTTTATCGGTAGCTGGAGGCATGGCAGCAGTACACAAATCTTGTGGTTTAAAAACCAAGTTTTGGGTGTTTATGGGCGATGCCGAAAGTGAAGAAGGTATGAGTTACGAAGCTCGTAATTTAATAAATGTAATTGGCTTGGATAACGTAATTGTTAGTTTGGATTATAATCATTATGGAATTGATGGCGATATCAACGAAGTAATTTCTTCGCCATATATTAATCATTGGTTGGGTATGGGTTGGAATGTAATTGAAATTGATGGTCATAATCTTTTAGAATGTATTTATGCTTATAAAAAAGCTGCCGAAGGTTTTGCCAATGGCAGTCCGACAGTAGTTATTGCCCATACGATAAAAGGAAAATATTATGGTGCCAAAGAAAATACTGCTGATTCACATGGTAGCCCAGCGAAGTTTGATGAGTATGTGGCAATCATGAAGAATTTAGGTTTTGAAGTGCCTGGTGTAGAAAAAGAAATTTTAAAAGATATTGCCGTAGTCCAAAATGCTTTAACTCCAGAATTAGGTAGTTATATTGCCGAGAGATTAGTAGTTACCAAAAATAATTTAAAAAGTGAGGAAGAAAATATAGGAATCATGAAAACAACTTTGGCTGGTCGAGAATTGGTTAATCCTACTTCTATAAAATGTCCAGTCGAATTACCAGCAGAATTTGTTTATGAGCCTGGCACCAAAGTAGCCACCCGCAAAGCCACCCAAGCTTGGTTTGAATGGTTAATGAAACAAACTGCTTTTTTCTATGCGGGTACTGGGGATTTAAGTAAATCAATTTTAACCGACAAGGCCGAAAAAGTATTTGGAATAATGTCGCGTACTAATCCACTTGGTCGTGGCGTGCGTTTTGGGATTGCCGAACAAAATATGGCCATGTGGTCGGCCGGTTTAACCGTGGATCGTTTGCCTGGTGGTTTTGCGCCAGTTTCTATTTTTTCTTCTTATGCGGTGTTTACATCCATGATGACCAATTGTGTGCGTTTAACTTTAATCAATAATCATTTAGATCCAACGCACAAAGGTTTCTTTATAATGTTGGCCGCGCATGATGGCCCAGAAACTGGTGAAGATGGCCCAACGCACCAAGGAATGTATTGGATGAGTATTTTTACTGCCTACCCAGGAATAAAAGTTTACAAACCACTAGACGCCAATGAAACCATTGCCATGTTGTTTTATGCTTTAGAAAAAGGCGAACCAATTGTTTTGTCGGTTTCTCGTCCTGATACTTTGGTCTTAGACAGAAGTGTAGGTTCGTCAAAGCCAGCTGACGCTAATAATGGTGCTTATGTTTTTTATGAAACTAAAGAATCAAAAGAAAATAGTAAAAAAATAGTTTTGGCTGTGAGTGGCAGTATTCCAATGGCAAATACCATGAAAATTGTCCCAGATTTGGAAGCACAAGGTTTAAGTGTAAAAGTTTTGGCAGTTACTTCGCCACAATTATTTGAAGAATTGCGAAAAAATAATCCGGCCAAAGCCCAGGAAATATTTGCCGATGAAGAACGCGCCATTACTATTCCTATCCATAATGGTTGGAAAGGATTTTTGTATCCTTTTATTTTGCCAGCTGATTATCAGGAACGAGGAATTAGTATTGACACTTACTTAAAGTCTGGCACTAGTGATGAAGTATATGCTTTGGCGGGAATGATGAGTGAAGATATAAAAAATAAAATTTTAAATATTATTAAATAAAAATAACTAAATAATTTGTCATGCTGAATTTATTTCAGCATCCCGGGAGATCCTGAAACCTTTCGGCGTGAGCTCAGGTCGAATGCGAGTTCAGGATGACAATTAACACTTATGCAAATACCCAAATTTTTATCCGACAAAGGTTTTGTCCCAAACGTTACCATTAATCCTGCTTTAAATTATCTTGGCACAGAAACTGCTTTTGGTTTTGGTGCCGAAGTAATAAAAGTAGAAAATTCTGGCAAATTTCCGCAGATTTATAAATTTCATGTTGGTGATACCGGCCCTACCACTCCCGAACCAATTATCAATGTAGCAATTGAAGCTTTAAAAAATAAACAAACCAAGTATGGTCATTTCTTGGGTTATCCACAAGTGCGACAAAATATTGCCACATATTGGAGCCAAGTGCGGGGAGTGGAAATTAAACCAGAAAATATTTTGCTAGAACCAGCTGGTAAATCAGCTATTGAATTAACTTTGCAAACTCTTATTGCCCCAGGAGACAAAATTATTGTTCAAGATCCTGGGTATCCGGTTTATGAATCGTTAGCCGAGTTTTATCATCATGGCCAAGTTTTACATTGGCAAGCACACAAAGAAACAAACCCTTCGGCTATCGCTCAGGGCAAGACATTGGAATTTCGTGTAGAAGATTTGGAAAAATTATTTAGTGAAAATCAAAATATAAAATTATTAGTTATCAACACCCCACAAAATCCCACAGGCATGATGATGCCAAAAGAAACTTTGGAACAAGTGGCAGAATTAGTTAAGCAACACAAATTTTTTGTAATTTTTGACGATATTTATGATCAAATTGTTTTTGGCGGGCGAAAACATTTTAGTTTTCTTTCTATTCCGGGCATGTTGGATTGGACGGTAAATTTAAATGGTTATTCCAAAAATTATGCGATGACTGGTTGGCGACTTGGTTTTACGGTTGCTCCAGCGTGGTTAATAGAAATTTTTGGTCGTTTGGCGATCAACAAATGGAGTAATGTAAATAAAATGGAACAAATTGTGGCTGGGGCAATTTATGGTGATGTTGATTTGGATGGTTATCATTACAAAAGTGTAAAAGACGAAGTGCAAAAAATTATCAATCAAGATTTTGTGGAATATGAAAAAAAGGGTGGATTTGTTTCCGAAGCCTTAAATTTACTTAAACCCTATATTGTTTGTAATGAAGCCGAAGGCGCTTTTTATCTTTTCCCAAGTTTTCAGCGAGTGCTAGATTTAAAATATGTAAAAGAAGATTTGGGTTTAAAATCGGATGTTGATTTACGTAATTGGTTATTGAATGAAAGGGGAGTGGCGACACTGTCGGGCTCAGACTTTGGCGAAATGGGACGAGGTTATATTCGTTTTTCTTATGCCGAAGATCGCGAACGTCATATTATTCCGGGTATGAAACATATTTTAAAAGTAGTAATTGAATTAATTGAAAAATCTGGTGAAGTGCCTTCAATAAAAGTAGAAGAGGTGGATGGAAAAGTTGGAGAATTAGTGAAAAAATATTTTGTGGATAACTTGTATTGACAATGTATATACAATGTGATATAATGAATTTGTTAATATTTAAGTTAAATAATATGTCTAATACAGTGCAATTGCGTGTGGATGCTAAGACCAAGAAAAAAGTGGCTAGTATTTTTGCTAATTTGGGTTTAGATTTAAGTACTGGTGTGAAAATTTATTTTCAGCAGGTTTTAAAATGCAAAGGTATACCTTTTCCTTTGTTAACAGACAATGGTTTTACACCAGAACAGGAAAGAAAAATTTTGCGTGAATCAGAACAGACCAGAAAATTTTATGAGTTGGGAAAACGCCATGAACATACTTCGGTTGCTAGTTTGCTAAAAGAATTAATGGCTTAATTTATTATGTATTATAAGCTTAGATACTCCAGCCGTTTTAAGCGTCAATATAAAAAATTATGCCGTTCCGGACAAAATAGAATAGTTACTGAATTAATTAAGATAATGAATTTTTTGGCAGACAACAAGCGGTTGCCGGAGAAAAATTTTGTCCACAAATTATCTGGTGAATTTGAGGGATTTTACGAATGTCATATTTTTCCTGATTGGTTGTTAATATATCGTGTTTATGAAGATATTTTAGTTTTAGAATTTGTTGCTACTGGCACGCATGCAGAATTGTTTGAATAATTAATATTCAATATCTACTACCACTTGTTTGAGTGGTTTTTTGTTATTGACAAATCTCTCTCTCTCTGCTTAAATGAAAGTAGATTTCCATGTTTAAAGACGGCCTTTTTGGTCTATCTTGGCGTGGATTAACGTTCATTTTCAACGCAACCTTGTGGGTTGCTTCAAATTGTTCGTTTGCAACTTGCACTTGCGGACGATTGATATTTTACTATTTGCACAATTTGCATCACTATCCCGATGAGATCGGGGGGAGGGACAGATGTCAAGTCCGGGAAATGAGAGAAAAGAGTGGAGTGTAGGAGTCGTGGTACTCGGGGTGGTGTTGGCGATTTTCTTCGCCTTCTCGTCCCTTTACCTCGGTCTCCGCACGGGCAACACCATCTGCGCCAGTGTGCCTGCGGCTGTGGTCGCGGCCATCATCCTGCGGCGCGGCAGTTTGCTCCAGCACAACATGGTCCAGACCATGGCCTCGGCCGGCGAGTCGCTGGCCGCGGGTGTTCTCTTTACCATGCCGGCGCTCGTCGTGAGCCAGGCGCTTCCGGATCTGCCTTGGTACCTGGTTTCGAGCGTTGCATTGTTCGGTGGCGTCGTAGGCATCATCTTCATGATCCGCATTAGGCGGCCGCTCATTGTGGAGCGCGACAAAGAATTGAAATATGCTGAAGGCCGTGCTACTGCGCGTATGCTCCAGATGTTCAAGAACAATCCGAGCGGCATTTGGTCACTCGTCAAGTTCTCGCTCATCGGAGTCATCGTCAAGGTCATGAACGGTATTCTGGGCATTGTTCCAGATACGGCCGTGCTCAAGGAGTTCAGCCGTACGGTCGACGGTGGTAAGGAAAAGACCGTCGTCATGTCCGTTGTCAGCGACATTTCGCTGGCCATGGTCGCTGTGGGCGTGATCATCGGTTTCAACGCCGCCATGCTGGTCCTGATCGGCGGCCTGATGAACATGTTCACCCAGCCCCTCTACAGCTACCTGAGCCCGGACTTCAGCGCCGATACCAACCTCAAGTTGGTGGTACGGTTCCTGGGCATTGGTACCATGGTGGTCGCGGCTTTCTACTCGCTCATCGCCATTGCCTTGGATCTCTGGAAATCGGAGAGCAAGCGACGTCGGGGGGCGGTCGGGGCTGTGGTCGTAAGCGACAACCAGGTCGACATGAAATCGTCGCACCAACTCGTCATCGCCGCCATGTGCATCTTCGGAGTCTTCGTGCTCTACCTACAGTTCTCGGGTTCGTTGGTACTGAGTCTGAGCTCCACGGTGGCTATCGTGATCGCCAGCGGATTCTTCTCGTTGGTCGCCAGTTACACTGTGGGACAGCTCGGTTCCACTTCCAACCCGGTTTCGGGCATGACCATCTCCGGCCTGCTCTTCGCCTGTTTGGTGCTCCTGCCGTTCCGGTCGCTTCTGACCGCAGACATAGCGCAGGCCAAGGTCATCTTGCTCGTGATCGCCGGAGTGGTGTGCTGTGCCGCGTGTACGGCCGGCGCTGTGTCGCAAGACCTGAAGACCGGTTTCCTGCTCAAGGCTAGTCCTAAGCGTCAGCAGTGGGCCATGATCCTTGGCACGGTCGTTTCGGCCTTGATCCTGCCCGTTCTGCTTTCGGCCTTGAATCAGGCGTACGGTTTTGGCGATCCCACTCCCGAACATCCTCACCCCATGCCCGCACCTCAGGCCATGCTCATGTCCACCATTGTCCAGTCGTTCCTGACCTGGCTCTCTGGTGGGCAGATGCCGTACTTGGGCATGGTGTTGATTGGCATGGTCCTGGGCCTCGTGCTCGTGGTCGGCGACATCCGGCTCAAGAAACTGCAGAAGCAGGGTCGCCAGGTCTTCCGGCTTTACCCCATGGCCACGGCCGTTGGCATCTACCTGGGCATCGCGGTAGCCATTCCCATCGCGATCGGCGGTCTGCTGGCGCTCTTCATCCAGCACAAGATCAGCCCCAACAAGAACTTCCTGCCCAAGGTCCAGGCTGACGATGATGAGACCAGTCTGGAGGTTACCCCCAGGCGCGCCTACGAGACCATGGTGGAGACCCACTACGTCATGCCTGCCGCAGGTCTCATTGCTGGCGAAGCGCTCGTCGGCATCATCATCGCCCTGTGCCTGGTTAGTGGAGCTCGACTGCCGCTCGTGGACCAGGCGGTCTCGGATCCTGGTCAGATCGGCGCCATGATCCAGATCTCGGCTGAGAAGTGGGCCAGCTTCATGAACATGATCTCCTGGTGTTCCTTCGTCGGGCTGTCCTTCATCGCGATCTACCTGCTCGGCTCGATCAGGAAGAGCTCCGGCGACACGTTCAAGAAGATCTACTGGGAAACCAGGAAGAAGTAATTCAAGGAGGGAAAAGTCGGATGTATCCGTGACGCGTGTTCACCACACGCCGATCGTCGATCATCAACAGGGGCGAGAAGTGCAAGATCTCGCCCCACCCTCCACATTTTTTATTTTCTAATAAAAGAAAGTAACAAGTGTGGAGGGTTTTTTGTTTTTCTGCTATAATATAGTTATTGTAATTTCTTCCACATGCCTGTCGAAAATAAAAAAGCTTATGTGGTAGCTGTTGATATGGGCTATGGCCATCAACGTGCTGCCTATCCCTTGGCCGATTTGGCCGAAGGCGGAATTATTAATGCCAATATTTATCCGGGTATTCCCAAAGCCGATGAAAAACGTTGGCAAGCAGGACAAGGACTATACGAAACAATATCACGTTTAAAAAATTTACCATTTGTTGGCGAACGAATTTTTAAAATGATGGATTATTTTCAACGGGTAGAAAATTTTTATCCTGCACGTGATTTAAGTAAACCAACATTACAACTTCAACAAATTTATAAAATGATTAGGAGTGGCTGGGGGCGTGATTTAATTAATCGTTTAAACAAAAATCCTTTGCCACTAATTAGTACTTTTTTTACTCCTGCTTATTTTGCCGAAGAGCACGGCTACAAAGGCGACATTTATTTGGTAATTTGTGATGCTGATTGTTCTCGGGCCTGGGCGCCGTTACATGCCAACAAAAGTCGGATTAAATTTTTAATACCCAATCGTCGGGTCAAAGAACGTTTGGAACTTTATGGTGTTCGGCCTAGTAATATTTTTATTACTGGTTTTCCACTCCCCAAAGAAAATATTGGTGGTCGAGATTTAAAAATTTTACGCCAAAGCGTGGCTCATCGGGTAAGTCATTTAGACCCGGAAGGCAAATATCAAAAAAAATTCAAAAATACTTTAAGTGAATTTTTGGGTAAAGTTTTTACCAACAAAAAACATGATGGTAAAGAACCACTGACCATTACTTTTGCGGTAGGTGGTGCAGGTGCACAAAAAGATTTAGGGGTCACAATTTTAAAAAGTTTAAAGAACCATATTAAAAATGGGACCATCCGTTTAAATTTGGTTGCTGGTGTGCGTCAAGATGTTTATCGTTTTTATCAAGAGGCAATCAAAGAATTAAATTTAGAAAATTTTTATAATAATCAAGTAAATATTATTTTTGCAGAAAATAAAATGGCTTACTTTGCCAAGTTTAATGCAATTTTGCTAGATACCGATATTTTGTGGACCAAACCTAGTGAGTTGTCTTTTTATGCGGGCTTGGGTTTGCCAATTATTATTGCTCCACCAGTGGGTTCGCAAGAAGTATTCAACAAAGCTTGGTTAAAATCAATTGGTGCGGGTGTAGAACAACAAGATCCAAATTACACTGCCGAGTGGCTTTTTGACTGGCTAGAATCGGGGTGGTTGGCGCAGGCAGCTATGAGCGGTTTTCTAAATGCTCCGCGAAATGGCGCTTACCATATAGAAGATATTGTTTTAAAAGGTACCCCAAGTGAAATAGAAGACATTCATTTATTATAAACTATGTATTTATTTTTTTCTGCCATTGGTTATTTTTGTTTAGCCTTGGTGTCAATTTTGGATAAGTTTATTGTTAGTAACCAAAAAAGTAAGCCCGCAGTTTATGCTTTTTATACGGCAATTGTAATGTTGCCAATTTTATTTTTGCAATTTTATTTTGGTTTTCCTTTTTTAAATAATGATTGGTTTTGGGGCTTGATATCGGGAATAAGTTTTGGTTTGGCAATGTGGACTTTGTTTTTGGCAGTAGCCGAAGGAGAAGCATCACACATCGGACCATTTAGTGGAGCAATTTTAACTTTATTTACTTATTTATTAAGTAGTACTTTTTTAGGTGAAAAATTATCCAATATTCAAATTTTAGGTGTTATTACTTTGTCAGTAGCTTGTTTGCTGCTTGCTTTTGAAAAGAGTAAACAACATAGCGGTTTTCACCGAGGATTTATTTGGGCAATAATTTCCGGATTGTTTTTTGCCGTTTCTTTGGTAAGTATCAAATATTTATATTTGCATTATCAATTTTGGCCAACGTTTATTTGGGCGCGTGGTACAACTGGTTTTTTGGGAGTTTTAATGTTGGCATTGCCTAGTGTTAGAAAAAGTTTTAAAAAAACGAAAAATCAGGAACAAAAAACTAAACAAGAAAAGAAAATTTTTGTTATTTTGTCCAATAAAGTACTAAGTGTAGTAGCTACAGTTTTGCTTCAGTATGCCACGGCGATCGGCAGTGTAATTATCGTCAATGCCTTGGGTGGTTTACAATATGCTTTAATGTTTTTGTTAATTTATTTGTCTACTAAATTTTTTCCTAAATTTTTTAAAGAATATTTTACCAAGCGTGAAATGGTTATGGAAATTTTGGCAATTATTTTAATAATTATTGGTTCGGCCTTGTTTATTGTATGATTTTTAAAATAATTAAAATTGTTTTTGGTTTATTATTTGTGGGTTTAATTATTTTTTATGGTTGTTTGTGGTTGTTGTCAAACAAACAATATAAAGTAGATTATGGAATAAGTTTTAGCCGTTTTCATGCCCAAAGTTTAGGTTTGGATTGGCAAAAAACATATTTGACCATGTTGGACGAACTAAAACCAAAGTATATTCGTTTGGCAGCCACCTGGAGCGAAACCGAAGCCGAGAAAAATAAATTTGATTTTAGCGCTGTTGATTGGCAGATGAATGAAGCCCGGAAAAGGGGGGTAAATGTGCTCTTGGTGGTGGGTCAAAAAGCACCTCGTTGGCCAGAATGTCACGTGCCACAGTGGTCCAAAGAAGAAAATAACAGTGAGTACAGTCGTAGTTTTTTTAATTATGTAAAAATTGTTGTGGAACGTTATCAAAAAAATCCTGCTCTATATATGTGGCAAGTAGAAAACGAACCCTTTATAAAATTTCGTTTTGGCGAGTGCGAACATTATGACAGTACTTTGGTTAGTGATGAAGTAAGTTTGGTGAGAAGTTTAGATAAGGATCATAGAATTTTAATTACTGACAGTGGGGAATTAAGTACTTGGCAAGATTCTTCTAAGGTTGGAGATTTGTTGGGCACTACAATTTATCGTATTGTTCGTACACCTAGTGGTCGGATTTGGCAGTATGATTGGGTACCAGCGGCATTTTATCGTTTAAAAGCCGAATTTTGGGGAGTAAACCTGGAAAATTTTATTGTTGCCGAATTACAGGCTGAACCTTGGTTTACTAGTAGTGGCCCAAGTAATACTGATTTGGAAGAACAAGCCAAAACTATGAATATAGGTCGTTTGGAAAATCATTTTGATTATGTAGAAAAAATTGGGGTGTCACAAGCTTATCTTTGGGGTGTGGAATGGTGGTATTGGATGCGTGAAGTAAAACATGATGCGAGTTATTGGGAATTGGTAAAAACAAAAATCGCCAATTAGGCGATTTTTTTGTACTGTATTATAAAAAGTGTTCGGACCCGCCTTCGTAAAAACTTTGGCGAGGCAGGCGAATTTTACCAGCCCCCCCCCCACTTTTACAAAAACGGTGTCGCGGTCTTTGACAATTTACAGTTTTTTAATGAGTTGATTATAACTCATTCCCATAAATTTTTCAAGTCCCAAATGTTTGAAAAATTTATGGTTTTGGCGGCAAATTCTTTACAAACAAAAAACCGTCAATCATTTTACATCAGCTCTCAACGATATTTCACATTAAGAACTAGTGATTGAGATTGACGGTTTAATGTCTCTTTTTCCTTACCAGCCTCGACCAGCCCCTGGACGAAGTATGCGTCCGATGATTTGGGGGCATCCGCTTAGGTTGGTTTGTTGGGGGGGTGAGATTGGGCTGAAGCGCCCTAGATCGCTGGATTATCGAATTCGTACTTCGATTTCCAGCGTTGTTGACGGCGTGGTGTCCACGCCGATTAGACACGCCAGTTCTTCGGCAGTCGCGTGGTAGTTGCCGAAGTTGGCGCCGAAGGCCGGGTCGAAATTACAGAAGTTCCATTCTGGCACTTCTGTCAGCGGAACATGGCAGTAGAGGAACTTGTCCTTGGTGATCCCCTCGTACTTCTGAACCCCGGGGTACAGTGGCTCTTTCCCCGGCTTGCACCCGTGAGGGTTGAAGCAGAGGAACTTCGACACCGAGAGAGTGTTAGTCTCTCGGTCATACGAGATGACGCCCGGGCCCTTGAAGACCACTTGGGCATTTTCTCGCATCCTGTACAGAACCGCACCCAGCAGAATGCCGACGACGACGATGATCGCCACGATCGTTCGCGTTTTCATCTACCCCTCCTAGCTCAGGAATGTGAACGAGTAGTACACGACCACACCCGACAGCACGACAGCCCTTGCCAGCAGAGCTCTCTTGTACATGCCGAAATGAGGGATGTGGACCCATGCTTCCAACCAACCCACATATTCATCTTCTGTGCACACATCTGGCCCGCTCGTTGGCAGCTCTTCTAGTTTGTGTGGGAAGAACGCCCAGAATATTCCTGACTTTTTCAATTTTTTGTGGGTGAAAACAGACCAGAACCGTACCTTTGCGACGGACCTTTCGTGAATTTTGAAGGTGTCCATGTCACCCCTCCAGCGGGTGTACCCGCCGGCCATGTCCATGTCTCGTGCGTCCGCCAGCACCCACGAGCGGCAGAACCACGTGTACACGAACATCAGCGCCACGAGCGCTACGAGCACCAGATCCAACAGACTCACTTGCATCGTATCCTCCCGCAAAGGGTTAGTCCAAAGGCACCCCGTGCCTCCGAACAAGAGCGACAGAGAAAATATAACCACCAGCTTTTTGTAGCTGGGCTTGTAGGTTGTAAAGAGCCAGAG
>LBSX01000007.1 GCA_000990355.1 Candidatus Magasanikbacteria bacterium GW2011_GWC2_37_14
CGACGGAGCGCTTAAAGGTGAACCGGCCATATATTTCTAAGGGTTAAAAGTGTTACCCTTAGTTTACCAGAGTGTTACCGGTTAAGGTGTACTATACAGAGGTAAAATAATCATGAGATTTTAAAAATTCCTCTACTGCTTGTTCAGCATTTGGTAAACCTTGTACCTTATCCGGAGAAAAATTATTATCTTTAAAATATTGTAAATAAAAATCAGTCATTAAAATACGCTGTTCACTTGTTTTTTCATCAGGACCAAAAATATCTAAAAATTTCTGCATTGCTGCTTCCAAAAACAGCGCGGCTGGTTTCCACTGTTCCCAAATTAAGATGGTTTTTAACATTGCCTGATACAACTTTCTGCCCATTAGTCCTGGTGCACCATTGTTCGCGCAAATATCCAAAACTTTAGCTAAAGCATGATAATCCATTTTCAGAGCAACCTCAAACATCTTTGTTAAATCTCTTGTTTCAAGCTTCTCAGCCCTAGCTACTTCTGGTTTGGGTGGTTTGGCCAAAGTTTCTACTTGCAACGCCCCATCAACCACTTTATTTATCATTGGCAAAGTTTGTTTCTTTTTAGTACTAAAATCACCATCGCCAAAACACTGTTCATAAACTTTCGTAAAAAACTCGGCTTTCTTTTCTGGAGGATGTTTACTCTTTTTAAAAATTGGATCTAATTTTGCTAAAATTTTGTTTAAATAATCTAAAAACCACTCCACATCTTTCCAAAGCACTTTTTCATCCATTATCAATTGTGTTAATACTGTTTTAATATCCGGTGTATAACCCAAATATTCTTTTAATACTAAATAATCTTTATTTAAGGCTTGTTCCAACAATAACGCCCTTTCACTGGCAACTTCTACAATGGGTGCTTTTGCCTCTGCCACCACAATTTTTGGTTGTTGTTCTTTAACAACAGGCCTTGTTGGCACAGGTTCTTTTTTAATATCAGGCTTTCGATAAATTCTCCCTTCTGGAGGTTTTTTAAATTCTAACTGTCCAATATAATAAGTTCTAGCAAAATTTGCAGGGTTAGAGGCTTCACCGGTCATTTTTATTTTATTATCATCACCAACAGCTAAAATTGTTCCTTCTAAATAATTTAATTTTGGATCATCTCGCCGAATGGGTGGTATATAAGCCATAACAATTTCACCAGCTCTTACACGATTACGCAAAATATCAATTGGCGCTTCTGGCAAAACCAGTCTTTCTCTAGCTGGCAACTTTTTTTCTACTCTTATCTGTGGTTCAAATGCCTTTGCTGCTGGTTCAATAACCTTTTCTTCAACTTTTGCTTCCACTTTAA
Source organism: Candidatus Magasanikbacteria bacterium GW2011_GWC2_37_14 (assembly GCA_000990355.1). Lineage (GTDB taxonomy): Bacteria > Patescibacteriota > Patescibacteriia > Magasanikbacterales > UBA922 > GWC2-37-14. Next base: position 1,318 of record LBSX01000007.1, read on the forward strand.
CTACTGGTTTTGGAACAACCGGCTCCACTACTGGCCTAACAACTTCCTCTACTACTGGTGCAACGACTTCTTTTTCTTCTGTTTCACTATTCAATTCCGCTTCATCTTTGTTTGCTCCCTTGCCAATACTAACATCCACTAATTTTTCTATATCTCCCATAGCTGCTTCTATTCGTCTTTCTTTTTCGTCAGCAGAAATAGCTTTTATACCTTCGGCCGCATTTCTATCTACCAATTCTTGTTGATCTCTACTTACTCCAATATTATATTGTCGCAATTCAATTTCCTCTTGACTGAGTGGTTTGGAAATACCCCAAAGTTTTCTCCAAGTAGATTTTAATCCTAATTTTTTATTGTGAGCACCCAAAACATCAGACGTTTCTACATCTGGCAAATTTTTACCATCTACAATATATCGTCGTTGGTTACCTTCTATTCCCATACAAAAATATACTAATAATTCTAGCTTAATATTTTAAGCTATTTTTGTCAATCAACTATCTTTTCGGCTTCAGTCAATTTAACCGATAATAAATGCGAGATGCCATCGGCTCCCATGGTTACGCCATAGAGCGCATCAGAGGCATGCATGGTAACTCGATTGTGAGTAATTACTACAAATTGTGATTGATTAGAAAGTTCCTGTAAAATTTTGGTAAAACGCAAAGTATTGGCTTCGTCTAGTGCGGCTTCTACTTCGTCCAAAACTACAAAAGGTGGCGGATTGGTATGAAGAATGGCACAGACCAAAGCAATGGAGGCCAAAGTGCGTTCCCCTCCCGAAAGTGCTTGAATATTTTTAATTTTTTTGCCAGGTGGGCAAGCAATTACATCTACACCCAACAAAATTTGTTCTTTTTTATTTTTAGGTTTTGCATTTTCCTCTTCTTCATTTTCTAATTCATTATTTAAATCTTCTATACTAATATTTGGGTCTTCGGCTAATTTACTTTCACCATACAATTCTACCAAATCAGCTTTGCCGCCATCGAATAATATTGCAAAATATCGCGAAAATTCTTTTTTAATTTGTTTAAAAGCCTTGTCGCGTTTTTTCTTCATTAATTCATCTAATTCTACAATCAAAGATTCCAAATCAGTTAAAGCTTTATTTAGGTCAGTTAATTGTGAATCTAAATATCCATAACGTTCCTTTGTTTCTTGGTATTCAGCCATTACTTCTTCATCAATTCCGCCAATCAAACTTAATTGATATTTTAATTTTTGAATTTTTTCTAGCGTTAATTCCATTTCCACAACTGGCAAAACTTCGGTACCACGTTCTTTTAAGGCAGTTAACTGGGTGTGTAATTCTTGATAAACTTCGTTGCTTAAATCTTCTTGTTTAGTTTCCAATTTGGCCACCAAAACCTGCTTGTCGTTTTTCTTTTCGACAATTTTAGATAAGGCTGTTTGTTCTTCTTGCATGGCATCTTGCAAAGCAAAAATTCTTTGCTTTTTCTTTTCTTCACCTTCGTTAAATAATTTCATTTTTTCTTCCACTCCCAATAATTCTTTTTCTTTATTTTTGATTTCTTTTTCTACACCACTTTTTTGTTTTTCTACTTGGTGTAAATTTTCACTATACTCTTCTGGAGTCATGTTATGCACCGACAGTTCTTGTTGCAAAGCAGATAATTCTCTGGCTAATTCTTGCTTTTGTTCTCCAAAAACAGTTAAACGACCTACAGCAATTTGTTCACCAGACAACAAACTTTGTAAATCAGTTTTGGCCAATTCATAATCTTTATCAACCAATTCTTCCTGCTTTTGATAAGTTAATATTTCTTCTTCTAAAGTAACCAAATCTGTACCCATTAAATAGGGCGAATCGCCATAAGAAAAACTTAAACCACGAGCCCGTTCTTTTTTGCGATAACCGCCTTTTAAAGAACCCGACACTTCTACCACATCTCCCTCCAAAGTTACCATGCGAATCCGACCAATACCAATTTCTCGCGCCACATCCAAATTATCCACAATTAAAGTATTACCCAAAACATAAGAAAAAATATTATTAAAACGACTATCAAATTTGGCCAATTCTACGGCCAAGCCATGCACCCCAGAACGGTTTTTTAATTCATTAATATCTTGTGAAACAATTCTTTGCCTAATTTTATTGAGTGGCATAAAAGTGGCCACCCCCAATTCTTGAGCGCGCAAATATTCAATAGATTTTTGTGCAGTGCCGTCATTATCGACAACTACCGAAGAAAGATTGCCTCCAGCTGCCACGTCTAGTGCCAAACGATATTTTTCATCTACTTCGGCCAACTGCGCCACGGTGCCATACACTACACCCAAACGATGGCGCTCTTCTAGCACTGCTTGCACAGCTTTTAACCCAGAATATTGCATGTATGATTGTTCATTTTTTACTTGCAACATTTTTTGTTCGAGATTACCAATCTTGCCTTTAATTTCGGTGTGCTCTAATAATTTTTCTTCTACTTCTTTTTTCTTTAACAAAATTTCTTCGGCATTTTTTTGCGAATTATTTTCTGCATCAGTTAGTTCTTTTTCCAAACGTGCCACTTCGCCTTCTAAATTATTAATTTTACTTTGAAGCCAGCCTACATTTTGCTTGCCAGCTTTGGAATATTCAGTTTGTAATTTCCCCATTAAAACTGCTTTTTCACTTTCTAATAAATTTTTCTGTCTTAAAATTTCTTGATACTCTTTTTGTAAATTGGCAAATACTTCCTGACGCGATTCTTCGCGAGCCAAACGAGCCATTTCTTCTTGCACGGCCAATAACTTGGCATTACTTTCGGTATATTCTTTATTAAAAACTTTTAACTCTTGTTGTAAAACTTCTAATTGAGTTTGATTGTAATAATATAATGTATAAAAATATTTCTCTTGACACTCACGTAATTGTATTTCCACTTCTTGACGTTGCTCTAATTTTTTTACTTGGCGCGACAAAGTGCGCAGTCGTGGTTCTACTTCGTTGAGTAAGGCAGTAGCCTGATCAATATTTTCTTTGGTATGATACAATTTTAAAGCGGCTTGATGGCGTTTAATTTGAAACTCTTTAATTCCACAGGCTTCATCAAAAAAATCCTTGCGTTCTTGTGGAGTTTGTAAAAGTAGTCGATCAATTGTACCCTGACCAATTACACTATAAGCGCCTTGGCCAAATTGCGCTTTGGCCAAAAGTATTTGCAAATCAATCAACCGAACATTGTTGTTGTTTACCAAATATTCACTTTCTCCCGAACGATAAAAACGACGAGTAATTACTAATTCGTCATAATCAATTGGCACACGCTTATCGGCATTGTCCAAAATCATCGTTACTGCCGCCATGCCCATTTGCCCTTTGGAGTCAGATCCCGAAAAAATAATATCTTCACCTTTTTTACCACGCAACATTTTCATACTCTGTTCACCCATTACCCAGCGAATAGCATCGGAGATGTTACTTTTGCCCGCACCATTTGGCCCAACTACCGAAGTAACCGTATAACGGCCATCTTTGGCTTGAGGCAGAAATTCCAAAAAAGCCTTTTGTGCAAAAGACTTAAAACCATGTATTTCTAGACTTTTTAAATACATAATGGAAATATTATAGCACTCTTGACAAATTCCCACAATAGGATTATAATGGCTAGCTTGTAATATTTATGGAAAGAACTGCCAAACAAATCCACAATTTAATTATCAATGCCCAAAACATTGTTTTGGTGCCCCACCAAAACCCCGACGGCGACGCTCTGGGGTCTGTTTCGTCTTTTTCCTATTATTTAATTAGTCTAAACAAAAGACACTATATTTTTTGTGCCACTCCTGCTTCTAGCAAATTACAAACTCTCCCCCATTTAATAGAACCTAATAATTCCTTAGAAATTTGGAAAACTCAGCCTGATTTAATTATTGTTTTGGATTCGGGCGATCTTAAATACGCGGGCATAGACCAAATAATTAGCAATCTCACTCACGAATATTTAATTATAAATATTGATCACCATAATTCTAATACCAATTTTGGCCAGCATAATTTGGTAATAAAAAATGCTTCTGCCACGGCCGAAGTTTTGTATCATTTTTATAAATATAATAATATAAATATCGACAAAAACATGGCCTTGTCTCTCTTAACCGGTCTAATTACCGACACCGACAACTTTACCAATGGTGCCACTAATACTAGTTCTTTAAAAATTGCTTCGGAACTTATTCACCGCGGAGCTAATTTTAATTTTCTTAAAAACTGGTTTATAAAAGATAAAAGTATTCTCGCTTTAAAACTTTGGGGTACCGTGCTTTCCCGTTTAAGTAAACACGAAGAATTGGATATTGTTTACACTTATCTTACCAAAAATGATTTTAATAATTTGGAAATAAATGAAAATGAAATCGAAGGTATAGCTAATTTTTTAAATAATTTAGGCGAAGGCCGAGCTTCTTTAATTTTAAAGGAATTATCTAACAAAAAAATAAAAGGTAGTTTACGTACTACCAACGATAATATTGATGTTTCGGTAATTGCCAAAACTTTAGGCGGGGGTGGACACAAAAAAGCTAGTGGCTTTGTACTCGAAGGTACACTAGAGGAAGTACTAAAAAAAGTTTGGGAAGCAGTTGCCAAGAGCGAAAAAAAGAAGTAAAATAGTTAAGTAATCCTTAACTATTTTTTATATGTCTAACAAAGAAATACAAAATCAATATCTGATTCCCACCGTCATCGAAAAAACATCTTATGGCGAACGCGCCTATGATATTTATTCCAGGTTGTTGAAAGACCGAATAATTTTTTTGGGCACAGCGATTGATGACGCCGTGGCCAATACCGTAATTGCCCAATTATTATTTTTGGCAAATCAAGATTCGGAAAAAGATATTAAAATTTATATCAATTCTCCTGGTGGTTCGGTTACAGCTGGTATGGCTATTTACGACACCATGCAATTTATAAAACCCGATGTTTCTACCACTTGCGTGGGTATGGCTGCTAGTATGGCTTCGGTACTCTTGGCTGCTGGCGCCAAAGGCAAACGTTTTTGTTTGCCAAATTCCGAAGTGATGATTCATCAAATTATGGGTGGTATGGAAGGTCAAGCCAGTGACATCAAAATTCATGCGGAAAGAATTTTAAAATTAAAAACTAAATTAAATAATATTTTGGTAAAACACACTGGACAAACTTTGGAAAAAATTGACAAAGATACTGATCGTGATTATTTTATGACTGCCGAGGAAGCAGTAAAATATGGTTTGGTAGATAAGGTTATCGAATAGTTTTTTTCCCTCCCCTATAAGGGGAGGCCCCTCGTAGGGGGAGGAAAATAAAAAACTGCGATTTATATCGCAGTTTTTTATTTTCAACTATTTATAATAATTTTACCCTCACACCTATGTATAGGTGTTGGGGTTTATAAACACTTGAGTCACCCTTGGTCCTCCAAGGCCAAGGTGCTCCTAAGTAATTAGGAAAAGATCGAAAAGAACGTAGATTGGTTGCCCCGGAGCTGGGGCGAGATAGACGGCTTGGCGCCATCAAGAACGGAAGGTTATTCGTCGCTACACGCGTCACCAACCCCGTTGCCGTCGGCGTCGGCCTGATCGGGGTTGTAATCGCAATTGCAATTGTCGTCATAATCGTCAATACCATCACCATCGGAATCCCCCCAGGGATCAGTGATAGAATGGGGGGCGTTGGGGCAATAGTCGCAAATATCACCCAATCCGTCGTGATCCGAATCTTTTTGACCGGGATTGTATTCGTAACTATTATTGCAATTATCTTCATCATCTCGGACACCGTCGCCGTCGACATCGGAGTCGCACGCGTCGCCCACCCCATCGCCGTCGCCGTCGTTCTGTTTAAAATAATCCCAAGGTCTTTCGTCCCCCGGTCCCTGGAGCTCCTCGAAGTTATGTAGCGAACTACAGTGACCCCAATCATCTTCGGTTTCATTGCGACACCCCATCACGTCAAATATATTGGGGCAGTTGTCGCAAGCGTCGCCGATGCCGTCGCCGTCCATGTCACCCTGATCCAGGTTGTCAATGCCCGGGCAGTTGTCTTCTGCATCGGGCAGGCCGTCGTTGTCGTCGTCGGCTTCACAGGCATCGCCCACACCGTCGCCGTCAGCGTCGGCCTGATTGTGGTTGCTGATCTTGGGACAGTTATCGCAGGCGTCGCCAACACTATCGCCGTCAGCGTCGGCCTGGTCGTAGTTGTCCACGGTTGGACAGTTTTCACATTTGTCGCCCACGCCGTCGTAGTCAGTATCGACCTGCGCAGGGTTGGCGATCTGCTCGCAGTTGTCATCATAGTCCACGACGCCGTCGCCGTCCGTATCCGGGACTTCGCACGCCGCGAACAACAGGGCCGCCAGCACCAGCACAAACCAATCGCACTGCTTCATCACACCCTCCGAGCAAAAGGTTCGCCCAAAAGCACGCCCGTGCCTCCGAGCAAGAACAAGAACAGAACCAAAACTAACGCAAAGCGCAAAACTAACTAAATTCAAACTACCAGCTTTTTGTAGCTGGGACCTTTCATTGTCAAAGAGCGAGAAAAGAATACAACAATTATATGCTTTTCTCATTCTTTAAACAAAATTCATTTCTTCGAGGGGGAGCCGAACACGCTTTCCAGCATGTCAGCTCCCCCTCGTCCGCAGTGTATAGTTACCACCATTCCGATTACTCGGTTTAGTGAATTTAAATCTCAAAGATCAATTAGCATTTAATTATACAGAGCGCTTACTCTGTGTTGTCTATATTTGTAAATTAATTGCACCAGGGGTCGAGCTGGTTGCACTGCCCATCGTCCCAGTTGCACAGGGCGGTGCAGGGGTTGCCATCGGGCAGGCACTTGTCCTGGTACACGCACTGGCCCGTTTCCGGGTTGCACGACCCGTTCTGGCAATTGTTACTCTTGCAGGTGTCCTCCTGGTAATGACACCTGTTGTTCCAGATGTTGCATTCGCCCATGTACATCACCGACTTACCTGTAACGGTACAGACTCGAGTGCCCAAGGTCGGACACTCCTCATGGGTGTCACAGGCCTCACAGCCCGGCACCGGCAAGTTGGTGCAAGCACCATTCTTATAATCACAGGCGTCGTCTGTACAGGGTTCGCCGTCGTCACACTTTTCCTGGAAAGCACAACTTCCAGTTTCCGAGTTGCAATAACCAGTTCCACAGGCGTCCGAGGAGCAGACGTACTCGTGCGTACGGCACCTATGCCCCCAGGCCTCACATTCCCCCGTGTAGGAGATTGCCAAGGAGCTGCCCCCGCACATCTGCGTTCCCGACGACGGGCACTGTTCGTGGGTGTCGCAGGCCACGCAACCTGCGACGGTCAGGTTCGTGCACGCGCCCGTGCTGTCGTCGCACGAATCGTCGGTGCAGGGGTTCTCGTCGTCGCACTTGTCGTTCTGGATACACCCTCCTTTCGTCGGGTTGCACTCAGCGACCTGACACAGACCATAGGCCTGACAAACTACGCCCGGGTAAGTGCAGACATGGTCCACACACTTGTTGTCGGTGCAGGGGTTCTGGTCATCGCATTTGTAGTCCCCGTCGCACCAGATCGGGTCGTTTTCGCACCGGTAGCCATTCTGGACTTCTGCGTCCGGAATGCAGATCTGGCCACCCCAATCACACCGTTTATTGTTGGAGCACTTGTTGCCGTCATCGCTCCATTCACAGTAATCGTCAGTACAGGGGTTCCCATCGTTGCAGTCGGCGGTCACAAGACACGGCACACAGCCGACCGTTTCCCGACAGCGCAGGCCCTGCCCGCAGATGGCGTCCGACGCCTTGTGGGTGCACACGCACAGCGAACCCTGAGGCTCGGCGGCGTCGATCGTACAACCCACTTCGTCATCTTCGCACACTGGTGGCGCGTAAAAACACTTGTGATCGGGCCCGCAAATATCGCCCGTACAAGGGTTGCCGTCGTTGCAGTCGCCCTCGTCCAGGCAGCACCCGGGAATCTTCTCGTTCTGGCACCCCTTCCCCTCTTCGCAGAAGTCGTTGGTGCACTCGTTGTTGTCGTCGCACGACACCTGAGCCTGCCCGCAACCAAGGTACAATTCGCACTTGGCCTCGGTGCACACCGAGCTGTCGCTCGGGCACATGCCATCCATGGGCAAGTGCTGGCACAGCCCGTTGCTGTCGCATAAGTCGGTGGTGCAGTTGATGCCGTCGTCGCAATCGGTCTTGGTCTCGACGCATTGGCCGTCTACGCACGCCACGCTGGCACACTTGGACGACGCGATGCATTCCGAGAAACCGTTCCCACACTTGACTTTCTGATGGATGCAACCGATCCCAACGACACACATGTCGATGGTCGTGAGTTCGCCATCCTCGCACAGCACGGGAAAGAACTGGCAACCAACGCCGGTCACGCACTTGGCCTGGTTGCACTCGTCGCCCAAACCCAAGCACGCGTTCTCGTTGACGTGACTGAAGTTGCAACCGGTCGCCGGCAAGCACTCGTCGGCCGTGCACGGATCGTCATCGTTGCAGGTGAGCGCCTTCTGCTGGCACCCGGCCTGCAGATCGCACTCGTCCATGGTACACGCGTTGTTGTCGTTGCAGGCGACGTGGTTCGGGGTATGGTAACAGCTACCATTGTCGCACCGCTCGATGGTGCAGAGGATGCCGTCGTCGGCGCAGTCGCCATCGAAGTCACACTCGGACGGGTGATTGTCCACCTCCACCTTGTCGACTTCAGCGACCTCCTCCACCACCTCGACTTCCTGGGCCACGTCGGCCGTACCGCCGTTGCCCGTGTCCGACGTGTTGACGGAGACGCCGCACGTCACGGACACCAACGCCACCAGCACCAGCGCGAAGAACTTCACGAAGCGGTTCATCGTATCCTCCGAACGAACGTGTGGTCTCGAAAGCACGCCCGTGCCTCCGAGCAAGAACAAGAACAGAAACCGGCACAAAAACAACACCAAAATTAACCAGCTTAAATGGCTGGATTAGCTAGGTTGTCAAAGAGCCGAGAAAAAATAATTTTATTACTCTTTCTTCGCTCTTTGGCTAAATTTTCTTTAACAGCAGATTGTAACAAACAAATGTCTGTTTGTCAATAGCTAACTGTGTACAACCAAAAAACAATTTGGCTAAAACAAGCCAAATTTTACCTTTATACACAGCCCCCTCTTGACAAACAACCAAAAATATGATATAATTCTCCGTTGCCTAATCTAATGCTTGACTATAGGCGAGGTTACAGAGACAGTACATATTTGAATCCAGAAATTAAGCGTTTAAGTGTGTAACTCTCTGTATCCACGACAAGCATGGAGGCGTGGCATAGGCTTAAGCAGGCTTCGGCTCGCTTTAGACCTAATTCACGCCTTCTTGGGTACAGCATTGGAGGTTTCCTCCATAAATAAAAAACTACCCCGGGTTTATCCCGGGGTTTTATTTTTCTATTTTATTCTACAGCTGTAATATCTACAGCAATAGTAGAACTAGTAGAATCAACAACTGGTACAACTTCGGCTACACCTACCAAACAAATTTTTGGCAAAGGTCGATAATGACTTTCAAAAAGTGTTTCCTCTTTTTGGCCATTGGCCAAAACTCTAGTATAAGTAAACGAAGCATCAGCCCCTTTAAAAGCATTTTGACATTCTATTTTACCAGGAGCCAATTTAGTAGTTTCAATATTTTTTGTTTCACCCACTGGCAACCATTTTAAAACAACTGGATGAGTATAAGAACCGCTACGCCCATCACTTGCTCCCCACAAAGTAAAAATCAATTCCTGAGTTTTGGTATCCATTGCTGTTTGAATTAAAATATAATTATCAGTATCATTTAAAAATTTAAAATCTGGCGCGGGATCATAAACAGTAGCATCAGTACCAGGTAAATTATTTACCGGATCATTATAATGAGAAATAACCAAAGAATGATTGCGACGATTGGTAACAAGCATTGCCGAATTCATCGCCATACGAAACAACGTAGTACCAATTTGACAAAGTCCACCACCAATTTCTGGTTTAATTTCATCACCTTTAATTACCAATTCTGGGTAATAACCACCTTCCAAAGTAAACGGTGCGGTATATTTAAGAGTAGAAAATTCTTCTCCAGGCTTGATTAATACCCCATTTAATTTATTAACCGCATTTTTAATATTCTTAATACGATTGGTCGGACTATTGGAATAATCGGAAATTCCTACTCCCAAAACTTCGCTAATTCCCAAGCCGTTCACATCCCCAGTTTTGATTTTTGGTTCTACTCTTTTAACAACCAAGGTAATTACTTTGGTAAAACCACTTTCATGTTCTGTTCTTTCCAAAAATGCTTTTTCCAACAAACCAAAAGTGTCCACTTCGGCGCCATTTGTAAAAATACTTAATTCTATACCAGGCCGTGAACCTTGAAATTCAATTACTTTACCATCGGCATCGGTTTTAAATTTAGCATCTCTGGCTGGCACATTTATTTGTGCAGCCACAATATCTTCTAAATATTTAACTACCAAATCTTGATTTAAGCCAAAATAAAAACCACTAGGATAGTTCTTTTTAATTTCCAACCAATCAACCAATTGTGTTACAGTTATTTGCCATTCATATTCACGTTTGTTTTCGGGATCATGATAAACAAGTTGCAAACCGCCAGCACCCAAAATTTTTGGTAATTTATCTACAATACTAGCCACATCTTTTTCTTGTACTGTTGGTTCAAAATATTTTTTTTCGGCCAAAATATCATTGCTCAAAAGCATGCGTGAATTATAATCTACTTCGGCCAATAATTTATCATAACCAAAACTATTCCCCGAATTGGCTGTGGTAATTACATAATTTAATGGTTCCACACTCAAAATTTTTATATTGGCATTTTGTGGTGGCAATTCTCCTTCACTTAAACGCTCGGTCAAAATTTTTCGCAAAGCATAATTATCAATTTGTAAATTTTCAATTCCAGTTTTTGAATTTCCTAGCCAAGCAAGCACAGCTTTAAAACCATTACCAGCCAAAGAATTGGTTTTATTAAAATCAATCAAACGTTCTACTTCTTTTTTAAAATCAAAACTAATTAATTCCAAGGCATCACCTTCTGCCCCAGAAATTGGATAAATTACCAAAATTTCTTTTTTTTCATTTTTATCATATACAAAATGCCAACCTTCACCTACCATTTTATCGCTTATTTTTTCTAAAAATTGTCCCAATTCGGCACGATTCATACCACCAACACTAAATTGTCCTAGCTTGGTATTTGGCAATACTTTGTTTTGATAAGTATAACCATAAACAGATAAACCACCAATCAAACAAGCACTAATTACTAAAATAATACCAAAAACAAAAAGAACTCGTGGCCAAGAAAAACGAGTTATTTTTTCTTTAAAATAATTATTAATTTTTTCTTTCATATTAATCCTCCACAATCATTACTGGTATTTTACGATCAATCTTTAATTTTGGCACGGTAATAGTTAAGACACCATTTTTATATTCAGCTTTTGCCAAATCGCCTTTTACTTCCATTGGCAAAATAATTGTCCTAGAAAATTTACCCCAAAAACATTCTTCATGAAAATAACCAACTTGATTATTTTCTAATGGCGAATTACGTGCCCCCCGAATAGTTAATAAATCATTATGTAAAAAAACTTCAATTTTATCAAATTCTGCTCCGGCCATAGTAGACACAATCACAATTTCATTTACTGTTTCTGCTACATCTACTGCCAATTGCCCTTCTAATTGTTCTTCATGCCAATTGTCTGGAAACGCAAAATCAGCACGTTTGGCCTCTGCTTTACCATGTGCGCCATTATTGCTTTCCAAAATCATTTGAAAAACATCTTTTTTAACTTGACCACTAGACATATATACATTTGTATTATAGCAAAAATAAAAAAACTTGGCTATGGCCAAGTTTATTATTGTTAATCATTTCCTTATTTTAACAATTCTTCGGTTAACTCTCCCACGCCAGTTTTTTTCTCGGCAGAAAAAGGAAAAACTTTATAATTATTAAAAACTTTTTTAATTTCTTGCATTTGCGCTTCGTATTCGGATTTTTTTATTTTATCTATTTTATTGGCCACAATAACCACATCTTTATTTTCTCTTTCCAAATTTTCAAAAATATCCAAATCATCAGCTGTGGGGCCAACTTTAGCATCAATAATTAAAACTACCTTTTTAAAAACATAATTGGAATCAAACAAATACCAACTCACCATTTTGTGAATTTGCAAACGCATTTTTTCAGGAATATTGGCAAAACCATAACCAGGGATATCCACAAAATACAAGGCCTTATTTATTAAAAAAACATTAAGCTGTTGAGTGCGACCAGGCATGGAGCTGGTTTTGGCCAAACTTTTTTGATTAACCAAAGAATTAATCACACTAGATTTACCAACATTGGAACGACCAATAAAAACAACTTGTGGAGTGCCATTCTCAAAAAGGTCATCCGTACCAATCGCGCTTTTTACAAATACAGCAGATTTTATATTCATATAGAATCAATACTACCTAAAGATTAGAAAATTGTCAATTATAAAACAAAAGTCCACTCATTTGTCCTCCACATTTTTATCCAATATACTTAGACAAAAATGCGGTGGAATGAGTGGACAGTTGTCCTTCCTTCAAACCCCCACAGCCTTTTGGGCGAGCACGACCTAGAAGAGGTCGTCATCACGACGCGAGCTGGTCCGCCACTCGGTGGCCCGGTCGCGTCGAAGACCGCACTTGGCACAGTACTTGCGACGCGCGCCGTTGGCCTGACGGCAACGGCACTTCCAGTCCTTGGTCCGCGTCTTACGTGGCAACTCGACATGTTTCCGCCCCGTAAGCCACTTAGCCCGGTGGCGCAACTTGCGCCGATTCTGGGTGGCGACGTTGGACTTGGACGGCGTGGTTCTGGACTTGCTGTCGCCCGACGCCGATCGCAGTTGCCAGCGAACGCTTCGCGCTACCTTCACTCGTAGTCTTTCGGGAATCCGTTGCATGCACACCTTCCTTTCCGTGGTTAGAGAATAGTGAAACACGTAGCACTATTACAAATCTGGAAATGGCTCGAACTTGAAGAAGTTGGCGAGGGCCAGAAGAACAAGTACGATGTTCAAGGCCCAACAACACCAACACCCCGGACAAACCAGCTCCACCTGGACAGACCTGTACACCAAGTAAATGGTGAACAGACCCGCGAAGGCCACCAAGATGTAGTTGATGACCTTCAGAACCTTCGGTAGAATGTTCCGTTCCACGCCGAATGCCGTAATGGCAATCAACGCGTACCCAATCATCCCGAACATTGCCATCGGCATCCTTGTTCCGAAAAACAGGGTGTCCTCTGGCTGATGAGCATGACCAGCCGCGCAACCCCAAGCGAAGACCGCGACGATGACGCCCAAGAAACCAAGAATCGTAGTCAGAGGGTAGTAAGCTTTCAAAATGACCTCCAAAAACAGGTTAATTAATTTTTATCATATTTTATATTTTTTGTCAATATAAAAAACAGCCAATTTTATGACTGTTTTTATTTTGCGGACCGGACGACTCGGCTTCGCCTCTCGTCGGCTTCCGCCTTCTCGGGCTAGCCACCGCCTCGCGGTCGGGCTCGCCAGCCTGCGTCGCCCGACAACGCTCCGGCGTTCTCGTCCCGACGCGAGCAAAGCAGTTTGCTCACTTCTGGCCACAAAATAAATACTCCCTATTTAGGGAGTATTTATTTTGCGGACCGGACGGGACTCGAACCCGCAACTTCCGCCGTGACAGGGCGGTGCTCTAACCAGTTGAACTACCGGTCCACGAAAAGCGGCGAATTTACGAGCCGTTTTGAGTGTCGCGTGGGCACGTTAGTGCCTTTACGCGACGAGCGTGTTTTTTAAACATCGCCGCCTCGTGGCTCGCCACTTATTTGTTATTTTGCGTTTGTCAAAGCTTCAGCTTTCTTTAATCTTTTTAATTTAGCCTTATCTCTTTTAATTTTTGCTTTAGCGCGTTCTACTTTTTTTATCGCATTAATTTTTTTTCTCATTCCCATAGCAGTTTTAATTAAAAATATAGTGTTCCCATTATAACCCAAAACCTACAACTTGTCAATATTGACTTTTTCACTTGTTTATATTAATCTTTAATTAACCACCACGCCCGAAAAGGGCCACAAGGAGTTCTATCATGGACACTGGGATTATAATCGCTATCGTTGTTCTTGGCACCACCCTGATCGCTTGCTTCCTCTTGGGCTGGATCGACGAGTTGGTCAAACTGGCCAACCAGCGTGCAAGCGTTCTCAAGTGGAAAATCGAAAAGATCGGTATCGACTCTGCTGATTCAATCGAACTTCTCGCACACGCCATCTATCAAAAAATCGATAGTGCGGGAGGCTACTTCTGGTTAATGCCACACTGGGAGCTTTCACCCTGTCCCCAAAGTGTAGTAGATAGAATGCATTACGAGAGAGAATGTTATGGCTGGGTCTTAAAAGAAGCCACACGCTTCCAACACCGACAAGCTGACAAATTACTCTGGCTTGAGTTCGACTGCAAAAAAGGCACAGCCTATATCAAGGTATGTGCCTCGCGACCCCAACCACAGCCCGCAGTCACGACCGCGGACGCCGAGTAAGGAGAATGCCATGAACTTTTCAACCGGACCCCCGGTGGCAAAAGATCCGCTCGCGCCACCACCCTGCAACTCATTTAATTAAATGAAATGCGAGGTGGAGGAAATCCTGCCTTCGTTCCGATTCAATCGAGACTACGGCAAGGCACGCGCGAGCGGATTTTTGTTTTTAACTTACCCCTCCCTACCCTCCCCTTATAAAGGGGAGGAAACATACACCACTCACTCGTTCACGCGCGCACAAACACAAGGTAAAAATTTAGAGGCGAGGAAGAGTGACCCGAAGGGTTTGCTCGTTTAGAGCCGAGCTTTCTCGGCTCGCACGAGCAAAAACGAATGACGAGACCTAAATTTTCCGCAGTGTTTGTTTAGCGCGAAATTTTTACTCCACTTTTTTAAAAAAGTGGAAGTATGAGAAATAAATAGTATGGGTGTAATAATAAAAAAATCGCCTTTTTACAAAGCGATTTTTAAATGTTTAATAATTTCTGAATTCTTGTCTATAAAATAACAATTAAAATTTGAGAGAATTCAATATCACTTCAAATTTATCACCCTTACCACGCACAAACAAAGTTCCGGTTCCTTTGCCAATCTCTACTCCTTCAAATTCCCCACCTAACTCTTCGGGTAAAGCATCTTTATAACGCACAGCCTCTTTTCCACCAATTGTCGAAGTAGTTAAAGCTTCCACAGACATTTTTTCACTACTTCGCGAACCATTGGTAGAAATAAAGAAATAAGCACCAGTTTTTTCATCTTTTAAAATTAAACTACTATCTGTGTGTTCAATACTCCAACCAACAGGATACTGTAAAGTAAAATTAGCAAAACTACTCTCTTTAAAAGTTAACAACTGATTACTTAACTGTTCATTAATTTTTTCCTTAATTCTCTCACGTACTTGGGCCGGCCCCATATTAAACACACCTTGTTCAATATTTTTATTTTCTTTATTTAATTTATCAAAATCATTTTTAGTACAACCTGCTCCTACCATAATTAAAGAAAAACCCAGCAAACCAATTGCCATAACCAAACTCAAAAATCTAAAATTAGTTTTTTTACCAGTTCTGCCCAAAGTATGTTCTACTTTGTAAATTCTTTCACGTGTAGAAATTACCGTATCAGGATTAAGCGAAATACTGTCAATTCCCTCACGTACCAACATTTCGGCAAATTCCGGGTAGTCACTAGGTGCTTGGCCACAAATGCCAATTTTTCTTTTATATTTATGGGCTATTTGAATAACCTGACGAATTAAAGTCGTTACCGCTTTATTTTTTTCACTATACACATGCGCTACCAAAGCCGAATCACGATCCACCCCCAAAGTTAATTGCGTTAAATCATTAGAACCAATAGAAAAACCATCAAATATTTTGGCAAATTCTTCGGCCAAAATCACGTTCGACGGTATTTCGCACATTACATAAACCTGCAAACCATTTTCGCCTCTTTTTAAACCAAATTCTTCCATGGTTTTTATTACTTGTTCACCTTCTTCTGGTGTACGACAAAATGGCACCATAATAATTACATTGGTCAACCCCCACTCATCACGAACTTTTTTCAAGGCTTCACATTCCAATTTAAATCCAGCTTTATATTCCTTGGAATAATAACGAGAAGCCCCACGCCAACCAATCATGGGGTTTTCTTCTTTTGGTTCAAATTCACGGCCTCCAATTAACGTAGCATATTCATTAGTTTTAAAATCCGACAAACGCACAATCACCTCATTTTTATAGGAAGCGACTGCAATTCGCGCAATTCCTTCGGCCAATTTGTCTACACAATAATCTGATTTTTTCTTATAACCGCGGGTCATTTCGGCAATTATTTTTTTCGCTTTTTTGTCTTTTAATTTGTCATAATTTATTAGTGCCAAAGGATGAATGCGAATAAAATTAGAAAAAATAAATTCTTCGCGGGCCAAACCAATACCATCGTTTGGTAAAAATGATAAAGCAAAGGCGTTATCTGGGTCGCCCACATTCATCATAATCTTGGTCTTGGTTTTAACCACGTCTTTTATTTCTGTTTTCTTAACTTCAAATGGTAAAATACCTGCGTAAACATAACCCTCATCACCTTCGGCGCAACTAACCGTAATTGGTTTACCAGTTTTTAATATTTTTCTAGCTTCTCGTGCTCCCACAATACAAGGTACACCAAGTTCACGTGAAACAATTGCCGCGTGAGAAGTTTTACCACCCTGTTCAGTAATAATTGCCGAAGCAATCCGCATAATTGGCTCCCAATCAGGGTCGGTAATTCGCGTAACCAAAATTTCACCTTTTTTAAAGCTTTTCATTTGTTTGGGGTTTTCTATTACTCTAGCTTTACCAGCCCCAATTTTCTGACCTACTGCTGTACCGCGTAATAATAATTTCCCTTTTTCCTTAAGCTGATATTTTTCTATTACCGAGTGACTTGACCTGGCTTTTACTGTTTCTGGTCTCGCTTGTACAATATACAATTTACCAGTATTACCATCTTTGGCCCATTCAATATCCTGCGATTTTCCATAATGTTCCTCAATCATCACTCCCCATTTTGAAAGTTGTACTACCTCTTCGGGAGTAATAGCAAATTTATTTCTATCAATTTGTTTCACATTTTCTTGTTTGGTGCCTTGTAATTTCCCGTAAACTAATTTTACTTCTTTACTACCTAAAATTTTACTAATAATCGCCTGTTTACCTTGCTTTACTCCTTCTTTAAAAACATAAAATTGGTCTGGTGTTACCCGGCCTTTAACCACATATTCTCCCAAACCATAAGCTGCATTAATTAAAACCACACCTTTAAAACCAGACTCTGTGTCCAAGGTAAACATTACTCCACTAGAACCAACATCAGAACGCACCATTTCTTGTACAGTTACCGACAAAGCAATACTCATATGTTCAAAACCTTTGGTTTCACGATAAGAAATCGCCCGATCAGTAAAAAGTGAAGAAACACATTTTTTAACGGCCAAAAGTAGATCCTCTTCGCCTTTAACATTTAGATAGGTTTCTTGTTGACCAGCAAAACTAGCATCTGGTAAATCTTCGGCTGTGGCACTAGAACGTACTGCCACAGAAATATTTTTTGTTTTAGCCAAATCAGCTAATTTTTTGTATTCAACAATAATTTCTTGTTCTAAACTTTTCGGAAAATCAGAATTTAAAATATAATTTCTAATACTCTTTCCTACTCTAGACAATTCCTTCATATTGGAAATATCCAAACCTTTTAATTCTTTTTTCATCTTGTCTTCCAGTTTTGCATATTTTAAAAATTGCCAATAAGCCGCGGCCGTAATTGCAAAACCATTTGGCACACTAATTCCTTTGGGAGTTAACTTGGAATACATTTCTCCCAAACTAGCATTTTTACCACCCACAAGCGGAATATCTTTAATAGATATTTCTTTAAACCAAAGAATATTTTTGCTTGTCTTGAGTTTATCGAAAGATTTTTCAGTCATAAATAAAGCACCTTATTCAGGTGCTTTATATTATAACATAATTTTAGACTGTACTCAATTTTCTGGGGATTAACAGTGAATAATTAATTCAATTCTGCCCCGTCAGTATACCCCTCACTCTCCAACACAGTCACTATTCTATCCAATCTAAAGTTAAGAGAATTGAAGACTGTTTCGTTTGGTATCCAACGTTTAACTTGTTTGGTAGCGTCAGTTGGGTTTGGCTCTAGACGGTAAACCTTAGAATTATTGGCGTACTTAATTAGGGTGTAATTAGGGTGGACAGTGGTGTTGGTTATTTCACTACCAGTGGTGTATTTGTTAAGTAAGTCTGAATCAATGTCTTCGATCCAGTTCCAAGAGTATTTAAGCGTGTTAAAGACTGCTTCGGAAGTAATCCAATATTTTTCTGTACCTAGAAGTAGGTAAACCTTTGGATCAGTGACAATCTTTACTAGAGCACCATATTTAGGATCATACTTAGGGCCCCAGGGCATAAAGCCAAGGGTGTCGTTGGGGATAGTGTCTAGAATAGTCTTGGTGGTTGTCTTCACATCATTCCATGATGTGAAGTAGGTAAAGAAGACATTAGACTTGTTAAAGGCTCGTTTGGTGCATTCTGGAGTAATGTAGTAAACAGCAGGAGAGGTGGCCAGTTTGTAAGCAGATTTGGTAGTAAGAGCACAAGTGGTTGGTGGAGTAACTACTACTACAGGAGGAGTGGTAGTAACGACAACTGGGGTTTCGACGACAGTGGCCGAAAGATAATCAATACTATCGGAAACAACTGAACTAACATTAAAGCTAGAATCTCTAAATTTAACATAGACAGTCTTGGTACCAGCGCCAGTGGTTAAGAGCCAGATTTTACTAGAGTTGTAGGCTTCCCAAGTAGCGCCCGTAAAGTCTGAAGTATTGCTTAAGATCATTTGGCTAGCTCCCGAAGCAAGAAGGGTTAGCGTAACTTGGTTGGATTGTGCAGTAACAGCGTTTTCATTAATCTTGATTGAGATGTTGGTTGGAGGAGTGGTGTCGGAGGAACCGCCGCCATTTGGACTTGAATTGGTAAGGGCTGTAGCTGTAGAAGAATATGGGGAATAGGTTACGCCATCGTTCTTGTAAAGAGCAGCGACTTTAAAAGTGTAACTAGTACCAGGAGAAAGGGCAGTTACATCATAACTAAGATCAGTAGTAGTACCGATTAAAGTACCATTACTGTAAGCTACTTTGTAAGTAGTGTTAGCAGAGTTACCATTAGTAGCCCAAGCAACTTGAATGCTTGTTTTACCAAGAGTGGTAGCAGAAACTGTAGTTGGAGCAATGGCAATCGTACCAGCAGTAGCGGAACTAGCGGTAGAAGTGGCAGTAGAAATGTCATCGCCATTTTGTGCTAGAACTACAAATTGATAAAGAGTGTTAGTGGCTAAGTTAATCGCTGGGAAATTAGCACCCCAAGTAGTGGTGGATTGCCAGATTGGTGTGCCAGCATTGGAAGCGCCAAGAGCGCTTAAGAAATACCCCGAAGTAGAATTGTAAATGGCATATTCTGTGCCAACTGGGTTGGTGCCTACATCAATGGTAATGGGCATGGTAGAGGTGGTGGGTGTGCCAATGGTAGGGATACCTGGTGTAGTTGCGAGGGTATACAAAGTAGCAGCAGAACTAGAAGCAGTCAAAACATCACTTGTATTTTTAGCTACCACAACAAAAGAATATTGGGTGTGTGTAGAGGTAGCCCATTCTACAGCACCAAGAGATCCATCTAGATTAAGGTATAGATCACTACCGGTTTCGTAAACAGCAAAGTTAGTATCTGTAGGATTAGTATCGGCATTTACTGTTACATCCAAAGTGGTAATGGCTGGGTTATCTACTGTAGGAGCAACTGGTGTAGTTGCGAGGGTATACGAAGAAGTTGCTGGATCACCACCACCACCTTCGGCAGTTACTACTAAAAAGTATTCTGTATTGGTGGCTAAATCAGTAACAATGTAAGATAAAAAATCAGGAGAAGTAGTAGCTGCAGTTGTTTCCAAATTATAATCTATGCCATCTAAAGAAGCCCATACACTATATGTAGCTTCAACACCACCACCAGCCACCCAGTGTAAAGTCATGGCTTCAGTGGAGGTAGCATCTACGTATAGACCAGTGGGGGCGACGTTGGCAGCCAAGGCATTTGGTACTCCAACTAAAAATAAAAACAAAAATAATCCCACTACCATTCCCCAACTAAGGAAAGATTTTGTGAGATTACCCAAACTACTCTTCAGCATATTTTTTATATATATGTAAAATTTTCATTTAAATGATTAAATGAAAACTAATATAATTATTAATTCAAAACTATTATACCAAAAATACTCTGTTAATAACACTATACTGTGGATAACTGTTTATTTTACCTCTCTAACTTCCAATAAATTTACATGCCCAGCTTGACCCACTGGTTCTCCAGAAACTACAATTACCTTATCACCTTTTTTAACTAATTTTAATTTTTTTACAAACAACATTGAGCGTTGGACTAATTCTTCTATTGTATAACAGGGATTTAACACGAACGGCTCTACACCCCAAGACAAATTAAGTTGATTACGTACTCTTTCGGTACTAGTGGCCACCACAATTGGTAATTCTGGACGATGACGAGAAATAAGTCGGGCAGTTTCTCCGGTAATTGAAGCGGCTAAAATTATTTTAGCACCAACTTTTTGGGCTAGCATTTTTGACATTTCACTTACTACCTCATCTATTCTTTTTTGTTTTTTAACATATTTACTATTTTCTAAATCATCATAAACCGAATTTTCAGTTTCCATAATAATACTCGCCATCATCTGCACAGTTTCGACTGGAAAACGTCCTACCGATGTTTCATTAGAAAGCATTACCGCGTCAGTATGTTCAATTACTGCGTTGGCCACGTCGCTCACTTCGGCTCGTGTCGGCCGAGGATTATTTTGCATAGAATCCAACATTTGAGTAGCCACAATTACTGGTTTGGCCATAAGCAAACACTCATCAATTAATTGTTTTTGCACCAAAGGTACTTTTTCTGGAGGAATTTCTACGCCCAAATCCCCTCTAGCAATCATAATCCCATCTACTACTTCCAAAATTTCTTTAATATTTTTTACTGCTTGTTGTCTTTCAATTTTTGCAATAATTCTAATTGGTTGAATTGATTTTATTTTAAATTTCTTTTCATACTCTTCAATCAAAAAACGTAAATCCAAAATATCTTGGGCACTATTTACAAAAGACAAATCTACAATATCCACTTTATTTTTTACGCCAAATTTTAAATCTTCTTTATCTTTGTCCGACAAAGCACTAATTCCCAATTTACTATCTGGTAAATTTATACCTTTGTTTGATTGCAACACTCCGCCATTTATTACCTCGGCTATAATACGTGTGTCAACCACTGACTTAATTACCGCGCCCATTCGCCCATCATCAAAAAACATTCTTTCACCTTTTTTTAAATATTTGTGTAAATCAGAAAAACGAATAGGAATAATTGCACCCGACATTTTGGTCAAAGAAGTGTCAAATTTAATTTCTGTTTTGTCTTTTAATTTTATTCCTTCTTTGGGTAATTCTCCTACTCTAATTTTTGGTCCTTCCAAATCTTGAATAATAGTAATAGTTTTACCAGTTTTTTTACTAACAATTTTTAAATTTTTAATAATTTGCAAATGACTTTCATGAGTACCATGTGCAAAATTAAGCCGAGCACAATTCATGCCGGCCAAAACCATTTTTTCTAAAGTAGCCAACGACGAAGAAGCTGGCCCCAAAGTACAAACTATTTTTGTTCGTTTACGCATAATAAAAACAGTATACCATTTTTTTGGGAATAAAAAAAGAAAATTACTCAATAAAACCACCGGCCTGTAAATTCCAAAGTCTACTATACAAACCATTTTTCTTTTTCAATAATTTTTCATGCGTCCCCTCTTCTTGCAACTTACCATTTTCAATTACCAAAATCCGATCCATTTTCATAATTGTAGACAAACGATGAGCAATTACAATTACCGTTTTACCTTTCATCAAATTATTCAATGCCGCTTGAATCAATGATTCTGATTCAGAATCCAAACTAGAAGTAGCTTCATCCAAAATTAAAATCGGCGCATTATGCAAAATTGCGCGGGCAATTGCCACACGTTGTCGTTCGCCACCAGATAATTTTATACCTCGTTCACCTACAAAAGTATTATAGCCCTCGGATAATTCGCTAATAAAATCATGACAATAAGCCAACTTGGCTGCTTCTTCTACATCGGCGTCAGTTGCATCGGGCTTACCATAACGAATATTCTCTCGTAAAGTTCGATGAAACAAAACTGGATCTTGTGGCACCAAACTCGTTGCTTGCCACAAACTTTCCAAAGTAACTTTGGCAATATTTTGGTCATTAATCAAAATTTTTCCACCACTTAAATCATATAAACGTTGTATCAAACGCACAATTGTGGATTTACCAGCCCCAGAAGGACCCACCAAAGCTACTTTTTCCTGTGGTTTAATAATTAAATTAAAATGCGACAAAATTGTTCGTGTCTCATTATAATCAAAAGTAACATTTTTAAATTCTATTTCACCTTTATTCACAATTAAATCTTTAGCATTACGAATATCTTTTATATCATGTTCTTTTTCCAACATTTCTGTCATTTCGGCAGCATCGGCCAAATCTTCAAATATATGTTGGAGTAATCGACCAAAATCCCACAATCTCATAAAGAGTGATATTACATAAGATTGAACCAAAACAAAATCACCCACAGTAAATAAACCAACTCGCCATAATTGTACACCAAAATAAAGCAAGCCTAATTCCAAAGTAATAGCCAATAAACCCTGTACTGCTTCAAAAACATTGGAAAGATTCCAAGTAAACAAACGGATATTCCCTAAGCTATCTACTACTTTAGAAAAATCACCCAATTCTTGTTTATAGCCATTAAACAATTTTATATTAGTATGATTAGTAAAAGTATCAGCCAATACTCCACTAACTTTTGAATCCAAATCACTGCGTTTAATATCATGTGGCAACTTAAATCTTACAAACAACCAATTTACTCCCATAAAAACTATTACCCACACCAACATCCCCACGCCCAATTGCCAATGATTTCTAGTAATAATTACAATAATCAAAATCACCTGTACTATTAGCGGTATAATATTAAAAATGGTTTTGTCAGCAATACTTTCAAATGACCTAGTAAATCTATTTACACGTTTAACAAGCGAACCAACAAAATTATTATGAAAAAAAGCAATTGAATGTTTATGCAAGTAACTAAAACAAGTACGTGACAAATCAGCCATAATTTTTGCCTGAAAATAAGAGGCAAAAAAAGTGTTCAAACGAAATAAAATCCAAGCAACAAATTCCAACAAAGCCACTACTAACAATATTTTAATTAAAAGTGGCGCAATTACCGCTGTTGGACCAGGATTGGTTAATAAATCAAAAAACTTTTTATAATACAAAGGAACATAGGTATTAACACACCACACAAAAATTGTCGCCAACAACATTATCCACCCACTCTTGGGGTAGACTTTTAAATGTTGCCAATAGTATCTCAATGTTGCTTTTACATTACTTTGCATATAACATTTTTGCCACATCTTCCAAATTTATCGCACTATTTACTGAATTACTAGCAGTAATTCCATTTAATAAACCACTATATTGCTTGGTAAATTGTTCCAATAAAGTTGGTAAATAAATAAAACCCAAAATCGTTGGTACCGCAATCAAAACAATCCAAATATACTTAGTTATAACCATTAAAGTTAAGCGATTCTTAATTTTTTTATTTTGTTCATAAATAAGCTGAGACCATTGTAAATTTTTTACAAGCATTTCTTCAATACTTAATTTTTTTTCTTCTTGTAGAGACATAATATTTTGTGTCTCTATCTTATTTTTTTCTTCTACCATATTATTTTTATTTATTTTTTAATTTCTTACCACCTAATTCTTTAATCACCATTTCAAACTTACCTACATCTTCAAAAGCCCGGTAAATTGACGCAAAGCGCACATAAGCAATCTTATCAAACTTCTCCAAATGACGCATTACCAACTCGCCTATTTCTTTACTAGTCACTTCCCTTTTCTTTTTCTTTTGTATATCTCTTTCAATTGCCTGAATCAATCTATTAAAAGCCTCTTGCGTATATGGACGTTTGGTAAGAGAACGGACAACTCCGCTTTCCATTTTACTCCGAGAATAACCTTCGCGTCGGCCATCTTGTTTTACCACCACAATATCCAATAATTCCGCTTCTTCTATTGTAGAAAAACGGTAAGCGCATTTTTCACATTCACGCCGGCGACGAATTGCCAAACCATCTTGGGTAACGCGAGAATCTACTACTTTGGTTTCTTTGTAGCGACAAACAGGACAAAACATATATCATGAAAACATTAAAACAAATAACATAAAAACATATTTATATTTTATCATTCTTAACAGTTAAAGTAAAATCTCCCTTACTCGGGGAGATTTTAAATATGTTTTAATGCTTTAATGCTATTTTGCTTTCATGTTTTACATGCCCATCTTTCTTCTTATAAAAGCTGGAATTTCCAAATCATTATCATCATCACTATTTTTTGATTTTACAGGTACCACAGGAGTTACCGGGAAAATAGTGCGAGGAGAAGATTTTTTAACCGTGTCTTCGACTCCTTCAAACACTGGCTTACTTACAAACATTGTTCTTTTTGCTGGAACATCTTCTTCTTTTTCTTTTACTTCTTCTCTTCTCACTTCTTTTATTTCTTCTTTTTCTTTATCTTTTTTGTTTAATGAACTAGTAGAATAAAAATTTCTAGCACCAGCAAAAAAACTTCTGGTATCGTCTTCTCTAAAATTTGACACAATTTTACTAACACGATCTTCAAAACCAGTAGCCACTACGGTTATTCTTACATCATCTTTCATTTCTTCGTCTATTACTGCTCCAAAAATAACCTTGGCATTTTCATCGGCAGAAGCAGTAATTATTTTGGCTGCTTCAGCTACTTCGTGCATTCCCAAATTAGCACCACCGGTAATTGTAAACAAAATTCCTCTAGCACCATCTATAGAAACATCCAAGAGTGGGCTAGAAATAGCTGCTTGAGCTGCGTCTACTGCTCTATTTTCACCACTGCCTGTACCAATTCCCATTAAGGCCGAGCCTGTATCTCGCATAATTGCTTTTACATCGGCAAAATCCACATTAATTAATCCTGGCACAGTAATTAATTCCGAAATACCTTGTACTCCTTGACGTAAAACGTCATCAACAATTTTAAAAGCTTCTACCAATGAAGTTTTTTTATCAATAATTTGTAATACTCGATCATTGGGAATTGTAATAATTGTATCAATATTTCTAGATAATTCTTCATGAGCTTTTTCGGCGATAGCTTTTCTTTGTTGTCCTTCAAAAGTAAATGGTTTTGAAACTACCGCAATAGTTAAGATGCCTAATTCTTTGGCAATTGCTGCCACTACAGGACTAGCACCACTTCCAGTACCACCACCCAAACCACATGTTAAAAAAACCATGTCTGCGTCTTTAAGAATTTCTCGAATTTCATTTTGTGACTCTTCTGCACTTTTGCGACCTAAATCAGGGTCCATTCCTGCACCCAAACCACGAGTTACACCCTTTCCTATGTGTAATTTATGAGGCGCACTGTTGTAATGAAGTGCTTGGACATCGGTATTCATGGCAGTAAAATCTACTCCTCTAATTCCTGCCTTTACCATTCTATCAATGGCCGACCCACCAGACCCACCAATACCAATAACTTTAATTTTTGCGAATGTTTCAATTTCTGGTTTTACTTGTGGCATATGAACAATTTTTGTACTCAATTAACCTTAAATAAAATAAGCGGAGTCTTACTCCGCTTATAGTGTATAATTTTTAACTCCCCTAGTCAAAAAACGATTGTGTATAACTTAAGGGATCAAAGATTTAAACCAACCCTTCACTTGAGCCGAAACTTTTTCTACACTTTTTAATCCCGCGTTTCCTCCCCTACCCATACCAGCTTGCATGCTTGCGCCCCAACGCACAAGTCCTATTGCTGTAGTAAAAGATAAATCATTTATTTTTTCACTAGCACTCAAAATATCTAACGGATAACCCAAAGTCGCTGGTAAGCGTAATTTATCTTTTGCCAAATCTACCAAGCCAAAAATTTTTGCTCCACCACCAGTAAATACTACACCGGCTGGTAACAATGAGCTACGACCAATTTTATTTAATTCAGTTTCTATTTTTTCCAAAATTTCTTCCATGCGAGCATTAATAATTTCTGCAATATATTTTCTACTTACTTCTTCATTTAGTTCTGCCCCAAACATTTTCAAATCAATCATTTCTTTTTTATTTAAATGTCCAGGATAACATTCTCCACATTCAATTTTTACTCTTTCTGCAACTTCAATCGAAGTACGTAATCCTATTGCCAAGTCATTGGTAACATGTTCGCCACCAATCGGTAAAACTGCAGTATGAATAATATCGCCCTCTTCATAAACAATTAAACTCGTGGTCGCCCCACCAATATTTACCACTATTGCTCCCAAATCCCTTTGTCTTGGTGTGGTAACCAAATCTCCCACCGACAAAACAGAAAAAACCAAATCATCTATATCAATTCCTGTACGATAAACAGCTTTGGTAATATTTTTTATATGTGAAGTTTGGCCTTCAATTATTTGTGTGTCAACTTCCAACCGCACCCCAGTCATACCCACAGGATCTTTGATTCCAGTTTGTCCATCTACCACAAAAGCTCTAGGAATTACATGTAAAATTTCATAATTTAGTGGTGTAGCTACTGCTCGCGAAGCTTCAATTGCTCTTTCCAAATCTTCGGCCGTAATTTCTCCGTCAGCCTTGGCCACAGCCACTACACCTTTACTATTTTGCGATATTATTTGCAACCCCGAAATACCAACCCAAGCATGTTCAATCGGTACGCCAATTAATTGTTCCATTTTTTCTAAACTATGAGAAACAGCCGATACTGTTTCCTCTATACTAGTAATTACACCCTTATGAATTCCCTCCGAAGGTACTTCTATTAAACCAACTATTTGAAAACTAGTTTTTTCTCCTGGAACAAAAACCTGCTTGGCTACTGCCAAACGCACCGAAGTAGAACCTAAGTCAAGTCCGGTAATTAATTCCACGTGTGCTTTTCTCTTTATCATAATAAGAAAATTTTATCATCTTCCAGACTATAAAGCAATAAGATAAGGATAAAAAATAAAAATACCAATTATTAAAGCTACCAAAGAGGACAAAAATACTGCTCCGGCCATAATTTCTTTTATTAATTTTACTTGACCAGAGAGTCGTGGCTCTACTACATCCAAAAGTCTTTCAACCACACTGTTTATTACTTCCATTATTAATACTAAAAAAATTAAAAGCAATAAAACAATTTTTTCACTCTTGGTTAAAGTCCAAACAAACATTAAAAAAATAACCAAAATAGCCAAGTAAACTTGTAGTCGAAAGTTTTGTTCACTTTTAAATACAGTTCTCAATCCATGTAAAGATTCTTTAAAACTAGAACCTAATCTTTTGAAATTCATAATAATTCCTTTAACAATTTTTCTTGTGTAACAAACATTTTTTTAGCTTCTTCTTTTTTTAGATGATCATGTCCCAAAAGATGCAGAATACCATGAACCATCATTCTAAACATTTCCTCCTCTACGTTAATTTTAAGTTCTCGTGCCTGTTTAATTATTTGCTTCTGGCAAATAAAAATATCTCCAAAATCTCTTTCTGCTTTTTTAAAAAAAACATTATCTTCTGTAGCAAACGATAAAACATCAGTTACCAGGTCATACCCCCTATACACTTTATTCAAATACTTTATTCTTTTCTCCCCCACCAAATGTACACTAAGCAAGCCATTTTTTTTAAGTTTCCCAAAAATCAAATTTACTAATTTTTTAATTTTTTCTTTTTTAAAAATTTCTTCTTTTACCTGTGAAAAAACCAAACATTCCATATATTTTTAAGGTGTCACTGTCGTATTAACTGTTGGTTCACCCAAAACAGCTTGTTCCGGAATTTCTACCAAAGTTTTATTGGGACGAAAACTTTGTAACATTAATTGCATAAAATGTCGATAACTTATAAAACCACTACTGTCTGTATGGTAAGTAATCACATACACTTTATCAAAATTAACAAAATAACCCACCAAATCATCTCCTCTTTTTTTACCATTTTCTTTAAAACGGTTAACAAAATCACTAAGATCAATAAACCTCTGACCCGTGGCTGTTTTAGCAAACCAATCAGCAAAAGTATCATTTTTTTCTTTGTCCACTACGTCTATTTCTATGTAATCACCATCACTAGCGCTAAACAACACTTGCCGGCCTTCTTCATCCACTGTGCCAATTTGCCAGGTAGCAGGATAATAAACACGATATTGCCACTTGGGATCAATATATTCCTGTACTACGCCAGAATCCACTATTTTCATTGGTGCCAAACCTATTGGATTATAAAGATTATAAACTTCTTGGCCATCATAATAACCATCTTTATCTGTGTCCCATACACCACTATCTGTCCCCAAAGTTTCTTCTTCAAGGTCTGTTAAAGAATCATTATCCATGTCGGCACTATTGGTCAAAAATACTGGCAAAAACTCCAAAGTTTTAACTTTACCCACCAAAGTAGAAGTAGTGTTTTCAACCAAAGTCGTGGTGGTTATTTCTTCTATCACAGAAACCTGTTCCGTGGTAGTTGGCTTGTTTGTATTGTCTGTAGTAATTTTTGGTAGTTCTGGCTCAACAACTACTGGCTTAGCAAAAAAACCAGCCTGATTTAAATAATACCAAGTAATTACACCTGTCACCAACAAAAACACCACACCAATTACACTATACAAAACAATTTTATTTTTAAATAAACCCGCCAATCGATTATTTATACCAACTTCTGGCAATAATTTTTCTGGTTTATTTTTTATTTTATCTTTGTTTTGATAATGGATAACTGGATCTTTACCACCATAAAATTCTTCGGGTATCACCAACATCGGCACATTAATGGCCGTTTTAATTATTTCTTTGTTTTTCTTTCTGAAAAACATAAACACAATTATTTAGTTTCTGGTAATTCAAAAATTTTTCCAAGGCCCGTTGGACTATAACCATTTTTTACTTCTGCTCCATCCAAATAATTATCACCATCACTGTCTGGATTAAGTGGATTGGTTTTCCAAATAATTACCTCATCACCATCACTTAATTCATCTTTATCTGTATCCCAATTATTGGGATCTGTACCAATTTCTACTTCTCTGGTATCATCCAGGCCGTCTCCATCTTTGTCAATTGGTTCACCAAAAAGCACTTGATCATCGGTTATTTGTGAACCAATATCAGTAACAGTGTTATTTTCATTCCCAGTATTAACCACAGTATTATTATTTGCTTCTATTTGATTATTATCTATGTTATTAGTTGTATCGGCAGTATTATTTTCCACCACAGCTGGTTGGTTAGAATTAATATATTTATTATAAGCCCACCAACCTCCCATTCCCAAACCACCCACAACCAAAACAATCACCAACAAAGTAATAATTACTCTAGTGACTACTGGTTCTTTCAAATCATAGTTTTCTGTTGATTTAATAATTGGTGGAGTAGTTTCTTCTGGCATTGCCGAAAAAGACGGTCTACTAACCGGTATTTCTACATTATTAACTTCTGGCTGAACTTTTGGAGTAAGCACCCCCGCAGCCAAAGCACTGTTCCCTGCTCCTGGTTCCAGAGTAACTTCGTTTTCTTCGGTAGCAACCCCAGAAAACATATCTTCGGGCTCGCCTTGACCAAATGGAACAGGCTCGCCTACTGGCAAATTGCCAGGAATTCCCGAGGGATTTTTGGTATTGATTGGTTCATCAAACATATAATTGTCCTGTCATTCCCGCGCAGGCGGGAATCTAAAAATTATTTAACTAATTTACCTGCACCTAATGGATTATAATTATTAATAATTTCATAGCCATCCCAATAGCCATCGTCATCAGTGTCTACCTTTGTTGGATCAGTTTTATAAACTTCTATTTCTTCTTTATCAGTTAAACTATCACCATCAGTATCAGAATCACGATTACTAGTGCCAATTTCTTTTTCTTTGGTATCCAAAATTCCGTCACCATCCAAATCATTGGGATCTAATTTTAATTTTTCAAAAACTACTGTTTCCACTGGCTTAATTTTATTATCTAATACTACATTATTTTTATTCCTTAAAAGTAGCCAAAAACCAGCCAAGATTCCTGCTCCCAGTATTAAAACCAATAAACTAATTAAAATAATTCTTTTCATATTATTTTTTAAGTAGTAGGACAACTCTCCAAAACATCCGCACTTACTTTCACATCACATTCATCAGTTCTAATCACCCCATCTGCATGGTCAACATCTACTGGAGCAATAATCGGCGCTGTATTATTTCCCCTAATCTTAAACACATACCAATACTTAGCCCGTGCATTACTACTAGTGCCCGAGGCATTACGAATACTAAAAGTACGGGTTGGTTTGTAAATTGAATAAGCTGGTATTTGATTTGCATGAGCCGTATATACTTCTACTTGCAAATTACTTCTCTTGGCGGGCCCACCAATAAAATTAGTCAAAGCACTCACCGTAAACACATAATCTTTGCCAGCTCCTGCATCTACAGTAAAAGATTGTACATAAATTTTTGGAGTATGCACTTTGGCATGTACACAAACCAAACTTGTACAGCCATCCGGAACCCAATATTCATCTGCATTTTTAATTATTGTGCCAAAAGTTGTTGTTGGCAAACGATTGTGTGTCCATTCAGTCGGACTATTAGTTTTTATTACATCACCCACAAAACCACCTAATTTATTTTCTTCTTCGCTCGTCCATTTTACTACTATTCTTACCGTGCTTGTTGGCACAGCTGGAGACATTATAACATCATTCTCAATCCTAAGCGATTCATCATTAACTGGATAATCAAAAATATCACCATAACCATTTTTCCAAAAATCATTTGCAGTACCACCTCCCGAAACTTTGGTTTGCAAACCATTTTCATTAAAAAATACTTTATATTCATCTTTACACTGCAAATTTGTTTCTATACCCTTTGGTAAAACGTCTTCAACTGTAATTAATGAACTTGATTTATAAAAATAAGCATAATTAGTAGGTACACCATTTTCATTAATATTTAATTTAATTTGTTTAAAATAATATAAATAACCTAAAACATTGGGATAATTTCTATACAAACTAACCAATTCAACTCCATAAATACTGTCCCAATTAAACCCTTGCTCAATCATTGGATTTAAAATAGCAATCATTGGATTGGCACCACCGTCTACTCTGTCCATTTCAGCACAATTTATACAATTATTTTGTAAATCCAGACAATTGTTTTCACAACTAAAATTTCCTTTATCATTAACATTACAAGACTTATTTGCTTCACCTACTACTTTGGTGGTAGGGTTATAAGTGCTACTTACTACCGTACCATCACTTTTTACATCACATTTTTCAAAAACTGGAGTGGTACTACTCACAATTACATCAATCTTACCATTACCACAATAATCAGTTGTTTCTTTAGTAAAGACTTTTTTACAATCACCCGAACACCAGGTGCAAATTTTGCCTTTGCCATATTCTGGTGTACATTCCAAACCATTTTGTGCTCCCATATCGCAAGCCTCTTTTAAATTTTCATCCACAATTCCGTTGCCACAATAATTTTCCTGGCCACTTTCTAGTGCGCAACTAATAGAACAGCCATCGCCATTTCTTGGTAAGCATTTTCCTTTACCAATTCCCGCGCAAGTATTATCAGTAGTACAAGGTTTTTTGTTTTCACATTGCATACCGTCGTCACAAGTTTCACTACCATTCACTAATCCATCACCACAAAAAACAGTTGCTTTTAATTTACAATTATTTTGGCATTTGTCTGTATCTACATCATTGCCATCATCACACTCTTCCTGGCCAGCGTCTAGTACTCCATCACCACAATAAGAACCATATTTCTGACAATCCCACGAACAAGAATATTCTTTATTTTTGGCATAACTGGCAATAATCGGCACACAACGTCCTTTATATTCAGAGGTAGTTTTTACATCATTCAAAAAGTCATTTACATTGCTGTAACCTGACAAACCCTCATCAATATTTATACTTTGGGTATTAATGTTACAATCATCATTTGTACGACAAACAAAATTAGTATTTAGGGCACAATAACCTATTTTATCTGTACAAATATCATTTCTTTCCTTGGCCCAACCTGTTTTGTTGGCATCATTCAAATCCTGCAATGCCTGCATTAATATTACCGAAACTTCATCACAAGCATCACCAATACCATCACCATCAATATCATTTTGTAATGGGTTATAATTATTTGGACAATTGTCCTCTGTGCCACATTTTTCATCTTTATCCACATCATTTTCTGCACAATTAGGATAATAATCACAAGCATTACCGAGTCCGTCACCATCCGAATCTGGCCCATTTGATTTTTTTAGTTGCATTTCAGAAGGTAAACAAAAAGGCTGTCCCGCTGGACAAGAAGAACTCATAACACTGTTAGCATTTTTGGGACAATTATCCAAATCATTTATTATTTCGTCACCATCACAATCTAAGCCTGGAAAACTCGAAAGATTACACTGTATTTTTAGTGGATCTTCTAAACCTAAATCAAAATTAATGATATGCGATTGTAAAGTATTTATGTCTACCAACTTATCCAAATTATATTGATTAGCATAATTAAGCCAATTTCCTAAACCACTAATTAAACCACCATTTACATTAACAGAAGTCTCACTACAATTACCTTGAAACACCCAATTCCCAGTTCTAATTGAAGCTTTGTTTTGTGCCAAAGGAGTAGTGGAAGTAAAGTCACACAACTCCAGCGGTTTATTATTTGCATCTTTATCTATCAGACTATCTATACTACTATAAACAATATTATGAAAATTTCCACAATAAGCTTGATGTGGCCCCATACAAGCCACCACCCCAACGCTATTTTCTCCCGCACAATGCCCATAAGTACCATTTAATTGTCCTTCATCACAAAACTCCGCACTTTCTTTTTCTCCATTACCACAAGTAAAATCCGCCTGGCAAGCACCATAACTCCAAGTACAAGTATTGGTACAAGTACGAGCCGCTTTGGTAGCACCGGCGCAAGCAGTCAAAACACCACCAATTTTTGTTTGGGCTGTTAATTCATTCTTTCCTGGTGGTTCACATTCTTCTCCTGGGGCGACAATACCATCACCGCATTTTTCGCCAAAAGCTCTAAAAGGAGTTTCACTATTGCACCAAGGTGTGGTAGTAAAAGTACTAGTATTAATTTTTTCTTCCACAATATTACTACTTAGAGCAAAAAACTCTAATGGGGAATGTAATAAATAACTCTTGGTAGAAGAAACATAATTATATTCATAAATATTGGAAAATACCGGGCAATACACTGTGGAACTAGGGGCATACCAGCAAGTTTGTTTTTCTGCTCCCAACCCTGCATCTGTACAACTAGTCCAGGCATTTACTGGATCTTGTGGTAAAGTGCCAACCTTGGCTCCCAATGTATTATTCCAAGAAGGCCAGAGCGACAAGGTAGCTCCAGGAATAAAAGTCCCGCCTGGCAAATTTCCTTCAAAAGTAACTTTATTCAAATTACTAGTAAAATAACTAGCTAATTTATTTTGCATTCCCGCAATATCATTCAAACGACGCAAATCACGGAAAAATTTGGTTTTGGCATTGGAACAAATTCCCGAAGTATTTGTTTTAATATTGCCATTTGTTTCTCGACATTCAAAGTCTGTATTACAAGAAAATTGATCATTAATATTATCTTGATTATCAAATAGTGTACCATCATTTAAACAATATTTATGATCGCTAATATTAATATTAAATTCCAAAGAACCTAAAATTTGTTCCAAAACTTTTTTGGTATTGGCTTGTGCACCTTTGTTTAAACTTATTTGATAAATATTATTCCACAAAGCATAATCATGGCCCGTGGTAGTTACCAAATTAAGTGCATTTATATAATAATTGTCACCATCTTGTACTGCATCAAAGCCGGCCAATTCTACTCTCTTGGCATTTTGAGTATTGGGAAATCTTTGGGGACTGGTATACCAATCATAGGCCGATAAACGATCAGGATTTTGAAATATTTGTATACCAATTACATCATCGTTAATGTTACTAAATAACAAATATCGGCGTAAGGTATCATCTGTAAGTGTAGGATTCATTATCTCTTCTACTTGTTCACCACCGCCAGTACATTGGTCAGCAACACTACTCGTTCCAACTCCACTACAAGTATCTGCTACCAAACTAGCAGGAGCAGCACCCACACAAG
The DNA here is from genome assembly GCA_000990355.1 of Candidatus Magasanikbacteria bacterium GW2011_GWC2_37_14. Taxonomy (GTDB): domain Bacteria; phylum Patescibacteriota; class Patescibacteriia; order Magasanikbacterales; family UBA922; genus GWC2-37-14. Next base: position 35,906 of record LBSX01000007.1, read on the forward strand.
TATTAACAACTCCAGAAATTTTCCAAATAGGATCAAAAGGTACACAGTTCTCACCAGCATTACAACCAGTAGCGTCAGTACAAAAACGATAAGTTGAAGCATAATCTGGTGGATATTGGCCAGTTATTGTACAATATTTACTTTCAGTAACAAGATGTCTAAATTTGCAACTCTTATCCTTATAATATTGAAAATTATAAGCACCACCATATTTACTACAAGATACATACAAAGAACTCTCACCAGGCAATACATACCAATCTGTTGTCGGGCAGTCAGTATCAACATTACAAACAGTTGACTGATTATTTGACTTTAATGAACAAGCACCTGGCTGTGCTACTGAATAATCAGGACAATCGGCACTAGTAGTACAACTTGTACTTGGACTGTGGACACATTTTCCAGGGGTGGCAGTGACTATTGGTGGACAACTAGCATCAGTTGTACAACTTGTACTTGGGTTCTGGGCACACTGTCCGGGTACCACAACAATATTAGTCCCAGTATCTTTTTCAATTACTGGCAACAAATTCATGAATGGTAAGTCATCGGTGGTGGTGCCCGAACGACCTGCATCGGCACAATAACTTAAACTAAAATTATATTTATTATCCTTTAATGGCAGCCAACTATCCTCGGTTTCTGGTTCTGGCCAAGGACGTTCACAAAATTTAGCAGTAAGCTCGGTACGTCCAGTAAATATTTTTCCAACCTGATTATTGGTAAGACTTAAATCATGGGTAACTTTGGCTTGAGCTACAGCTATCAACGACCCTTCTACTTGTCGTGAAGCAATATCTACACTGTCACTCGTGGCATCAAGTGGATTATCCGAATCTGGAATTGCAAAAACACGATTGTTTGCTGGGGCCCAATGCCAAGTCCAACCATAAGCTGGTGGTAAAGAAACAATTATTTGTCCATTTTCACTTTCGGCAAAAGAATCAAAAAATTCCGAAGTATTGGCTTTTTTATACCAAGCCTTTTCTGGACTAACTGTTACCTTGTTAATTTTACAAACATCTTTGCCTGTTTTAAATAACCAAACATCATCTAACTGGTCATTATTTTCTCCATCTTTGGCTCGGATACCTACTCCCCGCACGTCTTTAATGCCACTGTTTCCACCTTTTAAGATTACGGCATATTCGGTATCTTTTTCTAATAAATTATTTATATAAATTGCAATTGTGGTAGTATTTACAAAAGTTTCATTTCCTACAGTAATTTCTTCATAACGAACTTTTGACTGCACACCCACACTACCCTCACACCACACTACACTTGCAGGAGTAATAGTAGTGGCTACCGCTTGATCGTTGGTAAATAAACTAACAAAAAATAATTTTATTTTCTGCCAAATGTTATTTAAAAAACCAAGCAATTTAGTATCTTGTTCCAAAGCATCTATTCCCATTAATTCATTAGCCCAAGCTGTACGATCAATAGTATTATTATTAGCACAATTATAGGTGGAACTAGTAGTGCCTTTTAGTAACACAATGTTATCTAATACTGTTTGTTTGTCAATTTCATTATTAAAAGTTGCTTCTAGATAAGTATTAAGACAAACTCCTTCACTACCCTCCTCAAAACCAGCACCATCAATTGGGTAAACTGTATTTCTTACCGGACGATAATAACAACAAGAATTTTTACCTACACCAAAAGTATTTACTTCTTGGGCACCATCGGCATCACCCGGACAATTATTATACCAGCCAGCAAAATCTCCATATTCTGCTTGGGTCTCAAATTCTTTATAACCACACTGTAAATAATATTTACCAGTACCAGTTTTTTGTTCTGCTGTTTGTAAACCTACTTTATCACCATTAGCGTTGGTAAAAGAAATAGCTTTGGCATTAATTGGTGTATATTGGTCGTCAGTTGCTGGGTCTACCTCACCTTCACCAACAGCTGTGGCTACTTGCACGGGGTTTTCTCCTAAATTTTCGCCCGACAAACTAACTTCACAAAATCCATATTCACCCGAACCAGTTTCTCCATCACCACAGAGCGAAGGTTGTGTATAATTTGGCGAAGAACCGCGCAAAGTACAATCTGGCCGACACCACTGTTCATTTGTGTCACATTTTAAATCACTCACATCTAAATTTTCCTCATCATAATCTTCATTACAAAGATTTTGCAACAAACAGCTGCTATTACAAACTTTGTTTGCTGGTTGAATAGTAGTAAAAAGGGTATCACCTTCATTGTGAACTTTTATTTTCTTGGCAACATCATCAATAATTTCACACTCTTCACCAGATTCTACTATATCATTGCCACAAATACTTATGGCGTTATTACAAGCCTGGGGAACATCTGCAGCTGTTTGTTCATCAGCTGCTTGTTCATCACACCAAGCCTGCGAAAGGGCTGTGCCAATATGTAAACAATTACTAGAACAACCTTTTTTCGTTGCCGTATCTTTGGTATCACATTCTTCACCCAATGTTACCGAACCACTACCACACCAAGAAACAGTTACCTGTCCAGCTGGTTGTGTAGATGCGGAACCTTTCCAAGTGCAATTATTACTTTTACAATAATTTTTTTGATCCATATCTCCTGGGTCACATTCTTCACCTAGAGCAGTAGAAACAAATCCATCACCACAAAGTCCAAGATTAATTCCAACCGTGGTAGTAGTTAAATTATTTCCCGTGTGCAAACAATTATAACCACAACCTGCTTCGGTGTCCGGGTCATCAATATCACAATCTTCACCAGCGCCTACTTCACCATCTCCACAGTAAGTTGGCACTTCAATTAATTTTTTGTCACTGCCCAGTGGCTTACAGACTGGACTGCAAAAAGAATTTAAAGGATCGCCAGTAGAAAAATTAGAAATAGTCGCTACTTCGGTAACATCAGCGGTCCATTCCCAACCAAAACTCCAGGGATTAAGATCTTGTCCATAGGGACTACAACTATCGGGCTTGGTTTTTGGTAAAGACAAATATTTAGTTTTTTCTCCGATTAAAAACGAAGTAAAATTATTTGGCACTACTTCTACTTTTTCGGCTTTGCAAGGGGTGTCATCATTTTTGGTTCTAAATTTCCAGGCAAAAGCTTGTAAATCATTACCGACTTGGATTGAACCATTGGCTTTAAAAGCCCCAATGGCTTTTATTTCACTTGTTAAACGCACTAAATACCAAGAATTTTTTACCAAATAAGGATCACTCACATTTATGCGCAAAGTATTGTAAGAAGACATGCTCTCATCAATTGAAATTAAATCATTCTGTTCATCCAATTTATCTTCGCTACAAAGTTCATCACCACACATATAAAATTCCAAACCATCAGCAAAAGTACTAGTTACCATCATTTGATTAAATTGCGCGCCAATACCAGCATTTATACAAGCTTCCTCACAATTTGGCCAATAAGAAATTACTTTCGGATCAGACAAATCCACTACCAAAGTACTAGTGCCGGTAATAGTAGTTAAGTTATCATCAGTAACATTTTGTAAAGTATTGGTAGTGGCAGTAATTTTTACATTCCAAGGAGTGGTATTGGACCACGCAATAATTTTTGCACGGCTATCTATATAACGCGGAGTTAATTTATTGTCACTAGGGTCACTCCCTCCCCGAGAAATTGTACTGCTTACCCAAGATTCATTATCCGTTTGCCAATTCCAGCCATATCCATCCACATTTAATACTGAACATTTTTGACTGCCCCGACCCCAAACATAATAAAAATAAGGTTGAGCTGGCGGATGCGGGTTAAAAGGATTAACCAAATCCTGTGGATGAGAAAAATCTTGCACCACACCCAAAAGATGAGTTACATAATTATCGGGAATAATCCCAGCCGAAGCTAAAGTACAATTACCATCACCAGTCTTAAAATCAAAACAATAAGCAGTACCATCACTGCAGGGCTTGGTTTTTTTCAAAGGTTGATTAAATTCTACAAAATTACCCAATGTTTCTCTACGTTCGGCAGAAAAAATATTATCTTTTAATTCTACATGATACCAAGTATTAGAAACCAAATTTGTGGTACCATCATGAATATACAAAACTGGATTATTATAAATCGGACCATTTACCTCTACTTCTTCTTTGTCGCTACAATCAATATCACCATTCTTTGCTTCAGCACATTTGTATACTGTCACTTTGCCAACAAAATTATTTTTCATCGGCATGTTAAAACGCACCGCAATACTGGCATTCAAACAAGCATTAGTACCACCTTCCCAATTTTGCCAAGGCACTGGTGTGGGAAAAGGCACAGTAACAGTTCCCTTACTCCAATTAACTTGGTCACAAACTTCCATTACTTCTGGCAAATGAGGAATTAAACCAGTAGTAAAACGCCACACATAACCAGCACTATCGGGCTGACCTTTACAACTTAGAGTACTTAATTTCCATTTACCAGCTTCTGCCCCCTCGCTACAACACTGAAACCCAGGCATAGCTGTGTTACTATCTCGACAGTCATTAACCAAATAATTTACACTATTTCCAATTCTGTTATTTTTATCTTGTACTTTAATAGCACCGGTTTCCATGGTTAAGCCATTTTCATAAGGAATAATTGTTTGAATTTTTTCACCATCAATTGATTTGGAATAAGCAAAACCAACAGCATTTATTGCCTCACTATTTTCCAACCAACCACCACTGGTATTAGGCGACCAAAATTTAACCGTTGGTGTATCGGAAAAATTAATCCCATATAAATTTAAAAATTTTCCCGCTGGCAAAGGTGCCGGACCAGAAGCTGGAGCAATCGCACAAATTCCGGGCTGTGGCTCTCCTACCATCAAACCAAAAGTATTTTCTCCACTACTAGCCAAATTAAAATTATTTTTTAAAATTAAATTTACTTCATCTAATGTTTTTTCTGCTACTTGTGTTGAATGAATAAATTCTAACTTGTTAATTTTTCCATAAAATAATCTAGAATTGTCATCTAATGAAGAAATAATATTACCTATTCTAAATGGCAAACTCTCTTTTTTTATTAAATCCGGATCTAAACCCAACTGGATTTTCGGAATAATTGGTAATGGATTACCCCCTTCACTTAAATAAACATTCATTTTATTATCCTTAATTTCAATCTTTAAATTATAAAGATTGGTAGAATTGTTTAATAAAGCCACATTCGCTCCATAATCACGCATCGACTTATCAAGAAAAACAGCCGAATGAATAAACAAATATCTTTTTACAATACCATCATTTTTTACTTGTTCATTTATATACACTTGTTCTTTGCCATCATTCCTAAAAAATAAAAATCTATATTTCATCCACAAATCACCACTTTCAATAAAACCAACATCCGATGAGGTTGTCAAATTATCTAGTTCAATATCAAATTCAATGGCAGTATCATTTAACAAAGAATAATCACCATTTGTGTCATTGTAAACTTTTGCTTCTGCCAAAGTATTTATACTATTACCAAGATTTAAACCAATGATATCCGCTAAATCAGCACTCTCGGTTACTATTTTATAAACTGTTTTACCACCAATAAATTTGGTATCAATATTTTTTGGTATATTAACTATCACTTGAGTATCTTGCCAATTTTCCGAACACTGTGGTGGTAAACCAACAGTGGTTAATTCTTTACATTTAGTAGAATCATAATTTATTGCACAAGCTTTGGCGTCGTTACTATTACCTGCCAAATAAACATGTCCACTAGAACCAAAATTAGACCCATAAATGGTAATTAAACTACCAGGGGTTGTGGTAACTGGATCAATAGAACTAATAATTGGTGTTTTAACTGAACCATCACTCAAAATTTCAAATGGCACGCCATTACTATTTTCACCATTCACTGTAGCTACTACCCCAACTTTACCTGCACTCAAAACTGGCACAAAAGACCTTACCACAGCATCAGACCAACCAGCACCAACAATTATGGCTTGTACCCCACCAAATTTCATGGTGCTACCACTTTGGGTATCACCCAATCCTTTGCCCTGTATTACTACTTGCGCCTTAGATTCTGCTTCTCCTGGTGTAATCGCACAAAGACCAGGACGTATAGCGTCATTTTTTAAAAACCAACCGTCATTTGGCCCTGGCATTACACCCCATTCAGGAGTAGTAAGCCCAGCAGTGTCATCACTTGGTTTAATTGATTCGCCAGCAATCGTTAAAGTTTTAGCTGATTCTAATTTAATATCACTCAAAAAATTACGATCTAAATCAATATCAGCGGGCACTTCAATAATTACCCATTGGTCATGCCAAACATTTGTACCTTCTCCGCAATCAGCCAAATTTACATCTAGCCAATCTCCAGCACTTACTTCTCCATCTTGATTTTTATCTATTCCAAAACTCACTTTGCCTTTGGTACTACCAAAATTTCTTCCCAAAATTGTTACCCAATTACCAGCTCCCCCGTCCATTGGTTCTACATTTTCAATCAAAGGAAAGGGGCGACAAATTTTGTCATTAACATTTCCTGCGCCAACAGGGTCAATACATTTAAAACTGTAAGCGCAATCAAGGTCATCATGGCACGAAGCCCCATCACCACCTCCACAAGAACCACCAACATCTGTCCCTGTTTCATTGCCATTTTTTATTCTATCTTTGCAATGAGCTCCAACCAACATATAGGTACTAGTAACTTCGGCAAACTTACTATCAATATCATTTCCTCGCAAAGTAAGAGAAATACGCTGTGGAACAATTAAATTTTCTGGAAAAAATACACGTTGACTAAAATTATAAGGATTATCTATAGGCGCATCCGAAGTGCTAGCAGGGCCATTAAAATAACCATAAATTCTCTCTCCTAAATTTTCAAAACTTCCATTATTGAGTGTTAAACCTACATAACCAGCGCCACTTTCATCACTTTCACTGGTTCCAAAATAATATGCACTACCAACTGGCAAACGATCATCAGCTATCTCTTCTCTCACTCCACTTTTGTTTACCATTTCTACAACTAAGGGAGTTAAAATTGGGGCTAGACTATCTTTTACCGCACTCGTAGTTACGGTAAACTCTGCTTCGGCACTAAAATCTCCACAACTAGTTTTTAATTCCAAATTATAACCATCAATATCTTTGATATTGGGGCTAACAATTACTTGGTAAGTACCAGCTGGCAAACAACTGGTGCTATCTTCACATTTTGTTTCACCAATATAAGTAGCCTGTATTAAACTATTGGCATCTGCCAACTCTCTACCCAAAACTTCAAAACTAAATTCTTCGGTAGAGGTAACATTATTACGTAAAATTGTTAGATAATTTTTTATTTCATTACTACTCATGTTTTGCAGTTTTCTGCTAAATGTTACCCGAATAACTGCATTATTCATTTGGGTATTGGTAGTTTTTGGGGTAATGCTTTGTACGACAAAATGTTTGTCTTCACAAGAACATAGAGTAGGAAATTCTCTGCAAAAAACACTCTCACATTCATCACGATTTTCCAAAACATATTTTAAATCGCGACAAGACAAATTGTCTCCATTGCCATCACCAAAACCTGTAGCGTCGGATAACTGATTAATTACAAACTGAGCAATAGCCAAAGCTGAAAGAATAATCATTATACCAATCGCGGCATTAATTAAAATCTTTCTTGCCTGTCCAACTTTTTCTTCATTTCCCGCCGAAGTCATATAAACAAAACCACCATAAAGCATTAAGCCTAGGGCAATAATACCAAGTAAACCCAAAATAGCTCGGATAATCTGGGCAATAATTAAACGGATATCAGTAGCTGGAAGATCTAAACTACCCCCGATTCTGTTTAAGCCAAAAGCATCTTGAGCAAAAACATTTGTTTTGAATAACAAAAACATCCCTAATAATAAAATTATGGAAAAGAAAATATTTTTTATAATTTTATTTTTACTCCAAAACATAAAAAACTATTCTTATTTGAAAATAACTGTTTGAGAAATATCTTCGGTTTTTAAAGCCGACAAACATTTAGCAACTGTGGAGGTAACTTGTAAATCAGTATCGGTTGTTTGTACACAACCAGTATCTTTGGCACTCGCTGTTTCTACACCTACACAATTTTCTGTTGACAGAATACTACCATCATCTTCGTTGTAAGTAACTATACAAGCAGTTGATTGTCCTTGTGCCCCTTGTACCACCGGGCCTCTTCCTGGATAAACACAATTTTGTACCAAATTTTTTATTGTACTAGGGATAGAAGGAAAATAATACAAATCTGCATTGTTTGGCCCAAAAATTCGGTGGTCCAGTTTGGTAACAGTTTTTCCAGCAAAAGTTTCGGAAATTGGACAAAACCAAATTGGCTCTACACCATTTACCGCAACCGGATATTCGTCTAATTTTATTCCATAAACAGAGTCTAGCCACATCCGACTATTAAAATGTATTTTTAAAGGTGCATTGTCAGTTACATTCTCCTCATCAATATCTGGTTCCACAGTTTGGATATAAGGTGAGGTACGATCTATTTTATTTATAATATTAAAATTCCAATAAAAATTATCTGGATTTCTTTCATTATCATTAATTAAAAGTGGATTACTAATTGTCGGTTTATGCGGTGTAGCTAATCTACCTTGGTTATTGTCATCCAAAGCATTACTCGCCATATCCATTGCACCCGAAAAAGGCATACCCTCAAATGGTAATTGTGCCCCTGGCATTAAATCTGCCGTACGTACCAGTGCCTTAAAGGGTTTGGTACAATTTTCTGCGTTAGAGGGGCAATCCAATGGCAAACAATACATAGTTTCGCCACAACTATTTTGTCCACAAGCCAAACTTGAAACAAATTCCAAAGTACGGTAACGATTGGATAATTTCCAATTACCCAAAGTAGTAGTTGGAGTAACTCCAAAATTAGTATTTAAAATAACATTGGCAAAACTAGTGGGGTCAGCAATTATTTGTCCTTGCACACCAGTAGGATCCATGGCCTCACTAAAATTTATTTGGATAATAGAATTACGTGCCGGTGTATCTTTGCCTGTTTCATTGCCAGTGGGATAAGTATCTACTACATATGGTGGAGTAAAATCTATTTGAGTATTGGTCTGAAAATTCCATTCATAATCCTTACGGCCAATATTCTTGGAAAACACTCCAGGTGTATCTCCTGGGGCTGGTTCTTTGTATAAAATATTATTGGTTAAACGCACACTATACCAAACATCAGTGGTTTCACTGCCAATAAAATCATAAGGTTTAAAAACAAAAGTACGAGTATTTTTTTGTGCACCATCTTCATAAATAGTAAGAGCACTAGCCGTTACCAATTGCCCACCATTGGCAGTAATACTACCAAGATTGGCAAAATAAGTGTCAGTTGCCATAAAAATACCAATTGTACTAGTATTCATGGCGTCACATTCTGTAAGCCTGTTAATTTTATTATCTTTATTAACATCCAAGCAATCACCATAATAAGGAATAGCAGGAACCGCTCCACCAAACTCACAAGTAGTGGTAGGTTTATTATCTCCACCCCAACAACTACTATTCGTATTTACAATAATCGAAGCTGGATCAATTGGCTCAAAAAAAGTAACAACTATTGAGGTATTGCGTGGCACAGCTGTTTGATCACGGAAAGGATAATGGTCTTTTACCACTTGGCCCAAAGCGCCACTACCAGCAAAAGTGTTAATAATTGGCACCCCAGCAGCACCACGCCCGTTGTTTTGATTGCCGTCCGAAAGCATGTTAATTATAAATTGAGCAATAGCAAAAGCCGACAAAATTATTGCCAAGCCAATCACGGCATTGATCATAATTTTTTTGCCTTTTGACACTTCTTCTTCGTTGCCACCCGAAGTCATAATCACATAACCAGCATACATCATTATTACCAAAGCAATAGTTCCCAGCAATCCAAAAATTGCTCGAATGATTTGAGCAATAATTATACGAATATCAGTTTTTACCAAACCAATACTATTTTCTACTGGTTGCAAACCAAACAAGTCATTGTTTTGTGCCTGCGCTGGCAAAACTTGCCAAAACAAAAAAGCCACCACAAAAACTAACAGCCCAAGGATGGCGGCTTTTAACCAAGAATGATTTTTATTTATCCAAGGCAGCATGGAACCTTAGATTAAACATTAAAACTTATTTTTGTAAGAATTTACTCACAACTTCGCGTACAATATTACCATCGGCCTTACCTTTTAATTCTTTCATTACCAAGCCCATGGTTTTTCCGACATCGGGAGCGCTGAATAAATTTTCACGCTCCAAAATTTTCTTTACCAAAATTTCAATTTCTTCTTTACTTAATTGCTTTGGTAAATAAACTTGCAAATAAGCAATTTCTTTTTCTACTTGTAATACCAAATCTTCGCGTCCGCCTCTTTTAAAATCAGCCAATGAATCTTGCAATTGTTTTACTTGACGTAAAAGCACTGCCTGAATTTCGCTATCATCCAAAGGTTGCTGTTTTTCTATTTCAGCATTTTTTAATGCCGAAGATAAAATACGCAAAATTGACAAACGACCTTCATCCTTTTCTTTCATGGATTGCAACTGATCAGCGGAAATTTTCGTTCTGAGTTCCGATGACATAATTGTAGTTTAATATTTTTTTTGTTCTAATGGATCTTCGCGTAAACGACCAGTTTTGCGCAAGTATTCGGTTTTGGCAACCTTTTTAATATACTTCACGCGATTTTTATTTTGTTCGTTCTTACTTTTCTTTTCTTCAAAGAACTGGATTTTTCTAGCCTGTAATAATTTTCCAGACTGTTGCCAGCGTCTTTTTACTCTACGTAAAAAAGCATCGAAAGATTCTCCTTTTTTTCTTTTAATTTCTGACACAATATTCACCTCCCCCCCCTATTAAAAATTAATTAACTTATTAAACCTATATTACACTAAATCTACGCAAAAGTCAAACTTTTGGCTGGAGCTTTTTTTCAAGCGCATTTTTTAGTTTTTTCTGGTCCACAATTTCTTGAATTCCCGATTCCATATCGCGGATAATTGCCGTGCCATCTTGGACTTCTTTTTGCCCCAAAATTAAACTATAACGCACTTTTAATTTGTCGGCCATTTCCATTTGTCCTTTTAAAGAAGACTTGCCAAAACTATGAGCTACTACAATACCAGACTTTCTTAAAACTTCTAATAAACGCAAAGCCCGACGGCGCGCTTGTTCACCAAGCTGAGCAAAAAATACGGACGGGAATACTTCTTTTATTTTACAAGTTCCTTCATCGGTTTGTTTGCGCAAAACACTTATTACCCTTTCTAGGCCAATAGAAAAACCGGCACCTGGCGTTGGCCGTCCACCCAATTGTTCTACCAAACCATTGTAGCGGCCACCACCACACAAAGCCGATTGAGCACCTTCACTGTCTTCTTCCAAATAAATTTCAAAAACAGTATCGGTGTAATAATCCAAACCTCGTACCAAAGTATTTTGCAGAACATAGGGCACATTTATTTCATCTAAATATTCCAAAACTTTCATAAAATAAGACTTGGAACTTTCGGAAAGCCATTCAATAATTTGTGGTGCTTCATTTAAAACTTCTTTACATTCTAAATTTTTGCAATCCAAAACGCGCAAAGGATTTTTTACCAAACGTTTTTTGCAATCTTCACAAAGATAACTGCGTTTGGTGCGCAAATAACCAGTTAATTCTATTAAATAATTTTGACGATCTTCGGGAGTGCCCAAGCTATTTAAATGCACATTTACTTTCAAACCCAAATCTTCTAAAAAATGATAAGCCACGGCAATAAGTTCGGCATCTACCACCGGATCGTGTACGCCAAAAGATTCACAACCAAATTGGGTAAACTGGCGATAACGTCCTGCTTGAGGACGATCATGACGAAACATTGGTCCATAGTACCAAAATTTTACTGGTTGCGGTAAACTTTGCATGCCATGAACAATAAAAGCTCGGGCGCAAGAAGCAGTGGCTTCGGGGCGCAAACAAATTTTGCCACCATCCAAGTCTTCAAAAGAATACATTTCTTTGTCTACTACATCGGTGCCCCGTCCCAAAGAACGAACAAAAAGAGCTGTTTCTTCCAAAATTGGGGTGTTGATCAATCCAAAACCATAGGCTTCGGCTAAATTTTCGGCTGTGTGGTGCAAAGTCTTCCAAAAAAATTCTTCTTTTGGCAACAAATCCTTCATACCCCGAAGTAAGGCTGGAGTGCGCACCGAACCTTTTGTAGAAATTGTATTCTCTTCTCCGTCATTTTTGGCAGGAGTATTTTTTTCTTTTTTAACTAATTTTTTTTCTGAAAGATTTTTTTTCTTAGCAATTTTTTTATTATTTTTTTTAAGAATCATAAAGATTATAAATTATAATTAGGAATAGAAAATTTAGTTATTTTATTTAATGGCCAGCCACGCAACCAAGCTCGACCAACAATTTCTTCTTTTTTAACTGGTCCAAAACGCCGAGAATCATAACTAGCACCACGGTTATCTCCCAAAACAAAGTATTCATCGGCACCCAAAGTTTGCACCAAAGAACCAGTAGTCTTTTGATCCAAATAAATTTCTTCAACCAAAACTCCTTCGGGATGAGTTTCATTATAAATAATAATTTTATTGTTATCTATTTTTACTCGTTCGCCGGGCAAACCCACGACTCTTTTTAAATAATAATCACTATTGGATGGTGAATGAAGCACAATTACTTCACCTCTTTCGGGTGGACGAAAACGATAAGATAGTTCGTCAATTATTAAATAATCATTTTCATGAAAATTTGGCTCCATGGATTGCCCTTTTACATAAAAAGGTTTGAACAAAAAATAACGCACCAAACCAATGGTAATGACTGCCAAAATCGCCATTTTTAAAAAATCAAAAAAAATAGCACTAAACTTTTGTAAAAAAGTTTGCTCTTGATGGCTAACCACAGCCGAATTTATTAACTTTTCTGCTGATTCTTCTATTTTATCCTCTTCTTGGTTCATAAATATTTATTAGTACTAAATTATAACGCAAAAAACCGAAAAAAGCAAATAAAAAAAATCAATTAGAAATTGTCTGTTTAATAAAATTTTCAACACTCAGTTCAGTCAATTTTACTTTAATTTTTTTTATTTTGTATTCTATCTGTCTAGCTTGTTTTATATCTTCAAATTCCCAAAATCTTTTTATTTTCCAGGGGCCTTTACCACAGGTAGATTTCGTTAACCCTTGATTATGTTCCTTTTCTCTGCTAAAAATATCAACAGTACTACCTAAATAAGGCCGCAAACAATTCGGACTTTCCAATAAATAAATATAACCTTTCATGTGCGCGCGCCTGGAATCGAACCAGGGACCTCGTCATTATCAGTGACGCGCTCTAACCATCTGAGCTACGCGCGCATAATTTAATATAGTCGAACCTCCGACCTTCCCGACACTATCGGGACGCTCTAACCATCTGAGCTAGCCGCCCTTTTAATTTACTGTAGGCGTATCCCGAATTGAACGGGAGACCTTTGCAATGTCAATGCAACGCTCTAACCAGCTGAGCTATACGCCCTTGGTTAAACAACTGCCTGCCCGCCGTGTTTGCTGGTGCCACGGCGCCGAATGGCTTGCGGTATGAACCGAGAGGCGGGAGCATGAGTCCGATTATAGCAGAACTTTTTAATAAAATCAAGTGTACCAGAGTGAATAAAAAAAATCAAGAAATCTTCCTACAAAAACACCCGCTTTTTACAGCAGGTGTTTTTCGTGATCCTCGGCCCAGGGTAGTGTCTATTCATACCCCTGACGAAGCAGGTGGGTGATCGCACCTCTGGCCCACAGGCCAAAGAAATATTGATCTCCCTAGTATAAATATTTGCGGATATGAAATTCACTACCCAGCTCTAGGATCACTTATATTATATAAAATCAAAATACCGCTGTCAAGCTGAATTTTAAAAGTGCTTGCCCTATACCCTTGTGGTATAGGGTCAAATAATTTTCCGCCCGTAATAATTATTAATTCTAGTTACTAATTATTACGTGCGGGGGTAATGCATCACCTCCTTGACCCCTACACTTTTGCGAACGCGAATTCTTGCTCGGACACCCGCCCTTGATGGACGATTACTCTTCGCCGCGCCGCTCCTCGAAGAACAGTGCGATGGCGTTGTGGTCGCCCCTCCGCGTAAGACGACGGAGAAGATCCCTCGAAGCGTCGGCAGGCACGTAGGCCACCAGAACCCCCTCCTGGGCCACGTTGTGCTGGCCCTGAACCACTGCGTCACCCGCAACCGTCGTCGTCATCGTCCCCTCCTCATCGGCCATTTGTAGACCTCCTGCCCACGAATCCCTCCCGCGTCGTGGCCCTGTGCCAAAACGCGTAAGAAAAACCAAATTCTTGGTTGCTCTTGGCGCTTTGGCACAAAAAAATAATGCATTACCCATTTTTCTCCTTATTTTTTAAAGAACAATTAACAAATAAAACACCCTGCTTTTATTTGCAGGGTGTAAATTTATTTTTAGGTAATTTCTAACAACTACAACCACCTAAATATAACACCCCACAACTTGGTAACCATGCGTAATTTGCACGTACCAAAAGACCACGGTCGCAAATGACGGAGTGTTTAATTAAATTTTTGTTAGAAAATGAATTCATACTAAATATATAGTATAACAATAAAAATATTTTGTAAACACACTTATCCACAAAACAAAAGTCACCATTTCGCTGGTGACTTTATAAACTTTAAAACTTTATAACCTGCCTCGCCGGCAGGCAGGCTTTACAAACTCTTATACTCTCTCATCATCCATGTACACGTGTAAGTATTCGGTTTTGTTATAATCAAAAATTTCTTCGGCTTTAAAAAATCTATTTACTTCTGCTTCGGCAGTTTCTACACTATCGGAACAATGAACTACATTGCACATACCCATGGCCAAGTCGCCACGAATTGTACCACCATCGGCTTTGGCTGCATTGGTTACTCCGGCAATCAAACGCACAGCTTCTACTGCTCCCTTACCTTCGGCACACATACAAACTACTGGACTAGATTTCATAAAAGCCTCAAGCCCAGGATAAAATGGTTTTTCTACATGGTGAGCATAATGTTCACGAAGTTTATTTTCGTCCAAATACATCATTTTCAAACCCACAACTTTTAAACCTTTCATTTCTAGTCTTTTTAAGACTTCGCCAACCAAACCCCTTTGTACGCCATCGGGTTTTACAATTAAAACTGTTTTTTCAAAAATACCAGTAAAATTCATATAAATAGCTAATTTAAGAGTAATTTTAGTGCATATATTATAGCACATTTTAAAGGTTTTGTCAATAGTGGATAAAAATCACCTTATTCTTGACAACAACTAAATATTACTGTTTAATATGATAGAACCAACATCTCCAATGCGGGAGGGTCCATGGCGGGAGGAGTCAAGAGCTCGAAGGGCCACAAGGCCAAGAGGAAGAAGGGCTGGACCAGGCACTCGAACGGCCCGAGCCGCGGAGGCTCGAACAACCGTAAGGGCGCCAAGTAACGCGACGTTCTTCGCGTCAAGCGCCCCTGGTCCACAACCAGGGCCACATTCTCAAGTCCGCTGCCGCCGCGGAGATTAACCAGGTTCGTTCTGTTCCTGCGTTGGTCTCCACAGCTAAAATATTTTTAGTTGTGGAGAACGCAGGAACAGCTAAATAAAAACATCCGCCGATGAGGCGGATGTTTTTAAAAATTTTTAACTTCCTGCTGGTTTATTTATGGCTGATAATGCTTGTTCTATAACTGCTTCTCTTTTTAATAATCCATGTTTCCCCCTGCCATCATCTCCACCTAAAATCTTTTGTGCTTCTAACAAACGATCCAGCAAATATTTCCGGTCACTTTCACTTCTTTTCAATCTATCTTCCAAATCTTTATTAATTCCTTCCAAATTTTCACCATGAAATTTCACTTCACCTAATTCTTTTTTCATTCTTTCCACCGCCTTAGGCAATGTCTCGCCTGGTTCTGGTTTTATCACCGTTTCTAAGGAAACTAATAAAGCTTGTAATTCTGCTTTCTTTAAAACCTCTTTGGCAGCCACACCCTTGCCACGTTCCAAAGCTTCTTTACCAATTCTTTCCGCATCAGAAACTGTTAAAGCAACTTGTTGATCTGGGGTTTTACCCTTGTTTATTCTTTCACTCAAACGTTGTTTAAATTCTCGCAACTCTTCTTCTCTGGTCTGTGCCAAATCCGGAGTTTCATATAATGTGCCAGTCATTGTTCTGTTGCCACGCACATCCTTGATTAAATTACGGTTAGTAGTCAAAATATATTGTTGAGTATTTTGGTCAAGAACAGAAACTTCCGCTTCTACAATAGCTTGTATTTTATTCAAAAACACCGCGTCTCTTTCTACAGCATTTTTAAATAACTCTTGGAGATATTCCCCAAGTCTAATTTCATTTCCACGTTCTTGAGGAAATTTTTCATCCAAAAAAAGTTCATAAGCTTTTCTTGTATTCACAGCATATACCCCACCAGTTTCAATTTGATTTTCAGTTGGAGGAAATTTTTCCAAGGCATCCCTAAAAGTCAAATAACGGGCCAAACCTTCCATGTTTGTTGTTGGTTTTGGTGCATGAGTATGTTCATCTGTGCTATCCTGTAAATTAGTCAGGGATATATCACTTAAAAATTTTGTTTGTAAAAAATTTAAAACAATATTTTTAACTGCCTCGGGTTTTAATTGAGAAAATTGACTCATGTCGCCAACGGCGTTAACAAAAGTATATTGTGAGTAGCCTGTTTCAGCACTCTTATTTGCACCCAAACGAAAATTTCTTTGGCAATATTCCAAAATCTTACGTTTTTCTGCCTCATTCTCTGCACCGGGTAATTCTTCTTCCACAATTTCTTTTGTCTGCTCAAAAAAATCTTGCCAAAGCATTTCTTCCATTCTTAAACGTCTTTCATCATACAAAACTTCTCGCTCAAAAGCCGGTGACTTTATTGTAAGTTCAGCATTTTCAGAAGACAAACCTTGATGGAATATTCTTTTACCATCTGCCCCCAAAGTTTGGACTTGATAAACCGTTTCTGGATAAAAACCATATTGCCCTTTATTTGCTCTATTTTTTTCTGTTGTTGCAACAGCATGTTCCAAGTTTTTTACTGTTTGTCTTTCTCTAGTTGTGTTAGCTTCAACCAACTTCGCACCTGCATAATCACAATAACCTTCATAAGTCTCTGGAACAAGATCAAAATTATTATAAGCCTCTTGTAATTGTGCTTGTTCTTCTGTTGTTAAAGCATTCTCGGCTCTTTTTTGTTCCAATAATTTTGTAACCAACTTGGCACAATATTCTCTAATTTTTGGTCTGGCTTCTTGCACCCTTTGGTGAATTTCCAACATTTCTCGCAAAACCCTGCCTTTTTCTTTTTCGGCTGTATCGCCAGCTTCGTATTCGGCAATTAAATCCTCTACACTCATATTTTCGGCACTAGCGTTTTCTTGTAAAATCTGTACACCTTCTTTTAAATCTTCTTCATCCTCAGAAGAAATATTATACAAAGCCGACATTTCTCTACCCACCTCGGTCTTAAATGATTCATCACCAACAAACCCATTCAATTCTGTGGCCATTAAAGTTAAATAATTAACATCTAATTCATGTTCAGGACTAGTAGAAGCAAAAAATTCGCCCATTCTTTCTAGGTCATCTATTTGGCCAGCTACCGTTGCCCCTTGTCCTTTTTTCTCTTCTGCAGCTCTTTTAAAACCTCTTTGTTCACCAACTCCCGCTGCAACTTCTTTAAATCTACCCATATATTTAAAATTAAAATTATTTATATAATAAATATAGTATAGCAAAACCTATTTTTTTCTACAACTCATCCAAGTCTTTTAAAAAGCTTACCACATTATTTCGTACTTTCGCACTATTCGTAATTTGCACATCATTGTCATCCTCACTCACATATTCTATTTCATCTTGTCCTGAGCTTGCCGAAGGGTCGTCGCCAAACACTGTTCCGCCATTCATTTCACTCTTACCCGCCTGCCATGACTTACCGACAGACATGTCGGGCAGGTCCAATAACTCATTATTTAATTCTTCCAAAAACAAACTTGGAGTAGCCAGTACGTCGCCCCAACCACTAGTGAGTGAATAGGTAAGCTGTAAATATTTTTTAGCCCGAGTTACTGCCACATAAAACAAACGTCGTTCTTCTTCCAAGCCTCCATTTTCCCGCAAAGCCCGGTCATTGGGGAATTGGCCATTGGTTAAGCCAATAATAAAAACTGCTTCCCATTCCAACCCTTTGGCTTGGTGAATGGTAGACAAAACAACTTTGTCGCCACCTCGCTGTAGAGACGCAAAATTTTGCGTCTCTACGTTTGTGTCAACCCGCCGAAACGACTCTTGTAAAGTTGCCTCTGCTAAAAATGTGTTTAAATCCGGTTGTTGTTTGGCAAACCCAGCTAATTGTTGTAAATCTTCCATTCGTTCGCGATAATCTGGATATTCATTTTCCAAATATTCAATATATTTTGATTCCAAAATTTGTAAAATTAAATCACTTGGTTTCCCTCCTGCTGATTTCCCTCCCCTTGTAGCCTTCGCCGTGAGCTCAGGCCGAACGGGGGAGGGTGGGGTGGGGTCTGCATCAACAACTAACATTAATTTCTCATAAATCTGTAAAAAATCATTCCAGCCTATTTGCGCTTTGGCAGATAATGTAGCTCCTATCTCTCGTAAGTTCCCTCCCCTATGAGGGGAGGGTGGGGTGGGGTTTGTCTCGTCCGAAACCCCCTCCTCTCCTCCCCCTTGTAGGGGGAGGGACATAATTTTTTCAATAATACGTTCAGCACTCACCGCCCCAATCCCCACTTGCATATTTAATACTCTTCGCCAAGCCACGTTATCTTCAATATTATTAATAATTCGCAAATATGCCAAAGCATCTTTAATATGCGCCCGTTCAAAAAACCGCACTCCACCACGATAATCATAATCAATCCCCCGCTTTACTAATTCCATTTCCAAAGCTTGGCTGTGATAAGCTGCTCTAAACAACACGGCAATTTTACTTGGCTCCACTCCTTCGCTCTCTAATTCAAAAATACGATTAGCAATATATTCTGCTTCTTCTTTTTGATCGGCAAAAGCTTGCAATTCTGGCTTGGCAAATTTTTCTTTTATGCTTTTTAACTTTTTTTCGTATTGATTTAAATTATTACTAATTACATTGTTTGCTAAATCCAAAATATTGGGTGTAGAACGATAATTAGTTTCGAGCTTAAATACTTTTGCATCTGGGTATCTGCCCTCTCCGCCAAAAGCGGATCCGTCTTTGGCAGAGAATGATAAAATATTTTGAATATCCGCCGCACGAAAAGAATAAATACTTTGGGCATCATCACCCACTACCAATAAATTTTTGTGCTTTGATGCCAACAAATCAATAATCGAAGCTTGAATTTTATTGGTGTCTTGATATTCATCTACCAAAATATATTGAAATTGTTCGGCTAACTTATTTTTTATTCCTTGTTCCTTTACCAAGAGCAAATACCAATTCACCAACAAATCATCAAAATCCATCGCATTAGCTTCTTGTTTGCGTTTGGCATAATCCTCAGCAATGCGCACAATTGTTTCCGATACCGACAAAAAATGTTCATATTTTAAATCCAAGACATCTTCAATGGTCATTTCACTATTCCTAGCATAAGAAATAATTGATTGTAATACAGCTGGCGAAGGAAATCTTTTTTCTGTGCGATCAATTCCCTCTTGTTTTAAACACAATTTAATTAAAGCCAAACTATCTTCACTATCCAAAACAGAAAAATTATTTTTATAGCCTAAAAGCAAAGCATATTTTTTTAGCAATCGATAACCAATATGATGAAACGTCCCCGACCACTGCAGGTGTGTCCCCCTCTTGACCTCGAGGGGACCAGGGGGAGTTGCCGAGGTTAAGTCTGAATCAACTAAATTCATCACCCTCTCAATCATTTCTTTGGCCGCCTTGTTGGTAAAAGTTACTAACAAAATATTTTCTGGTTTTATACCCTGTTCCAGCAAATACGCCACGCGATAAGTAATGGTGCGGGTCTTGCCACTACCTGCTCCGGCCAATACCAAACATGGGCCATCGCCCTCATACACAACTTTTAATTGTTCGACATTTAATTCTTTTTTAAAATCAATCATATTAGTCGTCATTCTACCACCAAAATTACCTTGCGTCCATTTTTTACATCACCATTATTCCAATCATGAATAGCATTCATTAAATCTTGATATTTATATTTAAAATCTTTGCCAAACTGTGTGCCTGGATCATTGGTAATAAAATTTTCTTCATCATAACCTTTAATAATCAATGCATGGTAAATTGGTCCACCATTCCGAAAATTTGGATTAGGTAACACTTTACCGTTCGCTACTACCAACACTGGTTTATTATTTGCAATAAATTTTTTTATATCATCAACAGTTGGATTTTCAATAATTTTAATTTGTCCTACTAAATTTAAATGAAAATATTCCTCTGTCATTTGTTTGATATCAACAATTGGGATACTTAACCCCCAGCCCTTATCCTCTTCCCATTTTACCATTTTCAAAATTTCATCACGCGAAAAAATAGGGCTTAAATTATAACCTTTATAATAGGCATCAAGCATAAGTAAAGCCGCTTCTTCACACGCATCTTGCCACGGCTGTTCCCAATTTTTTTCTGGCGCTTGTGAGGTAAATGGAACATTCAAAATAAATTCTTTTGGGAGTATTGTGCTGTCATTCCCTACTTCGGTACCAGATGTCGAGCTTGCCTGCCGAGGAGGCAGGGAATCCCTTGCTTCTGTAATTTTGACCGTGCTTGTAATGCTTTCAGGTGTTAATGCTTTAATGTCTTCACTGCTATCTGTTATCTGTTGTTTGCTATCTGAAGATACTGTTTCATAATTAATTATTATCTCATCATTCACAAACATTTTTCCAAAAATATAAATCGTCCCTACCAAAAAACACCCGCTCAAAATCAGGCAAATTGTGTTTAATATTGTATATTTTGACTTCATTATTCTATTATATAGTGTAAAACTTAAAAAAACAAAAACCGCCCTCTGCTTGATTTCCTTTTATAAAGAAATCCAGCAGACTGGGGCGGTTCTCCCTCTTTGTCTGCGTTCTAACGAACTACGCGGACAAATGAGGATTTGTTGGCAGATTTTGCCTTGAAAGAACGCGAGGGGGGGGTGCTTTTGATACCCTTTTTAGAGGGTTTGGGTTTTTTACCACCGGGAAGGGCGGTAAAAAGAGAGGCTCGAAGCACTTGTGCTGTGTCATCGTCTTCGGGAACTTCGTCAACGAACCGAAGTCCGACGAGAGGCGGCTTGACTTGAACAGCAGGTGCCTGGCCCATTACGCCGGCTTTCTGTCTCGCCAGTCTGGCCAGTTCTTCCTGCTTGCTCTTCAGCTCACTGCGCAAACGCGCCAGAACAGGTTCGTCCTTTTCTTCCACTTCGTGGAAATTGGGATGCCCGTTATGGCACGCTTTCTTGTAGACCCGAACCCAGGAACCTCCTTGAATCCCTTCCGGGTTTTTGTAGTGCTCAGAGAAGTCAGAATCCTCGAACACCACAGTTTGTCTACACTTCCCGTGTCTACAGGTTATTCTCGCCTGCATCTTGCGGACCCCCGTTTTCAAAAAACGTCCTGGTTTCGGCGGGGTTCAAAGCACCAGCCTCCTTTCAAATTTATTATATAAACAATTGATTTTTTATGCAATATCAGTTAAAATCAATCTGTAAATCAGGATTATCAGTAATCAGTAACTATGTTTTTCAAACTTACTCACCAAGACAAAAACTCCCGCGCTCGTACGGGTGTGATTACCACTGCCCATGGAAAAATTGAAACCCCAATTTTTATGCCTGTTGGCACGCAAGCCACGGTAAAAACTTTGGATAGTACTGATTTACAAAATTTAAAAGCTCAAATTATTTTGGGTAATACTTATCATTTACATTTACGCCCTGGCGAAAAACAAATTGCCAAATTAGGTGGTCTTCATAAATTTATGAATTGGGATAAACCAATTCTTACCGACTCTGGTGGCTTTCAAGTTTTTTCTTTGGGTCTGCAAAAAGAAAATAAAAACGGTCAAAAGTTTGTAAAAATTGATGACGAGGGAGTTACTTTTCATTCACACATTGATGGCTCTATTCATCGCTTTACTCCAGAAATTGCCATAAAAATCCAACACCAAATTGGTGCAGATATTATAATGGCTTTTGATGAATGCACTCCCGATGGCGCCGAAGAAAAATATATTAAAGAAGCCATGGATAGAACGCATAGATGGGCGGAGAGATCCTTGGCTTATCATAAAAACATTAAAACATTAAAACATAAAAACACTTACAAACTTACAAACTTACAAACTTACAAACAATACTTGTTCGGCATTATCCAAGGCTCCAACAACAAAGAACTTCGTCAAGAATCTGCCAAATTTATTTCTAATCTAGACTTTGATGGTATTGCGGTTGGTGGTGAGTCAGTGGGCTACAACATGGAAGCAACAAAAAATATTTTGGATTGGGTTTATCCATATTTGCCAGTAAATAAGCCTCATTATGCCATGGGTTTGGGTCAAAACCCCAGTGACTTATTCGAAGTTGTGGAGCGTGGAATTGATATGTTTGATTGTGTGGCCCCTACTCGCCAAGCCCGTCATGGTTTGGTTTATATATTTGATAAAAAAAATAAACACAAATTAGATATAAAAAAAGCTAAATACAAAAATGATAAAAAACCTCTTGATCCCAATTGCACTTGCTCTGTTTGTAATCCTCCCCTTTATAAGGGGAGGAAACAGGAGGGGTACACCCGCGCCTACATTCACCACTTATTTAATACTCAAGAAATTACTGGTATGCGACTAGCCACAATCCACAATTTGCATTTCTTTTTAAATTTAACCGCCCAAATGTGCAAAGCTATTAAACAAGATAAATTTTTAGCCCTTAAGAAAAAATGGTGTTAACTGTCATCCTGAACTTGTTTCAGGATCCCCAAAAAATATGACCATCCTACACTCAATCATTCTTGGCATTGTGGAAGGCATCACCGAATTTTTACCTATTTCTTCAACTGGGCATTTAATCCTCACTGCCAAACTTTTGCATTTACCCGAAACCAATTTTAATAAAAGCTTTGAAATCATTATTCAACTCGGAGCAATCTTAGCTGTTTTAGTAATTTACTGGAAAAAACTTTTTTTAAATAAAGAAACATTCAAAAAAGTTGCTTTGGCTTTTATTCCCACAGCGATTATTGGTTTAACACTCTACAAAATTATCAAAAGTTATTTATTAGGTAGTACCACCGTCGTTCTCTGGTCACTATTAATTGGTGGTATTATTATCATTATTTTTGAAAAATTTTATTTACCCTGTACCGCTCTGGTACAAGGTCATGAAAATTCCGAAACAAATCTTGCTTTGGAAAAAATTACTTACAAACAAGCATTGCTAATTGGACTATTCCAATCAATTGCTATTATTCCCGGCGTTTCGCGTTCTGCAGCTACAATTATTGGTGGCTTATCACTTGGCCTAAACCGAAAAACAATTGTAGAATTTTCTTTTTTATTAGCCATCCCAACCATGGCTGCCGCCACTGGATTAGACTTAATCAAAAATGCTTCTAGTTTTTCTAGCAGCGAATTTGGTATTTTGAGTATTGGTTTTGTTACTGCTTTCTTGGTCGCCATTCTCGCCGTTAACTGGTTTTTAAAATTTATTACCAAACATACTTTTATTACTTTTGGCATTTACCGGATTGCCATTGCAATTTTATTTTTTATTTTGTTTATTAAATAAAAAATATGAAAATTACTCTACTTGTTATTGGCAAATTAAAAGAAGACTATTGGCGCCAAGCCGAAGCCGAATATTTAAAACGCTTGTCTGCTTTTGTTAAGCTAGAAATTATTGAACTTAAAGAAGAAAGTTTTACAGAAAAAGATAATCCCGAAACAATCAAAACCAAAGAAGCCAAAAAACTTGAAGAACAATTAGCTAAAATAAAACCCGATTATTTAGTTGCTATGAACAGTACTGGCAAACAATTTTCTTCAATCAAACTCTCTGAGCAATTTAACAATGTGACAATTCAACAATGTAACAATGTAGTTTTTATCATCGGCGGTCCCCTTGGATTAGACAAAACTATTTTAGATCATGTCAATTTAATTTTAAGCCTTTCCAATCTGACCTTTACTCACCAAATGGCACGCATAATTTTGGAAGAACAAATCTATCGCGCTTTCATGATTAAAGAAAATAGAAAGTATCATTATTAAATAAATACCCCGGGCCAATCCCGGGGTATTTATTTAAGCAAATTTTGAAAATTGTTTTCCTTTATAATTTCTATGCGGATCTGGATTTTTATGAGGGTCTCTCATTTCACCACTCCCCATACCTTGTCTACTTGGTAAATTATTAACATCAATTTTTCTTCTAGGACCATTTTTATAATCACCTGGTAATCTGTCTCTTACAACAAGACCATCTGGTTCTACCAAATGAACGGCTACCTCTTCGGTAGTTAAACCATGTCTATAAGTAGGCAATTCACTTTCTTTCAAATCCTCTAATGGATTTTTATCTTTTAACGAGGCCTTCTTTAACCGTGCTTCTTCTATAGCTTTAGCGTTCATTGAAACTACTTCGGAACGTCTGGAAGAACCAAAATTGTTATATCTTTTTTTCTCATTGCCCCTAGGCCTCTGGGCCAAATGGACTTCTTGGAACAAAACCTTCTTTACCCATATAATTTTAAAGTTAATAATTATATAAATATTTTAACATCTTATTAAAAACCTGCCAACCCCCCTGTACAAAATACCTTTTATTCACTATAATCACTAATAATTTGGCAATAACACTTTATAACTATTATATGCGCTCATACAAATATCTCGCCTTCATCACCACTTTCTTTTCTGTAGTTCTAATTTTATCCAACATTGCCAGTAGCAAAATTCTTTCACTTGGTTGGTTTAGTTTTGATGGTGGCACAATTCTCTTTCCGCTCGCCTATATCTTTGGCGATGTGCTTACCGAAGTCTATGGTTATGCCAATTCCCGTCGAGTAATTTGGACTGGTTTTATTATGAATGTTTTAATGGTTTTAGTTTTTTGGATTGTTGGAATTTTACCACCTGCCATGGACTGGAGTAACCAAACTGCTTTTGATGCGATTCTTGGTGTGGTTCCACGCATTGTTCTTGGTAGTTTGTGTGCTTATTTAATTGGTGAATTTTTAAATAGTTATATCTTGGCAAAATTAAAAGTAAAAACTGCGGGTAAATATTTTTGGCTTCGCGCCCTTGGTTCTACATTGGTTGGAGAATTTTTTGATACTACGGTATTTTTATTAATTGCCTTTGCTGGTGTACTACCTTGGAATTTAATTTGGATTATTTGGCTTTCTAATTATATTTTTAAAGTTGGTATAGAAATTATTTTCTTACCGCTCACCTACCGTGTGGTCGCTTTCTTAAAGAAAAAAGAAAATGAAGATTATTTTGACAAAGATACTAATTTTAATCCACTGACATTGTCGTAATGTCGTCACTCACGTAGAGACGCATTGCAATGCGTCTCTACAATAGTTGTCATCCTGAACTGGTTTCAGGATCTTTCATAAATTTAAGCATTTTAGTAAATCTGACTAACGGAAAGATACTGAAATAAATTCAGCATGACACACAAAACAAAAACCGGGTTTATGACCCGGTTTTTTTAAATATTGATTCTAATTTCGCTTTTGCTTGATCTGGAGTAGCTGTTACTTGTGCTTCTTTTTTCTTTTGAAATTCTCTTAAATCATCTGCAACACTAACACTTGTTCTTAATTTTCCTTCTGTACCAACAACCGGTCGTGTTCTTTCTGCACCAGCTCTTCTCTTTACCACACCAGGTGCAACTTGTTCTCCTAACACAGATCTTACTGGCACACCTCTTGTTGCTTCAACAGGTGGCATATGTTCACCTGGTCTACGTGGCATCCAAACCATATATTTTAAATTAATTGCCTGCCTGCCGATGAGGTAGGGCCTAAATTAGCCAATATTTATTTAAATACCTATATATTATAGCACAAAAATCGCCTTTTGTCAATAGATAAACATCGCATCACCAAAACTAAAAAACCGATATTTTTCTTTTACTGCCTGCCTGTAACACTCCAACATAAACTCTTTACCACTGCCAGGAGCACTCTTGTCCGCTGTAGCTTCAGCGAAGGCGGAGACCAACATTAGTAAAGTTGACTTAGGTAAATGAAAATTTGTAATCATGGCATCCACTATTTTAAATTCAAATCCTGGTTTAATAAAAATATTTATATCACCATGATAGGGCCTAAGTGTCATTGCGAGCCCTGCTCGAGCAGGGCGTGACAATCCCCCAGTTTTATCTTTAACCATTGGGATTGCTTCGTCGCCTATGTCGGCTCCTCGCAATGACAAACTCGCAATCCCTTCCAACGTCCTCACTGTTGTCGTACCAACCGCCACCACTCGCCGACCTTCGGCTTTGGCACGATTAATTTTTTCAGCATTTTCTTCACTAAGTTCAATCCATTCACTATGCATGGTATGGTCTTCCACTTTTTCTGATTTTACTGGCAAAAAAGTTCCCAATCCCACATGCAAAGTTACTTCGGCAAATTCCACACCTTTATTTTTAAGTTTTTCAATTAAAGAATCAGTAAAATGAAAACCCGCAGTTGGTGCTGCCACTGAACCTTCGGGTTTTGCATAAACTGTTTGGTATGTTTCTAATTCATGTGGCTCATCTTTTACATAAGGTGGCACAGGAATGTGACCATATTTATTGGCTTTAGCTCGTACAATATCGGCGTTATCGGGAAATTGCACCAAAATTGTTCCATCATTTTCTTTAACCAAGGCATCACAATAAAAATCAGGAGTTTGCCCTGAGCTTGTCGAAGGGGCAAACACCACTCGCATCCCCTCTCGTAAATGTCGCCCTGGCTTAGCCAATACTTTCCACACTCCTTGATTTTCCATTTCACGAATTAAAAAAATTTCTATTTCTTTTTTGTGTTCCAATAATTCTTGATTATTTTCTGCTTCCACTAATTTACCAAATAACCGAGCTTTAAAAACTTTGGAATTATTCCAAACCAACAAATCACCGGGTTTTAAATAATCTATAATATCATAAAAATGCTTGCCCTGAGCGGAATGAAATGAAGCCGAAGGGTTTTCTTTAATTTTTTTTCTATCAACAACAAACAAACGCGAACTATCGCGTGGCGCAAGTGGATACTGAGCAATTAATTCTAATGGGAGGTTGTAGTCAAAATCAGTTGTTAGCATAAAATTTCACTGTCATCCTCGCGCAGGCGGGGATCCAGAAATAATTATAAATGAATTTTATTAGTATTATGTTCTTCCAAAGTTTTAGCATAATGCACTGTTCCATCACTAGATGTAAGAAAATACCAATAACTATTTTTTGTTGGTTCAAGTGTGGCTTTAATTGAATCCAAGCCTGGATTGCAAATGGGACTTGGAGGAAGACCGGGATATTTATAAGTATTCCATAAAGAATCTACCTGACGATCTTTGGCAGTGGTGTAAACATTACCCTCTTTGGCAACAACATAATGTACTGTGGAATCAGCTTGCAACGCCCAATTTTTCTCCAGTCTCCGCCAAAAAATATCAGCCACTAATTTTTTATCTTCTATATTTCTAACTTCTTTCTCCAAAATACTGGCCAGGATTAAAATCTCGTGTAAACTTTTTTTAGAAGCTTTTACTTTATTCAAAATATCTGGTGTTAATTGATCTTTTCTAATAAAATAAAATTTATCAATTACACTTACCAAATCACTATCTGCAAAAACTCTAACTGTTTCTGGAGCCAGGTAACCTTCCATACTCAAACCAAATGGTTTCTGTCCAAGCAAATCATCCGATGGACCAAACGAAAAAATTTCTTCACTTACTTTATACTTTCTAGCTGGCTCACCAGTAATAGCATAAACATCTGCAGTACTACTCGCTAATTTTTTATCCACTAAATATTTTGCCACATCACGCAAATCCCAACCAGGGATAATTGTTAAAGTTACTTCTGCTCGCGGTGGTAATGGAATATATTTGGGATGAAAATAACGATAACACTTATAACTTCCAAACAACAACAAAAACAAAGCTAAAATGCCAATTAATTTATACAACTGAAAATTTGAAATCTTGCCTATCGGCAGACAGGTTTTAATTTTCATTAGAAATTAGTTATTAGAAATTAAAAAATTGTTTATAGTTCTCTCTCGCCCACTCCAACCTCTCCGGCACACCCACATCTATCCAAATATCTTTAAATTCATAAACATACAAATTATTTACATTTGGAAAAACGTCATATTCAATACTAAATTCTTGGCTTTCTGGAAAATACTTTTTTATACTTGGATTAAAAATATAATAACCACCATTTTGATAACCTGGCTCATGAATACCAGTCTTTTCTTTAAAAGCCGTTAAGTGAAATTCTTGGTTATATTCCAAAGTACCATAGCTAGCCACGTCTGGGGCATAGGCTCCCAAGAGCAGACCATCGCTTTCTGGTTTTAAATCACTACACATCTTTGGCAAATCTACACTGGTCATGATGTCACCATTCAAAATTATTACTGGTTCCTCTGCTTTAGACAAATACTGCCAAGCATGTTTTATTGCTCCGCCAGTACCTAATTTTTTGTCTTCAATAGCATAAATTAATTTTACTCCCATTCTTTCTTCACCCACTTCATTAAAAAGAGTACTGGCCAAATGCCCGGCTGCCAAAACCACTTCTTTAACACCTGCGGTTTTTAATTTTTCTAATTGCCAATCCAAAATAGTTTTGTCGCCAATAGTCAGCAAAATTTTCGGAATTGTTTTGGTAATTTCACCCAGTCGGGTTGAAAGCCCCCCACACAAAATTATCGCATTCATAACAAATTTATAAAATATTGATACAACGGTTCTGAAATATATTGCAAAAGCCAAAAAGCTATTGCCGAATAAATAAAAGCAAAAAATAAACCACCAACAATATCACGCGGATAGTGCACTCCTGCGTAAACCCTAGCAGCACTTACCAAAATTGCCAAAGCAAAAAAGAAAATTGCCAATAACAAGGGTGGATGAAACATTAAGGCTACAAAAACAAAAATGAAAGAAATTGTCGCATGATCCGATGGAAAAGATTTCCAATTTTCTACTGGATTAAACAAAATTTTTACATCTTGTAATTCTTTGTGTGGCCGTGGGTGACGCCAAACCAAAGCCATTAAACAATTACCAACATAACCAAACACGGTCGCCGTCAAAATTAATTTAATAAAAATTTTTAAGCTCATTAAATCCAATGAACTACTCACCCACTGCAAAATTGCAAAACCCAAAATATAAATTGACCAATGAGCAGCATACAAAAATACAAAGTCCCTAACTTGATTTTTTCCCAATTCTTTATTTATTTTCAAAAATAATTTATGTGACCAAGACAATTTCATAAAATTAAAATAATTTTTTAGCAAATTTATAAAGTTTATAAAAAAAAGGTTTAAATATTATATCACAGGCTTGTGGATATTCACGGTAATTTCCGCCAAACCCAACTTTAAATTTAGTTACCCCACTCCAAGCATGTTTTTTATGCCAAAAATATTTACCAAAAGATTGATAAGTATCCTGGTTTTTGAAGTGAGGACTGTTTGAGTGAGAATCAACGAGTTCCGCAACGAAAAAATCAGGATGCTTATCAATCTCAAAAAAAGGCGCTACACCCCAAAAATCATAATTTTCGCAGTCTAAACTTTTGCCTAACTTTAACCCCTCCCATTGCAACAAATATGGTGCCATTAAATTGCGCTGTTCATTGGACGAAGCCCCGTGCAAATAAGTAATTGTTTTATTTGCCACAATTAAAATATTACTAGCGATTGGTTTATTGTTAAAATAAGCTGTTAATTGATAACAGTTTGGCATGGCTAACATTTTCTGATAATATTCAAATTCATGACTTTTAAATTTATCACGCCCAGTAGTTTGTAAATTTAATTGCCAAAAAATCTCAGCATTTTTTTCTTGGGCTGCAATTACTCCATGCTTTTCTGCTAAATGAATATTATAACGAGTTTTAGAGTGCATTGCTCCCAAAATTTCTAATTCAGTTTGTTTTAAATCCAAAATTAGAGTTTGCGCTGGCTGACGATTCCTGACATAAGACGAAAGGTACAGGGCATAAGAAAATTTTTCCACAGGCTCTATTCTAATAAAAATATAATTTTTATTTTTTAAAAAATTAACCAAATCCTTAAATCCTAAATCATACACCTTGAGTCTAGGTATATAAAAATAATTCCCCAATCCTGGCAATTTATGTTCAAACCCCTGTATTTGCCCAACTACTTGACCATTTTCGACTATTTGCCAACGTTGGACGTTTTTACCGGTTAATTTTTGGAATTCACCCCAATCCCAAGACTGCAAAAATTCGGCTTGCGCTAAGCTTGCCGAAGTATTATTATGCTCTTTTTGCTGTTTTTCCCACTCATTTTTATTTTCACAAATTTTGATTTCCATGGCTCTATTTTAGCCAAAATATGGTTAAAAAGCAAACCTTACCGTCCCCTCTTGATTTTTTCTCTTATTTGTGCTATAATATGTGCAGTTTAATTTCCTCTCATTGGAAATTGGATATTTGTAATTTGTAATTTATTAACATATGGGTTTACCCGCAAAACAACGAACTAGTCGCTCACGCAGAGAAAGAGGCTCTCATTTTGCCTTAAAACAAACTACTTCTGCCAAATGCAGTAAATGTGGTGCCAATAATTTGCCACATTGTGCTTGCAAAGCTTGTGGCAACTACAAAGGCCGTCAAGCAATACCAACTGCAAAAAGAGCTGCTCGTGCCGCCAGACGCAAAAAAACTTTAGGTAAATAATTATTTTAATATGGCCAATCGTCATTTAGCAAGGTGTATTACCATGCAATCTTTGTATGAATGGGATTTCCGCGGCCAACCTACTGCTGCCTTACCTGCTATTGTCGAACACAATCTAGTAGAATTTGGATCAGGCCTAGAAGAAGAAAAAAAATATGTCATGGAAACTGTTGATAAAGTTGTCGAACATCAAAAAGAGATAGATCCCATAATCAGTCAATATGCTTCCAACTGGCCAATTGAACAAATTACCATTATTGACCGTAATATTTTGCGTATTGGTATCTACGAATTAAAATTTAATGATACTATCCCCGATCGTGTGGCTATCAACGAAGCAATTGAAGTTGCCAAATCATATGGTGGCCCAGCTTCGGGAAAATTTGTTAATGGTGTTTTGGGTGCAATTTATAAAGATTTAAACAAACAAAAATAATTTTATGGAAACAGTAGCTGCCTACAAAGAAAAGAATTTTGCCGAACTAGAAAAAAAAATTGGCATTCAGTTTAAACAACCAAATCACTTAGTACAAGCTTTAGTGCATCGTTCTTATTTAAATGAAAATCGCGATTTTGTTTTGGGCCACAACGAACGCCTAGAATTTTTAGGCGACGCGGTCTTAGAATTAATTGTTACCGAATTTTTATTTCAAAATTATTTAAACCCCGAAGGTGAACTTACTTCTTGGCGCGCGGCTTTGGTAAATGCTATTATGTGTGCCAAAGTTGCCAAAGAACTAGAGCTGGAAGAATTTTTATTTTTAAGCCATGGTGAAAGTAAAGACGCCGGCACCAAAGCTCGTGAATTTATTTTAGCCAATGTTTTAGAATCAATAATCGGGGCAATTTATATTGATCAAGGATGGGAAATGGCAAAACAATTTGTGTTACGTTTTGTGGTTACCAAATTACCCGAAGTATTAGAAAATGGTTTATGGATGGATGCCAAATCACGTTTTCAAGAATCTGCACAAGAAATTATTGGTATTACTCCTACTTACAAAGTTTTAGCAGAAGACGGCCCAGACCATGCCAAAGAATTTATTGTAGGAATTTTTTTAGAAAAAGAAAAAATTGCCGAAGGTCGTGGTACCAGTAAACAAGAAGGTCAAACCGACGCTGCCGAAAATGCCTTAAAAATAAAAGGCTGGAAAGGCCCAAAAGTAGAAATAAAACAACGATCAATAAATGATGAACATTTAGGTTAATCCTAAATTATGGGCCGCTAGCTCAGCTGGTACCCGCCCGCAACGCCTGAGCAAGCTCTAGGCTTGCAATGGCGGGCGGGGAGCAGTTGTATATAAATTATATGTACTACACTTACGTATTAAAGAGTGAAATGGATAATAATTTATATATTGGATATACCAAAGACCTAAAAAATAGACTTGAAGAACATAATAGTGGGAAAGCAGATGCTACAAAATGCAGAAGACCACTTAAACTTATTTATTACGAAGCTTGTCTAAACGAACAAAAAGCAATACAAAGAGAAAAATATTTTAAAACAGGATTTGGTAGAAAGTACTTAAAAAATAGAATCTAAAAAATTATGGGCCGCTAGCTCAGCTGGTAGAGCAGATCCCTCTTAAGGATACGGTCCAGGGTTCGACCCCCTGGCGGCCCACCACGAAAAGGCGCGAATTAATGAGCGTCTTTGAGTGCCGCGTGGCGAACACAGTGAGCTTTACGCGGACTTAATAAGTCCTTACACTGGTGCGCGCCCTCGTGGCACGCATTTTAATTGCTCGCGTCGTTCAATGGATAGGACAACAGCCTTCGAAGCTGTCTATGTGGGTTCGATTCCTGCCGCGAGCACAAAAAATCCTCCGATCTAAAATCGGAGGATTTTATATTTAATAATATTATCTAGACAAAACAATTTCTGTACTATTTTCTGATTCACAAGAATGAACAAAAGTAGCACCAGTAGAAGTAGTGGAAATGGTATAACCAGTATGGCCACTATCCCAAGTACCAGCCCCATTTGGACTTACTGGAATAGAAGACAAATAACCACTACTTACCAAATCCGACAAATCAACGCAATAACCATCTCCTGGAATTGAAACATCGCAAACAGCATTATAATGATCACAACCAGAAGTATCAGTACCCATCATATAAGTGGCTCCGGCTGTCATATCAGTAATAGTTGCTAAATTTGTTCCGCCATGATCTACCTGATACAATTTAATGGCATTCAAAATTTGACTAGCTTGTTGCCAACGCACACTATCACGCGAATCTTGAAAACGTTTTAAAGGATCCAAAGCCACAAAAATTACTGCAGCAATAATCGCCATTATTGCAATTACAATTAACAATTCAATTAAGGTAAAACCTCTTTTATTCTTCATAATTATATTATATTAATATTACCTGGCCACAGAAATTCCTGTGGCTGTGTGTTCTGGAGCACAAGCACCTACAGTAACAGTACCATTACTGCGTTTAATTAAATAATACAATGTTGACGAGGCACTACCACCTTGTGGGTCCATTGGCACCGCAGATAAATAACCACCAGTTGCCAAACCACTTAAATCCACACTAGCGAGAGTTGTGGTAGCTGTACAAGTACCAGCACTACCAGCACCACTGGTAATCATGGCTGGAGTATCAGCAGCCAGACTGGCTATTGTTCCCAAATAGCTACCTTTGTTATCAACTTGATGTATTTTAACGGCACTTAAAATACCAGTAAGATCCCCCCAACGACGAGAATCTCGTGAATCTTGAAATCTGGTTAAAGGATCCAAGGCCACAAAGACCACACCGGCAATAATGGCAATGATCGCAATTACGATCAATAGCTCAATTAATGTAAAACCTTTTTTATTCATAGGTTTTATAAATAAATATTATTAACAATTAAACAAATGGAGTTGTTAATTGATAGTTTTTGATAATTTTCAAAAATTTGGGTCAGTCTTACTCCAATGTTTTTCTGCTTTACCCAAAGCCAAACCAATCGCTTCTACATAATATAAAGGTAATTTTTCTTTGGTCAATCTAGCCTTACCTATTTCTACTGGGATATTTAATGATTTAGAAAAAAATTCTGGCAAACCAATCAACAGGCTAGAACCACCAACCAAAACAACTTTAGCTAATTTCTTGTCAGTGCCACTATTATAACTTTCAATGCTTTCTTTAATTGCTTTAGCTATTTTATTCAATTCATTTTCTAATTCTTCAACAACTTTTTTACTACGATTTTTTAAACCACTTTTAAGTTTTTCAATCTCTGCTTTTACAACATCAATTTCCAAAACCTCGGCAATAATTTTGCTAAAATCATTGCCAGCTTTGTTTATTACATACTCATAATGTAAACCAAATTCATCAAACACACCCACATGAGTAGTGTTGGCACCAATATCCAGAAGCATTACTGGCTCTTTTTGCAAATGATCAAACAAATTTCTAAAAGTAGCTAAAATTTCTATATCAAAATTAACAACATTTAATTTAATACTCTTAAAAAAATTACGCCATTCATTAATTACTTCTTGTCTGGTAGCGGCCACAAGTATTTCTGTTTTTTCTTTGTCTTCATTCAAAATTCTTAGAGAATAAGCCAAATCTTTTCCAGTAATTGGAATATTTTCTGCCAATTCTTTTTCAATAGTCTTTTGTTTTTCTTTATTATCTTTACTAGTAGTATAAAAATGATGTAAAAATGTTTGGCTTTCTGGCAAACCAAAACATAATTCACCATTTTTTATAGCTTTTGGTTTGGCAGTTTGGAATAATTCTTTTATGGAGATAGCTAATTTTTCTTTATCAATAATTCTGCCATTTTTTACCAAACCCGCCTCTAACTCTACTCTACCAACACTAATTAACTTGGTTCGACCCCAAGATTGGCCAACCAAAGCTACTTCAATTGAGCTGTCCGCAATGTCTAAACCAAGATATTTTTTACTAATTAAGCACATACTTTAATTATTTAATTTTCTATTTCTTGCCAAGAAGTTACCAATACTTCATTACTATTTAATGTAGCTAAAACTTGTAATTTCTTGGTAAAATTATTTATTGTACCAGAAACAGTAAGTGTACGGTTATTTCCATTTACTAATACTCCTATCATACACGATCCATCCATTAAATTCAAAGTTCCGCCACCCCAATTAGCATTGAATTGCAACTGACGCAAAGCCTCTTCGGCGCAACCATTTACCATAGACATTGATTCCTGCCCTTTTTGGGCTGTATAACCCATATCCATATCACCCAAACCAAGCATTGAGGCGCTAAAGGCCAT
The DNA here is from genome assembly GCA_000990355.1 of Candidatus Magasanikbacteria bacterium GW2011_GWC2_37_14. Classification (GTDB taxonomy): domain Bacteria; phylum Patescibacteriota; class Patescibacteriia; order Magasanikbacterales; family UBA922; genus GWC2-37-14. The sequence continues at coordinate 71,163 of LBSX01000007.1, forward strand.
TACCAAAGCTGCAGCACTAACAATAATAACTGTAAGCAATGCAACCATTCCACGTTTGCCAGATTTAAAAATTATAAATTTAAAATTAAAAATTTTCATACTATTCTCTTACACTTACCGCTGTGTGTAAATTTTGGCTATATTGAAAATTAACATCAGTCGAAGAAACAAAACTTACTGTTAAATCTACGCCAATATTTTCTCTAGTACTACTCACAGAAAAATTTGTAAAAACTAAATTATTAATTTGTATCTGGGCAGTAGTGATAGTGGAGGTAACACTATCTCCTTCTTTTACTTGCAATTTGCCGTTATCCTCGGACAAACTTATTACCGTTGGATTCAAAGTACTACTACTCATTACCAAAAATAATACACCGGGGTCAGTATTAAAAACCGATTGGGAAATATTTACCCCTGTGGCTGATTGAATTTTTTGAGTAATAATATTCAAAGCCACTCGGGCATTAGCTTGGGTTTCTGCTTGTACATAAGTTTTATTTCTTGCATTAGAAACATTTAAACTAAAACTAATAAACGTAGCAATCACTCCACCAATAATAGCCACATAAATAATTGTTTCTACCAAGGTAAATCCTTGACGATTTTTAACTAACATAATTTATTTATAATAAACTGTAACATCATTTAAAATTGGGGTAGAATTACCATCACCCAAAAGCCAAGCCTGGTATTGTACCCACTGATTCCAATTCAAAACTTTGGGTATGATTGAACCACGATAGTCTATAAAATAATCATCAGCTCCATTTACCCCATACCATGGCGACCAAGTTCCTGGGACTCCACCATTATTAGACGCTGTTCGTATTTGAAATTTTATTGAACAATTACTACAAGCCGACAAATCTGGTGTCCAAGAAATCACGCTTACTGGTGAAATGTCACTTAGGTTATATGCCGAAGAAATTACACTACCCAAAGTTGCATAACTACTCACTCCAGTGGTTTCTTGCCACCAAACTTGGATATTATCTAATTGTACTAACTGTGTTCCATTACTGGTTAAAAAAGCCTTATACATTAATTTACCAGTAGATGTAGCAAAAGTGTTAATATTGGTATTAACCACACTAGCACTATTATAATTTTCTGCTCCGGCTGTAGCCCAAGCAGAACCATTCCAGAATTGCCAAGTTGTACCATCATTATTTGATAATTGATATGAAATACTGCCACCATTGGTAGTAGCGGTTTCTATAAAACGTGTCCATTTATAAAAAGTGGTTGTGGGTAAAGATAAAGAAATCACTGAGCTAATACTCGGACTAGTTGTAGCATAAGTTGTATCACCACCAGCCGACCAAGAGCAACCAGCAGTTGTACAATTTGTTGAACTAACAATCGTACTACAAACAGTGGTTGTACCCGAACAAACACTGGTTGAACCTAAATTATTTAATTGTGCCATACTACTAGAAACTATAATTGTCGTAGTTGGATAATTATAACTGGCTGGGGTCTCAAAATCCCAATCATAAATCTGGCTGCAATCAATTTGTACTTGGTCTAATTTTACCAGGTTGTTGCCATCACTTACTAAAAATACTTTAAACATCATTTTTTTGGTAGAGGTTGGAAAAGTAATAATATTGGTATTAATTGTTGAAGAAGTATTATAATTGGTTGCCAAAGTAGAAGTCACCCAGGCCGAACCATTCCAATATTTCCAACTTACCCCATCATCATTGGATAATTGATAATAAATCACTCCCCCATTTGGTACAGCCGTTTCACTAAAACCAGACCAATAACTAATTTGGCTAGGTGTATAAGAAAAGAAATTATTAATTGTTGGGTTAGTACTAGCATAACTCGGAGTCCAACTACAGCCTGCTAGTGCTTGGCAACTACTTTGGCTAGTCAAAGTAGCACAAGTAGAAGTTGTACCCGAACAAGAACCAATATCTTTTAATTGGCCAAAACCGCCCACAACTTCAATTTTAGAATTATCATAAGAATAACTATATTGATTGGAAAAATCCCAAATCATTGGTCCACAACCACTACTGGGTGTATATTTTAATTGTAAATTACCAGTGGTCGAAGCATTTACATTGCCATCATCACTAAAATATTTAGTAATATCAGACCAAACACTTTGTCCACTACCACCCAACCAATTAGTTTGTACCCAATTCAAAGCATCCCAATTAGTTAAATAGGTTACTTGTTTTACGGTGTTTGTAGTATTCCTAACTGGCCAATCAATTTGTGAAGTAACTTTTTTAGTTTGTGCGTCTGTATACAAACCCGGGCAAGCAACAATATTGTTACTAACATCACGACAAACAGAATCAAAACTAATGGTCCGAAAATAGTTATCTAACTGGGCAGTAGTATTTTCACCAGAAAAAATCCATTGACCAGTAGAAGTTGCCACTGAGGAAGTGGTAAATGTTAATTCATTCCATGCCCGATCTCTAATCGCTCGCACTGCTTCTACACCTTCACCCGCCAAAGCTTGGGCCTCAGTTTGTTCACCACCAACGTTCATTGAAACAAAGCCACCAGTCGATAAAGACACCATAGTTGCACTTATCAAAGCAAATATAGCCAAGGCTACAATTACTTCTAACAAACTTTGTCCTTTATTATTTATCATAAATTATCTACCAGTGGTAATTACAATTTCTTCAGCCCCACATGCCTGCGCATTAATCTTACCAGTATCATCACGATTTATAGCATAATAAGTTTTTTCTGGAGAACCTAAACTTGGATCCTGAGGTATAGGACTTAATTTATTATTTAGGGAACTGGACAAATCTAAACAAGCAGGCTGTAGACTAAAAGAAGAGCTACTGGAAGCAGTATCTCCTGCCAACGTGACTCTGCTCAATTTAGGAGAAAACTGAGAATCTTCGGTTTCTAAATATGCTTTATATTGAAAGTATTGATTACTAAACAAATTTTCTAAAGAAAAAGACGGGGTAAGATTTCCTGTGTTATTTGAATCCTCATAATAAGTGGAAGCTGTGCCATCTGGACCAATAAAATTTGGATTATCTCCACAATCTGACTCAGAACAAGTACGAGCCTGCATTTTTATATGAGCCACTCCTCGACGGTATTGGTCAGCCACTTCACTGGCACTCAAAGCTCGATTATAAACTAATAATTCATCTAAAATTCCATCAAAATGATATGAACCAGCATTATTTACAACTATTGGAACACCATTAGCTATTACTTTATTTCCTACTGCTTGATTTATTTTATTTCCATTTAAATACAATGCGGTGATAGATTGATTTCCATCCCAACTCTTGGTAGCCACTGCATGATACCATTGTCCAGTTGCTAGTCCAGACATTCCCGAAGGAAACCTTAATGTAGTTGCACCACAACCAGAAGTAATTGTACCAGTACATTTGGACGGGTCTATTGGTGTATTCCTAGTCATTATTACAAATTTATTTCCAACAAATGCCAAGTAAGCACCAGAGCCAGGGACACCACCACGAAAATTACTAATAATAAAAGCTGTTGCCGTAGGATAATTATCCACCTTAAACCAAACTGAAAAAGAAAAATTTCCACTCTGCATAAAATTTTGAATACTTGGGGTGGTGGCCGGTATAGTTAGATAGGGAAGTTTGCTGGTAGCAGATAAAAAATTTATTGCCTGACCATTTTTTCCATTAGAAAAACTAATTGAATTCTTATTGGACATGACTGGATTGTTTCCTAGACCACTCTTATCTGTTATTGTATTACTATTAATTTCTCCATTTTCAAAACCCAACCAAGTTATAAGCCCATCTGTGCTAACAGTATTATTTGGCAAGCAGCCAAAATTAGACCAAGAAGCATTATCACTCCCCCCATCTTTGATTGAAGATAAATAACTACCAGAAGTACCAGCCGACAAACCTAAATAATTATAAACTGAATTATACGCGGTATTAAAATAATCACCAGAATCAAAAGCTATCTGCCCACTATCTTCAATAGCCAGTGACATTATTTGCGTCTCCCCTCCACAAGCCACGCCACAACCAGAAGAAGCTGTGCCAATCATTTTCCAATTTTCATCCAAACCAGTTGGTAATAATCCTTTATTCTCTATTTGGTACATGCGAACTGCACCTACTATGGATTCCAAATCAGCCGATCGACGGGAATTTCTCGCATCTTTAAAACGTTCCAAAGGATTAATAGCCACAAAAACTGCCACTGCAATAACTGCAATAATCGCTATAGTGATTAACAATTCAATTAAAGTAAAAGCTCTATTTTTAAAATACATATTATTCTTCAATTTTACCTAAACTACTAATACTAATTGTGTAAGCACCAGTAACACTGTGTACCAAACGAAAACTACCAACATTGTTGGGTTTTCCCAAGCCACTAGAAAAATTTATATCTATATTACTACTAGAAGTTGTTAAACTTATATTTTGAATTGTCACAGCATTATCCAAAGAATACAAGCGGTCATAATCAATATTTCGAGTTACAAAAGAATTTCCTTGATAAATTGTATAAGAATTAGGGCTACTAGTTAAATTTAAAAAAACTCCATGGGCAGAATTATTAAAACGGCCAATAGAATTTTCTCTGGCAGAACGCAAACTTTGCACTAATTGAGAACTGGTCTCGCTTAACTGTGCCTTAACTTGCAAAGACCCATAAATTGGTATGGAGGCAGATAACAAAGCAATAGTTATACCAATTACAATCAACAACTCAATCAGGGTGAAGCCAGTTTTAATTTTACCAAAAAAATTGTACTGGCTAAAAAATCTTTGCATAAAAAACTAACGGTGAATATTTCCGGTAATATTATAAATAGGGGTAATAATTGATAAAGCCAAAAATCCTACCACCAAGCCAATCAACAATAATAATATTGGCTCAATGGCAGTAGATAAATTCTTGGTAGCATTGTCCACTTCCACTTCATAAAATTCTGCCAAATAAATTAATGTTCCCTCCAAATTACCAGATTGTTCGCCCACCATTACCATACGAGTAACCATTTTGGGAAACAATTTTTTATAATCATCCAAACTAGCAGCCAAACGACTACCTTTGCTTACTCGCTCGCCAATTTCTCTAAAGGCTTTTTGATAATAATAATTACTAACAGTTTGGGAAGTAATTTCCAAAGCTTCGTCAATATTTAAACCGCTTTTAAGCAAGGTGCCCAAAGTTCGTGAAAATCTAGCTAAATTTGTGTTAACAGAAATGCCTTTTACCACTGGAATTTTTAAAAGTAACCAATTTGTAACTGGTCGAGAAAATTTTGCTTTTAAAATCGCCAAAAGAGCAATAACCCCCAAGATAATACCCACAACCAAACCAATTGTGTTGTTGGCCACAAAATGCGAAAAAGAAATCAAAGCGCGTGTAGTAAATGGCAATTCTGTTTTTAAACCTTCAAATAAGGGAATAATTTTGGGTAAAATTATAAAAGACATTCCCATACCCAAAATAAAAGCGGCTATTAAAACTACAATTGGGTAAAGCATTGCCCCTTTGATTTTTGAACTCAACTCCTTTTCTTTTTGTAATTGATCAGATAAATGCTGTAAATTTTCTGCCAAAGTGCCAGAATTTTCTCCAGCAAAAACCGCACTAATAAAAATTCCCGAAAAAACCTTGGGAAACCTGCCAAAAGAATCTGCTAATGAATTACCAGAAGCTACTGATTTGTTTATAACCGTAATTATTTTTTTCATTCTGCCACGAGCCGTTTCTTCTATAATATCTAAGGATTCGGTAATAGTTAAACCAGATTGTTGCATTACTGCCAAATACTTAGCCAACAAAGCTTTTTCTGCCAAACCAGTGCCACCAATACTAATATCAAAATTAAAAAAACTTTTTTTAGGTTTTGTTTCTTGTGGCATAATATTTATTAAAATTAATCCAGCACCATTTTTCTATAAAAAATAGTGCTGGATGAAATTATTCTCTAGTAACTCTTAAAACTTCTTCTAAAGTAGTAACACCATTTAACACTTTGTCAATTCCATCTTCTAGCATTGTTACCATGCCTTGGGTTTTGGCTGTTTCCATAATTTGTTGACTGGAAGCATGTTCTAAAACTAAATTTTTTATTTCTTCACTCATTTCCAATATTTCAAATACTCCTACTCTGCCTTTAAAGCCTGTTTTGTTACAAACATCACAGCCAGCACCTTTGTACAATCTTAATTTTTCTAATTTTTTGCCAGCTTTTTTATTGAAAATTTCTTTAACATGAGAATCAAAATCCAAGGATTTTTTTTCGGCTTCACTCATTTCATAGGAAGTACGACAACGAGAACAAATCTTTCTTACTAATCTCTGAGCAATAGCTACATTTACAGTAGAAGCCACCAAAAATGGTTCCACATCCATATCTAACAAACGTGGCAAAGTAGTAGCTGCATCATTGGTATGCAAAGTAGACAACACCAAATGTCCAGTAAGGGCAGAATTAACTGCAATATCTGCTGTTTCCTGATCACGAATTTCTCCAACCATTATTACATTTGGATCCTGACGCACAATTGAACGTAGACCATTGGCAAAAGTAAGATTAGTTTTTACATTTACCTGAATTTGTGTAATTCCCTCCATATCATATTCTACTGGGTCTTCAATGGTAGCAATATTTACATCACGACGATTTAGTAATTTTAAAATAGCATAAAGAGTTGTGGTTTTGCCACTACCAGTAGGACCAGTGACCAAAAACATACCATGGGGGTGTTTAATGGCTTTTTGAACTTTTTTCATTTCACTATCGGCCAAACCCAAATCAGACAAACCAAAAGAACGACTACGAGCAGACAAAATACGCATTACCACGTTTTCTCCCAAAGTAGTCGGCACCACCGAAACACGCACATCTACAGTTTCTGATTCGGATTTAAAACGCAATTTTCCATCTTGAGCGGCCCGATGTTCGTCCGTGCGCATTTTGGATAATATTTTTATTCTAGTCAAAACTACTTCGGAAAACTCTTTTGGTATTTCCAAAACATCATGCATAATGCCATCTATTCTAAAACGAACCATTAATTTTTCATTATAAGGTTCGATATGAATATCTGAAGCTCTATTTTGATGTCCATATTTTAGCAAAGTATCAACCATGGAAACCACCACATCATCACTCTTTTCTTTATTTAAGCCAAATTTCTGCAAATCTACTAAAATTCTTGTAAATTCATCTTTTAAACCTAATTTGTAATTACTCATGGCCTCTTCAAAATCCTGAACTGTCATAAACAAAGGCTCAATGTTGTTGCCCAGCAATTTTTCTAAAACATGAATAGTATCTATATCACCAGGATTCAACATTGCTACTTTTATACCTTTGGCATCAGCAGAAAAAGCCACTGCCCCCTTGGAACGAGCAATTAATTCGGGTACTTTTTGTAATAAGTCTTGGTCTATTTTCTCACGACTCAAATTTACATAAACTGTATTATAATATTCTGCCAAAGCCTGACCCAAAATATCTTTGGTAATAAAACCACCTTCAACCAAGTATTCTGCCAATCCCATGCCGGTTTCTTGCATCCCCTCTTCCACTTCTTTTATATCTTTTTCCGATAAATAAGTTTCCCCCACCAAAATCTTTTTGATTTTTTCATCAGTTAATCTTTCTACCATATGTTTAATAAAAATATACAAAAAATTAAGTTTTCGGCTAAACTAGCTAAATTTATTATATCATGATTACCCAAATTAGAAAACTTCCAGTCTTGTACAATACAACATGAGCCCCAAATGGAAACCCATTCCAATACAAAATGAGCCCCTAAAGGCCCATTGAGTAGAGGTGTGGAATAGTTCATAC